>JAGVGJ010000038.1 GCA_020057115.1 Candidatus Omnitrophota bacterium | reverse complement strand
GTAGGCTATTTATTATAACCCACTATCCACCCAGACCAATATCAAATCTACAAACCTAAAAAGAGCCTATTGTGTCCACTGCTGGCTAAAGTTGCACAACGATCCTATCCAAACTATATAATCGCTCCTTATCTCTTTTGTGGCCGAACCTGTCACATTTATCTGTTCCCTGGTGAATTTCATTACCTTTAAAAAACCGCCCGATAATATGACGCTTGAAACTATCGTTGCTACCGCAATGCAAATGCCCAGAATAATGATCTGCGAATTCCTTAACAGCCTTCCGCCTTCCATGCTTCCCCTCTCCCCTTTCTTTGCTACGTTTTGTGAATAAAAAACCTCCGCTGGCCATACCCTGGCCAACGAAGGTTTTACTTTCCTACATCGCTCAAAGTTTCTTGAGTTTAATAGAGACCGGCTTGCGCCGATTTTTAACGTCCGGGATTTATTCCTTCAAACTCGGGACTGTGCTGCTTGTGAGGATAAGTATAGCACAGGATGCGGGATTTGCAAGGGTGCAGGATCATGCCTGGGCGACCCTGTGAAGGATCTCAGCGATGAATGTCTGATATCTAATACCTAACTTTTGAGCTTTTTGCTTCAGGTGTGTAAGGTCGTATTTATTGATGCGGATATTCAAGACCGCATCCTTTCTATATGCAGCTATAGCACGAGCTATCTCCTCATATTCCTTATCACTTACAGGAACGAACTCCTCAAGACTATCTTCTATTGCCTGCTCTTCTTTTGTCAGCTTAATCTTTTTCATGATGGCTCCTATCTTTATAAAGTTTCACTAATCATACCACATCCTTTCTGTATATACAAGTGTATTTACAAATATTCACCTGGGGAGGGCATTTTGCCCCCTACTATATAAGACGCTAAAAATACCTAAATTGTTGCAAAGAATTTTAAAATAGTTTAGGGGACAGGTCTGGCGCATGAAAAATACGTGCTCAGATCTGTCCCCTATTGCATGGTGGAGATAGAAAAATAGGGACAGTCCCCTTCGGGGACAGTCCCTATTTTTCTATTATAACTACTTGTGGGAAAATGTCTAGTGCTTCAAAACCGGCTGAGGCGGTAGACTTTGCGTCATGGCGAACTGCTGGTGGGCGTGGCAGTAGCCTTCCGGGTTATAGATACTGAGGATCTGCTCGCAACCGCGGATCTTGCAGACTCTGCGCTTCCTGATAAGACGTATTTTCTTAGACATTACAATAGTCCTTTCGTTGTGCCGTAATGGTCGGTAGATACATTATACAACACTTTGGGGGATTTAGTGGAATTATAATGGATTTCGGCGCAAGCTAAAGGGGACAGGTCTGGCACGCGGTTATTGCACCAAAAATAGGGACTGTCCCCGAAGGGGACTGTCCCTATTTTTGGTTTGATAGATTGCGAGCTACTTCTTGTGGCTCATTTCGGGCATGGGCTTCATTCCTTCGGATTTTGCGCCTTCGGACTTCATGCCTTTCATCATGGGGCAGCCGCCCTTCATCATCGGGCAGGCCATCATGGCCTTCTTGCACTCCTTTACGATGGCCTTCATCTTATCCTGCTGCTCTTTTGTAAGGATGTTCTGGAGATCCGCTAAAGCGGCTACTATAGCTTTTGCCTCAGCCTTCTTCAGGTCATACTTCGCATCAAGGAGCTTATCGACAGCTTCGGTGTCGATGGAGTCTTCCCACATCGCTGACTTGATGTCGATGGCGAGCACATCGATCTCAGCATCTTTCCTGATCATATCTTTCATCACTTTGTGTTTCAGGTCTTTTATCTGCTTCACCTGGTCATCGGAAAGGCCGAGTTCATCCTGTTTAGACAGCATGATCATGGCCTTATCGTGGACCTTATCCTTAAAGTCCCCGCCTTTCTTTTCCATGCAACAGCCATCCGCAAAGGCCTGGGTGATGCCAAAACCGACCATTAATGCAACTGCCAGTAATGCCACAACTAATAACTTCACCTTCATGACGCACCTCCCTTTATTTATCATTCGCTTCATGCACGACATTGCCACTAATGTGGAATATTAAGTATACCTGATGACTGGAGAGTTTGCAAAAATTACAGGTCTTTTTCAGGCGGGAGGTCCATCTCTTTAAGCTCATTCATCTTGATACCGTACTTCTTGTGCTCGAACTTCGAGAAGACGCTGTAAACGCACGGAACGACGAAGAGCGTGAGCATGGTAGAGACTATGACGCCGCCTATTATGGTAAGCGCCATCGGAATACGCGTTTCGGCGCCGGGGCCCATGGCGAGAGCCGGCGGTATGGCCGCGGCGATCGTTGCGACAGACGTCATAAGTATCGGCCTTAACCTTACGGGGCAGGCCTTAAGAAGAGCCGACTTGACGTCCATGTCGCGGTCGCGCATCTGGTTGGTGAAATCTACCAGAAGGATCGAATTCTTCTTAACGATACCCATGAGAAGTATTATGCCTATGATACTATAGATGTTGAGCGACTGGTTCGCCACGAAAAGCGTGATGAGCGCGCCGGATACGCTAAAAGGAAGCGCAAATAGCACTGTGAACGGGTGGAGGTAGCTGTTAAACTGCGACGCGAGGACCATGTAGGCGACAATTATACCCAGCCAGAAAGCGAATATGAGGCTTGAGAAAGATTCCTTGAACGTCTGGGTAGTCCCGCTGAATACGGCGCGGTAGTTCGGAGGCAGGACCTCCTTTGTGATGCGCTCGACCTCTTTTAAAGCCGTTGTCTGGGATTTACCGGAAGCGACGTTGGCGAATATGGTTATGGCCCTCTCCCTATTCTTTCTTGTGATGGTGATGGGCGTGGGCGTCTTTGTTATATCTACCACATTCTTCAATTGAACGAGCTCTCCCCTATTGTTCCATACCCAGAGCTTCTCGATATCTTCGATCTCGGTCCTCTGCGACGGGATGAGACGGATACGCACATCATAGCGGCGGCCGTCCTTTGTGTATTTACCGATGCGCTCTCCTCCGACGCAGGCATTTACGGCGGAGCCTATGACATTGACGTTCACGCCGCGCTCGTCGGCCTTGTCACGGTTTGGCGTTACGCGTATCTCCGGCACCTTCTCTTTAAAGTCTGTATCGACGTCTATCATGAGGTTTGATTTCGTCATGCGCGCCTGTATCTCTTCTGCATAAGTGCCGAGCGTCTGCCAATCGGGTCCTCTTATGGAAAACTCTATCGGGAATCCGCGCTGAGAGGAGAATCCGGCTAAAGACAAGTCCTGTATAGTGGCTTTTGTATCCGGGATCTTGTTCATTTCCGTTCTAAAGAGCTGCATGAGCTGTTTCTGGGAAAGCGCCCGTCTGTTGGGCGGGACAACGGGCCTGTCCCTCGGCTCCTTAAACGTCACGAAGAGGACGCCCTGATTCACCTCGCCCCCTCCGAAACCGCCCACGGCGGCAAAATAGCCGGTAGCCTCTGGCCTGGACATTATAAACGCCTCAGACGTCTTAAAACGTTCGTCGGTCATGGTGAGGGACGAGCCTACGGGCGTCTGGAGCCGGCACATGAACATGCTCTGGTCCTGCAGCGGCACGAACTCTTTTCTTAATATCCCGACGAAAAGAAGGGATGCTATAAAGAATGCGGTCGCGCCTATTATGACCAGCTTCTTGTGCTCGAGCGCTTTTTGAAGCGCGACATGGTAGACAACAGCAAGCCGCTTAAAGCCGTGATCTATGCCTCTGCCGAACGGCGTGACCCTCTCGCCTATCTTCAAGAACTGCGAGCACCTCATGGGCGCGAGCGTCAATGCTTCAAGGAGCGAAAGCGCGACTGCCACGGATATCGTGACGCCGAATTGGAAGAAAAACTTTCCTATGATGCCGATCATGAACGCGACCGGAAGGAATATGGCTATTAAAGCGATCGTCGCGGCAAGGGCGGCGAATGTTATCTGCCTTGCCCCGCGGCGCGCGGCCTCCACCTGCTCTACGCCGCCCTCGCGGTATCGAACGATATTCTCAAGGACCATGATAGCATCGTCGACTACTATGCCTATCGCAAGCGAAAGCCCCAGGACCGTGAATGTATTGAGCGTAAAACCGAGAAAGTATATTACTATGAAGGTGCCTAGCACGGACGTAGGTATCGCAAGGAGTATATTCATCGTCGCGCTCCATGATCCGAGGAAGACCCAGCAGACGAGCGAAGTGACCAGGGCGGAGAGGATGAGCGTAAATATCAGTTCATTGACCGAATCCTCGCTGAACTTAGTCCTGTTATACCTGACCATGACTTCTATGTCTTTGGGCAGGTCCTTCTTTATCTCCTCAAGGCGCTTCAAAACCTTATGGGCTACCTCGACCTCATTCGATCCGCGCTGCTTGCGGATGCCTAGCCCCACGCAAGGCTTTCCATTTGCGCGGGATAGGCGGCGGACATCGGCAAGGCCGTCTTCTATGGTAGCGACATCCTTTATATATATGGGTTTATAGATCGGCTGCCCGCCGCGCTTAGGTATGAGGAGGTTCGAAAAATCTTTCGTGCTCGGCGCTTCGCCCATCACCCTGATATTGAACTCTTTAGTAGGGGTCTCGATGCGGCCGGCCGGCACCTCTTCATGTTCCTGCTCTACGGCGTTTATGACATCATCTATCGTAAGCTGAAGGGCGTCGAGTTTCTTGCCATCGACCCAGATCCTGAGGTTTCGGTCCACATATCCGCCGAGGAATATATCCCCGACGCCTGTTATGGAAGTGAAACGATCCTTAAGATGGTCCTGGACATAGTTCATTATGTCTCTTAAAGGCAGGGTATCGGACATGACTGCGATAAACATGATGGGATGGTCTTCGGGGTTTACCTTGTTGACGATCGGCGGGTCGAGGTTGTTCGGAAGCTGCCTCTGCGCCTGGTCTATCTTTGTCTGGACGTCCTGGATGGCGACATCTATATCCTTATCGAGATCGAATTCTATCGCTACGCTCGCGGAACCTTGCCGTATAGAGCTTGATACGTCGCGGACGCCTTCGATCGACATGATAGAATCTTCCACTATATCTACGACGTCGGTCTCCATGACCTCCGGTGCGGCGCCCTCCCAGGTGAGATTAACGGATACGACCGGGAAGTCTACGTCGGGCAATTGGCTGACGCCGAGACGGCCGTAACTTATGAAGCCGAACAGTATGAGCGCGGCCATGAGCATCCACGCGAATACCGGATTTTTAATGGATATGTCAGAAAGACTCATATATGTTCTCCAGTAATGTCTCGCCGCAGGCCACCTGAAGCTGCCAATACAGCCGCTTGGCTTCATACAGAGAGTGGATGAATTCCCTCTCGGAGTTGTGGAGCGTCTTTATGGCGTCCAGGACGTCAAGGTTCGATACGAGGCTCAGGTTATAATCCTTCTCCTGCAAATGGTAGTTCAGCTTGGCCGTAGAATATGCTTTCCTGAGGGCCTTGCGCACTGCGATAGCGGAGTCGAGCTTTACATAAGCGTCGCGCACATCCTGCGGCGCGGCGCGCTTCGCTCTCTGGTAGAGGAGCTCTTTCGCCTTTGCCTGGGCGCGGGCCTCTTTTGAGCGGCCGAGGGTATCCGTGCCTTCGAATATCGGGACATCTATCTTCAGCATGATATCCCAGTCAACGCCTTTCGAGACTGTCGTGCGCTGCGTATACCAGTTCCCTTCGAATGTCACCTCGGGCAGGAAGTCTGAATCTATTATCTGGCGTTTCTTATTGTATACTTCCCAGTCTTTTTGCGCGGCGATCACGTCGGACCTGGTGAGCGACTTAGCAAGATAGTAACTTTCGGGTTTGATATTTTCCGGAGAGCCGAGCGGCGGATCGATGAGCCTACCCACAGGCACGCCTGTCAAAAACTCAAGGACCTGTCTCGCAACAACCTCCTGGCTTCTTGCCAGTTCAAGCTCGGCCTCGACCGAATAAAGGCCGGTCTTTGCATTGACCACCTCACTCGGCCTTGACCTTCCCAAATTCTCCCTGTCTCTCAACTCTTTTATGCGCCTACCGAGGGTATATTTAATGCCGGTAAGCGCCTTGATATCCTCCCTCTTCTCTTCGAGAAGATAGAATGAGTTGGCGACGTCTATAAGAAGGAGCTGCTCCGCCCTGATCCTTTCATTGATGCGCTGGTCTTTTTCGAGTTTAGAGCCTTTTATCGCGGCAAAGGCCTTAAAACCATTGAAGAGCGTCTGCCTGACATGAAAATATCTTACCGAATCTTTTGACGGATTCAATGACGAGGATGTGAGCACTCCTGATGTTGATGCCGGGGCCCCGCCCTTCTGGGGCTCTTCCTGGCTATCCGTAGATATAAATGAGGCATGCGGCAGTACTATGGCAAGCGCCTGGAGGAAACGCCCTTCAGTCTCGACTATTCTTTGGTAATCTACGGCTATGAGTTCGGATTGCTTAAGAGATAGGGCGTAACAATCTGAAAGCGACATCGGCGGCGGTGTCCGCATAGTCTTGACCTCGGCCGAGAGACCTTGAGGCCACATTAAGGTAAGTACTAATATGATTACTAATGATAGCTTCTTCATCTTATTCCTTGGATTCTCCTGCGCCTGCCATTAATTGATCCCGCACGCGGGTCAATATCTTAAGGTACTGCTCGCGATCCTCCTGCGATATCGCGCCGAAAAGCTTTATGGTGAGCTTCTTTCTGTTGTCAACCATGTCTTTGACTATCTTTTCGCCTTTACGGGTAAGGCTTACCCTTACTATCCTTCTATCATCCTTATCATGGCCTCTTGCGGCATAGCCGTCCCTGACAAGCCTGTCGATGATGCCTGTCATAGCGGCAGTGGTGACATCGAGCAGATTCGCGAGGTCTGTCATCTTGGACTCGCCGTGGTGACTTAAGATCTCGAGTACGACGAACTGCGGCATGGTTATCTTGGTCTTCAGGAACTCCGCGGTCTGCTGTTTAAAGAATTCTCGTGTTATTACAGGCATCATCTCTGCGACTTTATCGCCGAACTCGGAAAGACTAAGCTGCGCCATGTTTAACCTCCTTGATAGTTATTTATCTTAAATATCAACTATCTAAAGTATATCATCTTTTGAGGAGCGAGTCAAGGGATCAAATAACTTTTTTGAGGAGCCTGCCGGGGACTTGCGTTAAGAGGTGATAACAGAAATAACAGTGGTTGGATGTCTTGCCTGGGAATGCGGCGCCGGAGGATTCAAGGCATTTGCGAATAGAGCTTAAGCCTGAGGTGAAGATCGTATTGACGAGCTTGTTGTTTTTTGCGTTAGCGATGAGTTTTTTGACATTGTCGCGGCCAATATTCCCTATTGTGAGCTCTTTTAAGTCGCTCGCATAGCCGCAGCATGGCTTGACATCTCCGTTCGGCATTACGAGGAAGACATTGCCGGGTCCTTTGCAGCGGTCTTCCTTGAACCACTTGCCGTCCCATGGATCTTTCAGGCGGGCTGCCCTGCCTACGGGCGAAAGTTCTATGCGCGAGATCTTGATGAAGACGTCCTTTGATGTGATGCGCGGATGCGCAGAGCCGAAACCGATAAGGCGGCCATTCAGAAGGCCGGCGATAGAGTTGAGTTTGGTTTTTGTCGCGCTCTCCCCTGCGCCGCCTGTATAAGCTATCGAGACGATATCCTTCCTGCCAAATATCGCGACAGCCTCTTTGATAAAATTTGCGACCTTTTCGATGTTCTGGGCGTGGAACGCGTCGATACTGACGCATATAGAGCCGTCATAGCCGGCCTCGCGGAGACGCGACAAAGCCACTTTTAACTCTCTGTCCGTGCGGAACCATGAGCCATTTGTCATGATGCGATCGAAGAAAAGGTTATTTCTTACGGCTTCCCGCACTACTGCAAGCATGAAATCCTGCACAAGGAATGGCTCGCCGCCTGTAAATCCTATCTTTTTTATATTATTCTTTGCGCAATCCCGGAGGAATTTTACTGCAAGGCTCTTCGAAAGGACTTGTTTCGACCTCTTCTGGGTGCAGTGAGGGCAATTCAGATTGCAGTCTGTCGTTGGCAAGAACAGCAGTTCTTCAGGCCTGAAAGCCATTAAAAATTCTCTGCCAGGACCTCATAATACGCCTGCGGATGCTTGCATGCTGGGCACTGGGTCGGAGCTTCGGCACTCTCGACGACATAGCCGCAGTTTATGCAGTGCCATTTGACGGAAGCCTTCTTCTTGAAAACTTCCCCGTTGGCGACATTATTTATGAGCTTCCTGTATCTCGACTCGTGGAATTTCTCGACCTTGGCGATCTGCTCGAATGAGCGCGTGACATCTGGAAAACCTTCATCCTTGGCGGTCTTCGCGAAGTCGGAATAAAGCGTCGTCCACTCCATATTCTCGCCGGCAGCCGCTTCTTCGAGATTTGATTTTGTGTCTTTTATAATTCCCGCGGGATAGATAGCGGTTATCTCTACATCGCCGCCTTCCAAATGCTTGAAGAATACCTTTGCATGCTCCTTCTCGTTCTCGGCGGTCTCGGTGAAGATATTCGCTATCTGTTCGAAGCCCTCTTTCTTCGCCGCGCTGGCAAAGTAGGTGTATCTGTTCCTCGCCTGGGATTCTCCGGCGAATGATTTGAGCAGGTTCTGTTCTGTCTTTGTTCCTTTCAGTGATTTGGCCATGGTAATTCCTCCTATGGTATGGTATTCACTTCACTTGACAACGCTATTTTATCATAAATTGGCCCTACAAGCTTCTTTAATATGGGCAACTTTGTCGCAAACGCTATTGAAGCGAATATGCAGACCATGCCTCCTATTACGATGGCATTGGTGACGCCTACCATATTGGCAAGCGCCCCTGCAAGGAGGCTTCCGAACGGCGCGACGCCCATGAAGGCCATGGCATAGAAGCTCATCGCCCTGCCGCGCTTGTCATCCTCGACTATCGTCTGCAGGATCGTGTTGGTAGCGGCCATGTGGACCATGAATCCGAAGCCTGATACCGCTAAAAGAAACATCGAAAGCCATAGCGTCCTTGTAAATGAGAATATGACGAGCGCGGATGCGAAGATCATCGCCGATACAGGTATTATCCTGCCGAGCCTTATGACTTTCTCGCGGGAGGCCAGAAATATCGTGGCAACGAGAGCGCCGATGCCGCCTGCGGCCATAAGGAATCCCAGCGTTCCCGGCCCGCCGTGAAGAACATTCTTCGCGAATACAGGCATAAGTACGATATATGACATGCCCATCATGCTTATAACGCTTAAAAGCATGAGCATGTATCTTATCGGCCGAAAACCAAAGACATACCTCACGCCTTCCATCATGACCTTAAGCACATGCTCATTTTTCGGTTTGGAAACTTTGCGCGGAAGTCTCATCAGAAGAAGTCCGGCTATCACCGCGAGGAAACTCAGACCATTGGCCAGGAAACACGGCCCTTCCCCTATTATTGCTATCAGGACTCCGGCTATGGACGGCCCGATGAGCCTGGCCATATTGAACATGAATGAATTTAGCGCTATGGCATTGCCGAGCACCTCTTTCTTCTCGACCATGTCTATGATGAATGATTGGCGGACGGGTATCTCAAGAGCATTGATGGAGCCGAGGAATAACCCTAGGATTATGATGTGCCATACGGCCACGGTGCCTGTCATGACAAGGATCGCCATTATAAAAGCCTGGACCATGGCGAGGATCTGGGTGGCTATGAGGGTCCGGTAGCGGTCCCATCTGTCGCACATAACGCCTGCGATGGGGCTTAATACGAGCGACGGTATCTGGCTTGCGAAAGCGACCACGCCCAGCATGAATGCCGAGCCGGTCATGCGGTAGACGAGCCAGCTCATGGCCACCTGCTGCATCCACGTGCCGATCAGGGAAACGCTCTGGCCCATGAAGAACAGCCTGAAATTCCTGTAACGCATGGCGCGCAATATATTATTAAAGGTAGATTTCATATTTATGGCATAGTCTAATATCCCCCGCCTTTTTGTCAAGGAAGGTCAAAAGGGACAGGTGTGGGATGGAATTTGGGACAGGTGCAGGATGGAATTTAGAAACGTCCCTATTGTGGATAACTTTAGGCGCTGGAGAGGAGGCGCTTGAGGAGGGAGTAGCGTTTGACGAGGTCTTCGTTGGTGTCGAAGGTCTTTGGTGTTTCGAGGAATGAAAATACGAGGATGCCGCCGGCCTCGGTGTCCATCCTTATCATCAGACGGTTCTCTATTATTGAGCGTAATTTATCTATCTCTTCGGGGTCGCTTAAGAACCGCGCCAGGGTGAGCGTGACTATCTCGCAGAGCGGCTGGTAGGCGCTCGAATTATAATCCACATTGCTGTCTTTAATATAGACCGCATTGACCTTCGGCTCTATCGACTTCAAGAAGGGTCTGCTATTTTCCTTGGCGAATACGAAGACGGCCGTGTCGTCTCTTCCGATATGATCTCTCAACTTCTTCGGAAGAAGGTCGGCTTCGGAGATAACCACCGTTACATTATTAAGGAACTTTTCGAATTTCGGCTCTTTCTTGAGGTTGTTTATCTCTTCGATGACCGCGAGGGCCAGGCGCGACTGTATGCCGGCGACGTTTGAATCAAAAGCAAGGACTATCTTATGCGTAAGGCCGGCGGAGACGATATTCTCCATAAATGCCGAGGAGAGCCCTTTAGGATCGGAAAGATCCCTCATGTTGCCCCATTTATCCGCATAATGTTCGGCACCAAAAGCTTTCAGGATCCCCGCCAGATAATCGGACCTTGTGCGGTCCTTAAGCCTTAATTCGAGACTGGGGGTCATGAGCCACCTGTAGCGCAAGGCGTTCAAACTCTTATCCGACTTCATCCATCGGACAGCGGCTTCGATATACTTGTCTAGATCCATATTGGCAAGGTCTATGTCCAGGCTTTCGATGCGCTTCCTTGTATCATGGCTTACGAGGTCCTTATCGACGGATAAAAGCCTGTGCATAGCGATGAGGGTCATGAGCCTGGCGGCCAACTCTTCTTCGGCCCTTCTTATCGGGACCACCATCTTCTCTTTTGTCCGCTCGGCTCCTTCCTGCCTGGCCAGATAACCGGGAAGATGCGCTTCTTTAAATGCGGCGAAGAGCGATCTTGCAAGAAGATGGCCCATGACTTCGTGCATCACGTCCACATCCTTTATCTCCCGTCTCACAAGGAGCGTGCCGCCGGCAGCTCGATAAAGCGCGTTCCTGTCTATCATAAGATAAGTGACTCCGTCGTCGTCGGTATAAAGCTTCGTGGTAAAACGCGGCGCATTGACTTCGGTCTGCGTGGAGCTGTCCACGAATATCATCGGAGGCATCGATACCAGCGATGATACGCCAAGCGCTTCAAGCCGCGCATCCACGTATTTTTTAAGATCGTTCTTGGCAACGGCGCAATCTTCATCGCGCGAATTTTTGACCAGTTCCTTGTCCAGCCCCGCCCTCTCGCTGATAGATGCGGCTGCGCGTTTTGCGGTCTGCACCGCCGGTCGCTCGGGATTATCATTTATTATCTTTGCGAAATCGGCCATCTCGGCCCTGATCCTATCCATCCGCATCTTATTAAAACCTGCCAGCATCGCATCCGTATCATAATGCCCCGAATCCAACAAAAGCCTCATCTCGACATTTGTTATCTGAGGTATGATCACGGCGCTGGCATTAGCCCTCGGAGGGAACCAGTGAAGTATCCCTTCGTGCGTAAGGATAGCCGTGGGAATATCATAAACGCCGCTTGCCAGGTGGCCTATGCCGGTATCTACTGTCACGAAGGCCGTGGTGACGCCGAAGATATCGTGGATATACGGATAGATATTCTCGACCCTCGGTATTATTATCTGGGCCATAGCGGGATCCGACGGGTCAAGTCCCTGGCGGACCAGCTCGGCATTTACCTCCCTCACAATGCGCTCGATCCTGGAGATGTCTTCATCCATCGGACCGCCGTGCGTAAAAAGGAAATATGCGTTCTTCGTGCGTTTCATCAGCTCCGCGATAGCAACCACCCACTCATCGTCTTTCAGGAAACTGTCCTGGGTAACGGCGTATACGTTTATGCCGATTATCTTCTTCGACGGATCGAACCTGGAGGATGCCTCCTGCGGATAAAGATCATCGTACCATTTCTTTATGATGCTGAGGCCGTCGACCGCTTCCTCAAGGGTCGGCATGTTAGCCGGAAGATCATCCTCGTCTATATCAAGGCCCATAAGCTTATATGCCTCTACGGCATAAAGCCAGCTGCTGGGTTCGCTGCCGCGCTCTCTTATCGGATATATGCCTTGACGATCTACCGCCTTCACTCTTCTCATGGCCAGTTCGCGCAGGCCCTCTTCGCCTGTTATCCTGTATTTCGCACCGTCTTTATCGATGAAACAAGCCGCGGAATCCAAGATCGAGGGAGGCAGCATGCTGAAGATATACGGCTGTTTTGCTCCTGACGGAACATCTTCTGTCAGCTTTCCTGAAAATCCGAACTTATCGGTCAGCTCGAATACCATATCGACGTCATTCTGCCGCACAAAAGCCACCGCATCGTCAGACGTTTTAAATCGCCATGAGACCGTGGCGTCTTTTATCCTGTCCTGGAATATCCTTGAGGCGAATATGTCGCGGAAGAAACGGGATTTTACATGTATCGTGGCATTCGGGAATTTTTCATATAAACCGCTTACGAGAGGCCATAATGATATTGCCGTGTCGCCCAGTTTTTCCAACGTATCCGTATATACGAGAATATTCTTTATGCCGGCCGGGTCGATACCGTTAAGCGGCCTTACCGCTGTGCCTTCTTTATGCTGTATGGAGTACTTCTTTCCCGTCCTGTCCGGCAAAGGGCTCAGGGTAAATGTTTTGTCATTCGCTATTACCGCCTCCCATTCCCACATTTCAGACCCTTTTGATAGGCTGCAATATACGATCCAGTTATTGCCTTCTCTGCGCTTGCCTTGGACCGATCCCGCAGAAAGCTTAGGGTGGAAATCCAACACAAGCCTTATATCGCCTTCCACTACCGGAGTGAGGCGCTCGTCAAAAATTCCGATATTGCCCTTTATCCTTTCAAGCGCGTTTTTAAGGTTACTCTCGACGATGAACTCTTTGGTGGGATTCTTTATTTTTGACCATACCTGAAGGGAATCAGCGCAATATCCCGCAGTGCTGTCAAATACGAACATTGACAGCAAGAATATTATGACGATATTTGTATATAATGTTCTCTTCATAGTTTTGTGTTGGTGATTATATATATCTAACTTGTTATTATGCTAATATCATTAAAGTATAGCATATATTCACAGGATATACAAATATAATAATTAGCTTTTTTATGTTTTAATTATTATAAATAGAGGCAGGATATTGCTGCTAGACTTCGGTTTCGAGCTTTGAAACGCGGTTACGCCCTGATTCTTTTGCCATATAAAGGCCCTGGTCTGCCCTCTTGATGATAGAATCGACGGTATCGCCGGGCTTAAAATTTGATACGCCGAGACTTATCGTGACTTTATGCTGATTTACATCATCACTTATTATGCAGGTCTCGACGTTCTTCCTCACTTTCTCGGCGATGAGAAGCGCCTCGGCCAATGTCGCGCCGCGAAGGAGTATTATCATCTCTTCCCCGCCGTAGCGGGCCACCACGTCGAGCGAGCGGACGGAATTCTTAAGAGCGCCTGCTATGCTCTTCAATACTATATCCCCCGTCTGGTGGCCGTACGTGTCATTGAAATTCTTAAAATGGTCGATATCGCACATTATTATGGAGAACTTTTTATGCCGGTCCGCTCTCGCGAGCATTATCTCTGTTTCAATATTCATCTTGAAATAACTTATGTTATAAAGTCCGGTCAGTCCGTCGATTATCGACATATTAAGGAAGCGCTTGCGCTCGATGGCGATACGGATGAAGTCATAGGTGCCGATGGTAAGGGAGCTCGTGGTAAGGCCAAAGAGCGGCGTAAACAGCTCGAGCCTTATCCGCGCCTTCAGGAAGAAGACATCCGCAAAGAGGTAGCCCGTAACTATCGATATGACCAGGACCATGTCGCGGAAAGGCCTCTCGCCGAACATGAATAATGCCGGGATCAATGCGAGCAGATATAGCATGAATATGTCTACCCACTTCGGAGGGATCCGGAAGAAATTCTTGTCGATCAGGTTATCCAGGGCCGATGCCATTACCCCGAGCCCGGGATATGCCGGCTCTAGCGGCACGTTCTTTATATCGCAAAGCCCGATAGCCGTCGCGCCTATTATGCAGATACTGTCTTTGACATCGTCTACGTTCACCTCGGGCTTTACCTTATCGAGCATGTCTTTGTAACTTGTCAATATATCCATGAATGAATGGTGCTTAAAAGTATACTTCCACTTCCCGGGCCAGTTTATGAGCATCTGATGCTTCTCGTCCGTAGGGACGATCATCTCCCCTCCGGGGCCGGCAAAAAGTATGTAAGAAGGCTTCACATCTTTTATCTCAAGCCCCAGGTAGTCCATAGCGATCTTAAGGACTATGTGGGGCTCTATCACGCCGTCGGATGAGAAGACAAGGGGTATCCTCCTCATTATGCCGTCCATGTCAGGGTGTATGTTGATGGCGCCTGTCCCCTTGACATACGGCTCGAACCTCTTTAGCGGAAAATACGCTTTATTAAGGTCTGTGGAAGGAAGTTGATAGGCGAACGGCAGGTAGACCTTCTGGGCGATCTTTACGGCATCTTCCAGGATCCGGTCCTCGCGCTCCGTCGATGGCTCGGAGAAGAGCATATCAAAATATATGGCCTTGGCGCCCATGTCGGACAATGCTTTCGCCAAGGCGGCATGCCATGACCTGTCCCAGGGCCACTGCCCTATCTCTGCGACATCCGTATCGGTTATCTCGATTATGACTATATTGGGGTTATGTTCGTGGGCGCCTTTGATGCGAAAGGACAGGTCGAGGCTGAATAGCTCAAGCCTCTTAAAAAAATCCACTTCCCTGCACAGGAAGAGGACGCATGTCGCCGCTATTATAGCCAGCGCTAAGTTGACGCCGATTATTCTCTTTAGCTTCAATGTATTATTCTACGGCTTCCACCGATACGGAGAAGGTCGTCCCCTTTACGCCGACTATGGAGGTAGGGGTCTTCACCTCGAACTTGGACTTGTCGGAATGAAGCTTCTTGGCCTTGATCAGGATCTCACCCAGAGACAGGTCGAGGAGCGTCATCTGCACGCCCTCTTTCTTATTCTCGAGCATCTCGGAGAGCTTGAGCTTCGCGTTCGCCTTGATCTCGACTGTAGCCGTTTCGGCCGTGCCGTCGACATTAAGAAGAGCCCATGAATCTGACTTTGTCGTGACGATGTCGCCTTCGCTCAAGATCATTCCGATCTTGGCAGGCATGATCTGACCCGTCGTATTCTTCACTTCAACGACGCCCTTCATGTCGGATATCTTGGCGGTGCGCTTGGCCATCTCTTCTGAAAAACCGGAGCTCGCGATACCCAGCACGAGGCCCAGAACGCATAATATCCTTATTATCTTCATATATCTCTCCTTTTAGTTTATCTCTACTATTAAGTATATCATAATTATATTTAAAAAACAAATCTCGGGTATTGACAATTGTGCTTTTCCCGTGTATCCTTAAAAGCTAGATACTAACATGAAATATATACTTAATACCCGACGATACAGGATATCCATATCCGCCTCTCTGGCGGCTATTGCGTTATTATTTCCCCTCTCCTCTACCGCATATTCACAGCCTCCCCAGGGCGGCACCGCAGCCACAGACCAGGTGATGCGCGACCAGAAGAAGATAGAAAGAAGGATGGTCACCCCTCCAAAAAAGACATTCGAAATGGCTCCCGAGGCCGCACCCGTTGAAGAAGGCGGCCAGAAGTTCTACGTCAAGAAGATAGAACTTAAGGGCTGCGAAAGCGTAAAGCCTGAAGAGTTTGCCGATATAATGAAGAAATATGAAGGCCGCGAAGTCTCTATGGGCGAACTTGATGCCATGACCAAGGAGATAGAGCGCGAATACTTAAAACGCGGCTTAATAACCGCCGTCTTCATACCTCCGCAGGAAGCGAAAGAAAGCATCATCACCATACAGGTCGTGGAAGCTAAGATGGGAGAGCTTCTGGTCGAGAAGCCTCCGTTCTATAACGAGCAGGTATTCAAGCGCTACTGGCAGATATCTCCCGGCGAGACCCTGCGATATGACAAGATGTCGCGCTCGCTTCAAATGATGAACAAGAATCCGGACCGCGAAGTGAAGGCAGCGCTAAAGGCCGGCAAAAAACCCGCCACCACCGACGTCATACTGACGTCCAAGACTAGCTTCCCCATCCACTTCAGTTTCGCCTTAGACAATGACGGTTCGATCTCAAGCGGCAAGTACAGGACGAGCCTTGGCGGCCGCAACAATAATCTCCTGGGGCTTGATGATACTCTCGTCGCAGGCACCATGTTCGGCGACCGTTTCAAAGGCAACTATATCTACCATAATATACCGCTAACGAACTTCGGCACATCTCTTTTGTATGGCGCCAGCGATTCCTACTCAAAGCCCAATAAAGATTACGACCAGTATGATATGCGCTCTTATGCCAACAATGAGAACATGTCGATCCACCAGGACATTTACAGAAAAGACGAATATATCGGTGAAGTTTATATGGGTTTTGATTTTAAGGATAAGGTCGTATATGCGAATTCTGGCGGGCCTGACGCGCCTAATAACGCGGGCACGATCAATAAAGACCGCCTGCGCGTATTAAGTATAGGCGGCAGCTGGATAAAGAGGACTTCCGACAGCGTACTTTATATATCCGGTGAATATGACCAGGGTTTGAGGATACTGGGTGCGAGCCCGGCCGGAAATCCGTACGCGTCGAATGACGCTTCCAGCGTCTATCCAAAATTCCTTTTGAACCTGACCGAGAGATCGCGGCTGCCTTTGGGGCTACAAATCAACTGGAAGCTCAGGACCCAATTCGCCGCGGAAAAACTGACCCCTCAGGAACAGTTCTCTCTCGGAGGCATAGATTCCGTGCGCGGTTATCCGCCAAGCGATTATAATGCGGATACGGCATTCTTGACTTCTTACGAGCTTCTTGTTCCTGCAATATTGATACCATCCGGCTGGCGCATGCCTTACAGCGAGCGGACATTAAAAGAACAGACTTCGGGCGTATTATTCGTAGATTACGGCTATGGCCAGCGCCGCGACAGCCGCAGGGCGAAGAATATGACCGGCGTGGGCCTTGGCTTAAGAGTCAATGTCTATGACGAGGCGATCGTGAGGCTTGAGTGGGGATGGCCTGTCGGGGATAAGCCCATAACCGAAGCCCCAAGGACAGCGCGGCTTCACTTCTCCATAGACTTCCAGGACAGGCTGCCTGCGGACATAGAGCGCATACGGAAGATGAATGAGGAATCGAATTTAAAGAAGATGGCGTGGAAACTTGTGAATGACGAGCTTGCCCGGACAGACAGCCCGGTGCGCAAGAAGATGCATTCTTTGATGGCTGAAGCAGACTACTACGAAAAAGAAGACAATATAGTAGAATACCGCAAGGTGAACATAAAGATCCTACAATTGAGCAACTCACTCTATCGCCAAGCTGAAGACTATTTAAGATCGCTGTATGCCCACCTTGATGAACTGCGCGAAGAAAAGAAACTCGCTTCCCAATACGAACAGGACGGCAATCACGACGAGGCGCAAAGACTGTGGAAGAAGATATTGAGCGAAGGCTCTCCCAAGCCTCTCACTTTATCTTTTTAATCCTCCCTCTCCCATCCTCCATCCTCTTTCTTCTCTTTTTCAATGACTGGTTTCTCCGGAGCTATCGTCGCGCCAGGAACTCCTCCCATGCCCGTCGGCATCTGCAGCTGCATCATCTTCTGCTGGAATGCCTTCTCCTGGAGGAGGCCGCGTATAGCTTCTTCGGACGGCACTACCTTACCGGGTTTCTCGACTTCAGGCTTAGTTTGTGAAATTCGAAACGGCTCTTGTCGCCGGCGCGCATTATCCTGGCCTTCCCTTTTATCATGCCCTTCTCGTCATAAGGAACATTGACTACGGTGCCTTCATACACTATTACGACGGTGCGGTATTTTCCGGGCGCGTAATTTTTCTTTAATCTTATCGTTTCATCATACATAAGTCCTGTATTAACGATATCCATTCCCGACATCTCCGAGAGGAACATCTCTAGTCCGTAGATCAGCGGATAATTAGCATCTATATCCGGAAGCGGCAGATAGACCTCAGGCGGGACCGGCGGCTTTATTTCGTTACCTACATAAGCAACCTGCGGAGTCCACCAATTGGTATTATTACCGCTATCTATGGAATTTGCAGGATCGAGCGGCTTGCCGCTTATATTATTAGAGTCTTTGATATCAAGGTATGAAAGCTCATACGTGCCCTGAGGATCTATATTCCACTGCGTGCCATCCACAGAGCTTACTAATATGATGAGGTTGCCTGCAGCGCCTTTCAGCGTAAGCGCGCCTGTTATCGTCTGGGTCGAACCTGCGGCGAATATCAGTTTCTTGCCGGCAGTCTCGCAAGTAAGGTTGTAGTATGTCATCGAGCCGGGTATATTGGCATCCACGGCGCCGTTATATATCACGGTGCTGTTGGTATTATTTATAAGGGTCCCGGTAATGGTCTCGTCGCCCTGTAATATCAGCGTTCCGTTATTGGTTATATTGGTGGTGGCGACTATATTATAACCTGCAAGTTCAAGCGAATATCCGGTTTCTATGATGATGGCGTTCACCTGTCCGGGCGTTGCATTTAAGAGGCATGTTCCCTGGATAGATACATTATCATTGATCCCCGGCAGGATGCCCGTAGACCATGAAGCCGGATCAGACCATGTGCCGGTACCCAAGAACAATATATCACCGAATGACCAATGAGTATTGTTACCACCGTTCGAGGATTTATCGGCTGTCATGAGCCCGCCGGATGAAGCGTCCGAGTCTGTGACGCTGATATACGATAATGTCGTGGCCGGCGCATTTAGGTTCCATGCTATACCGGGAGTATCCGAGACGAGCTCCAGAAGATTTCCGGCAGCGCCGCCGATATTAATGGTGTTTGTTACCGTACAGGTAGAGCCCGAAGCGAATGTCAGCTTCTCCACCCCAACGATCGTATTCAATGTATCGCATGTCGCGGAATCCATGAATGCGACTCCGCCCAGCGATATATTCAGGATAGTGATATCCCTGAAACTCGACCCGCCGGAGGTTATATTCTGCAGGCTATCGCCGTCGAATGTGACAAGATTATTATTATGTATATATGCGCCTCCCGCATTATTCCAGTTGCCCCCTACATAAATATTCTTGCCATTCGCGTCGAGCGTGCCTGAGGCGATCCTTAAGTTATTATCGGCATCGAACATGTCCAAGAGCTTCCACGTGCCGGCAGCATTATTAAAAGTGACATTATAGAATGGAGAGCCGCTAGAGGTGATATTATGAGCGCCGGTGCCGTTAAATATCACCGTGCCCGCATCTCCATGCACAAAGATGCCGCCAGCATTATTCCAGTTGCCGCCTACGGTTATCGCTTTACCATCGGCGTCCAGCGTGCCGCTGGTGATGGTCAGATCATTAAGCGCGGTTATGGACCCGTCCAGGGTGAATGTTGCAGCTACATTGTCGAAAATTACGTCATAATAGGTAGCGCTTGCTACATAAGAAGCGCCGATGCCGGCATAGTTTATGAGCGATGTTTGACAGTCAAATATTCCCTCTATGACAAAAGGTTTGGTCCCGTTAGTTCCGTCTAAAACTTGAACCGGCGTATATTTGTCACTGGTAGTATCATCCCCGAGCTGGCCATAATTGTTATATCCCCACGCATAGACTGTGCCATCTGTCTTTAAGGCGATGGTGTGAGCGGCTCCGGCGGCAACAGCCGTTATGCCGGTAAGGTAGCCTACATTACCTACGCCGTGCACCTGTACAGGCGTGTGTCTCTCGGTCGTAGTATTATCCCCGAGCTGG
>JAGVGJ010000031.1 GCA_020057115.1 Candidatus Omnitrophota bacterium | reverse complement strand
GTAGGCTATTTATTATAACCCACTATCCACCCAGACCAATATCAAATCTACAAACCTAAAAAGAGCCTATTGTGTCCACTGCTGGCTAAAGTTGCACAGGCTCATTCTCCTCCGATTCGCTCTTTTTCTCCGCCATGTCCGAAGATTCTATCTTCGGCGCAGGAGATTCGATGGTCTTTATGGTGACGCGTGGGAATTTAAGCCCTTTGGCCTTCGTATCATCCGGCATAAGGTTAAATTCCAGATATTCGCCGTCTTTTGTGTAAGGCTTAAAGCCAAGTCCTTTGTAGAAATCTCTATTCTGCTCGGTCTTCACTTCTTCGATGACAAAACGGTGCGCCTTCTTCGATTGGGCTATTTCCAAAAGAAGGCTCATGGCGGTCGTGCCTATACCTTTGTATACGGAAGTATATTCCGGCTTGATATAGATGGCAGGCGGGAAAGGATCCGCGGCCAGGGAATTTTTGACAACGGCATTTCGCATCGATGCATATCTTTCCCAGTCGCCGGGCGCGGTTTGGAAAATCCCGGCATGCGCGTAACCTATCGGTATCTCTTTGCCGTCTTTTTCGGTAAAGATGTCAATGATCAAATATTCCTTTAAAATATCTTGTTCGATCTCCTGGCGGGAAAATTTGAAAACAAATTTTTGCCCGTTTGATGCGACGATCGTAAGCGAGTTTTTTTCAAAATACCGCGCCCATCGTTTGTCATATCTGTAGGACTTGCTGCGATATTCGGGCTTGAGCTTGTCTCATCGACGCCATAGAGCTGAAGCATGGTATTGATATACTCATTATCAAACTCTGTTGTGGCATTCAGTTTTTTATAGATATCTCTTACGGGATAGGAGTAGCCGCAGAATAGTTTCGCGATCTGGCGTGTGTTCAATCCTTCGCAGGAAGTTCCTTTGAGTTGATCATCCGGAGAATTGATGTGGGAACTTACCCATTTTGCCATCTCTTTCTTGTCGGCGATGTGAAGCACATTGATTCTGAGGTCCTCCCACTGGAGTATCTCGTCTATTTCATGGCGCTGGATACAGTTGTCAGGGGTATTACACAGCATGCTGTCGATATAGACAACGGGAAGGCCGCCAAATTCTTCGCTGATATTTATCTGACCTGTAAGGTCCACAAAGGCGACTTGTCCTGTAGAATTTAGGAATCTTGCCACCCTTACTAAAGCTGCGGACTTTAAGCTATTGGCCCCGGATACGATCCTTCCTCTTACCTTCGAAGTGGCTATGTCGTCTATTACTTCTGTCCTGCGGATCTTCCACCTGTCTTTCAATATCAATTTTTCTCTTTCGATCTGCTCATTGATATAATGCCTTACTCCCTCAGATGAAAGAAGAGATCGGCTAACTGCGAATTTTTCTCTGAATTCGGGGTCGAGTAGCTCTGTAGGTACGGCAAGGGTAGATTGTTTTGGAGAGGTAAAACTGGCAGGCTGTGCCCATGCTATATCATTAGCTATTAATAGGGACACTAAAGTAACTGCTGCAGATTTGGTAAATATGTTATTTCTATTCTTATAAAACATAGTTCTTCATTATATCATAGAACTATGTTAAATCAATAGAAAGTGAGCTGTCTTTTTCATGCCTACCATCGATAAGGGCGCTATAAATAAAAATGGCGGGCGCGAATTTTCTTTCGTGCCTGCCATTTAATCTATGCGTAATGCTATTTCTGAACGCTTACGGTAGTAGCGCCTTTCTCGGACTTCTCAACCTTAACGCTTTCGCCCTTCTTCAACTGATTGAGGGTGATGGTGTTGAGTGTATTGTCGAGTATCTTCACGCTCTCGTCAATAGCGACTACATTTGTCTCGCCTGTCGCGCTCTCTATCTTAATCGACCCCTTGCCTGTGCCGGTAGCATCTGATACAACCCCGGCTATCTTACCGACTATCACGCTCGCCGTTTCTACGACAGCGCCAACCGGTTCGGTGGCTTTAGAAGCATCGGCCGCATACGCAAGACCTGCCAATAACATAACTGCCAATAACGCCATGGCTATCTTCTTCATTCTGGAATCACCTCCTTTGTGAACTTTTGATCACCTATATTATATCAATAATAAAAACGATTATACAACTCTTTTTAATGCGCACTTCTTAGCCAGAGCTCCTTAAGCATATAATAGGATTTTCGGGGAGACCTCAGGAACGGGCTTTGTCCCCCGCTCCCCTGGCCTACGATGCCGATCCACTCTTCCTGACTATAGCCGTCCGGGAACGCCATCTCGAATGTCGGCTCCTCGCTTTGGGTTCCGAGCGGGTCTCCGCGGGTGTCTTTCCACCATTCATCAAGCCATTCAAATACTATGCCGCCTATGGAATTACCCTCGCCTGGATTGCCTGCAGAATTATAAACTATATCTTCCCAGGCATTCTTCAGGTAAATGGCCTGGCTCTCTTCGTCGGGGCCGATCTCGGTTGCATATGCATCACAACCGAACTCGGTAATTAGTATCGGCCTGTCGATCATGCGGCGCGCCACGGTCCACAATGAACCAAAGCCGTAAGAGCCGGGATAATCATTTACGCCTATAAAATCTATCTCGGGCGCATATTTGGCGTAATATTCGACCAGGCCCAGGCCCATATTGCCGATCCCGACAGGATGCTCCGGGTCGAGAGAATGGACCATTGCCGCGACATCATTCAGGAATTTCGCGTAAATTTCCGGTTGGCTCGAGGCGCGGGTCCTTGAGGCATTGACCCCGGTATAGTCGCATGACATGTTATTCTCATTACCGAGGATATAGCCGAGAAGCCATTCTTCATCTTTAAGCTCGATCACTGTCTTCCTGACAAAGTCCATCATCCGTTTGCGCTGTTCCTCGCTATTATAATCCGTACCTTTGGCCCAGTCTGCCCCCGAATGGACGGTATAGGCGCCCAGTGGATCGAGTATAAATACTTTTATGCCGTATCTCTTCGAAAGATCCCTCAGAAGCTCTTTATTTATATTATAGGTGTTAAAGATCCGGATGGTGTTACACCCCATATCCTTCAATAATTTAAAATCTCCTTCGAGCGCCTCATCCTCGTCACGCTTATTATTGCCGTTCTTATCGACCCATGCCTGGTAAGCGACGTCGTTTGACCCATTGCCGTCTTCGTCGGCCTCCATCCAGTTCCACTTGTAGTCCATGCCAACCCTGGTCGGGCTATATTGCATGCCTTTCACGAAGAATGGTTTGCCGTCCACCTCCATGCCCCACTGGCCGTTCTCGTATTTGACGCATGCCACTCTGCCGCCCCTGCGCTCTACGACCTTTAGTTTCATTATGTCTATAGAGTCTCTCTTCCGGCCTTCTTCCGTATAGCGGATCATCTTTCCGGGTGTTATGGCGACTCGGTTCTTGGCAGGGTCGCCGCCTATCGCGGCATCAGCCACCACATACGCTCCGGAGAGCTTCACATCAAGCTCCGGGTGCATCCTTATCAAGTTTATAGCGGCGCTCCATGACGCCGGTCCGATGAGCCATGTCCATGTGGCTGACTTGTTCCAGCAAGCTGCATCCGGATAGAGAATCATAGCCGCGCGGTATGCTTTTAGTGCCTGGACATACAATCCGGCAGCCTCAAGCGCCCTCCCGGTAAAATAGAGCCTTACCCCGGGGTTCTCTTTATAAGCCGTGGCCCATACAAAAAAATCGGCTTGGAGGTCCTTTGTCCCTATATGCTCCCAGTGGCCGCCTTTTAACCTGCCCGCATTCTTCAGCTCGATGTAAACCGGGTCTTTCGTGACATCCATATTAGGATCTATTCCTTCGCCGGAGGCCTTGGCGAGACCTTCTTTATCGGTCATCTTATATTTATATTCGAAAGTTCCGGGAGCTATGAATTTGCCGTATCTTTCATAATCGACTATGTCTTCGGTCCCGGGATAATACAATGAGAATGCCGGGCCTTTTTTATCTTGAGACGCGGCAAATAGGCACCCGGAGCACGATGCCAATGTAGCGAACACCGTAAGCGCAAGGAGCGTCGTTTTAAGTTTGCGGTATACGCACTTCACCTTTATGTTCTCAAATATTTTCATGTGGGTCTCTTTTGAGATCGTGGCAAGGGCATGCCATACGGATTTATTTAAGACTATCGGCTTATCCAGGTAGAAATATTTTAGTCTCTCAGGATATTTGCGGGGTGCCAGCGCTATGACCGCCTTGCCTTTTACAGGCTCGAACGTCTCGAGCGTGTCAGGATGGCTTTCGAGACGGCTCATCTTTCGTTTTTTTAATATAAGATAGGCAATGCGCCAGCCGCTCGACCTTGATCTGACAAGTATGCCCCAGCCGCTCCCGTCGGATTGCGTCTTCGCGCATCCAGAATCGATGATCTGGCCGTATGGCTTGATATTTTTGTGGGTGATGCGGGATATCTTTCGTCTCACGCCTCCTCCTTTTATATTGAACTCACCTTCAAGAAATATCCTTTCAGGTATTCGGTCTCGGGTATCTCTTTTACTATCGGATGGTCTTCGGCCTGGCGGCATCTTTTGATTATGTCGAACTTCTTCTTCGCATCGCGCGCGGCATCTTTTAATATCTCCGAGAATACCTCGTTCGGCATATTGTGGGAACATGAAAATGTGGCGAGGATCCCTCCCTCGGAAAGTATCTTCATGGCGTACAGGTTAAGGTCTTTATAACCTTTGGACGCGCCTTTCAGGGATCTGACGCTCTTTAAGAAAGACGGCGGATCCAGGATTATCACGTCGAACTTCTCTCCTGAATTATGTATCTCGCGCAATAGGTCGAAGGCATCGCCGCAAGTGAACTGGACTCGCTCTGACACGCCGTTCAATGCCGCGTTATCCTTTGCGAGTGAGAGCCATTCGTCTTTTATGTCGATGCCGCGGACGCCGGAGGCCCCGTAAAAAGCGGCACTCGCGGAAAACCCTCCGGTATAGCAGAATATGTCCAGGACTTTTTTATCTTTAGAGAACTGCTCGAGCGCAAGACGCGACCTCCTCTGGTCGAGATAAAATCCGGTCTTATGGCCGTTTATTATGTCTACCAGGAACTTCACCTTTCCCTCGAATATTTCGACAACGCTATTTCCCGTATCACCATGCCACTTGGATATGTCTGTAAGGCCTTCGAGTTTCCTGAAAGGCGATTCACTCTTCTCGTATATATATCTGGGGCTTATGGACTGCTTTATCCCATCGATGATAACGCCTTTGGCCTTATCCATCCCGAGGGTCAATGCCTGGAATACGACTGTGTCCGCATATACGTCTACTATAAGCCCCGGTAATCCGTCCGCTTCGCTGAAGACCGCCTTGTAGGCATTCGTCAGATTAGCCAGGGTCTTTCTCTTCTCGACCGAGGCGGCTATCCTATCCTGCAGGAACTTAGCGTCCACGACCTCATCTTTAAAGGTAAGGAGCCTGATCGATATCTCTGAGGCCGGGTTGAAATAGCCGCATCCTATAAAGGCGCCTTCCGCAGAGATGACCCGCACCATCTCTCCGAGCTTTATGGACCTATCGAATTTCCGGATCTGGCTCTTGTATATCCAGGGATGCCCGGGCCGGAGCCTGCCCATCTTGCCGGAGCGCAGTGATATCGTCTTCTCTTTTGTCTTCGTTTTTCCTGAGCCGAGCAAAATCGAGGGATGGTCTTTGACCTTGAGCCCTATGTCGGCGATGAACAACCTGCCGACATACTCTTTTGCTTCCGGCTTTTCGAATCCTATCTTCGGATATCCCATGGTAACCGTAATGGACGCTCTTATGGCTTTCGGAAGAGGCCTGCCGGTATCGGCATCAAGGCCGCTGGGTATGTCTATGGCTACGATCGGGGCACTGATCGAATTTATTTTATCTATAAGCTCGGAATTCAGGTCATCCAGGGCATCCCTTAATCCTATGCCGAATATCGCGTCTATGACAAGGTCGACATGGCCGATATTCTTAAAAGCCTCGGCGAGCATCGAGCTGTCCGATATGACATTAAGAGTGGTGCCTGCGGACATGAGCTCTTCGAGCTTATTGTTAGTCTCGGGCGAGAGCGGCCTGGGCCTTCCTGCAAGAAATACTTTTACCTCGTATCCTTTTTTGATGAGATACCTTGCCGCAACGAAGCCGTCACCGCCGTTATTCCCGTAACCGCAGAATACGGCGATCCTGCCTTTCCTTAAAAGCTTCGCGGCTTCGATGGCAACAGCCCGGCCGGCGTTTTCCATGAGCGTCACCGCCCGGATGCCATGCTTCTCTATGGCTATCCTGTCTATCTCGCGCATCTCTTCTTTAGTAACGTATTTCATCGGCTACAGCCATCCTGCAATGGCAAGGGCCGCGATCGTCTTGGCATCGGTCATCCTGCCCTGCTTTAAAAGTCGTTTTATCTCGGGTCTTGTGACTATCTTGGTCTCTATCACTTCGTCTTTCTCCGGGGTGCGTTCTTTTTTCTTAAGCCCTTCGGCTTTATAGATGTATATCTTTTCTGTCGAATAGCCCGGAACGGGATATATGGGCCCGAGCGGGGTGAACTTCTTTGCGGAATATCCGGTCTCTTCCACTATCTCCCGCTTGGCGCAGGATAGCGGTGTCTCGCCTTTATCGAGGGTCCCGGCCGGAAGCTCGTAAAGATACTTGCCTATCACCGGACGGAGCTGCCGCAAAATAATTATCTTGTCTTTCGAAATGAACGGGATCACGAGCGCCGCGCCGGGATGCGTGATCATCTCGAAATATCCCATGTAGCCATTCGGGAGCCTCTCTCTTTTTACGGAGAGCTTTATGAGTTTTCCCTTAAACAGGATCTTCTCCTTCATCGCCGCTCCAGCAACCAGTCTTTTATCTTTATATCGACGGGCGCAAGTTTTAATCCTCTAAGCTCTTCGGCTGTTACCCACTTCACATCCTGGCAGTCGATAGCTCTGGGCTCGCCCTTCTTTATCGCGCAATTGAAAAGATGGAATATTATTTTCATCTCCGGAATCTCGTCCTCGGTAATTATGGCAAGCCTTCCGACTTCCACGTCTATGCCCAGCTCTTCGTCAAGCTCGCGCCTCATGGCGGCCTCTTTAGACTCTCCGTCCTCTATCTTGCCGCCAGGAAATTCCCATAGGCCGCCGAAACGATCGGCATATTTGCGCTGGGCTACGAGGAACTTGCCGTCCTTCTCGATCAAAGCCCCGCAGACGTCTATTGTTCTCTTTGCCATGATCTTATTATACTAGATAAAATTTGAAATTAGAACAAAGACCTGCCGCGCTGCTGCGACAGGTCTTTAGTTTAATGGTGCCGCGGGACAGAATTGAACTGCCCACGCCCACGTTTTCAGCGTGGCGCTCTACCACTGAGCTACCGCGGCATTAAAACAAATTCGGAAAGATAAATTATCACGAAAGAACGGCTTAGTCAAGGCCTACTTATATTCCTTCCCCTTCAGGCGGTCGACATAATGCTCGGCGCTGAAAGAGGCGGTGGCCCCCTCGCCCGCAGCCGTCACGACCTGTCTTAGCGTCTTCTTTCTCACGTCCCCGCAGGCGAATATGCCTTCGACCGACGTCCGCATGTCATCATCCGAGATCATATACCCTTTGTCGTCGAGCTTGACCAGGTCCTTTGCTATGTCCGAATTAGGGGTAATGCCTATAAATATGAATGCGCCGTCGCATTTAATAACGGAGCTTGCGCCTGTCGCGACATCCTTTATCTTGACCCCCGCCACTTTCGCAGGGCCCACTATCTCGGTCGCTATCGAATTAAGCCGGAGCTCTATCTTCGAGTTGGCGCGCGCCCTCTCCTGGAGTATCTTGGTGGCTCGCAGGCGGTCGCGCCTGTGGACTATCGTGACCTTTGAAGCGAATTTCGCGAGGAAGAGGCTATCCTCAAGCGCGGTATCGCCGCCGCCTATGACAACGACCTCTTTACCTTTAAAGAGCGGGCCATCGCATGTGCCGCAGTAAGATACGCCCCTGCCCATAAGCTCCTTCTCGCCCGGTATCCCTAAAGAGTTCCAGCGCGCGCCCGTAGATATTATGACGGACAGCGCCTTCATCGATCTGCCGTTCTTAAGCTTCACGGTAAAAGCTCCGTCCGGGCCGTCTTTTGGGGATATGGAAGACGCCTCTTCTGTCATTATCTCAAGGCCAAACCGTTTTGCTTGTCTGGACATCCATTCGGCGAGCTCAGGTCCCCCGACACCTTCGGGGAACCCGGGATAATTCTCTATCCGGTCGGTGACAAGTATCTGCCCGCCGCAGAGCATCTTCTCCAGTAAAAGCGTCTTCATCCTGGCGCGGGACGAATACATCCCGGCCGTCAATCCTGCCGGGCCTCCGCCTATAATAACCAGGTCGTAAATATCATTCATCTTTTTTAAGCCTGCGTTGCCTTCAAATAGAATTTACCGTAATAATAATCTTCAAGCTTCGCGCCCTTCTTGGTAAGCTGCGCCCTGCCCTTTTTTCTCTTCTGTCTCTGCTTCATCTTTATCTGGTTCTGGCTCTTCAACCCCACTTACGATCACCTCCTTGCCGTAATTATGAATAAGATCGTTCCGAAAATAAAGAATATGATGTTCGGCAGAGATACGCCCACCCACGGCTCGACATTGCCTTTTAACGAAAGGGCTATGCCCGCCAGGAACAGCCCCCAGTAAGCGGCGAACAATAGAAGGCTTATCCCGAACCCTATTGACTTCTCGCTCCTGTGAGCTTTTATGCCGAGCGGTATGCCTATAAGGATGAGCACGAATGACGCGATCGCCATATTGATCTTCTTATATATCTCGACATAGAGCGGCGTCGGGTCTATTTTGTCCTTTTTGAACTTCGTTATCTCGCGCTCAAGTTCCAGCACCGTCATCTCCCTGGTCTTCTTGCCGATCTTCTCCCGCTTGAATACCTTCGATAGATCGAGCGTCATGTAATATGTCTTGAAATTCAGCTTATAGAAACTCTCCGGGTCCGTGGGCGACGGCTCCTCGCTCGTCCCGTTAAATAGTTTCAACTCCATCATGTTCTTCTCCGGAAATGAATTTATCTCTCCGGCTTCGGCGATGATCGTGCGCGTAGGCTTTCCTTCCTGCGGCTGGTAGACGCGGATATTCTTAAGCTTATTCCCGCGTATCTCATATATGAATATGACGTAGTTCTCGAACCCCCTTATGAATGTCCCCTCTTCGAGATATGCCGTCGGCTTCTTTATGCCGATATCTTTTATGATGCGCCTTGTGGCGAACGACGCGTTAGGCGAGACCTGGTCATTTATGAAAAATGCCGCGAATCCGAATATGAGGCCCACCATGATGATCGGGACCGACACGCGAAAGAGGCTTATGCCGCTTGCCTTCATGGCCGTAAGCTCGCCGTCGCTTGAGAGCCTCCCGAAGGTAAGTATGACGCCGGTAAGAGCCGCTATCGGCAGCGTAAAACTGATGAGCCACGGGACCAGAAATAAGAATAACTGCAGGACCGAGAGGATGTCGACGCCCTTATTTATTACGAGATCGGCGAGCTTTATGATATTGCCTATCAAGAGGACGAACGTGAACACTACTATCGACATGATGAAAGCGTGGAAGAATTCCTTTAATATGTAATCCCTGAGTATTCTCATATAGATTGGCGCTTAAAGTATGGCGTCCCTTATAAAGAAAACGAGGTTCTTCCACATGTAGTATGTGATGACCTCCCAGAACGGCGGGTGGACCTTGCGTACCTCATAATCCAGATAATCTTTATAGACCCTGATGACCAGGTAATTCAGGTAGCCTCCGTCTGCTTCAGGGGTCTTTGTGATCATCCCGCCCCCGCCCGACATGAAATACCTGACGCCGCCGTAAGAATTGGTCTTGAACATGTGTTCGTGGCCGGAGAATACCATATCCACTTTATAGCGCTCGCAGAGCTTCATGAAACGGTACGACCAGCTGGATGTCTCGGGCTTATACCAGGATTGCTGGTATAGCGACATAGGCGGTTTGTGAAGGATCACGAATCTGTGTTTATAGTCCTGCGCTATCTTTAAGTCTTCTTCCAGCTTTTCGAACTGGGTCTCGGTCATGTCATTGGTTATATTATCGACGACTATAAAATAGGAATTCCTGTTACGGAATGAGAATTCCCTCGCGCCTATATATTTATCGAATCTCGTTTCGCCCCCGTTATCATCATCGTGGTTGCCGATGGCGCTCAATACAGGCCATCTTATGAGCGATCTTATCTTGTTATAATTTTTATAATCCCACTCTGTCCCGCGGAATGTCAGGTCCCCTGTCACCATCACGAAGTCTATGGGTATCTTCTTATATCTCAGTTCGCGGTTTATCATCTTCACCACCCTGAGCGTAGCCGAATCATCTAATACCAGGCCTGAGTGGCAATCCCCGAATACTATAAATTCAAAGTACTTCCCCTTATTCGTCTTAAGCGAATCTATGGTCTGGGAATTCGTGGGAGGCAGCGGGCCTTGCGGCTTAAGATAAAGCCATGCCACAGGCATTAGCGAATAGATCGCCAGCACCAGGATCGCGATTAATATTATTTTGATGAAGCGTTTCATGGTCATAATGTATTCCCTGTAAAAGGAAAGCGAATAGCGACGTCTGAGCCGGAGGCTCCGGCATCAACTACCTTTTTCAAGAGAAAAAGGTGGCGGAGAGGGAGAGATTTGAACTCTCGGTACGGCTTTTGACCATACAGCGGTTTAGCAAACCGCCGCCCTAGGCCACTAGGCGACCTCTCCGGACACTCAATATTTTAATTATATCCTAATAGTATCAATGAAACCGTTATATTATATCAGATTTGCTGGAGGGGGTGTCAAAGTTTTTTGAGGGCTCGTTTCTTATGAAAAAATTCCTGCAGCAGGCCTGCGCAATCTTTCTCTAAAATGCCTTTCGCTACCGACACTTGATGGTTCAATTTCTTGTGGCCCGTTATGTCGAGGACTGAGCCTGCGGCGCCTGTCTTCGGGTCTTCGGCGCCATAGACAAGCCTCTTTATCCTGGCAAGGACCATGGCCCCTGCGCACATCGCACATGGCTCTATTGTAGAATAGATGGTTGCGTCGAGGAGTCTTTCATTCTCAAGGTATGCCGCGGCCTGGGTGATGGCTATCATCTCAGCATGCGCCGTGGGGTCTTTTAGGAGCTTTATCTGGTTGTGGGCCCTTGCGATCACCCTGCCGTTGTGGACGATGACCGCCCCCACGGGGACATCATCCTTCTCAAAAGCGATCTTCGCCTCTTTCAGGGCCTCAAACATGTACATTTCATCTATCTTTGACATATATCGAGCCCCTGCGGCTTCTATGTGAAAAATTGGCGCGCCTGGCAGGATTCGAACCTGCGACCACCTGGTTCGTAGCCAGATACTCTATCCAACTGAGCTACAGGCGCATCGTAAAAAACTTCATTTCGACCTCGGGGCCAGTTATCAGGTAGGTCTCATTCCGTTTTTTACTCTTTAAAGGGAAACCTAAGTTTTCCCTTTAAAGTTCCTCACTTCGTTCGGAACAAGATTCCTTCCTAGCTATGCCGGCTCCAGAAGCAAAAAAAGCGTTGAAAAAAATTCTGCTATATCTCGTGAAAGATTCTGCAATTATTTCACCCTGCTGCCTAAAGGGACGTCTTTATCCGGACGCAGGAGGACCGGGCCGGTTTCATCCGACGCCGCCAGGAGCATCCCCTGACTCTCAACGCCCATGACGATGCGGGGTTCAAGGTTGGCAATAACCACGATCTCTCTGCCGACCAGGTCTTGCGGCTGATAGTTCTTCTTGATGCCTGCTACTATCTGCCTGGTCTCGCCGCCGATATCTATCTTTAGCTTTAAAAGCTTCGAAGCCTCCGGCACCTCTTCTGCCTCGAGGACCTTGGCTATCTTAAGCTCAAGCTTCATGAAATCATCATATGTAGCCATATAGCCCCTTCTTTCGGACTTCATTATATCAAGCAACGGTCCTCGTGTAAATAATGTTCTGTGGCCAATAATTATGGTTATGATATAATATTATCAATGGGAAAAAGATCCCGCATGAAAAATATGAGACAGGCCGAACCTCCTGAAAAAGGGCCGGTTGTCTTTCCTTTAAAGACGGTGCTTCCTCTATTGATAATAGCCCTCCTGGCCATTGGAGTAATTCTACGTTTCGTAAATTTGAACCATGTAGCGCAGAGAAGTCCGGACGAAGGCATATACACCAACCAGGCAAAAGTCATTTCCATAGAAGGCCCTATTAAAGGCACCAGGGCGCTTGTCCGGGAATACAACCAAAATGCCCGTCTTTGGATATACCCGCCTCCTACAAGGATAGGTTATGACTGGCTCCTTGGCGGAGTGATGAAAGCATTAAACCGCACGGATACCGATGTCGGGGCTTATATTTCTTTCGCGGCAAGCATCCTCTCTCTTTTATTTATCACACTAATAGGCTTAAGGTTCTTCGATCCGCTCGTAGCGCTATTCGCTCTCCTCTTCATGGCAGTCTCCCCCATGGAACTTGCGATCGCAAGACGAACATGGCAAGATGCGCTGTTCGGTCTTCTCGGCCTATCGATGGTCTATTATGTCCTTGAGATCGCCAAAAACCCGAAAAGACTGTTGTGGTATATCGTCCTGATAATATCCGGAAGCTACATTATTCTGGTAAAAGAGCCGGGAGCCGCCGTATATGGTCTTTGTGTATTATGGGTCGCGTGTATGTTAGCGATAAAAGAAAAATCCATTATTAAAGCATCTATTTTCATAATTGCAGGGGCTGTCAGCGTTATCGCAAGCTATGGCCTTATCTCCTATGCGGTCGGCGGCATCGGTACATTATTAAACATATTCGCGCACATTAAAGACGCTATGCCCACAAATGAATATGCCATCGAATATCAGTCGGGGCCGTGGACCAATTTTATCGGCGGGCTATGGATACTGAGCCCGCTATCTTTCCTCTTGTTTATCGCCGGCGCAGCCGGAACATTTCTCCCGATCGGCCGGGATGAGGCCAAAGAGCATGGCATTAAGCTTGCATCCGCCTGGCTTATGGTATTTAGCGCGGCCTTTTTCAGCATTGCTATAATAACGCCTTATTGCCAGAATTATCGATATGTCAGCGTTATATACGCGCCTTTCTATCTGGCCGCCGGGACAGGCCTCTGGTATCTATCATCATGGATAAGGCCTCTGGTAAAAGATATCCTTAAGGCCGTGATACCGCTCCTGGCCGCGGTCCTCATTTTTGCAGCTGCAAGGGATTATCAGATGTTCGAGAAGATATTTATAAGGACCGGCATAATGGACATATCGGTCAAGATGGTGCGGGATTTCTCAAAATAAGTCTAATGAAGGAGCTCTATGCTTAAAGAGATAAGTTGTAATCTGTGCGGTTCTGATAGATATTCTGTCGTCTATAAGACGTATGCCGGAGACATATCATCCGTAGAGATGGGCTCATACGCGATAACGGATAATGAGCGCGGCATGCCGCTGCGCATTGTAAGATGTTCGAGTTGCGGCCTTGTTTACGCGAACCCCAGACCTCCGATCGCAAGCCTGCTAGATAACTATTCTAATATGATCGACCCTCTCTACCTTGATGAAGAGCTTGGCAGAAGGCGATCGGCCGGCATCATACTCAGTCGCCTTGCGCGGCTTAAGAAGCCTGGGAAGCTTCTTGATATAGGCTGCGCAACGGGATATCTTCTCGATGAAGCAAAGAAGAAAGGATGGGACGCCTATGGCATCGATCTTTCGAAGTGGGCTTTGGACCATGCCCGTGAAAAGCTCGGCATAACCAACTTATTTCTGGGTGCGCTAAAGAATGCCGGTTATCCGGTAAATTATTTCGACGCAATAGTCATGAAAGATTCTATAGAGCATCTCCCGGATCCCAAGGCTACGCTCGTTGAGATGAGGCGGATACTTAAGCCGAACGGAATAATATGCGTCAATACTCCGGACATGGGAAGCCTCATAAGCCGCACCCTTAAAGCAAAGTGGTGGGGAGTCAAGCAGTCCCACCTTTATTATTTCGACAGGAAGTCCCTTCATGCAATGCTCGAGACTGCGGGTTTTGCGCCGATCAAGACCATGACGCACGCCAGAGTATTCTCGCTCAATTACTGGCTCCTCAGGATAAAGGATTATAGTCCCGCCCTATATAATGTTTTTTCCTTTTTGTTCGGCCGCGGGATCGCCAAGAAAAGCCTCTTAAAGATAGATCTGGGCGACCAGATAGAGGTCTATGCCCGCAAGATGCGTAAACTCCAATATATAGATGAGCTCGAGGCCTCTTTTCTCTCCCCAGAAAAGAAGGATATGAAAACTGTGGTGGTCCTGCCGGCATACAATGCCGAACAGACGCTGAAGAGGACCGTCGCTGACATACCGAGGGAAGCCGTCGCTGAAATAATCCTCGTTGACGACGCGAGCTCTGACGGTACTGTCCGTATAGCTAAAGAGCTCGGTCTAAAAATTTTCGCCCATGAAAAGAATAAGGGTTATGGCGGCAATCAAAAGACATGCTACGCGAAAGCGCTTGAAGAAGGCGCTGACATAGTCATCATGGTCCATCCGGACTATCAGTATGATCCCAAAGTCATACCTGAACTTATAAAGCCCATAAAGGCAGGGCATGCCGACGCTGTGTTCGGGTCACGCATGATGAAAGGCGGCGCGCTTATAGGCGGAATGCCTCTATGGAAACATAACGCGAATATCATACTGACGGCATTTGAGAATGTCGTATTCGGCACCTATCTCACGGAATACCATTCCGGGTTCAGGGCATATTCGGCGAAATTATTAAGGGGCGTCCGCTTCCAGCTTAACAGTGACGGCTTCATATTCGATACTGAGATAATAGCACAAGCCCTCCTGCATGGTTTCAAGATAGACGAGGTGCCTATACGGACCCGTTATTTTGATGAGGCCTCGACGATAAAATTGTGGCCGAGCATCCTTTACGGCTTCGGCATATTAAAGACGCTTTTAAAATATATCCTTCATGCGAACACATTCATCAAATTCAAACAATTTGAATAAACCGCCGTTTCGCATCCCGGGATGGGCTTTGGGGGGAGCTATATTTCTTCTCGCCTTCGCCTTGCGCGTTATTTATGTAAACCAGCTCGGCCACACCTACTTCTTCGCGCCTTTCAAGGGCGGGTTCGATGATTATGTGTTCGATAACTGGGCGCGGGAGATGCTCAAAAATAACTGGGTCGGTAATGCATCGATATTCATATACCGCATGCCATTGTACGCATACTTCCTGTGGTTCGTATATTATCTCTTCGGGCACAGCTACTGGGCCGTCTATATATTGCAGGCCGGGCTTGCCGGGATATATTGCGCTCTCATTTATACGATAGGCTCGAAGCTCGGCGGAAAGATCGTAGGCGCAGCAGCCGGGATATTGAGCGCTTTCTACGGCGCTTCCATATACTATACCGGCATGCTTGTGGGCGAGACTTTAAGCATTCTTATTAATTGCATGTCACTCCTCTTGCTTCTCTCCTTCCAGCGCTCCGAGAGACTCTCCACTCTCTTTCTGGCCGGCATATCGCTTGGCGTAGGAATGCTCGCCCGCGGCAACATGCTCGTGGTCTTCCCATTCATAATACTATGGCTGGCTTTTATGTTCGGCAAAGATCGATCGAGGAAAGTCCTTGTCTATAGCGCGGTGATATCGCTTGGCGCGCTTCTTGCCATCGCTCCTATCATGATAAGAAATTACATCTATACCAAAGATATTGTCCCGATATCGGCTCAGGGAGGATTAAATATTTACATCGGCAATGCTTATGGCGCAGATGGCAGGTTCCGGTCGATCGAAGGCGTGGGTTCCAATCTTGAAAACATGATCCCGGCATCCGTGAAGATAGCCGAGGAGAAGCTGGCAAGACCCTTAAAACCGTCGGAGGTATCGAATTTCTGGGTGAAGGAGACCGCTCGTTCGATAAACGACCACGGCGGCATCTGGTTCCTGGTGCCGCTGCTCATGAAAAAAATCGCGCTCTTCTGGAATAATTATGAACTGCCTGATATTTGGGATTATTATTTCTTCAAGCAGTATATCCCGATACTTAATATGCCGCTTGCCGGATTCTCCGTGATCGCATCGCTCGCCTTCGCAGGCATGTACCTGACATGGAAGAAGAGGCGCGAGATGTCATTATTATACGTATTCATATTCGGCTACATGGCGTCGCTTGTAATAGTATTCATCACTTCGCGGTACCGGCTGCCTGTCGTCCCGCTGCTTACGGTATTCGCCGGCTTCGCGGTAGCGGCGCTCATACGGCCCGGCAGCGCCGGAGCGCCCAGGGCCGGTATCGCCATGACTATATTTGTCCTAATATTCATATTGTCTCATTCGGCCGTCCAGAAGATATCTTTTGAGACTTCGCACAACAGCCTTGCGATACTTCTTAAACGAAATGGCAATATAAACGGAGCGATAGAAGAATATAATAAGGCGCTCCGGATCTCCCCTAACTATCCAAGCCCTTATTATAATCTGGGGATACTTTATCAGGACCAGGGCCAGAGCGATCAGGCGGCATATTATTTCAATAAAGCCCTCAAGGCGGACCCGAATTTTGAACCTGCAAGAAAAAAGCTTACGGAGTTATCGGAATAAGTATTGACGCGGCTGGCGGAAACGAGCGGCAGGCGCTACCAGTAAAGCCTCTTGAATCGTTTTGAATACCTCTTTATCCACTCCCTCGAAGCCTCTTCGAGCGTAACGTCTCTCCCGAGCTGAACGCTCCACAGGTCGCGGAACTCGCTTATCAGATAAAGCTGTTCTATAAGCTTCACCTTGAACGCGTCGCTCAAGCGGTAGAAACTCACTCCTACGTTAAAGAGCTTGGTGCCGAGATCCCTGTCACAGTGGATGACCTTTGCCTTCACGCTGAACATCTTATCCTGAAAGGGCATCTTGACGCTTATCGTCGAACCTATGGCAACGGGCTTACTGGCAAGGAACAATAACCCGCCCATGCTTATATTGACCGAGCTGGACTTGGCCTCTTTGCCGGCAACCTTCTTCTCGATCATCTTATAGGTAAGCGGAAAACAGAGAGAGTGGCGTATGAAACGGCGGCGCTCGAGAGGGGATCCGGCATCCTGACCGGGGATGTCAAACCCCGTCAACATCTTGTCTTTTTTCGGACTTTTTATTTTTTTTGCCATTTGGTCTTTCATAACAAGAGGGCGGCTCCTACTGCTATAAGAACTGAAGACAAAGCTTTCATACCAGACCTCCTTTTTATATATAGTAATTATAATGGTTTTGCGGGGTTAAGTCAAATCTATATATAAAAAAGGATGGCGTCAGCTTGTTTGGTACCTATGTACCTGAGGCCCGAGTACGGGTCACTCTGTGCTGTCGTCATCCTACTATAAGTATACCTAATATTTGTGTGTTTGGCAAGGGGCAGACGATCACCAGTATAGCTTAAAGCTTACAGCTTATAGCTTAAAAACTGCCATAGTAATTATATGTCAAGAGCGATATATCCTGGATGAGCCTTTTGGTGTACCTGGCGTGTTTATACTGGTGTTTGGTCAGGACGCATATCAGGAAATTGCCCTTATTGGCATACACTATCCCTGCATCATGGCAGATACCGTTCTCAAGGCCGGTCTTGTGCGCGACTACCGTGTTCTGCGGAAGTTTTTTCGGTATCCTGTCTTTTATCTTCTGGCTCGTTAAAAGGCGCAGGCATTTTTTAGAGGTTGAAATATTCATGAACTTGTTGCGATATATCTTCTCGAGAAGATACGCCATATCAGACGCTGTGGTGTAGTTCTCGATGCCGTTCTTGCGGGCTTTGAAGTCCATCATCTTGCGCGAAAGGTTGGTATGCTTTAAGCCCATCTTCTTAAAATACGCGTTCAATGTATCCATGCCCAAAAGGTCGATCAGCATATTGGAGGCGGTATTGTCACTCTGCGTGATCATGAGGTATATAAGGTCATCCACCGAAAATACGGTCCCGGGCCGGAATGTCTTTAAGACGCCGGACCCGCTGGTCTTGTTATACGCTTTCAGCTCGACCTTGTCGCTTAAATTTATCTTGCCGTCCCTTGCGGCATACTGGTAGGCGCACATTATCGGTATCTTTACGAGGCTTGCCGACGGGATGAGGCTATCCTTACTGCAATTTATCTCCCAATTCATCTCAAGGTCTTTTATGACCATTCCGGTATCGACATTGTAAGATGATATCTGCGACTCCAGGCTCTTCTTCAAAGCCGCCCAGGCGGCCTTTCTCCTGGCCATGGTAAGCTTGCGTTCATATTCTTCGGCGCGACGCCTGTCGAGCGACTGCCTCAACTGCCCGCCCTTATAGTCTGAATACGTGCTATATGCCAGATAGGCGCCTATTATCAGACAGCCTGCTATGATCAATAATACTATCTTTTTCATTTAGATATCATCTTGCTGGTTCGTCCGGTCCGGCCAGTGATCGTCCGGTGAAGGCAGATACGACTCAAAGCTTGGCCCCGGCTCTGTCTGGGCCGGAGGGTTCATCGCATCCCGATAAGCCTTATAGAGATCCGGCTTACCGCGATAGATCCAAGCTATAAAACCTATGATCGCTATTATTATTAAAACCCTTATAAGCAATAAAAATGCCTCCCAGAATTTTTGCGCCTGGCTTGCCACGAATCTCCCTATGCCGGGACGAGGCTCGTCTTTAGGACTCCTTACCACGATCCCCTTCCCGTCCTGCGCGGGAAGATAAAGCGCCGGCAGGTTCTTCTTTATAAAATCCGCGGCTATCGCTTCGCTCTTCGACCCGAGAAGAAAGTTCCTTTCGGTGGAATTCATAAGGGGCTCGATTATCTTGGAAAACTTATAATTTATCTGCTTATTTGCCTCTTCCCACGTATCTTTATCCGCCTGCAGGAGAAGCTCGGCTATGCTCACGAACTCCTCTTTGAGCGTATCGAACTTATCGAGCTCGCGCCCCTCTCCGTAGACGAGCGCCACTTTGGCGTGCGTCTTGGAAGCCAGGAGCATCGCCTTGGTCTCTTTCACCACCTGCCTGTACTCGTCGTTGGAAAGCCCGAACTTCGCGCCCGTGAAAGTCGCTTCGCGCTGGGCGTGGATAGTTATAAGGCGGTCGTATATGTCATCGATCCAGGATACCACGTCCATGGTAAGGTCCGCCCTGCGCCCCAGCTGATACATATGATGATTATAGAATGCGGCCCCTATAACCGCGAGGGCCGCTCCTGTAAAACCAGCTATTAAAAGATTGATCATTTTTTCTCTTCCGGCACTTCTTTCTTGGCTTCTTCTTTTATTTCTTCATTCTTATCCTCTTTGAGCACCGGCGCATAACCTTTCGGAACCGGAATCGGGAATGTCACCACATCGTACACGCCTGCGCCGAACCTCTTGCTCATGTTCGAGAATCCTTTTCCTATCCCGACCGGAAGGTCATATGCAGCCCCTTTATCGTAAGGCTCTGTTGTCATACCCTTCACAAATTCTACCGGCGCCATCATTATATTTATGATGCCCCTGGCAAGTTTTGTGCCTGCATTATCCTTCATCTCCTTCGCATGGCACGGGACTGCAAAGACAAGCGCTATCGATATGACCAAAGATACGGAAAATATTATTTTTCTCATTGCGCGCCTCCTATTGGCTATCTTTCTTTGCTCTTGCGCGACGAAGCCGCGCGTGTAAGTTCGAATCTGTCCAGATACTTCTCCTGGAGCGTCTGCATGTAAAGGAATATGCCGGGCGTAACGAAGAGCGTTATGACCTGGGAGAATATCAACCCTCCCACGATCACCAGCCCCAAAGGTATCCTCGACGAACCGTCTGCGCCGTAACCGAGCGCTATCGGCATGGCCCCCATGATCGCGGCGAGTCCCGTCATGAGGATCGGCCTAAATCTTATTGTGCACGCCTCATGTATCGCCTCAAGGCTCGACTTCTTTCCTTCCGACAATATCTGGTTCGCGAAGTCTACCATCATGATCCCGTTCTTCGCCACTATGCCAAGGAGCAGGAATATGCCTATATACGCATACATCGAAAGCTCGGAACGGAATATGAAGAGAGTCGCAAGTCCTCCGAGAGTCGCAACAGGTAATGTCGTCAGTACGGTGATCGGATGGACATAACTTTCGTAAAGTATGCCGAGGACTATATATTTCAGGAATATGGCGACCATTATGAGTATCCCGAGGGAGGCTATGGCATCCTGGAACTGCTCGGCCTCGCCCTGGAGGCTGCCGGTAGATCCGGCGGGAAGAAGCCTGTTGGCCGTCTTTTCGACGATATCCGTAGCGGTGCCAAGCGCCATGGACGGATCTACGTTGAAAGAGATAGTGGCTGAATTGAGCTGGTTATAGTGGGGCACATTCTGGGGCCCTACGGTCTGTCTCCAATCTGCGATGACCCCGAACGGAACAAGGCCATCCGTCAGGGAAGAATGGAGATATATCTGGTCAAGGTCATCGGGTGAGTCCTGGTATTTCTTCTCAAGCTCCATGATTATCTCATACTGGTCTATATCGGTCTTATAGATCGTGACCTTGCCGCCGGCATATGCAAGAGCAAGGGCTGTCTCTATCTCACCTGCTGTTATGCCGAGGGTTGATGCCCTGTCACGATATAGGTTGACCGATAGCTGCGGCATATCAAGCCTTACGCTATTCTGAATATCCGTAAAACCCTTTGTAGCGCGAAGCTGTCTTTCGAGTTCGATCGCCGCACTATAAAGTGAGTCGCGGTCAGCCGCATTCATCATGTACGAGTACTTGCTTCCCTGGGCCGTAGATTCGCCGCCTACGGAGAGTGAAAGCGTGGGTATAGGTTTCAGGAAGACAAGCCCGTCGGGCAACTTGTGGAACTTGGCGCGCAATATTTTCACTACCTGCTGCATGGACTTACGTTTATTCTTCTCCTTCAACACCAAGACGACCGGCCCGGTCGATTGGTCCGCGCCGGGCTGTGTGCCGGTAACTGTGATGATCCTCTCAATATTGGGATCTTCCATGCAGACCTTGTTTATCTTATCCTGGAACGTCCTTATCTGCGTCGTAGAAGTACCGAGCGGCATCATCATCTGCCCGATTATTGCGCCGGAATCACCCTCCGGAAGAAATGACTTAGGTAGGACCGCGAAAAGAAGCGCCGTGCCAACCAGGCATATCGTCCACCATATTACCGTGGTGAGCGGTTTTTTTAGCGTATCCATAAGAAGAACGCCGTAACTCTTTATAACCTTCCCCATAAGGTTATCCATGAAGATCTGGACCTTCGTCTTCTTCACGGCTTCTCCGCGGGCCTTCAGCATGCGCGCGCACATCATGGGGCTTAAGGTGAGCGCTATAATGCCTGAACAGAATATGGTGAGTATTACGGTGATGGAAAATTCTCTGAATATCGCGCCTATTACGCCGCTCATGAAGACCAGCGGCACGAATATTATGCCCAGGGACAGCGTCATGGATACGATCGTAAAGCCTATTTCATTTGCGCTCTTTATCGCCGCGTCAAAAGGCTTCATCCCCTCTTCGATAAGCCTGACGGTATTTTCAAGGACGACTATGGCATCATCGACAACAAACCCTATTGCGAGAATTATTCCCATGAGCGAGAGGTTATCGAGCGAGAACTTCATCGCAGCCATAGCTATGAACGTGGCCAGGAGCGATAGGGGCAGCGTGATAGCCGGTATTAAGGTGTCCGTGAAACTGCCCAGAAAAAGATATATTACAAGTATTACGAGGAACAATGCTATGAATATCGTCGTCTTGACGTCATCGATCGATTCCACGATGGAAACCGACTTATCGTAGAAGATCTCCAGATGCACTGACGAGGGTATCTCTTTTTTCAGCGTGGCTACAGTATCTTTGATATTCTTGGCGAGTCCAACCGTATTTGAGCCTATGGCCCGCGATATGGCTACAATGACAGCGCCAGGGCGCATCATCTTCTCTTCGGTGTTACCGTACATGACATTGGTCACGTCGACCTGCATGCTGTCGATGCAGGTGCCGATATCTTTGAGCCTTATCGGAGCATTATTTCGGTACGTGACTATAAGGCTCTCGAAATCCTTCGCCTTAAGGAGCTGCCCTTCCGGCTCTATGGTGAATGTCCTGAATTTTCCATTTAAGCTTCCGCCGGGAATCGTCACAGTACCATTGGTTATCGCCTGGGATATCTCGCTTAAGCCTATCTTGAATGCAGCAAGTTTCTTAGGGTCGACCTGCACCCGTATGGCTGTCTTTGCGCCCCATACCTGAACCTGGGAGACTCCATATATCATCGACATCCGCTGGCCTATAGTCTTATTCCCATAATCATAGAGCTGGCCGGGCGTAAGAGTATCGGATGTCACTGCAAGATACATTATAGGAGTATCGCTCGGGTTGGTCTTTGTATACGTTGGAGGAGCGGGCAGATCCGTAGGAAGATTCGCGGAGGCGCGCGTAATAGCAGCCTGGACATCCGGCGCAGCCAGGTCAACAGAGCGGTTTACGTCGAAGGTGAGCATTATCTGCGACTGGCCTTCAGTATTACTGGATATTATGCTCCGGAGGCCCTGTATCTGGGTGAATTCATTCTCTAGCGGAGAGGCTACGGTGGATGCCATAGTCGCGGGACTAGCGCCGGGATAAGCTACGGTAACCGTTATAACAGGCGAATCGACAACCGGCAGGTCGCTTATCGGCAGCTCGAGGTACATAACAATACCGAATATGGAAACCACGACTGTGACAAGCACTGTCATGATCGGTCTTCTTATAAAAACTTCAGAAAAACTCATTTTTTGGTCTTTGGTCCTTGGTCTTTGGTCTGTTGCTCCGCGGTCAGGTCTTCGACTTTAGCGCCGGGGCTTAATCCTAAATGACCGACTGTTACGACCCTCTCTCCCTTAGAGAGGCCCTTTCTTATCACTATATCGTCGCCCTGCCTGTTGCCTATGGATACCTGTTTAAGCTCCACCTTATTATCGGCGCCTACCACAAATACGTATTGTCCAGCCTGCCCTATCTGCACAGCCGGATATGGTACAAGCACGGCATCCTTCTCGATATTCAATATCAGATGGATATTTGCAAATTGTCCTGCCCAGAGCATACGCTTTGCATTGTCGCACTTGGCGCGCATCATTACGGTACCTGTAGAATTATCGACCGTATTATCCAGGAATATAATATCCCCTTCGAATGAGTTTTTGTCATCGCCTTGCACGGTGAAGGCAACCTTAAGCATTCCGGCATCCATCGCCTGCCTGACCCTGGGCAGATCCCTTTCAGGTATCGTGAAGTCAAGGTGCATGGGATCGATGGTCTTTATATTAACAAGCGTCGGCCCTGTATTTGCAGAAACTATGTTACCGGGATCGACCATGCGCTTACCCGCTCTTCCGTCTATCGGTGATGTTATGTGACAATAACCGAGGTTTATATTGGCCAGCTCCGCGCTCGCCTGGTCAAGGACAAGTTTCGCTGTTGAGGAGTCTACGTCGGTCTGGTACTGGTCATACTGTTGCTGCGATATGAGTTTATCGGTAAGAAGTTTCTTGTTCCTCTCGAGGGTAGTCCGCTTAAGGTTTAATTCGGCCTGGTCCTGGACGATCTGAGCTTTCGTTTTGGCGAGCTGCGCCTGGTAAGTGCTTGGATCTATCGTGAATAGAGGATCCCCCTTCTTCACATCCTGTCCGTCCTTAAAGTGCACCTCTTTTATCTCACCCTCGACCTGGCTCTTTATATTTACGTCTTCCGGAGGAAATATAGAACCGAAAGATTCTATATAGACCGGTGCGTCCTTTGTGTAAGCCACCGCTGTCTGCACGGGCTTGGGCGGCATCTGAGGCGCGTGTTTTTTAAAGACGATCTCCTTTATGATAAATAGCGCAAATATGCCGGCGATGACGAACAATAGTTTGTTCCGCTTGCCTGCGTCGGTAACAAAAGGCATGATCATTTTTTTGATCTTATCGATATTCATATCCTGGCCCCTATGGTTTGGTCTGCCATGTCTTTACAGCTTCCCTTGAATCGGAAGGAGTAAGGTAGCCTACCGCATGGATGAGTTGGACGAAGGAACTGAAGAGGTCCCTCTCCGACTGTATAAGTTTTGAGCGCGCGTCCGAAAGGTCGGACTCTGCCTGCGTCAGGTCAAGTATGCTCTTTATTCCGGCCGAATATCCTTCCAAGGCCAGATCATAAGAGCCTTTTGCTGAATTGAAGAATGCCTTCGAAGCCTTCAGTTTCTTGATGCTGGCCCTGTATGTAAAATATTTCGCCCAGACATCGCTTGCGGCGGCAAGCTCCGCCTGGTATAGCCTTGCCTTTTCAAGGGCGAGACTAGCCTGGGCCTGGCGCTTCTTGGCAAAGTTAGAGAAGCCGTCGAAGATATCCCATGAAAGAGCTACATTAAAAGCCACGAACTGATAGTCATCCCCCCAGGCCTTGCTGGCCCCGTAATAGTAATAACCGTTCTGGTCGGTTGTCGTCTGGAAATTTATCGACGGAAGTAGGCCGGCGTCGGCTATTTTGACAGACTGCTCTTTTGACTTTACCGAAGCCCTTGCCGCAGCTATATCGGGCCTTGCCTTCATGGCATCGTTTATCATCTCGGAAATATCCTCGCCGTTAATATTAGTGGGCACCTGTTTCTTGGGCGCGGATATCCTGAACTTTGCATCGGCCGGAAGCCCGACTGTCTGGGCAAGGACGCCTTTTGCCGTCTTGACCTGCCCTTTGGCATTCTCAAGAACATAGACATAGCTGAAATAATTCGATTCTGCTTGGAGAACGTCGAGTTTTGATACGAGCCCCGCCGCATACCTCTTGTTGGCAGAGTCAAGGCCTACGCCTGAATTGTCCACATCCGCCTTTGCGGCCACGACCGCCGCCTGTGCCGCGTAAAGATTGTAATAAGCATTGGCTACGTCGAGAAGCAGGTCCTGGACCGATTTATTGAAAAGGAAGTTGGCTTGCAAGAGGTCATAGAAGGCGCCTCTTGACTTGGCGTCACGGCCTCCGAAATCGAACAATAGGTATGTGATCTCGCCGGCCGGGCCGAACTGCACCTGGTTCAGGTCATTGAGCTTCGTATTCTGCACATACTTGGTCTGTTGGGCGCCGTATGTGACTGTAGCCTGCGGATACCATATGCCGTCCACATTCATCTTGTTCGCCCACCTCTCGCGCGCCGTTTCCCATGCCTGCCTGGTCTTTGGGCTGTGGAGTAGCGCTATATCGACGAGGTCGAACATCGTGAGGTACTTTTCCGCATCGACCTTGCGCGCCCTTATGTCCTTCCATACGACATCCTCTTTTTTATTAGACCTCTCCCACTTCGGGGTCTGCCAGATGTCCTCGGAAGTTGATGGAGCAGAAAGCGCGGCAAATACTGACGAAACGATGAAGAGTTGCGTAAATACGCCGGAAAGGACCGTGAGGAGCGGACTGCGGATATATTTTGTCATCCGAAATTCTCCGATATTATAGATGAGTTAGTAATAAATAGTTGGGTATATAATACTATAATTATATCAAAATAACAAGGTGCTTTAAAATCGCTCCAAGTATTCTGACGCCAGGTATGAGCTTCTGACATACGGGCCGCTCGCGCAGAACTTAAAACCTGCCTCAAGCGCCTTCTCTTTATAATATTCGAACTTTTCCGGGTCTATATATTCTTTAACGGGATAATGCTCTTTGGACGGCCGGAGATACTGGCCGATGCTTATAAAATCACAGCCCACAGACCGCAGATCCTTAAAAACCCGGAGAACCTCCTCTTCCCTCTCGCCCAGGCCGAGCATTATGCCTGACTTGGAATATATTTCAGGCGCAAGCTTTTTTATCGCCTTTATTACGCCGAGCGACCTCTCATAAGACGCGCCGAGCCTGACCTCTTTATATAATGACGGCACTGTCTCGATATTATGTCCGATGATATCGGGTTTTGAGTCTGTAATAGTTTTTAAAGCGGCTGCGTCACCTTGGAGGTCGGGAATGAGAAGCTCGATCTTTAGGGGACAGGTCTGTCGTGTGTATTCTACATGCCCAGACCTGTCCCCATTACTATTGCGGATAGCCAGAACAGTCCTGGCAAATACTTCTGCGCCTCCGTCAGGCAGGTCATCGCGCGTGACGCTAGTTATGACTATATGGCGGAGCCCGAGTCGGCTTGCAGCTTCGGCCACGCGCTCCGGTTCGCGCAGATCGACCGCCAGCGGCGTCTTTTTTGTTACACCGCAGAATTTGCAGCCCCTCGTGCAGAGATTCCCGAGGATAAGGAATGTCGCGTGCTTCTTCACGAAGCATTCGCCTATATTCGGGCATAGCGCTTTATGGCATACGGTATTAAGCTTAAGATCGGATATCAAAGCCCCTACTTCGCGGCAATGGGCCAGATCTATCTTCTTGTTAAGCCACGACGGCTTTCTTTCGACCATCGATCCTTTCAATATTCCAGCCCCTCGTAACGTATTTGTTCTTTAAAAGGCCTTTGAACAGTTCCGTCTCCTCGGCGGTGAGGTTATTTACGCTGTCATTTCGCGGCGGATGGATTTTTGTTCCTTCGCAATGGCAATAAAAAGTCCTCTCGAATGCCTCCACAAGGCGTGCCTCGGCTTCTTCGTAGCTGATCTCGCGGCCTATCGCCTCGCCAAGAGATGTAGCGTCGATCCTGTCGACCGTGGACTTCTCTTTCACGAATTTCCTCGATGCAGCCAGTGAATCCTTCAAAGGTATAGACCCATGCTGGAGGATCGCGCGAGCTCGACGCATCTGTGCATTGCCGCCCAACTTCCTGCCGTTTATAAGGATATCGTACTTTTCATTGGAAGCCATGCACAGGTCCGGGCCTTTTGGAGGCCTTGCGATAGGTCCGGCTTTCCCTTCCGATCCGGCAAATCCTGCCTTGAGCCCGAGGCCTTTATACATGTCCATGAGGAACGAGCATATGATCTTATATGAACCGACGACAGACCCTTCGCAGCCTATATCCGCAGTGGAGGAGACGATGCTGTAAGAGATATCGCCGGAATGGAACAGGACGCCGCCGCCCGTCATCCTGCGCACATACCCCACCCCCTGTCTTTGGCATTCTTCAATATTAAAATTACCGCGGGGATCCTGGGAGCATCCAAATGAGAATGCCCGGGGATCCCACCCGTATATCCTGAGCGTCGGCGGCCCTCCGAGATGCAGGTAGCTTTCCAGGATCGTCTCGTCGATGGCCATATTGGAATAGGCATCAAGGCAGCCGGAGGATATAAGCCGCCATATATTTTTAGAACCGGTATTTATTGAGCTGGGGTCCATCTGAGGTTAAGGTCCTTTGCGGCCTTCGTTTCGTCTAGCCTCTTTACGGGGGTCGTAACAGGGGCGTCTTTGAGCCTCTTCGGGTCTTTCTTGGCCAGGAGAGCCGCCTCCTTCATCGCGTCGAGAAACAAGTCGAGCGTCTCCTTGGATTCGGTTTCGGTAGGCTCTATCATGATCGCTTCTTTTACTATAAGCGGGAAATATATCGTCGGTGGGTGGAAACCTTTATCGATAAGGAACTTCGCTATGTCGAGGGCGCTTACATCATTCTCTTTCTGGCGCGACGCGGAGAATACGCACTCATGCATGCATGTCCTGTCATATGCTATCTCGTAATATTCCTTTAATACGGCCCTGCAGTAATTGGCGTTCAAGACCGCATATTCTGAGGCCTCTATCAGGCCGGACCTGCCAAGATGCATAATATAAGCGTATGTTTTTAAGATGACCCCGAAATTCCCGTAGAATGGCGCCATGTAGCCTATCGAAAAGTGCCTGTGGTAATCGAGCGCATAAGTCCCGTCGGAGCGCTTCACTATCTTCGGTATGGGTAGGAACTCTTCCAGCTTCTTATTCACGCCTACCGGCCCCGCGCCCGGGCCGCCGCCGCCGTGCGGGGTCGCGAACGTCTTGTGGAGGTTTAAGTGCACTATGTCAAAACCTATATCACCCGGCCGGCACTTTCCGAGTATCGCGTTAAGGTTCGCCCCGTCATAATAGACAAGCGCGTCTACCGAATGAGCCATGTCGCATATCTCTTTGATGTGAGGGTTGAATAGCCCGAGCGTATCAGGGCATGTCATCATGAGCCCGGCGACTTCATTATTCAGCTTCGCCTTCAGGTCCTTAAGGTCCATATATCCGTCTTTGTCCGTCGGTATAACTACGACCTCGTAACCTGCGATCGCTGCGCTCGCCGGGTTCGTTCCATGGGATGAGTCGGGGACAAGTATGGTCTTGCGCTTATTGCCTTTATGCCTGTGATAGGCGGCGATAAGCATCACGCCTGTAAGCTCTCCGTGCGCGCCTGCCATGGGCTGGGTCGTGAACGCATCCATGCCCGTTATCTCGCAGAGCAGCTGGGAGGTCTTGTAAAGGACCTCGAGCGAGCCTTGGGTGAGAGTGCCGCCGCCTGAGAGCTGGGGTAATAGCGGATGGACATCCGCAAAACCTGGCATCGCGGCTATCTTCTCCGTGAACTTCGGATTATATTTCATTGTGCAGGAGCCCAGAGGATAAAAGTTCGTATCCACCGAATAGTTTTGCCTGGAAAGATTTGAGAAATGCCTTACCACGTCGAGCTCTGACACCTCGGGAAGCCTTGGCTCCGTCTTCCGGCGGTATCTCTGGTCGAGCTTCGGGGCTTCCGGCACGTCAGGCTTCTGGATATTGAACCCGCGCCTTCCCTCTACGCTCTGTTCATATATCAATCGCATAGGACAGCCTCTAAGCTTTCGGCGAACTTTACCATCTCTTCCTTGGTCCTTTTCTCGGTGACCGAAACAAGCATGTAGTTATCCATGCCTTTATAGAACCTCCCCAAGGGGAATCCGCAGGCAAAACCTTTGTCCACCATGACATGGACGACCTCATCGGCATTCTTGGGCAATAGCACGGTGAACTCGTTAAATGTCGGCGAGCTGCGCTTGACCTTGACGCACGGGACTTTATCCAGAAGGCTTTTTAAAAATTCGGCCTTATTATAATTCAGCTCGGCAAGCTCTTTCAGGCCGCGTCTGCCTATCAATGACATATATATGACCGCCCGAAGGGCGCAGAGCGCTTCATTAGAACAAATATTTGACGTGGCTTTCTCTCTCCTAATATGCTGCTCCCTCGCCTGCAGCGTAAGGACAAACCCGCGCTTGCCGTCTTTATCCGTCGTTGCGCCGACTATCCTTCCCGGCATCTTACGGACAAGCTCCTTCTTCGCCGTCATAAAGCCGAGATACGGCCCGCCAAACGAAAGCGGTATCCCGAGCGACTGCCCTTCGCCGGTAGCGATATCTACGCCCATCTCCGCCGGGCTTTTAAGCATGCCCAGAGATATCGGATAGACGCTCTCTATTACAAGAGCCCCGAGCGAATGGGCTTTCCGGCAGACATCCGTAAAATCGTCCACCGCTCCGAAGAAGTTCGGGTTCTGGACTATCACGGCCGCGGTCTTATCGTCCAGGTGCCTGAACAGCTCATCCCGGGATGATTGGCCGTGCACTACGGGTATCTCGACAAATTCTATCGAAAGGTTCTTGGTATACGTATATAACATGGTGCGATAGATGAGGTTGACGCCCGAATCCATCAGTATCTTGTTGCGGCCTGTCGACCTTACCGCCATCATGGCGGCTTCGTACAGAGCCGTGCCTCCGTCATATAATGACGCGTTCGATACGTCGAGGCCCGTAAGCTCGCATACGGCGGTCTGGTATTCGTAGATGGATTGCAGCCATCCTTGAGAACATTCCGGCTGGTATGGCGTGTAGGCGGTGTAGAACTCCGAGCGGCCCGATATAGTGTCGACCGCGGCAGGGATATAATGATCGTAAAAACCCGCGCCCACGAAATTGACGAGGCCCGTATGGTTCTTAGAGGCGAGCCTCTTAAAATGTTCGAGGACCTCGAATTCCGACTTGCCTTCTGGGATATTGAAGGACTTCGCCCTTAAAGGCGGTTTTATGTCATTAAAAAGCTCCTCTATCGAGCCGGCTCCTATGGCCCCGAGCATCTGGCTTACTTCTTTTTGCGTGTGCGGCACAAAACTCATTAATGAAGCCCCTCTACATACTCTTTATATTTCGAGTCTGACATGAGCTCATTCTTCTCCGACTCCTGGGCGACTTTTATGACGCAGAACCAGCCGCCCTCATAAGGAGACTTATTTATGGCTTCGGGCGTTCCGGCCAGGCTATCATTTACTTTTACGATCTCTCCCGAGAGCGGCGCATAGACATCGGATGCGGCCTTTACCGATTCTACCGTCGCGAACTGCTCGCCCTTCTTCACCTTCTTGCCGGCTTTTGGCAGGTCGACGAATGTTATGTCGCCGAGCGAGTGCTGGGCATGATCGGTTATCCCTATAGTTGCCTCGCTTCCTGCGATCTTCGCCCACTCATGTTCTTTCGTATAAAATAATTTAGACGGAATGTCCACGCATTACCTCCGTTTTAGCTGAACCGTGCTTGTAAAATGGTTTTTTAACAATTTTCGCTTCGATCCGAGAGCCGCCGCCATTTATGATTATATCAGTCCCGGCCTTTGCAAGGTCTTTATCGACATAGCCCATCCCTATCCCGCAGGAGAGGCTCGGCGAGAATGACCCGCTCGTCACGAAGCCTGTCTCTTTACCGCCTGAATATATCTTATAATTATGCCGCGGCGCGCGCCTTGACGAAGCGGCAAATGATACCATCCTCTTTAACGACGCATCCGTCTTCTTCTTTAACAGGACGGATTTTCCTATAAAATCCTTATCATAATCGACAAACCTCTCAAGGCCCGCCTCGACCGGGCTTAAAGTCTCGTCTATATCCTGCCCATAGAGAGGATATGCCATCTCAAGCCTTAGCGTATCCCTTGCGCCGAGCCCGGCTGGCTTGACTCTCTTATCCTTTAATATGGCACTCCAGAGCTCTTTTACCTTAGCCGGCGAAGCGTAAAGTTCATAGCCAAGCTCTCCCGTATATCCGGTGCGGCTTACTATATTGACTTCGCCTAACAGGTCGAACTTGGAAAAAGTATAATATGAAAGTTTCACTATCTCTTTCCCCAAAAGACTTTCCAGCACAGCCGCCGAAAGTGGTCCCTGAAGATCCAGTTTTGCCGTTTCATCGGAGACATTCTTTAGGGAGGAAGAACTTGAGAGGTGTTTCTTAAAATGCGCTTCATCCTTTAGGGTGGTTGCCGCATTGACTACGATCATCCACGAATCCTGGGCAAGTCTATAGACTATAAGATCGTCGATGATCCCGCCATTCTCATTCAGTATGAAACCATATCGGCAGGCGCCGAGGGGCATGCCATCCAGCTTCATCGTGACAAGATCGTCGAGCCCGCTCTTCTTGAGGTCTCCCGAAAGAAGGAACTCGCCCATATGGCAGATATCGAAGAGGGATGCGGACTTTCTCGTCCAGACATGCTCGGCCAGTATGCCCTCATATTGTATGGGCATGGACCAACCGCCGAAAGGGGCTATTCTAGCTCCGAGCTTCTTATGTTCCTCTGTTAAAGGCGTAGATTTAAGATTCTCTTCCATTGTAGTGATTATATTGTATTATAGACCCAAATATAGATAAGAACAAATAAAATTTCGAGACTATATGGCCAAAAGGTATGCTACAATTAAAAAGACCGGAGGACCGTGATGTCTGAACTGCGATACAATATATTGACCCGTGATTGGGTGATAATAGCGACTGAGCGCGCGAAGAGGCCTGAGGCATTCAGGAGGCCTGCGGCAGAGGTTGCGGTGCTGCCCGGATACGACAAGAGCTGCCCGTTCTGCCCCGGCAATGAAGGTGACCTGTCGGACGAGACATTCCGCCTTGGCGACAAGAACGCCTGGCGCGTCAGGAGCGTGTATAACAAGTTCCCTGCCCTGTCTCCTGCGACAGAAGAGGTCAGGCGGCCTAACTTGCTTTATAACTCCATGAGTGGATTTGGCGTGCATGAGGTCATCGTGGAGCACCCAAGGCATGATATGAATATCGCCCTGATGTCTGAGGGCGAAGTTGAGGATATCATAAGGACTTACAAAGAGAGGTATCTTTCGATCCAGAAAGACAGGAGGATAGAGGCGATAATAATATTTAAGAATCAGGGCCCAAGCGCAGGCGCATCCCAAAGACACCCTCATTCACAACTTGTCGCAACGCCTATAGTCCCTCCCCATATCCGTAACCGCATGGACCAGGCGACCAGATACTTTGATGGTGCCGGACGGTGCATATTTTGCCGGATACTGGAAGATGAATTAAAGTTTAAAGAGAGGATCGTGCTTGAGACCGGCCACTTCGTCGCCTATATGCCTTATGCCTCGTATGTGCCTTTCACCATGATCGTACAGCCTAAAAGGCATGCTCCGTCATTTGACGAGATATCTGAAGACGAGATAAAGGATCTTGCTAAGTGCCTAAAGGTGACTCTGGGGAAATTATATAAAGGGCTCGGTGATCCTGACTATAACTACACCATCCGCTCCATACCTATAAGGGAAAAAGGCGTCGAGTATTTCCACTGGACTTTAAATATCGTCCCGCGTCTCACGCAGCCCGCCGGATTTGAGATGGGCTCAGGCATATTTATAAATACCGCTCTGCCGGAAGAAGCCGCCCGGTTCCTGCGAAACATTAAATAAGATCAGGGGGCACATCCCGAACGGAATATGCCCCCTGACTTTAATATACACCTATATTGCTACTTCTTATCGTGCTTCCAATCGCCATTCTTCCCCTTATGCTCCTTCATCTTCTCATCCATCTTGCTCTGCATCTTCTCGAACTGCTCAGGCGTAAGCACCTCTTTGGCCGCAAATATGCCGTCGACCATCTGGTCCGCCATCTGGCCCTGGAGCGCCTTCATCTCTGTAACGAGCGGCTCTACGCTGGCCCTAGTGGCTCCGGGCTGCTTAACAGCTTCCCTGAACTTCGCCCTGTTCGCCTTCATGGCTTCGCGCAGGGTCTGCATCTTGGCGCGGTTCGCCTCTTTATTGGCCTTAAGCTTAGCCTGCTGGTCGGCTGTCAGGTTTAGCTCCTTGGTCATCTTATCGAACATTTCCCCGTGCTTCTTTTCGCGGTCATCGCATGATCTACCCGCGTCATTAGCATATACGCCGCCTGCCATGAGCGCTCCCGCTATAACCGTTACCACTAACATCTTCACTATCTTTAACATATTGACCACCCCTTTCTCACTTTATTAGACACCCCTTTGACATTAAAAAGTTCCGCTTACAAAAAATATTTTTCTATCTCGGTCCCCAGATCTGACATCATCTCATCTCCGTTAAGCTCAAAATTAACAAGCCCGTATAGCTCTTCTCGGGACATCTCCGTTGTCATATAATTCCTCTGGACCACAAATGCGGCGAATACCAGGACCAGGATGACAAGGGCAACTGCCGTAGCTCTTGCGAATACGTATCTGGGACCGGTAACGATGTTTTTCAGCGTGCCCAATATTCCGCCTAAGGCCGGCCTCTCTTCTTGTTTTCCCGAAAGGATCGCCTCTTTAAGACGATACCATATATGGCCGGGAGGCCCCTCGCGCTTTACGCTCTTTAAAGAGGCCCTTGTAGCCGCTATCGCCTCTTTTACCTCGCGGCATTTAGGACATCCGGCGATATGCTCGTCTATCCGGGCTTCGGTCTCTTTATCCGCGAGCCCGTCGATATAATCCGTGAACAGGAATTCCTGGACCTTATCGCACTTCATGGCTTGCCACCCCCTTCTTCGCGCAAACAATAAGCTCTTCGCGCGAGCGTTTTAAACGCGACCTTACGGTATTAATAGGTATATTCAATGTTTCCGCTATCTCTTTATAATCAAGCCCCTCTATTTCGCGTAAGATTATTATCGCGCGTTGTTCGGGACTTAGTGCCGCGAGCATCTCTGAGACCTTTGCCTCACTATCCTGCCGGTCTATCTTCTCTTTTAAATCATTGCGCTGCGACGCAAGCTCGCCGACGTTTTCCATGTCTATGACATCCTTGTCTTTCATGGATGCGCGGCAATGGTTAAGGGCCGTATTTACCGTAATGCGGTAAGCCCACGTCTTAAAAGACGATTTAAATGAAAACTCTTTAAGGTTTCTGTGTATCTTCATAAATACGTCCTGGGTTATCTCTTCGGCGTCTGAGGTTTTCTGGGCTATCCTCAAGGCCACATTATATACGAATCCGGAGGTCGCCTTATAAAGTGCTTCGAAGGCTTCCATGTCGCCGCCAGCTGCCTGTATTATGCTCTCCCGGGATATCTCATTCATATGGATCTGGCCCTTTGCCTATTAGACACTCGGAGGCTCGAAAAAGTTCCGTATTTTATTGATTATTTTGATGGAGGATTTACGCCATCCTGCCCGCGATCACCTTATACATGCCCACCAACCCGAATAGTATGAATATTATCGCCGACATCCACTTGATGGCCTTGGCCGGTATATGTTTTTTCATGATCATCCCGAATACTATGCCTATTGCATCCGAGACTACCATCGCGGCCGTAGTGCCCATGAGGACGCTCACCGCATTCTGATATTGTACGGCGAGGCTTATCGTGGCAAGCTGTGTCTTATCGCCCATCTCCGCGAAGAAGAACGCGATCCCTACTGTAATGATCGGGCCGAAACGGGTCGCTTTCTTATCTTCCCCGTGAAGCTCGTCTCCCCTTATCGTCCACAGGCCGAATCCCACGAAAGAGAGAGCGGCAATAAAAGATATCAGGTCCATCGGTATGACTGTCACAAGGATGCGGCCTGCCGCTACGGCAAGCGAGTGATTAAGGAATGTTGCTATGAAGACCGCGACGAGAACTTTCCATGCCTCATATCTTGCGGCGAATGCCATCGCGAGGAGCTGGGTCTTATCCCCCATCTCTGCAAGTAATACGAATATAAAAGACGCTATAAATGCCGCCATCTATCTTCCTTTGATGTCTTGATCGGCAATAAGACGTATGCTGGACAGCCTTTCCAAGAGAGAACCTTTTTTCGAGCCATTGCCTAGCGATAGATCTGACACGACGACGCGGTTCAGCACCCGATCCGCACTGCCGAGAGCCATCTTCTCGCCGTAACCGTATGTCGCGTGTATCGCATATGGCTTAAGCCCGTATATGCCAAGGTATAACATTATGTGGCCGTCGAGTTTTAGCGCTGTAATGCCGCCTACCGCGTCTCTTGCTATTGTATCAAATTTTACGCTCTCTGGAGTTTTTTCCGAAAATTCTCCTAAAAGATATCCGACATCCGCCTGTTCGGAAGAATTGCGCGGGAGCATTATGCCTACGGTAGCAAATACTTCCTGCAAAAACGCCGAACAATCCTGCTCCTGAGCGGCGCCTCCCCATCCATACGGCGCATTTAAGAGCTTGAAGGCCTGTTCTATTATAGAGCGCGGCGTATACGCGAGATACCCAAGACTCACGTCAGAGCGCTTCATGAACCCGTTCATCTCAACGAGCTTTCCGTCGTCGCCGCGGTATGGGATGCGCATCATGACGATACCGCGCTCGACCTTCTCGTACGAGGGAAACACAGAGCCCATCCTGACGGTATCATAATAAGCCGCGAGAGCGCCGTTCAGATATATGTCTGCCTTGGGGCTAGTCACTACGACGAACGGCCTCGCGTCCTCAAAACGCCTTAATGCGTCGATGTCGCAGAATGCCACGCTGTCTTTCTTGACCCATCCCCAGCTTGAAGGAGCTCCGGCATAAACCCACTTGCGATCCATTGATTCATGAAGGATGACGACCGGCGTGCCTATGTCGACAGAAGAGTTCTGGAGCTGGTCGAAATCCGTATCGAGCGCTTCTTTGGTCATAATAATATCGGACGGCAGGATCCTCTGGTCTGTATAATTAGAGATGATCCCATATCGCGCGATACATTTTTTATATACGAGGTCTATCGACATATTGTATTTTATCTTTTTGAATACGTCCTCTCCGACCCTCTTCCCGCGGTCATCATATAGCGTCCTGGATGAAAATTCCTTAAGATCTTTTTCGAGCGTTGACCGAAGTTTATCGCCTGGGTACGCCGGCCCGATCGCAGCCGGGTCTATGACAAGGCCGAGACGGTCCCTTGTGTTCTTGTTGAACGCTTCAACGCTCCTGGGGCTAAGTATCGTCTTGTCCGGGAACGGATGCCTGCCTATCCAGAACCCGGGGCTCTTCATGGCCCTCGTAGTGTTCGGAAGATTAGTCGGGCCGGCAAGTTTTGCCGATTCACACCGTCCGACACCAGGTAAGATAAAAGCGACCGATATTATGAACGCAAAAAACATCTTCTTCATCTTGCCACCCATTGGCACAATTGGCCTGTTATGATCCCGCAATATGTTCCTAAAATATTCCCGAGTATCGCGAGCAATAGCCCTACGGACGCAAGGCCCGGCTGGTATATGGCCGCGACTACGGGGGCCGACGCGACCCCGCCTATGTTCGCCTGGCTTGCCACAACGGCCAAGAACATCGGCGCCCTTATGATCCTCGCGGTCACGAGAAGTACGAGCGCGTGGAATATCACTATCATAAATCCGGCCATTATCAGAAATGCCGTCGCTCCTATATTTGATATGCTGGCTTTCGCTCCTATAGATGTGAGAACGAAATATAAGACGAAATATCCTATTTTAGATGCGCCGTATCCTTCGAGTTTTTTTAAGGGAGTAAATGATAGGGCTATCCCCAGGATAGATACTATTATTATTGTCCAGGTGTAGGTCGAGATGATATTCGATACGTTGGGAAGACATCCCGCCAGATAGCGCGCCGCGAGAGTCCCGAAAATGCCTATACAGGCTATCGCGAATACCTTTAAAGGGTCGAAGCCCTTGGAGACATGGCCTTTTGCTTCTCCGGCGCTTGCGGCGAGCGAGTCCAGCACAGCTCTGTCGGCACGGTTCCATCTGTCGTATACAGGCTGGAATGCGACAAGCCCGACGAGAAGCCCCATCCACGCATACGGCACGACCGTATCCACTATCACCATGGGCGCAAATATTCTGTCGGGCGTGCCGATCGCCTCTTTTACGGCTATCATGTTGGCGCTGCCCCCTACCCAGGATGCGGACAATGCGCCGAACCCTGACCACATCTCTTGCCCTACATGGGCCTTCACGAGATAGAATGCAAGCGGCGTCCCGAGCATTATCCCGAGGGCTCCCGCGAACATCATGATGAGCGCCTGCTTCTCAAGGCGCATGATGGATCTTATGTCCGAAGACAAAAGAAGAAGCACGAGACTGGCCGGCAAAAGATAGGATGCTATCGACTGGTAGACCGGGCTCTTCGGATCAAGCATGCCGCATGTCGAAGCAAGCATCGGAAGAAAATATATCCAGAATACCGCGGGGATGAATGAAAAATACTTTTTGAACTTCGGATGGCTTGAGACGGAAAGGACGAGCGCCTCGAGCGATAAGAGAAAAATTATTATGGCGTATGTATCGCGTATCATTATAGCTGGTTGGGAGAGATCCCTATCCCGCGTTTTACTTCGTTCAGATCATAGACGCCGCGGGAGTCGAGATACGGGTTTTTCGCCACCGCGCCTTTTATGAAGAACGGCGTATCAAGGTCTACATATTTAAAGAATCCCAGTCCGAAGGCAAGATGCGCGGCGGCCGTCGCGGCAAGAGAGCTCTCCATCATAGAGCCTATCATGAGTTCGAGCCCGGCGGCTCTTGAAAGTATCGCGATCTCCCTCGCCTGGAGGAGGCCTGACTTCATGAGCTTGATATTGATGGCATTCGCCGCTTTCTCTTCGATGATCCTCATGCAATCGGCTATCGTGCGGCAGCTTTCGTCGGCGCAAACGGGAACGCTTGAAAGGCGCGTCACTTTTTTTAAACCTTCCCAATCGTCCTTGTGCACGGGCTGCTCTATGAGAACCGGTTTTACGCCTGAGCGTTCAAGCTTTTTTAAAAAATCGAGAGCTTCACCTGCCGAATACGCCTGATTCGCGTCCAATATTATCTTGGAATCTTTGCTTACTTTTTTTACTGCGAGAACTCGCTCTATGTCCAGGTCGAATTCCTTGCCTATCTTCACTTTAAATGATCGGAACCCTTGTTTGTAAAACTTTTTTGCGGTCTCTTCCGTTTCGGCGAGATCCCCTATCACGATGGTTATGTCTGTGGCCAAGTTCGCTGCGCCATCCCCGAAGAACCTCCATAGCGGCATCTTCGCGCGCTTCGAGAGCGCGTCGAAAAGGGCTATCTCTATAGCGGCGAGCGCCGCCTTATTGTCAGAAAGTCTCTTGTGGAGGCTTGCGGATATACCAAGATATTCGCGCGGATCTTCCCCCGTCATCTCCCGCCCTATTGCCAAGAGGCTCTTCTTTGTGGCCTCTACGGTCTCACCGGTAATGTGAGTAGCTATAGCGGCCTCGCCATATCCTTTCGTGCCGTCTTCGAGTTCGATGGTGAATAAAAGATTCTCGAGCTCTTCATGCTCCCCCAGCGCGATCCGGAAAGGCTGCATGAGCGGCGCTTTCAGGATAGAAACTGCCGTCTTCTTGATGGAGTTGGTGTTCATGGTAGGATATTTTAGCATGGAAAATCAGGGACAGCGACTAATAAATTGCGGTTTACTGATATCTGTGCGGCCTTTGCCCTTTTGGGTGGCTGCTGTGGCTGGATTGCCCGTGGCCGGACGACGGATTCGCTTGATGAGGCCGATGCGGCGCTTGCCCTGAGCCTGAAGAACTGCCTGTATGAGGCGCCTTGCGCTCATGATGATAAGGTCTTGCGCTGTCGCTAGTGCGGCCCTGTCCGCCTCCATAGCTATGCCTTGGGGTTCCTCCGCCTTGAGTGAAACGGCGCCTTGACGAGCCGCCATGCCCGAACCTTCGCGGAGGATAAGCTCCTGCCGCGCGGTGGTCGAATTTCTCTTTCGGGAACTCGGGATGTTCTGATATGGGAAGCGACGTCTTTATTATCTTCTCGATATTCTTTACGTCTTCATGCTGGTCGGGGGTGGCAAGCGATATGGCATGCCCCTTACATCCGGCGCGGGCGGTCCTTCCTATGCGGTGGACATAATTCTCCGCGTCTTCCGGAAGGTCATAATTTATGACAAGCTCTATGCCCATGACATCTATGCCCCTGGCGGCTATGTCGGTCGCGACGAGTATCCTGTACATCCCTGACTTAAAGCCTTCGAGCGCCTCTCTGCGCTGACCGAGCGTGCGGTCTGAATGTATCTCCGCCGCCTTGTGTCCCATGGCCCTTATCATGCGCGTGGTCTTACCTGCGCCGATCTTCGTTCTTGTAAATAGGAGGACCGATCCATGATATTGGGCGAGGATCTTCCCGAGCAGGTCTTTCTTCGATTCCCTCTTAACTATAAAAAGCTCTTGCGTCACTTTCTCTGCCATCGTCCCGGAAGGGGCCACTTCGACATGGATCGGAAGCTTCATGTATGATGATGCGATATTTATTATTTCGGGTGGTATCGTGGCTGAAAAGAGCATGGTCTGCCTGTCCTTCGGTATCATCCGCAATATCTGCTCTATTTGAGGCTTAAATCCCATATCCAACATCCGGTCCGCTTCGTCAAGGACGAGGATGGCGACGTCAAAAAGAAGGATATTGCGCTGTTCCATGTGGTCGATGAGGCGCCCGGGGGTCGCTATTATGACTCTCGGGAACCTCCTTAATGCCTGTATCTGCTGGTGCATCGAAGCGCCGCCTATTAAAACCGCCGTCTTCATGCCGAAGTGGGGCGCCAGCTTTTGGAATGTCTCGTCCACCTGTACGGCAAGCTCGCGCGTAGGCACAAGGACAAGGCACTTTCCTTTTTTCTGGGCCAGGCGCTGGATCGCCGGGATGGCAAATGCAAGCGTCTTGCCCGTTCCTGTCTGGGCGACGCCCATTACGTCTGTTCCCTCGATACCTATTGGTATGGCTTTGTGTTGGATAGGCGTGGGGGTCGTGAACTTCATGCGGTCGAGAATCTCTAATATCTTAGGTGCTATGCTGAGACCGTAAAAAGATGCTGCTCCCTGGTTATTATTTGTCATGCCTGATGATAACATCGTCGCGCCTCTCTGTCTATCATAAAATTCAAATGTTTTCCCTCTTAACGATTATCTGAAAATTTCGGATCTTTAAAGTCGATTGCCGGGGATCCTGCCAGGTCTGGCGATACGCTCTCTTTTTGCCCGGCTGCTTCATATACCCATATGGCGGCAGGCTGGTCTTTCTGTTCCGGGACCGCCAGATAAAGGGCTCCCAGTTCCGGAACAAATAATGATGTTCGAGCGCCCGGAGAGGTTTCAAGTTTTGCGGCAAGTTCATAGCTGTCAACGCCATTCTGTTTGATTACATCGATATAGCCTTCCCCTGATGATATGTATATATACTTGCGGTCATTGTCATAGAACATATCGTCCGCATCGTTGCTTATAGTCACGCTGGCGACCTGCTTATATGAATCCATATCAAATACTACAAAACTGGGCGGCGACGAGACCGCGATGAAGAGCCTGCGGCCGGTTTCGTCAAGAGCCATCGGATAATTGCCTTTCATCCCTTTCAGCGGGATACTGTCCACTTCCCTCACCATCATGATATCGATCACAGATATCTCTTCGGCATGGGGGACATTGACAAACATCATATTTTTGTCATAGTCCATCTGGAATGCCTCGGGATGGCCCCATAGGCTGATATCCTCGATCGGCCAAAGCCGCTCGGCATCGACCACAGCTACCCCGCCATAGCCATGCCCCACGTATACGTATTCCGACGACGGATCATAAAAAAGATTGTCCGCATTCTCGTCAAAATGAAAAGTAGTTATCAGGTTATAAGTGTTGCCGTCATAGAATTTACAGGAACCGTCATTGCCGCTGGTCACTACCAACCTGTCGTAATAAGGTATATAAAGAACGCCTTGCGGAGCATTGATGCCGGTCATCTTGTTAAGGCGCTTGCCGTTCTTTATGTCGATGACCTCTATGGTATGGTTGACTGTTGCGGCCAGGAATAGACGGCCCCTTTTAATGTCTATAGTAAGGTGATCCAGCTGCCCATTTATATGTCCGAGCTGGATCTTCTGGACAAGTTTTAGCGGTTCTTCTTCCTGCGCATATGAAGCAGCCGATAGAAAAACCGCGGCCGCCATGCATAAGACGGATATCTTTTTTATCATGCGGAGATATGTGCGGTGAATGTTATGTTAGAAGCGTTTTTTATTTCGCTCCAAGGCATTGGCGAGGATCTCGAGAGACGATCTCACCTCTTCCAGCAGGTCTTTCGGATTTAAACTTGCGAGCCGGAGCCTGATCTTGCATTCAGGCACTTCTATCATGCCCCCTCCTGCCGCGACATACGCCGGATCCTGGGAGTAGCCTTTTATGCCTGTCATGGTAAGCATGAATGTCCGCTTCTTGATATCTTCCGGGGCGAAAGACATCTGGCTTATATATACCGACGAGGCCCTGTTGGTCCTGACTATCCTTCTATCCGTGATCTTAAGGTCAAAAGAGACGCCTTCCCATCTGATCGTGTCTTTGGGGATATAATCCACTTTTTTGTAGGAGGCATTTATTACCTCTACGCCTTTAAAGACGCTGTTTATGACCCCCGCGATGGATGTCGCTTGTCCCGCGCCCAGAAGCATCTCGGCCTCTTTCGCCGATATGTTCTTGCTATAGGGCTTGACTGCGACCGAGCCTTCGATGACAGCCGTAGTTGCGCGGTATCTGCCTGCGGGATAATCTGTGGAGATGTATTTCAAGAATGCTGCCGTGGCTTGTTCAAGAGAAATTTTAGCGATAAAGTTCCCGGCGGCCAGGATCACTGCGATTATTATCGCTACAATAACCAGAAACTTCAGGAATGCTTTCATTATGAAGTTATTATATAGCATTTGGGCCATTAATTCAACTTGCTTCGATCCTTTAAAGAGATGGTGGCGGCCCGTTATGGCCGCCCCCATATTAGCTCATGATGCATGATGAAAACCCGAACTATTTTCCGTACATGGCCCTTAACTGTTCCACTGTAGGGTTCGTAGAATAATACTCGCCCTGCGGGCCCGCATAACCATTGCCGCGCCTTATAAGCGTCACTGCCGTGTAGCTGCCGTTCGAGTTGGGGATATTTATCACAACTGTCTCAGCTCCCTGGATCACGGGCTGCGCGAAAGGCGCTTGTACTGGCATGGTTACGATCACTGGGGCCGGAACAGGCGGCGGGACAACGACATAACCGGTAGGGTACTGTTTGAAGTAGGCGTTCTCATAACAGTAGTATGGCACACCTCCGACCACGATAGTTTCATGCCTTGGCGGAAGGGACGAAGCGATCGCCCCTATGGCAAGCGCGGTTACGCCGGCATCAAACCAGAACCATCCCGAGCGGTACCATCTGCCCCCGCGGTAAGAATATCTTTCACCTCCGCCTCTGTGCCCTCCACCTTCGTAGCCTCCGCGGCCGCCGCCCCCGTGGCCTCCGCTCCCGCGCCCCTCTGCAAACGCATCTGTAGCAGATAGCGTGAGCGCAAGGCAAAGGACTGCGGTCACTAAAAACTTGCTTTTAAATATATTGCTTTTCATAACCTCCTCCTTTCATTGACCTTTGCCTATTAGACAACGGGAGGAGCAAAAAAGTTCCTTTTAAAAATATCTTGCCATAGATGGGCGGCGAGTATATAATAACGATACTAAATTTCACTGGGGACGTAGTTCAGCTGGATAGAACGCAAGCTTGTCACGCTTGAGGTCGCGGGTTCGAACCCCGTCGTCCCCGCCATATAGTAATAAAACCCGGTGTTTTCACCGGGTTCTTTATTTTCCCATCAGCAGAGCATTTGGGTTCGAAGCCAATTTGCGCCGACGAATACTGGTCCTCCCCTATAGCCTTCTTTTTAAAACTTTTCGCAAACCAAGCATAAAAACACCCGTGATGAAGCTCAGTGCCGTCACCGGTGTGCAACTTTAGCCAGCAGTGGACACAATAGGCTCTTTTTAGGTTTGTAGATTTGATATTGGTCTGGGTGGATAGTGGGTTATAATAAATAGCCTAC
>JAGVGJ010000021.1 GCA_020057115.1 Candidatus Omnitrophota bacterium | reverse complement strand
ATGCGCCATCACAAGATAGCACGAGTCAGTAACCTTGAGGGGGTCGCGGCATGTAAGCCCTCGAAGGGTGGGGTGTCCTGGAGCGACGTCGAAGGCCGCGATTTTTCAGCGAAAATCGCGGCCTTCCGAGTGACATTCCCTCTGGGAATGGAACGTTCGCGTAAGGATACTCCACCCGGAGAGGGCTCACGAAAGGCCCGCCTTACCGGTCCGACAGCCTTTGTCAGAAGGAAAATTCGAACCATAGAATGGCCTCCTGAGCTCCGGCGAAATTGACATACTTTCCCTCTTATGCTATCCTTTATAACATGCACCACGAAAAGGAACACGACAAAGAGCGGGAGCTTGAGAAGAAGCTCCATCAGGAACTCGAGCGCATGGAATGGGAGTTCTCGATGCTTTACGAGATCTCTAATGCCATGAGGGCTACCCTAAAGCTAGACCAGGTCCTCTATATCATATTGACCGCGCTAACCTCTCACGAGGGACTCGGCTTTAACCGCGCCATGCTGTTTTTGGTCAATGAGAAGGAGTCTGTCCTTGAAGGCGTGATGGGGATAGGCCCGCACTCTGCCGAAGAAGCCGGCAAGATCTGGAGCGCCGTATCTTCAAGCAAGATGACGCTCGAGGATTTCATCGCCGCATATGACACGTTCAGGCGCGACCCGGAATCCAAGCTTAACACGCTCGTGAAAGGCATGAAGATACCTTTAAGAGAGGATATGGGGATATTGGCTCTCACCATCCTTGAAGGCATGCCTTTTGAGATAACGACAGACGAAGCCAAGCAGATGGTCGATCCCGAGATATTGAACACTCTTAACACCAATTACTTCGTCACAGTCCCGCTTAAAGCAAAGGACAAGATCCTCGGGGCGATCCTCGTAGACAATGTCTTCAACAAGAAACCCATAACAAAGTCCGATGTCAGGATGCTCACGATGTTCGCAAACCACGCCGGCCTTGCCATAGAGAACTCCCGCCTCTACGAAGAGACGGTCTACCTATCGTGCACGGACTGGCTGACAGGGCTATGGAACTACGGCAGGTTGCAGGAGACGCTCTCCTCGGAACTCTCCAGGGCGAGGAATGACCAGTCAAACTTAAGCTTCGTCATGATAGATGTGGATAATTTTAAATACTATAATGATACTTTCGGCCACATGAAGGGCGATGAGACATTGCGCCAGATAGCTGCCGTCATGAAGAATAAGTCCAGGAAATTTGACTTTGCGGCGCGTTACGGCGGCGAGGAGTTCGCGATCATAATGCCCGGAACGTCGAAAGAAGCTGCTCGCCTATTCTCGGAAAGATTAAGGATCGAGATCGAAAGGCTTTACGTAACTGAAGCTCCTCTGGAGCAGAAGAAGCATCCCACCATAAGCTCAGGCATCGCCACCTTCCCTGAAGATACCAATACCAAAGATGAGCTCATATCACGGGCAGACCTTGCCCTCTACGAAGCAAAACGCGGTGGAAAGAATAGGACTTGCCTCTATACTAAGGCTATGGGTGAGAAGAGGCCCCAGTAAGGTCCCCTTCGGGTTGTTCGGCTGGGCTCATCGACTCTACCGCCTGGGCGGCGGCATTCTCTACTTCCGGAGTTAATATTTCCTGCGGCGTTTCAGGCGGCGTCTCGGGCGCCTGCCGAGGCTCCTCGGCAGCATCCTTAGTATCATGATGCATGAATTTCACGGAGACTATCTTAGATACTCCCCTCTCCTGCATCGTCACTCCATACATCACGTCGGCAAGCTCGATAGTGCGCTTGTTGTGGGTTATGATGATGAACTGCGACATTTTGAGGAACTCTTTTAATACGGTACAGAACCTGACTACATTCGATTCGTCGAGCGGCGCATCCAACTCATCCAGCACGCAGAACGGGCTCGGTTTCACCTTGAATATCGAGAATAGAAGCGCTATGGCCGTCAGGGACTTCTCTCCTCCGGAGAGTAGCATTATATTCTGGATCTTCTTGCCGGGCGGCCTTACTATTATCTCTATGCCGGATTCAAGGACATCCTGCTCGTCTATCAGGACAAGCTCAGCCTGGCCGCCGCCGAATAGGGTCTTGAAAAATGTCTTGAACTCTACCTGTATTTTCTGGAATGTGTCGAGGAACAGCTCCTTCGTCGTCCTATTTATCTTCTGGATGGCCTTTAACAGCGAATCTTTCGCATTGACCAGGTCTTCCTGCTGCCTCACAAGGAATGAATACCTCTCCTCGAGCTCCTTATGCTCGTCTATCGCGACAAGATTCACCGGTCCGAGCTTATCAAGCTTATCCTTCAGCTCCGCCACTTGAGTCTTTATAGAATCCCAATCTACGCTATCCTCAAGCTCAACATGAATACTCTCTATGTCTTCTTTATAGGCCTGGAGGATGCGCTCTTTAAGGCTCGATTTTTTATAATTAAGCTCGGTCAGCTTTACATCCGAGTCCCTTATCTGGTTTCTTAAGGACTCAAGCTCCCTATCCTTATCTTTTTTCCGCGCTTCGCCGCGGCCGAGCTGTTCAACAAGGCCGGCCCTCGACTGGTCTATGCTCGCAAGCTCGCCGCTGAGCGCCTTGAGCTCAAGCGAGATCGACCCATTCTCCGCCTCAAGCTTCAATATCTCTTCTTCGAAGACCTTGACCTTGTCCCGGGAATCCTTCAGGAGGCCTTCTTTGGACATCGCCATATCCTCTAATTCGAACAGGAATGCCTCTTCCTTCTGGAGATTGGCCTTCAGGGCATCTTCTTCTCTTCCGACAGACTGGTTCTCGGTCTTAAGCGTCGCGACTTCAAGCGCGAGATTCTCTTTCTGCGACCTCTTGTCGGCTGTCGAAAGAAGCGCCTCTTCGATAAAGCGCTGAACGGAGGAGTTCTCCTTCTCTATGTCATTAAGCTCTAAATTGAGCGCTTCGCCCTTCTTCGTAAGGTCCTCTATCGTCTGGTTGACTTCGTCAAGTTCAAGGTCAGTCACAGAGAGTTCTTCGCGCAACTTCTTGGTATTCTCTTCCTGGGCATCCTTCTTTACCATTATATTGGCCACCATGATCTCTTCAGCATGGAGCCTGTCTTCAAGGGTGCCGAGCTCCGCCTTAAGCGCTTCTATGGTCAGAGCCTTCTCTCTCTTTGAATTATTAAGGCCCAGGATCTCATCCCCGGTCGCATTAAGCTCCGACTTCAACAATTCCACCCTGTCCTGCCGGCCTATCAATAAGGATTCGGCATTGTCGAACGAACTGCCACCGGAAAAACGGCCGCGGGCATACTTCATCCCGGTCTTGGTAAGAAGCGTCGATTCTTGCGAAGAACTGATATCCGCCGCCCAGCTTTCCGTAGAAAGAGACAGATAGGCATTATCGAATATCCGGTCTATTATCTTCTGGTATTGGGGGTCTGCCTTGATGAAATCTTTTAAAGGCCTTGAATTCTGCGGGACGATCCTTGCTGACGAAGCCCCAAGCGAACTTATCCTGTCGAGCGTCTCAAGCGAAAGGAAACTCGCCTTGCCGAGCTTATTATCTTTCAGATAATCGATCGCCGCCGATATGTCGCTATCCTTCTCCATGATGACGAGCTGCGCATCATCACCCAGGAACATGCTTATCGCCTCTTCATACCCGCGCTCTATCTTCATCATGTTGGCGAGGACGCCGCGCACGCCTGAAAATGCTCCGGGGTCTGACTCTCTCTTCACGAGGATGCTCTTGACCCCCTGATGAAAACCTTCGTGCCTCTTTATGAGGTCTTCGAGGAACTCTATCTTCGAAATCGCCGCGGCTCTTCTTGCCTCTTCATGGGCTATGCGGCTGTCAAGCGATGATAGCTCCTGCTGCATGGACTGCTCGGTTATTTTTTTCGACTCGATATCCGATCTTAACGAGGAGAGCCTCGACTCTATATTCTCAAACTCCCTTTCGATGCCATTCTTAACCTGCTCGACTGCCTGGAGCTCCCTCTCTACGGTCTCTTTTTCTATCGAGAGCCTGCGCTTGCGGGCATTTCTGTTCTGGACATCAGCGCCGAGTTTTATAAGCTCGTTCTTGTTCCTGGTCTCCCTTGCCAGAAGATCGACTATCTGGATCTTGGAGGATCTTATCTTCTCTTCGGTATGCTCTATCTCTTTGGATATGGTGCTCCAGAGGGCCTCTTTATCTGCTATCGTCTTCTCTTTGGCAAGCTTGGCCGTTGCGACCTTTGAAAGCTCATCCCTCAGCTTCTCGGCAACGGTCCTTGCCGCGGCGACCTTATCGTTTATAGAAGCTATCTCTTTATTAAGCGCCTCCTGGTTAAAGCGCGCCTCTTCGATCCTCTCCTTGTCTATCTGGATCTTGTGGATATTCATGTCGACGGAATTGGTTATCTCTGAGTGGCGGGATTTAAGTTCGGATATCTTGATATTCAGCTCATCGACCGAGCGCCTGAAGCCGGATATGTCGGAGACGAGAGCCTGTGTCTCGATATCAAGCTCCTTCTCGCGCTCTTTCAAGTCGCCTGACTCGACGAGAAGCGTCTTCTCCTGCGTCTTCAGGTCCTTGTAATCATAAAAAGAGAGCTTTATCTCAAGCTCTTTTAATTTATCGAAATCTACTTTGTATCTTTCGGCCTTGCGCGCCTGGCGCTCGATAGAACCTATCTGGCGTTTCACTTCCTGGATGATGTCGCTTATCCTCAGGAGGTTCTGCTCGGTCTGTTCGAGCTTGCGCATCGCCTCTTTCTTCTTGGACTTATATTTTGTGATGCCCGACGCCTCTTCGAATACGAAGCGCCTGTCCTCCGGCTTCGAGCTTAATATCAGATCCATCTTGCCCTGCTCGATGATGGAGTAGCTCTCGGTGCCGATGCCTGTGCCCATCAAGAGCTCGTGTATGTCTCTAAGTCTTACGGGAGTTTTGTTCAGAAGATATTCTGTTTCGCCTGAGCGGAATACGCGGCGCGAGATCGTGACCTCATCATAGTCGATGGGCAGCATCCTGGATTCATTTGAGAATGTGAGGGATACTTCTGCGAAATTGATCGGCTCTTTGGTATCGGTGCCATTGAAGATGACGTCCTCCATCTTGGAGGCGCGGAGTGATTTTGCGGATTGCTCGCCGAGGACCCATCGGATAGCGTCTGCGACATTAGATTTGCCGCAGCCGTTCGGCCCGACGATAGCGGTAACGCCCGGCTCGAAATTAAGCTTCGTCTTTTCGGCGAATGACTTAAACCCTATAAGCTCGAGGGATTTAAAATACATCGTACCTTATATATATTATTTAAGCTGCGTAGGCGCAGCGTGTATAAACGGTATTAAAGCGTATCAACCTATAAGAAGTGTAGCATAGCGCGGACTACATTTCAAGCTTTTGTTGGATTAATTTTCACACCAGATCCTCCACCTTTCGGGTTGGTAGGGAGACTGAGGAAATTTTTACAGCGACCGGAGCACCTGATCCTGAGCATGTTTCCAATCCTGGATCTCTTTGAAGTCTATCTTCTTGATCTTGAGGGCGAATGCAGCCTTGAAGATGTTGTTGAAATCTTTTTTCAGAAGCTCTATATTGGCGGGGTCTGCAACCATCTGTTCAATGAGCTTCAAAAGCCTTGTCTTGTCATATTCAGGCGCGTAGTTGCTTCTAACGTAGTCCAATATCCCCAGGCCGAGGACAACATGCATGACCTCATCTATGATCGCGCCCTCCGGCACATCTTCCTGCACCCACTTCACCTGCTTGTTGTCGCTTCCAAATACCCTTTCTGCCGCAGCGAACTGATCCTTCCCTATATAAGCGAGCGCGAGCGCCTTCGGCTTCACTAGCTCCGACTTCACGGAATCATAAGCTTTCTGCAGCCCCTCCTCCGAACCGTCGTGGAATATTATCGTAATATTCGTGCCGTAATTCCGGGCTATCGTACGCTTCATCTCGCTCTTGTTCGCCTGGTGAATAGCCTTATTCACCTCATCTTTATTCTCGATAAATATTATTCGCGGCTCTGAAGCAAATCTGACATTCCTGAGAATTTGTTTTGCGGCTTCTATCTGCGCCTCCGCAAGCACCTTCGGCTCTATCACCGGAACAGGCACTGCCGCTTGTGGTATAAGAGCCGGGGTAGCAATTGGTGCGAGAGGCGGCGCAATACTTACAATATCCTGTTTCGGATCGATCCTGGTGTAAGACTTTGAAAGATCAAAAACGGCATAGCGCGGAGATATGCCTTTATATTGCACGCCGCTTTCCGGACTTGCCGTCCCGGTCGATATAACAGTAATGAACCTATCGTTAAAAAGCGTGGTGGATGCTCCGGCATTTTTATCATGCCCTCGGACCATGATCTTTCCGCCTACAGAATCCATAAACCTGTCGAAAGAGGTCTTGCCTGTCCAGTATTTAAACCAGCTCTCTTCCTCGCCCGGATGCAGTTTTTTCCTGTCCTTTTCTTCTTCATTTACGGAGTTAACGAAATTGGCAAGCATCTCTTCCTGAAGGGTAGCGTCATCCTTAAGGCTTAACAACCCCCGCACTGACCTCTCTTCGTTGCCTTGCGTCTCCAGAGACGGCACGCCGCTATGAGCCAAGACTATACCGTTTTTAGTGACAGCCATGACAGGAAGCCCGCGAACGAGCATGCGTAAAGAGTCGAGGAAATTTTTCGGTGCGGTGTCTATGATCCAGTCATTCCTCTCAAATTCAGGGTGATACCGCTTATACACTTCGGCTTCTTTTAGATTTTCGTCGATATATTCATGATTACCGGCCAAGATCGTCACATGTTGCGGATAGCTCTTTTTCAGCTCAAGTATGGTCATTAGGTTTTCGACCGTATCCTTTCCTTGATCAACATAATCTCCCAGAAAAACGACATGCAGCTTTTCGCCTTTTTTGACCCTTTCCGAAAAACACGTCTTCGCCAGGATCTGTTTTGTTGAGAATGGATCGCCATGGGTATCGCCTATAACGATAAGCTGCCCTTCTTTATCCGGGATACAGGCTATTCTGCCCTCGATAAAGCCCTTATCGGACCTGATGTCGCTTATTTTTTCAGCTAACATGCCGTTCTGTTGTTCACTCTGAATAGCTTCCCGTGTTTCATCCATCAGCATCTTCACATACTCAAATTTAAGCTGTTTTGCAGCAGCCTTTACTTCATCAGGCACTTCTACCTCAGTGATAAATTTCGGATAATATTCCTGGAGCCTTTTTACCTCACCTACCATCATACCCAGATAATAGCTCTTCTTCGCGGTATCCATGCGTTCGACATCAGGCTGAATGGCCGCGTATCCGATCCGCTGTATCATGCCCCATTTAGCATATTTTTCGCCCGACACTACTTTGTCAAATGTAGCAACTGCCCTTCTCTGTAAAGCAGAATGCTGAATAAGTATCATTGTCCGCATGCTCTCCGGAGTGACGCCGCTCTTTTCCAGCGCATCAAAGGCAAGCTCGACATTCTGTTGAGCGTTGGTCGAGTTTTCATCGATAAGGATATCTTCATCCTTCACACTTTTCGAAAGAAGGATCTCTCTGAATATAGCGGACTCGGATATTTTATCTTCGGGCTTGCCGATCTTCTCAATGATATATCTATATCCACCAGCCTTTATATTCTCTATCAAGTACCCGGTCTCGCGGCCTATGCCCCCCGCAATGACTATCTTCTTGGTCAATCCCTTGTTATAAAGCTCTGCCGCTTTCTCGGCAGTCTCGATCTCGCTTGATCCGAACAGAAGCACCGCATCCGCCTGTTTAGCGCCGATCGTGTTTTCAAGAGACGCTTGATCGATCTCGGGCACATCTCTCTGGGCAAGGAATTCCATCCCTATCCGGGCATCTGTCCGCAGAGGCACTGCGGAAGGCGGCGCGGAAGGCGGCGCAGCGGCTCGACTGATACTTTCTCTGATATCTCGCTCCAGCCTTCTCATCACGTTATACAGCGGATGAGATTCATCTATCTCTTCTCCCGAGGCGTAGAAGGTCGCGGGAAGACCTTTGCTCTTTTCTATGACGATTATCCCGTTACTTAAATATTTCTTTGGTATTTCCTTCCAATAGTTTTCGCGGATCCCTTCCGGGAACGCGTCTAAAAGATACTTATCCGTCTCAACCCAATAATGGAGTATGGCGCGTTCCCCCACACCCCGCAATCGCTCTTCGGTGGTCCAGACGTTCGCCCTAACGCCTTCTTCCCGCAGGCGGCGCGCCAGGTCTATCGATACACCTAGGTAAAGCTTAGGAATATCGGCATCGCTCATATCAAAAGACCTCATATCTTTTCGCACCTCTTGCATTATCTCTATAATCCTTTCCAAGCTCAAAGACACCTGCGCTGGCTCTGTGGACTCTGATATCCCGGCGATACGCTGCATCTCCGAAAGCGGATAGGCGCTCCGGAAAGCCTCTGCGGCGACAGGCTCTTCGGAAAGCGAGTCGAGCATTGCCCTGTATTCGCTATTTACATTTTTGGCTACCTTCTCCATTGTCCCAAAATCGGCGAATGAGTAGATACTTATCAGGCCTACCCTGAAAACATTGAACGGCTCGTCATTCACAACGAACTGCCCGAGATATGTGTCGCCGCATATGAGCTCGCCCTCATGCAGAGCTTTTAGTGTTTCGCCAAGCCCCCGACCGAATTTTGCCATCTTCTCGGCGTCCTTATCATTCTCATTGAAATATTGGCGGGCATCAGCTCCGATCCAATCGGATATAAATATAAGGAACGTAGATTGCAGGAGAACTTCAAAATCACCTTCGTTGATATTCAAGTCGCCCGCCGCCTTCTTGTAATCATCCAATGTATTAAGCTCTACCAATTCAAACAAGCCATCCTTTGCAGCTTTACGGAGAAGTTCGACTGTCTGCCGAGGCAAGGCATCATCAGGCTTATCAAAAGCGACAAGCTTGCCTGTCAACATCATCTGGCGCTTATTGAGCGTAAGGTGCGGTATATACACTCTCTTCACCGCAGGCACTGCGCGCTGGCCTGACGCTGTGCGAATACCGAGAGCGGCGATATAATTCTTTATAGCATTCGTATCCGGGACCATGCCGCGGACATGGACAGGCGCGCCATTAAACTCATCTTTAAACCCTTTATGCAGGAGGCTGAGCGTAAACGGCACGTTCATGGACTGCACCGGAGCCAGGCTCTTCACTTTCATCTCTATGAATGCGCGCAAAGCCTGGCCGAGCGGGGTCTGGCCGCGCTTCTCAAATGCCGGCATGTCGAAGAAACTGTTTGTAAAAGTTACTATGGCCTCATGGCCGAGGTCTATCTTCTCAAGGGCTTCATGCAATATATACTCGTCAATCAGGTCCGCCTTCTTTATCATGCCTGCCTCAAGGCTACTTCTCTCCCACCGGTCAAGCTGGCTTATGATATTCACGGCGAGCGCATACTTATGGCCAAGCATATATTTTTCAGTTCCTTCGACCCTCGCATCAAAATACTGGAATCGGACCAACGGATTCTTCAGGGCATTTATAGCTACATTTATGCGCATATCTGAAACGCCTGCCTCTTTAAGTTTCGCTCGCAGCTCGTTTTCTCTGGCCAATAATTTCACGCACCGTTTCGCTATAAGGTTTATCCACGGCCTGTTCTCTTTTGCATCGCGCACCTTATTGCTATTCACAGAAATCTGACCCCTCCAGGCAATCTCCTCTTTTGCGGACAACCCTGCGGCGATATTGCCGGTCAGGTCCTCTTCAGGCGCCGGTGGCGCGACGGGCGCAGATTCACTGCCAGGCAAACCACCCGCGGCTTCAAGGTTAAGAACATAACTAAATTGTTCATTATCTTGGATCTTGGTAAATGGTATTTTCTTTCGATTTGCATAAGTTTCATAAAATGCAGCGCGTCCTGTGACCTGGCGAACTTCGAATTTCAACCGGCGCTTGCCCGCTTTAACCGTTGCATCCACAACGCGATCCAATAATTGCGCACCATTGCCTTGCCCCTGGTGCTCTGAAGCGACTGCCATATGCGCTAAATATGCCGCTCCTTGATCGTGTTGCCAGTCGTTCCCCCATACTGCGAACCCGATTATCTTATTTGTCACCGCTTCCCGCTCCAATATCAGAACGGAATTATCCAATAACAACGCCGCATCTGAGATCGGTTGCCCATTCGCCTTTAAGAGTTTTTCAAAATAGGCATCTGGCGGTCGCCGCCAGGGGTCATTTGTAAACGAGGCTGGCGCATAATTATTTTCAACACTGTAGATCGAATCAAAGATCGCATTGATCTGTTTCAGATCAGACAATACTGTCGGTGGCGCGCGAGGGGCCTGAGGAGCTATAGGTACCGGCGAAACGGCCGGAACTTGAGGCCCAACAATAGGAGCCGCCCCGCCTTCCTGGCCTATGATCTCCGCTATCTTATTAGCGGTTCCATTGAATAGGTTGGCAAAGGCTGGCTGGAAGCCTGGGTTGTCCATCTTCACATCGTGCAGTTTTTTCAAGTAAGGATACAGCTGACTCCACAGATCAATGCCCGTCTCTTTCCCGTATTCGCCCAGCCATGTGGCTTTAAATGTTTCCCCCTGTATGCCGAATTCAGAAGCAACGGTTATAACATTTTGTTTAAACCGCTCGTACGCTTCGGATAATTTCTTGTTCTTTTTAGGATCATTATCGGGTTTCAGATATTCCATAAGCGCAAAATTCAATAGCTGTAAGTCCTTCGCAGCATTGCTGAATGAGAGCATGATCTTCTGCTTGCCGTCCCTCCCCACGCCCCAAAGCACTTCTTCATTGCTGAGGCTGAATACCTCACCCGGTTCGTCCGGATTAAAATAAGGCATGAGAAGGCCCAGATAATCTGTCCTTAGCTTCTGATCCTGGTATTCCAATGCTTCGTCGTCAGTCCTTATAGCGCTTAATACCCCGCCGCCTGATATGAGGACGCTTGCCTCAGAGCCCATGAGGGTAACGAGTTTCTCCGGGTAGCCGACTTCGTAGAATCTGCCGGCAAGAAGCGCAAATTCTATATATTTGGCTTCGTCTGTGAGATTGCCTTCAAAGGTGAATTGCGCCTCGATAACATGCCTTTCCCTGTCCAGGGTATCGTTTTTCATCATATGATGCAAAAGGCCGGTGATCACTTTATAAGAAAAACTCGGAGGGAGGATGATCTCATACTCCACATCTTTCATCTCTTTCAATAACCGCGAATCACGGATAGCGACACCCAGAGAATCATAGGCCAGGCGCATATCGTCCAGTTGGATATACCTGTCTTCTTGCGCGCCTTGTTTTTTGTGCAAATGGATCTTGCATCCTATCGTAGGCAGCGCTTTATGCTCTGACTCTATGCCACTCCAGTATTCGATCTCTTTCTTAAGATATGCCGTGTCGGCCGTCTTCCGTTCCTCCCTCGCCCTGAACAATATCAAAAGCACGGCTGCGGAAGTAAGCGGCCTTCCTATTTCCATGCTCAGTCTTTCGATGGTGGATTTAGTCCCTATGCGCTCTAAAAGCAGCCGGACAGAATTCTGCTTTCCAGGCTTAAGGACATCCGCGAGAAGCGCACGATTCTGTTCCGTGAAGGCGGCCGGATTTACCGTGGCGAATTTATCTATCGCCGCAATGGCAGCGCTATAGCTATACTGATCCGCGTGCTTGGCCGCTTCGATAATAAATGCGAGGTTAAATTTCGTGGCAAAGGGCCTGTTCGCCTCCATGAATTTTGCGATATCCCGCAGGGCTTCTACGCGAACAGCCGGATCCTTATCATAGACTTTCGATTTCAGGTCACGCAACTCTTTGACATGCGCCAGGAGCTTTTCAAATTGCGCCAGTCTCGCAGGATCCGGTCTGAGCGCATCTCGTATAATATCTTCCTGCAGGTCGAACAGGCCTGTGAGGTTTAAATAATTTATCAATTGCACAGGCGTGCCTCTGGCGGCGAACTCCCTCACCTGTTCAGCGTTCATACCTTCGCCCATCGGCGGCACGCGGGGCGTGGCGGGCTGGTATGCTGCATAAGCTAGTGCCAATATTCTGTATGTCAGATATACGGCTCCAGTAGCGCCGAGCGCGATCCCGACATAAGGAGATAATGCCGCGACTCCCACAACAAATAATAACCTGATATCGATAAACCCGCCCATCGGCGGCGCCTTGATCCCGCCTGGCGCAGGAAGAGCGCCCTTCTTTTCCCGTGCATTGACCTTGTCGAACGACTTTCTCGCATCAAGGAACATCTTTTCGGCGCTCTTGCCCAGCACACCATAATGTCCGGCTTCCGGAGACTCCTCTGTCTTCCAGGCCTCGTCCGTCGCTTCAAAAGCTGTAAACCCTATCACATTACCTGGCCCTTTCATCCCAGCCGCCTGCGAAGCCAGCAGGTCGGCTATCTCCTTTATAAATTCCGCCTGCTTCTTCTCGCCATTTCGCGTCGAAGGCATGCCGAACTCCGAGATCATGACAGGCAAGCCAAGCTTATCGCGCAAGTCCTTAAGGCGAATGACAAAACCTTCCTTTGAAGTATAGAGATTCAAGCCCGCCGCGTCAAAGGACGTGCAGGTATCTTTTATCATTCTTTTCTGTTCTTCCGAAGCCCTCGCGTCCTTTGCGACGAACTCCGCGCCCACGCCCAGCAATACGGGATGCGAAACGCCCAGCTCCTTCTCAGCCGCCTTGACCGTTTTGGCAAGATCGTTCATGAATATATAATATTCGGCCGCGGTCATATTGATCGTATCCCATTTATTTCCTCCGGAAAGGCTTCCGATGCCTTTCAGATAATAGTTGTTCTCATTCCCTATCTGATAGCAAAGTAGCCACGGCTCTTTCGCGTAGCGCTCGACCATCCTGGCGACATCCTTCTTCGCGGCTTCTTTGTCATCGGGCTTTTCCGCATAAAGGCCGGCCCAGTTGCCCAATAATACTTTTATGCCGTATTGCTCGTGAACTCTTTGCAGTATCTTTTTTACGCCTTCAATATCTTTCGGATCATCGGAACTGATAGCATATAGCCTTATGTAATCGCAGCCTGCGTCTTTCAGCGCCTTCGCATGGCCCTTGCCGCCTTCTTTTTCATCCAATAAAGCCAAGAGGAGCTCTGCGTATTTATTCTTGTAAGAGTTGATGTGACGCCCCGGCGCGGTAGGCGAATAGCTCATCCCTATCTTGGCGGTCTCTTTCCTGCCGCTCACCGTCCACCAGACATTATTATCCGCATCACGATTAAGCGTAACGGCTGCGGCTTCCGCAGCACGGTCTATTTCCACGGCAGGCGCAGGGCCTTCTCCGGCCTGTATCTGCACAGCTCCTCCGGAGAAGAAGGCGAGAACAGCGCTTAATATTATGGCACCCATGTGTCCGGAACCCATCCGAGGCGCTTGAGGCGGCGAGATTATGACCTGGGGCGGCTGTTCCGGTTCCGCAGGCTCTGTCTTGAGCGGCGCCGGGATAATGCCGCTCGGCGCTTTGGCAAGGCGCGGGGCGAGATCCTTTTCTACCGACGCCAGCCGATCCTGCATAACGGGTATGCCAGCATCCTCCCATACATTAAAAATTTCCGGGTCAAATAATTTCAGATCGCCCGCATCCGCGACCGCCTGGTCCTTCTTTATGAATGTGCCGCTGTTGAAATCATATCCAAAGAACAGCTTAAGCGAGTCGAGCGTCTCTCTCAGCTTGGCAGGGCTTAATATATCCGAATGATACTCGAGGATATTTATGAGCATAGCGGCAAGAACATACCGGTAATTGGTTCTTATGTCCATCCCATACCCGCCCTTAAGGCCAGCTAGGAGCGTATCTGCGTCTTCGTCCGAAACAGGCCTTGCCTTTACATTATCGGCGAACTGGGTCGTGAACATATTCATCAATGCCTGCCCGTTCATCACTCCTGATCCTCTCGTAGCCTTAAAGAACATGTCCCTGAGATCGGCTTCTGTCTTGCCCGAGGTCTGACGCATCATCTCGGTCTTTATCCTCTCAAATAAGGCCGGATCCCGGTAGTCATTCTCCTTCCCGATGAGGATACTCACATCTTTCAATAATCTCTGATATTCCTTATGTATGCCGAGGAAGACTACGGGGCTGACTGAGACCGGCACCTGAGCATCCTTTCCGCCCACTCGCTCCTCGGTCATGATCTGTATCTCCTCGCCTTTCAATATCTTTATGACTATATCAATATTGTCGGGCGTAATAAATTTTGCTGCGAGCATCACGGCTATCTTCGACACTGTTTCATCGGATACTTTGAGGGCCGGCGCCTGAGACGATGCGGGCGCGCCTACGACAGTCTCTTCACCTGTCGGCATATAACCAACAGCTGGGATCCCTTCCTTCTGCTTGTATATAACAAGTCTCTCCCTGGCCTTATTACCCCTGCCGTCTTCCAGGGTCTTGAAATAGATGTTTTCGGACGGTTCCCAATTCAGGATAAGGTCCTGAGGTCTCTTGGACCTTTCGATGTATATCATAAATGTTATGACATCTTCATCCGGCCCCATCTGCCTCATGATCTTATATTCAGTCTTTATGCCCATCCTATGCATAGCGACAGACATGGCCTCTAACTGCTTCATCGCCTCTTCGGCCTTCTTATTGGTCTGGTCATCCGCATCCTTAGCTATCGGCAAGCCAAAACCCGCTATCAGCACGCCGCCTTCTTTCAGGTTATTGTAGAGATTTACGACCGCCTCCATCGGATCGTCCATATATTGCATGCCCTGCATCATTGTGATGATATCCATCTTCTCCGGCATCTTGAGCTTCGATACATCGGACTGGATAAACTTATCAAAAGACCTGGATAATATATCACCAGGCACATTCCTTGCCACGGCGCTCGTCTGCAGGTCGCGTCTCATGGATCCCGGGATATCGTCCTGATTCCAGCTCACAAGATCCGCCAGGTATGTCTGGAGCCCGTCTTTCTTAAAACGCAGAGAGGCTTCTGTGGCAGCGTACCCAAGCCCGCCGCATGCATCGAGATAGCTAGTCTTCAGGCCGCGGGCCTTATTATTTTCAGCTATCATCTTTATCTCGCCGCTCACTCCCGCAGGCAGATACTCGCTATTCGGCATATTCTCGCTTATGAACATGTCGTAATCGGCAAGGTCCCTTGATATTATCCACTGGCCTTTCATCTTGTAGAATGCGCCGATGAACGGGAATAGCGTCGCGACCAACTCGCCCGAAAGCCCCGGTATCGCCATCAGGTGCGTCATCTCGTGGAACATCACCAGGTATTGGAAGAATTTCGGAAGGGCCCGCAGGTTCTTCTTGTTTACATGGACCATCCTTATGCCGAGCGAGCTTGCCTTAAGCTCCGCGAATTCTACGGTCGGATCATCTACGCAGGCCTCTTCGAAGAACCAGGAGAGCCGTTTCTCAGGCCCGGTCTTTATGCGGCCTGTCTTTGCAAGGTATGCGCATATCTTCATGGTGAGGCCTGTCATCGCGTAAAACACCCCGAAAACCCCTCCTGCGGCCACCAATAATACGCTGGGGTCAGACGCGAAGAGTAGATACGATAATGGCGCGCTCAAGAAAGCGAAACCGGCCAGCAGGTAATTAATGGAAGATATGGGCTGCCGCTTCGTCGCCATAGCCTCCGGTAGCTTTGCCTCCAGGACCATGCAATACAGGTCTTCGCCTTCCAGGGACGGCATTGACGAGATCCCAGTATTGGAGATCGAGTTGATATCATACTGCCCTGCGTCGAAGAGCATTACATCCGGCATACCCGCAAAATGCTCCTCGAGCACTTCTTTAACGCCGCCATAACCTGTCGAACCTGTGCCAACATGCATGAACTTCATCTTGCCGGTGGCCGGATCAGCGCCAACATATAAACGTGAAGTGGATTCCAGCGGCAGATCCTTCTGGATCACGCCATTCTCTTTAAGGAGCGGCCCTGCCTGGACGGCTATATCGTATCGGCACTTCTTTAAGAATGTTTCGTAATTTGCCGTTGTTTTCCTCACGATCCAGACGGCGCCATTCGGATAACGCACGAATATCGCCCCGCCGGCCCCGGTGCTGGATGCCTTTTCGTTGAAAGAGCGTATCTCCTTGCCGCCCGAAGCTACCAGCGTAGTATGCTTGCCTGAATCGGTTTGAGGCGCGGTATTGAATATGCCATAAACGCGATAGCCGTCTTCGGGTTTATATTTCGCAAGATCCGAATATCTCATGATCTTCGTCCTCGCCCGAGCATCCACCCACGCCACCTCACCCGTTATGCCTTTGACGCTGATCATGGCGCCTTCCACGCCCTCGCCAACTATGGCCCTTGGCTCTTCATTCCTGAACGCATTCCGGAGCTGCTTTACATTTGCTATCGGCGTCCTCAGCATATCCTTCGGCGAATTGGCGAACCTGGCCTCTGCAATATTGAATACTGTGAATAGCGCCGACAGGACAAAGACAGGTATAAAATAAAAGACCGGCTTCTTTATGCCCGGGTAATATTTTTTGATCAATGGGACCGCTATAAGGCCTATGGCTACCGCCACGCCAAGGAATACGGCCATCGAGACGATAGTATTTACTCCCATGAACATCGCACCAACCGAGGATGATGCATCAGCCGCCGAGGCGACCCCGGGGGCTAGGGCAATGGCACCGCCCGTAAGCAGCATCAATATCATATTTATTCCAGGAGGCGCGCGAGGGGCGGCGGGCGGCGTAGGCAAAGCGCTCTTATCATCTATATAGTTGATGGCTGAAACGGCAATATCGCTCATCTTATCCGCATCGCTGTTGGAATGGGCCGTCTTCATGCTTTCATCAAATTCCACGAACCTTTTCATAAACGATGCCGGCTGTCCGGAAGCGTCCGAGAAGACGCTAAGTATATTCATCCCTTCGCCCCATCGCCTCATCACCTTATTAAGGTTCCTTACCCGCGCTTCGGGGACATTATTGCCGAGGTCCTTGGACATTATCGATGACCATATAAAGAACTTTCTTGCAAGGCGGCGCAGGGTCTCGTTTGAAGGTTTATCCATTAAGACACGTTCACCGTCTATTAATACGCCATGGCCCCAAACCTCGCCCTCCTCCTCCAGCTGCCTTTCGTCTTTACCCGACTTCTTGTCTATCAGGTCCTTGCTCATCATCTTGATCTGGCACGTATCTACATAGCGGCCTTCTTCCGTAAACCACTCGGCCGGATCATGGATCTGGATCCTGGCAAGATCCATATTTTTCTTCAAGCCATCAACTATAACCACTATGTCCAGATCCGATGGCTTAACGCTAAGGCCATAGCACCAGCTTCCAATGGCCATTACCGAGACTATCGACGACTCATCCGCTTTGACATTCATGGCCCGCAATTTTTTCAGGACCAGATCCTTTATGCGCTTAACAGCCTGGCTTTTTAACCCGCCGAATACCTGTTTGCGGAAACGCGCCTTCTCGTCATCGTTGAACCTCTGATAATACCAGTTACTCTCTTCGAGCAGCTTAATAATAGCGTCCTGGTCGGTGGCGAAGCTCAGAGCTACTTTCTTCGCGATAGACTCTTGCTTTAGCGGCGCGGCCAGCGCATCCAGAATAGCGAGCGCGTCCGCTATGGAAGCAGGACGGTCGGAAGCCTTGTTCTTTATCAACGCGCCTATAAGGTTCTTTAGCCCATCCGGGACATCCTTACGCGCTACAGGATAAGCTTCCTGGCTCTTCTTAAGGGCCTGCTGCATCTCAGACATCACTACGAATGGCTGGTTGCTATTCACTCGATTGCGGCCTTCTATCGCAAAATACAGGCTGGCGCCTACCCCATAAAGGTCTGTCGAGTCAGAATAGCCATTCCCCAAAAGCACTTCAGGGGCAGTGTACGCCGGGCTTGCCGTAACCGCATCGCCGAATTTAGTTATCCCGCTCTTGACGCTATTTGCGTCCAGCGCTATGCCGAAATCCCCCAGCACGGCGTTGTCAAAATCATAGACCTCCCTGCCGTCTTTGATCGTGGCTGGGATGAATATATTGCCGGGTTTTATATCAGCGTGCCATATGCCCTTTTCATTCAACCGCCCCACCGTCTTGATCAACGAAACTGCAAGCCGCAGGGCGTCATCCGCGGCAATAAAATTCCCGGCCAAAAGTATGTCATCCAAGGCTTTGCCGACACTGTCCATTACAAGGTAATACTGCTCATTCTCCTCGTCGAAGAAGAAGTCCCGTATCCCGACCACGCCTTCTGTCCCGCCCAATCGCTTCAATATTGCCGCTTCCCGTAAAAATATGAGTTTCGATTCAAGCGATGCTTTTGGGTCCAGGACTTTTACCGCAACATGGCTGCGCTCATCCGCATCGGGCAGCACAAGGTCCGTACCGTCATACACGACAGCGGACCCGCCCTCTCCCAAAACCTCCGCCCAATTGATGTTATACCTTATGGGCAAGGATGGCGCCCTGAGCTCTTTGGCGGCATCACCCGCCAATCTTATCGCTTTGCCCCCCTGCTCCTCAGCTAAAGCTTTTATCTGCTGAATGGATAACCCTTGAAGATATCTTGCCGATCCTCCTGCCGGCCATTCGTCAGGCTGTTTCACCCTCTTTACCCGCTTTGCTTCGGCTTTTGGAGCCTTTGGCAATGTCAACCCGAACGTCGTCCATCCGCCTTCGGAGCTATAGTTTATCGACCCACCGGCATCTTCGGCCATCTTCTTTATCATCGAGATGCCGACGCCTGAACCGAATATTTTCCTGGCTATGGGGTATCCCTTCGGAAGCACCAGGTCATACATATTTCTTGCGGCGCGCGCGGCGGGATCGGCCTTCAAATTCTCTTCTATCCTGTTCTTAAGGTCTTCGTTCAGCTCGGAATTATTGCTGACTTCGATCTTGAGCGAACCTTCCTCTATTGAGCATACGACCCTTACCTCAGTCTCACCGGTTGCTTTAGCTTCGGCTTCTTCTATGGCCATGACCTCATCGGCAGAAACCTTGTTTTTGTTCATCCTTATCCTTAACTCTCCCAGCCTGCCGTATTTTTCGGAAAGATACCGCGAAAGCCTGGCCTTGCACCCATTCTCGACAGCTTCGATCACGAACTTCGACAAAGCATTTTCGGTCTTTTCGCCGGCATATCCTTTGCTCCGGATGGCGTTTACAATGGTCGCTATCAGCGCTTCTTTTTCGGATACCGAAACATCGCCCATGAATGCGGCGTCGAATATGACATCCGCCGGCTTGGCAGGGGCTTGCTGGAGGGGCGCTTCTATCCTGACAACTTCGAATCTTCCCTGGATAATGGCATCTGTATTCTTTCCTGTTAAAGCAGCATCTTCGATGCCGTCCTTTCCGATAGCCGCGGCTATCTTGTCTCCTTTTACTATAAGAAGCCCTTTATCATTCTCGGAAGCCGTTTTCCACTTAACGTACAGATTGAATACGCGCTCCTTCGCCTCTCCTTCCACGAGAAGGCCGAGCCTATTTAGCGCGCTTACAATGGCAAGGGATGAGCCGGTTGCCGTGGCTAGTTTCTCTTCTACAGGGCTTCTCTTGCCGGATAATAGGTCAAAATAAGGGCTTTTGTAGCCAGGAGGGTTTTTGAAAGTGGGCAGTATGGATATGTAGGATATATTATTCTTTTTGAACAACTCCCCTAGATTCTCCGCATGAAAACCTCCGGTCATCATGACAGCTATCTTTTTTTTCTGGACCCCGGACCCCGGACCCCCTGTCCCGAGCGAAGTCGAGGGATGGATCCCGAATTTTATATTCCTCACGAACGCCTCATCCCTCTCGATTGAGCACTCGAAGAACTTTACCATCTCTTTCCGATAACTATCCAGGTCTTTCATGCCATTATCAAAGGAGACTGCAACGCCATATGCGGGCGCGTATCTTTTTATGAAATCCGCATATTTTCTTACGCTGAAAGAATCCTCGTTATCCAAGTAATATCTGTAATCTTCCCTGGTGAGGGATATGTTGAATATATTCTTCATGAGAACGAGATTCTTCGACAGGATGTCCAATTCTCTCTGGGTGTCATTCTTGCACATGACGGCCCTTATCGCGGCCTCAAGCGAATCCATCTCCATCACGGTCTTCACTTTATCCATAGAGGCGTACAGGAATATGTAGTCTACATATCTTTCAAGCTCCGGGTAATCCTCCATTTTCATCCCGACCTCTTTAGCCTTGAGCGTAAGATGCCTGTAGAAATCGGCCTGGGATATCTTGTCATTCTTGAACTCGAACATCTTCAAGACCAGCTCTTCCATCTCATTCCTGGAGAGCATGCTTTTAAGCTTCTCCACAAGCTCGTCGCGTTCTTTCTGAGTCGCCTTAAAATCTATCGTCTCTTCTTCGCCGATCGCCTGGCTCAAGGTGTGGATATTCTTATATGCCTTTACGTCTATATTGTGCGATTTCGCATTGCCCATGAGATAGGCAAGGTAATCCTTGAATTCGATATTGCCCGCCTTGTATTGGGCGTATTTGGTGTCAAGCTCCAGAAGCTCTTTGGTGAATACGTGGATCTTCAGTTTATTGAGGATATGGCTGATAGACCTGATGCTTTTATCGACGGACGCTTTATATTTAAGAGAACTTCGGTATATCCCGAGGTTCTCCAGGTAGAGGCTCGCCTTCTCGACTCCCCAGAGGCGCAAGCTCTCAGAGCTGTTTATGGCGAGAAACTCGGCTCCGTTTATGAGCCCTTCCCTGACAAAATAGTCGCTCACCCTTAAGCGGATGCTGCGGTCTTTTATTGACGTGAAGACGCCAAGGTCATAATCGCCTTCTCCGCCTTCAAGGTCGATAACATCGATCCCGTAAACCCTGCTCAGGTAATCTATTATCCGCGCCGCCTGCATCTGGCAATAATAGTTACAGTGCGCGTCCTGGATATGTATGACTATGCGGTCAGAGTCTGCTTTATAATAGTCCTTCACCTTGCCGATATGGTCGGGTATCGCGAAGGTCTCTACGTTAATTTCCTTAAAAGATACGGCCTGGCTGCTACCTCTAACAGGACCGACGCTAGAAGGCCCCGAAGAAGTGCGAGCAGCCCAGGCCGCATCAACAGGTAATATGGTGGTAATAAATGCTACTAAAGTGATAACGGCTACTGGCCGGATAAAAAAAGACCACAAGGCGTTTTTAGACACCCTTTGTGGTCTCTCTTTGAGAGTATTAGATCTAGCGTCAAACATATCCAATATCCCCTAATAACTACATTTAAATATATTTACAAAATACCCAAAAAAATATACCCGCCGCCAAGCGTTTAATAAATGCGAGTAATATAATTTTGAGCTACTTCTAATATAAATATACATTAAACTAACAAGGAAAGCAAATGCAAACAGCTTGCTTTTTTATATATTAACAATTCCTCCTCATCAAATTTTCTCTTCTCCAGGAACAACCATATGGCCCTTTCGGGGTAAGGTGTCCTTCCGCGAACGTTCACTCCTCATTCGAATTTTCCTTCTCCGGGAGGCTGTCGGACCTCTTGGGGTGGGTCTTGTTAGCGGACGCTCACTTCGATTAGCCATCTTCGTTCGCTCGGAAAAATTTTGATGGCCGGCCAACCCGGACTACAAGCAAACAATTGGCAGGTTTGTCCGGCCTTGCTATATCGGCATAAGGTATCAAAATTTTTCAACGCCGCTACAAGACCCACCCCAGCGGTCCGCGCCTTCACCATGGGGAAAATTCTCGTTCGTCGTCATCCTGGCATTATATGTACTCACCAGATGTAGGTCACGAAGTGACACATTTTCTTCAAGTATATTTTTAACGAACAAAAGGTCTGGTGGGAAATGTAGGCGTTTTTGGTTTAAGGTGTCTGTAAGCGACGTCGAAGGTCGCAATTTTTCAACGAAAATTGCGACCTTCCGAACGAACCTTCCTCTGGAAGATGAGTGTTCGCTGGAAGACACCTTAGACCAAAAGCGCCAAGCAATTTGCTACTTTTGAAGGACCTTCTGGAATGCTTTGGTGAGTGCTGGGAGGACTTCATTGACATCGCCAACTATACCATAAGTGGCGACTTTAAAGATGGGCGCATCGGGGTCTTTATTTATAGCGACTATAACTTTTGAGGATTGCATGCCTATCAAGTGCTGTATCTGCCCGCTTATGCCGCATGCTACATAGAGTTTTGGACAGACTGTCTTGCCTGTCTGGCCAACCTGGTGCGAATACGGCATCCAGCCTGCATCGACAGCTGCCCTTGATGAGCCGACTGCCGCATTCAGGACCTTCGCAAGATCTTTCACTATGGCAAAATTCTCGGGGCTACCCATCCCCCTGCCGCCTGATACGATGATATCGGCTTCGGCAAGGTTGACCGTCTCTTCTATCTCTTCGACCACATCAAGAAGAGTGGTGCGGCTCTTGAGCGTCTCTGCCGAATATGTCTTCTTTATGACCTCGGCCTTGTGCGCCTTGTGGACTTCCGCCTCTTTCATGACCTTGTGGCGGACCGTGGCCATCTGCGGCCTGTGGTTCGGCGTGATGATGGTCGCCATGATGTTACCGCCGAATGCCGGACGGGTCTGGAGAAGTATCTTCTCTTTCTCGTCTATGTCGAGGCCGGTGCAATCCGCAGTGAGGCCGGCATCTATCGTGATGGCGACTCTTGATATAAGGCTTCTTCCCACGACTGTCGCGCCGCAGAGGATGACCTCGGGTTTATATTCGCTTACAAGCTCTACGAGTATCTTGGTGTATGGATCATCCTGGTAATGTTTCAGCTCCGGCGCATCCACTACATACACTTTATCCGCGCCGCGGTGCGCGACATCATCGACCTTAGACATGATATTGTCGCCAAGGAGCACGCCGCAAAGCTTAACGCCGAGTTTTGCCGCGAGTTTCTTGCCTTCTCCCAAAAGCTCGTATGATATCGACTGTATGACGCCGTTCTTCTGCTCGCAAAATACCCAGACATCCTTGTATGCGCTTAAGTCCTTCTTTTCACCGGCAGACTTGATGATTATTATGGCCTTGAACTTGCATGACGGGACGCAGGCGCCGCAAAGAGTGCACTTTGCCATGTCGATGGCAGCCTTCTTTCCGACCATCTGTATGGCGCCGAATGGGCACGCCTTTACGCATAGCGTGCAGCCTACGCACTTGTCCAGCATTATCTGAATGGTATTATCGGCCATTTGTTCCTCTTATAACACAATATCTTTCAGCAGTACTGCCAGGTCTGCCGTAATGTCTTTCACGTCGCCGGAGAGCATCTCACCGCCTTTTCTCGGCGGGGGCGAGAATATCTTCACGACGCGCGTAGGCGATCCGTCAAGGCCTATCGAATCCGCTTCGGCTTCTATGTCGGCAGCTGTCCATGAAACGATCTTCGCTGACTTTGACTTCATCATGCCTTTTAATGACGGGATCCTCGGCGTATTTATCTCTTTAACAACGGTCAAAAGACAAGGGATCGGGGTTTCGACTATATCATATCCCGTCTCTGTCATGCGCTCGACCTTCATCTTATTGTTCTGGAGCTCCTCTATCTTCTTAACGTATGTGACCTGCGGGATGTCGAGGTGGGTTGATATGCCGGGACCTACCTGGGCGGTATCGCCGTCGGAGGCCTGCTTGCCGCATATTATGATATCGAACGCTCCTATTTTGCGTATCGCCTGAGACAGAGTGTAGCTTGTGGCCCAAGTATCGGAGCCGGCGAATTTGCGGTCGCTCACGAGGATCGCTTCGTCACAGCCGAGCGATACCGCTTCGCGCAAAGCCTTCTCGGCCTGAGGCGGGCCCATTGTTACGACCGTGACCTTGCCTCCGAAGCGCTCTTTTAAGCGCACGCCCTCTTCGATAGCATAAGCGTCGAAAGGATTTATGACGCTCTCAACGCCATCGCGGATAAGCGTATTCGTGACCGGGTCTATCTTGACATCAGTGGTGTTCGGGACTTGTTTTATGCAAACAATTATGTTCATCTTACTCCGCTTTCAAGCTCTCTTTGATCAATTGCGCGGCTATGACATTGCGCTGTATCTGGTTCGTGCCCTCATAAATCTGCGTGATCTTAGCATCGCGCATATACTTCTCTATCGGGTAATCCCTCATGTAGCCATACCCGCCGTAGATCTGCACAGCGTCTACAGTGACCTTCATCGCGACATCACTTGCAAATAGCTTGGACATCGCCGATGCCTTAGATATATTTTTTGAGCCTGAATCTATCATCCTCGCAGTCGCATAGACCAAAGCTCTGGCAGCCTCGAGTTCCGTAGCCATATTAGCCAACATATGCTGTATGGCCTGGAAGCTTGTTATCGGCTGGCCGAACTGATATCTCTGTCTTGCATAGTTGATGGCAAGGTCAAACGCGCCCTGACCGATGCCGAGCGCCTGCGCGGCGACTCCCGGGCGGGAATTATCGAATGTCTTCATGGCTACGATGAAACCCATGCCCTCTTTGGCTATCAGATTCTCTTTAGGAACACGGACATCGTTGAATATGACTTCTCTGGTGGCTGAAGCGCGTATGCCGAGCTTCTTCTCTTTCTGGCCGAATTCAAGGCCCTTGGTACCCTTCTCTACTATAAAGGCGCTCGCGCCGCGCGCGCCTTTCGTCTTGTCGGTCATAGCTATTACCGTGTAGATATCCGCCTCGCCGCCGTTCGTTATCCACTGCTTTACGCCGTTCAATACGTAAAAATCCCCATCCTTCTTCGCCGTTGTCTTGATCGATCCTGCGTCAGAACCTGCCTCGGCCTCTGTGATGCAGAATGCCGCGATCTTTTTTGCCTTGGCTATGTCGGGGAGGTATTTCTTCTTCTGTTCCTGGTTGCCGTAAAGAAGTATCGGGTAAGTGCCGAGCGCTGTAGCGGCGAATCCGAGCGCTATGCCGCCGCAAGCTTTCGAGAGCTCTTCCGCGACTATGCACATCTCGAGCACTCCGCCGCCCATGCCGCCGAACTCTTCCGGAATATATATCCCGAAGAGATCGCTCTCAGCTATCACCTTGACTATGTCCCATGCGAATTCTTCCGACTCGTCATATTTGGCGGCTACGGGGCGTATCTTGTCATTAGCTATCTGGCGCGCCAGATCTCTTATCATCACCTGCTGTTCATTCAATAAATAATCCATATTTTCGCTCCTTTTTTGTCTCAATTACTGGGTATGAATACGGTATTTACGGAAGGATTCTCATTTAAGTTTCTTCACGATAAGCGTGGCATTGTGCCCGCCGAAACCGAGAGAATTTGACATGCAGATATTGAGTTTGGCAGCCCTCGGCTTGTTCGGAACATAGTCCAGGTCGCATTCGGGATCAGGCGTTTCGTAATTGATCGTCGGGGGTATTATCCCGTGCTTTATCGCAAGGGCGCATGCTATTAATTCCGCCCCGCCGGCCGCGCCCAACATATGCCCCATGACGGATTTGGTCGAGCTTACCGCGACCTTCTTCGCGTGGTCCCCGAGCACTTTCTTTATCGCAAGAGTCTCGATCTTGTCATTATATAAGGTAGATGTGCCGTGCGCGTTTATGTAATCGATCTCTTCGGGTTTTATGCCGGCATCTTTTATGGATGCTATCATGCACCTTATGGCGCCGTCCGCTTCCGGGTCAGGGGCTGTCATGTGGTATGCATCGCCGCTCATGCCGTAACCTATAAGCTCGCAATAGATATGGGCATTCCTCTTGATGGCATGCTCAAGCTCTTCCAATACTACAACGCCCGCGCCCTCGCCAATGACAAATCCGTCCCTGTTCTTATCGAACGGCCTCGAGGCCCTGTGGGGCTCGTCATTGCGGGTGGAAAGGGCTTTTAGCGCGCAGAAACCTCCGAAACCCATCTTAGTTATGGCAGCTTCCGAACCGCCGCATATCATGCCATCGGCGTCGCCACGCTGTATCACTTTGAAAGCGTCTCCTATGGAATGATTCCCGGTGGCGCAAGCCGTAGCAACCGCTGTATTCGGACCTTTGAGGCCTAAAGTTATGGATGTCTGGCCTGATGCCATGTTGACTATTAGCATCGGGATCAGGAACGGAGATATCCTGCTCGGGCCCTTCTCGGGACCTAGCTTAAGATACTGTTCATGCTCTGCCTCAACCGTATGCAGGCCACCTATGCCGGAACCTATCAAAACGCCGATCCTGTTCCTGTCGGTCTTGTCAAGGTCGAGCTTGGCGTCTGCCACAGCCATCTTTGCCGCAACGACCGCAAACTGGACAAAACGGTCCATTCTACGGACTTCCTTAGGGTTCAAGTATGGTGAGGGGTCGAAATCCTTGACTTCAGCGGCTATCTTAGCCGTGAAATACGTGGGGTCGAAAGCCTTAAGCGGCTCTACGCCGCTCTTGCCTTCCAGAAGAGAATTCCAAAATTTATCGATTGTCGAGCCGATGGGCGATACTGTGCCCAGACCCGTCACGACAACGCGTCTTTTGTTATGCATTTATCTAAATCTTACTTTCCGGACTTCTCTTCTATATATCTAAGAGCATCTCCTACCGTGGAGAGCTTCTCGGCATCTTCGTCCGGTATCTCTACGCCAAACTCCTCTTCAAGCGCCATTACGAGCTCTACCGTATCAAGAGAATCGGCCCCTAAATCATCGACGAACTTCGCATTGTCCGTGACTTCTTCCTTCTTCACGCCAAGCTGGTCCGCTATTATCTGCTTCACCTTATCCTGAGAAACTGCCATTGCTTCCTCCTTTGTTTATACGATAATCTCTTTACCTACATCACCATTCCGCCATCAACCTGGATGACCTGTCCGGTTATATAGGCCGAATCGTCGCCTGCTAAAAATAGCGCGAGTCTTGCAACATCCTGAGGCATTCCAAGCTTGCCCAGCGGAATATGCTTCAACATCTCGCTCTTTACTTCTTCGGAGAGCTTAGCCGTCATGTCCGTCTGGATGAATCCAGGCGCTATGGCGTTGGCCCTCACGTTCCTTGACGCGAGCTCCTTGGCTACTGTCTTTGTAAATGCTATCAGTCCGCCCTTGGATGCCGCGTAATTTGCCTGCCCTGCATTACCCATTATGCCTATGATGGAAGCCATATTGACTATCCTGCCATCGCGCTGCTTCATCATGATACGGGAAACGGCTTTAGTGCAGTTGAACGCGCCTTTGAGGTTTATATCAAGCACCAGGTCCCAGTCATTTTCAGACATCCTGACCAGCAAACCGTCCCTGGTAATGCCTGCATTGTTTACAAGTATATCGATTTTGCTAAAATTGTCAAGCGTTTTTTGGATGAAAGAATCTACCTGGTCAGCTTTTGTTACATCTACGACGCCCGTCATGACTTTTCGGCCTAAAGCCTCTATTTCCTTAGCGGTAGAGGCAAGCGCTTCGGCGTTTACGTCGCACAAAGCGATGTTGGAGCCTTCCTTCGCAAAGAGGAGAGCTATATCCCTGCCTATCCCCCTGGCGCCGCCTGTTACTATCGCGACTCTGTCCTTTAGCTGCATGGGATCCTTTCTTATTAGGCCCTGCTCAAACTTTCAGCATATTTTAGCGACAAACAAGATTTTGTCAATATATTTTTAACGGTAAAAGGCGTTTCCACTTCTTCGCGAGGATCTTGCAGTTGCGTTTCAGGAGGCCGTAGTCGTCCTTGACAAGGTCTTTGTAGTCGCGGAGTTTCCTCGTCATCCCGCCGTTACCTATGTGAAGGGCCGAGACATTTACGACCACGTTCTTGAATCCAGCGTCTATGCTGGCAAGCGAGATATCGAGATCATAACAGTGCATATATCCGTATGTCTCATCGAGGCCCTTTATCTTGTCGATCAGCGCCCGGCTCATGATAAAACAGAGGCCGTCAAGGACCGCGACCCGGGCGACATCCTCTTTCATGGGAGGGTTCAGGTCCTCGTTCTGGAGGTTATGCTTCAGGCTCTCCTCATTAACGCAGCCGGTATTGTATATCTCTTTTCGCCCTGCAAAGCCTGCCATGCCTATGGACGGGTCTTTATCCATCGCGGAGAGCATCTTATCAAGCCAACCCGGATCCATTATAATGACATCATTATGGATCGCCATGACATAATCGGCATTCGAAGCGCTTATGCCCTGGTTTATTGCCTTGATAGGCCCTGCGTTGCCTTCATTTCTTATATATATTATCTCGACCCTGCCTTTCAGAGAATCAAAGTATGCCTTTACCTCGGGCCGGGAGCCGTTATCGACTATTATGAACTCATAAAGCGATGGATCCGTATTGTTCAGGATGGAATCTACCGCCATCTTCGTGTAAGGAAGCTGGTTGTAGACAGCTATTATTATGCTTACTTTTTTCTTGCCTTGCATCTCTTTCCTATCGTATACATGAGATTTACGTAATCGACATCTACGGGAACGAGCTTGGTCATCAGGCTGTCGTTGCCGTCAAACATGACTTTAATATAATTATCCGAATATCCTGTCAGCATGCCCGTGAGTTTGTCCCTCTTGGTCTCCGCCAGGACGCTGAGCCTCTTCTTGAGGAACTTGCTCCTATATATGTAAGACGTGCTTGTTGCTATCGTCTTTAACTTCAGATACCTTTTTCTCAGGATCCCTTTAGCCGCGCATCCTTCCATGCCATAAGCGACGGTGCCTTTCCTGGGGCTATATGTAAATATGTGGGTCCTTAACGGCATTATACGCTTAATGAGGCTTATGGTGTTATTAAAATTTCTGTCTGTCTCCCCCGGAAAACCTATCAATACATCTGTGGTGATGGCCACGCCCTTTATTCCGGCCTTTGCCTTCTCTATTATCGAGACATATCTCCGGGCCGTATAAGGCCGGTTCATCTTCTCGAGTATCGTGTTATCGCCCGACTGAAGCGGTATGTGCAGGTGCCTGCACACCTTTTTGCTGGAGGCGATGAATTTTATGAGCTTGCCATCGACATATTTCGGCTCGATCGAGCTTATCCTTACCCTGAAATCGCCCTTGAGCCCTTCGAGCTTCTCCAGGACATCGACCAGGCCCAATTTCCTGTCGCCTGCGATATCCTTCCCCCACGCCCCAAGGCATATCCCTGTCAGCACTATCTCCTTAAAGCCCTTTGCCGCAAGGGTCCTTACTTCATCTATTATATCCTCGACAGGCTTTGAGTCGAGATCACCCCTTATCAGAGGGACCTTGCAATATGAACAGAAGTTCTCGCAGCCATCCTGTATCTTGACGAACGCCTTGACATGGTCCTTGAAATCCGTGACTTTGAGCCTGTAATTCTCGCCGGTAATCTTGGCGCCTGTCAGGATATCCGCAATGCGCGCTTTGTAAAGATTGCTGATGACATCGGAGACCCCGGGAAGGGCGAGTATCTCGTCAGAGTCATTCTCCGCATAACATCCGGTAACTACTATCCTGGCTTTCGGGTTTAACTTGTGGAAATGCGATATGCAGTAACGGGCTTCCTTATCAGCCTGGTGGGTGACCGTGCAGGTGTTTATGATAAATATGTCGGCCGTCTCCTCTTCGGAAGATTCTTCAAAGCCTCTCTTGAGGAGGACCTCCCGCATTGCCTGAGATTCGTACTGATTGACCTTGCAGCCGAGGGTCTTCAAATAAAATATCTTATTCATAAGGAACACCGCGAAGGCGCAAAATTATTCTGATAGCTCATAATTTAATATGGATAGGACCGCGAGGCCTGCCGTGTCGCTCTTCAGCACCCTGCGGCCAAGGCTGACGGGCTTGTATCCGGCCGAGCGCGCCGCCTCGACCTCTTTTGGAGTGAAGTCGCCTTCCGGGCCGATGGCGATGGCGACGCTGCCCTTCTTGAATCCGGCGATAGATCTCCTGAGCCCTGCGGCCTGGTCGGTCAATGCCGCTATCAAAGACAGGCCGTATTCGGACTTATTTCTCACGAGCGCTTTAAAATCCGCGACCGGCGGGATCTCCGGAATGTCGAGCCTGCCGCATTGCTTGGAAGCTGCCAGGCTTATCCTCTTCCACCGCTCCACGGAAGCATCCTTCTTCTTTCTGTCCCACTCGACTATCGTCCTCTCGGTCATGACAGGGATGATGCGGCTCGCCCCGAGCTCGGTGGCTTTTTCTACTATATAGTCCATCTTATCTTTTTTCGGGATGGCCTGGATGAGGGTTATGGCGAATGCCTCTTTCTCCTGCGGCATCTGCCTGCGGATTATATCTATGACAACGGACCTGGGATCTATCGATCTTATGACGCCCGCATACTCATTGCCCGTCCCGTCGAAAGCCACGACATCGCAATGAGCTTTGAGGCGCATCACGTCCCTTATGTGATGCGCCTCATCGCCTGTTATTACTATCCTGTCGCCTTCGACGGCTTCCCTGGGCACATAAAATCTGCTCATGCTTGCCGGACTACTTCTTCCCGTTCGTCTTGGATGGCGCTTTTGCGGGCGCCTTGACCGGGACAACTGTTGCGACCGGAGCCGCAGGCGCCGGGGTAGCTATCATGACATCCAGAGTTGTGGTCCCGCCGACCGCAATATTTGCATCCTTCTTTACAGGACCCGCCTTTGAGAGGACTTCCACGATATATGAGCCGCCTACAAGATCCACCGCCCTGTTAGTGGCTATTGAAACGAGCGGTTCATTGTTACCGGCCTTCGAGATCCTTGCGCTAAGCTTGATCTGGCTGCCGTTTTCATCTGTCGTCTTTACTATCAAGGACCCCATGCTCATGGCAAAGTTGACGAGCATATCCTTGCCTGTTTCTATGACGGCGCCCTTCTTCACCTGTTTAGGCATAGTGCCGACTTCGACATCATACATGCCCCCGATTATTTCCATCGGCCTGCCGCAAACTCCGGCAGCTACCACTGTATTGGTGCCCGGATAAAAGACCCTTACCGAATAGCGCCCTTCCTTATTCTGCGAATCCATGGCTTTCACGATAAGAGCTCCCGTAGCGCACCCCAAACTCTCCACGGTCTCTTTGCCCTTTTGCACGTTTATATTCTTATACATCTTCTGCGGCACAGTGTCGATCTCGATGTCATAAGAACCGGGAGCAAGCTCCTGCATCCTGTTAGACCCGAAAGATGCTGAATACATGCTCGACCTAGCATCGCTTGACTTGAAAGCGCGAACTCTTACGGGGAGATCCTTGCCTTTAGAATCGATTATCTTGACCGTCAGGCCGCCCATATCTTTGCTGATCACCTTCTTGGGTTCCTCTTTCTTCACGGCAGCCGCTCCGGCTACAGGCTTGCTGTCTTTTTTGGCGCCCTTATCCGCCTTCGGGGCATTGCACCCCGATACCAGCGCGAAAGCCACTACGACGATCCCTGCCATACCTATAATAATTCCTTTATTCCTCATCACTACTCTCCTTTCTCTCCGAATACTTCTGCGGTAAATGTATATATTTCGGTTGCCGGGTCTTTCCACGCGTCGGACGCCAATCCCGCCTTGTGGGCGCAAAGGCTCGACATGAACTCCTCTTTGGTCCACCCGGTCTCTGTAGCTACCTGCGGCAGATACACTCCGCTCGCGAAACCCCTCTTGACCATGACCCCATGTCCGGGTATCTTTATCTCATCATTATTATACACCTTCTTCATTGGCGATAGAACCGATATCTCTATGTCGATCTTATCTATTTCGCCCTTTGAAAGAGTCGAGAACCTGGGATCTCCGGTAGCAGCTTCTATCGCCATATCCGCGACCGTCTTATATAGCGGCCCGCGGCCCACCATATTACCGATACATCCTCTGAGCTCTCCACCTTCTTTCAGCGTAACGAACGCGCCCATCGGACTGTTCAAGACGGCGTCGGTTTCGGTAAAACTCTTTCTCTTGCCGTCCCTTACATAGCTTGTGATGGATTCTCTTGCTATCTCAAGCAATCTCTTTTGCTGCTTGTCGTTCAAAAGCCTCTGGTCTTTCTTCACGGTACCCTCCGTTTTCGCCGCGCCCCGGCCGGGCTCTTCCGAGACGCCTTTCCTGTAAACGACTGCGCTAAGATACCCGACCACCTGGTCTTTTGTCCCGGCGGTATCTCCGGAATTGGCGTATTTCAGCACCTTCACATCAGTAAAACCCAATTTTTCTGCGGCAAGCATAGTCGCGGTAACAGGCATGATCCCGCAGAGCTCGCATATCCTCAAGTCCGCCTCCTGAAAGAGATCTTTCACCTTCATCTTCTCGATAAGGCCTATCGCCCTTGCATCCATCGAATTCGCCTCATCGTAGGCATGATAATGGGACATGTCTGTCGAGGCCACTATAAGGCAATCGTCCCTGCCCTTAAGGACCTCTGCCAGGGCATCCGCCAGTATGACGGCATCCTGGTAATGCTGCGTCCCGAATTCGATGGGCACGATCATGGTCCCGGGAAGCGCCGCCTGTATGAACGGCACCTGCATCTCTACCGAATTCTCGCCATTGAATAACGCCGGATAAAAGAGGATCCTCTTGTTCTTGCTTATGATGGCATTGGCAATCTCCGCATCAACCTTGACGTCGCCTAGCGGCGTCCTGAATATCCCGATACTGTAGACCGCTATGCCGTCAAATGGATTTTTGTGACTGAATCCTATAAGGATGACGGTCTTTATGCCGCGGCCCCGGACCTCCTTAAAACCGTAAGCGGCTACAGGTCCTGAATACTGGTAGCCTGCGTGCGGAGATATGATAGCGAATATCCTGCCTTCTATCTTTTCGGGATCTGCGGCATCGAGATACCCCTGGAGCATAGACTTTAACTGGCCGCCGGATGCCGGATACCAGGAACCCGCAAGGTCGGCGTCTTTGATATCATCGGCGCAGGCGATGGAGGCAAGCAGCAGGATGAACAGCAATGTGATGGTGGAATTCTTCATCAATTTGTAGGTTTGCATGGACCGTAAGATGCCCGGCCCATGCGAAAAATTGGTGGAGCAGACCGGAGTTGAACCGGCGGCCCCCACGTTGCGAACGTGATGCTCTGCCAGCTGAGCTACTGCCCCAATATTAAATTACTTCAACCGTGGTATATAATGGAATAGACCGTCCGATTTTGCAAGATAAATCTCTAGCTGATAGAGTGTGCCTGCTCATCATCTTACGCTTTCGCTTATCCATCCCAGATATTCCTTGGTGCCATGGCTTATCGGAGATGCTATTATCTCCGGAACTTCGTATGAGTGAAGCCTCTTCACTTCCTTCTCCACCGCCTTAAAGTTCTTCCGGGCGGTCTTCATGATCACAAGAGACTCCTTCGCCTTATCAAGTCCGCCCTTCCACCAGAACCTGGATTCCAAGCCCGCGACAATGCTCGCGCACGCTATAAGCCGTTTTTTAAGAAGCGAATCGGCTATCGAGGCCGCCTCTTTTCGCGAGGCGCACGTAACGAATATTATAACAAGATCTGTCGCCATATGAATTTTTTATAAGTTGAGACCGTTGCAAAAATCAAAAAATGAATTTTATCATGGTTTTAAGAACGGTTATACTCCAAGGTAGTACTTGCGTCTTGTGTGTTTTGTCTT
>JAGVGJ010000008.1 GCA_020057115.1 Candidatus Omnitrophota bacterium | reverse complement strand
TATTGACTTTTAACGAGAGAGAGAGAGAGAGAGAGAGAGAGAGAGAGAGAGAGAGAGAGAGAGAGTAAGATGGGCCGCGATATCTGAGATATGTATTCCGACAAATAACGTTAAATGGAAAGAAACAAAAAAGACTTATCGCTATATTGATCTGACGTCAGTTAATCGAGAAAATCACATGATTACAGAAACTATAAAAATAAATGCAGAAGATGCTCCGAGTCGAGCGCAAAAAATTGTTGAAAAAGATGATGTGATTTTTGCGACCACTCGTCCGACCTTGCGACGTTTTGCGATAATTGGTAATGACCATGACAACGAAATAGCAAGCACCGGCTACTGTGTTTTACGTGCGAATACTTCCCATGTATTACCGAAATGGATTTATTACAATATTTCTACTTTGGCCTTCAATGATTACGTCGAAAAGAATCAAGAAGGTTCAGCATATCCATCAATTTCTGATGCAAGAGTAAAGGCGTTCAAAATTCCCGTCCCAGATATTCCTGAACAAGAACGCATTGTTGCCATTCTCGATAAATTTGATGCATTAGTGAATGATATTTCGGCCGGGTTACCGGCGGAACTCAATGCCCGGCGCAAACAATACGAATACTACAGGGGCAAGCTTTTAACATTTGAAGAATATGCCAAACAATAAAAAATACAATTTGGTGGCGGAAAATCCGCAAAGCACGGTAGTGGCGGAATACACGCCCGATAAAAAGCGTGCGGCGCATTACCAGAGCGAGGCAGAGCTGGAGCGCGCCTTTATTGAGCAGTTGCAATTACAGGCGTATGAGTATCTGCCTATCTCCTCCGAAACTGATCTCGTTCTCAACCTTCGTAAACAGCTGGAAAAGCTGAACGATTTTGCCTTTTCCGATGCCGAATGGGAAAGGTTTTTTACCGGCGAGATTGCCAATCCCAACCAGAGCATTGCCGAAAAAACAGTTACTATTCAAGAAGACCACATCAAAAATCTAAAAAGAGATGACGGAACAGTTAAAAATGTCTACCTGCTCCATAAAGACAAGATCCACGAAAACAGTTTGCAGGTGATCAACCAATACGCCGTCGAAGAAGGTCAACGAGCCAACCGCTACGATGTAACGGTGCTGGTCAACGGCTTGCCGCTCGTTCATATTGAACTCAAGCGGCGGGGGGTGGCGATTCAGGAGGCGTTTAATCAGATTAACCGATACCAGCGCGAGAGTTTTTGGGCTGGATTAGGGCTCTTTGAATACGCGCAGATATTCGTGATCTCCAACGGTACGCACACCAAATACTACAGCAACACCATACGCTCGGAACATATCAGGGAATCAAGCGAAGGCGCCGTCAAAAAAGGAAAACGCTCCAGTAATAGCTTTGAGTTTACCAGCTGGTGGGCGGACGCGGCCAACAGACCGATTGCGGATCTTGTGGATTTTGCCAAAACCTTTTTTGCCAAGCATGCGCTTCTCAATATCCTCACCCGCTACTGCGTGTTTACCACTGATAAACAGCTTTTGGCGATGCGGCCTTATCAGATCGTGGCGACCGAGAAAATACTGAGTAGAATCGAAATCAGCACCAACTATAAAAAACTCGGCACCGTGGAGGCTGGCGGTTACATCTGGCATACCACCGGCTCGGGCAAAACCCTGACAAGTTTTAAGACCGCCCAACTGGCGAGCAAGTTGCCCTACGTTGACAAAGTACTTTTTATCGTTGACCGCAAAGACCTTGATTACCAGACCATGCGCGAATACGACAAGTTTGAAAAAGGCGCGGCCAACAGCAATACCAGTACGGCGATATTAAAACGCCAACTGGAAAACGCAAACGCGCGCATTATTATCACCACTATCCAAAAACTCGACCGGTTCATCGACCATAACAAAGGGCATGCTATTTTTGACGGCCACATTGTGCTAATCTTTGATGAATGTCACCGCTCGCAGTTCGGGGAAATGCACACCGCCATAGCCAAAGCGTTTAAAAACTACCATCTTTTCGGTTTTACCGGCACGCCGATCTTTGCTGTGAACGCGTCTTCCGGTGGCCGTCCCGATTTTAAGACCACCGCGCAGGTTTTTGGCGATAAATTGCACACCTACACGATCGTGAACGCCATTGCCGATAAAAACGTCTTGCCGTTTAAGGTAGATTATATTTCTACCGTACGCGAAGCTGAAGACATTGAAGATAAGAAAGTACGCGACATCGACCGTGAGGCAGTACTTGCCGCGCCGGAGCGTTTGGCAAATGTCGTGAAATATATCCGTGACCATTTTGATCAGAAAACTAAACGGAACAGCTTTTACAAACTTAAAGACCGCAGACTGGCGGGGTTTAACTCCATTTTTGCCGTTTCTTCCATTGATGCGGCCAAAAAATACTACGCTGAATTCAAAAAACAGCTGACAGACGCACCGAGCGATAAAAAACTCAAAATAGCGCTTATTTACAGCTTTGGCGTAAACGATGAAGAAATTGACGGCGTGATAGATGAAAACTCCGAAGACACCAGCGGACTGGACAAAAGCTCAAGGGATTTCCTTGAGAACGCCATTAAAGACTACAACACCATGTTTGGTACATCCTATGACACCTCTTCCGATAAATTTCAAAATTACTATAAAGATGTCAGCGAGCGGGTGAAAAATCGGGAAGTGGATATTCTGCTGGTGGTCAATATGTTTTTGACCGGCTTTGACGCGACGACGCTCAATACCTTGTGGGTGGATAAAAATCTGCGCTTGCATGGTCTGCTACAGGCGTATTCGCGCACCAACCGCATTTTAAACACCATCAAGACATTCGGAAACATTGTTTGCTTCCGCAATCTGGAAAAAGCGACGAATGAATCCATTGCTCTCTTTGGCGATAAGGAAGCCAGCGGGATTGTGCTGTTAAAATCGTATAACGAGTACTACAACGGCTACAAAGACAGTGGCAAAGAAGTCCGTGGATATGCCAGTCTGGTTGAAGAACTTATGGCAAAATTCCCGGTTGGCGAGCGAGTTATAGGAGAACAAAATCAAAAGAATTTCATCAGGCTCTACGGCGCGATTTTGCGGGTGAGAAATATCTTGGTTACTTTTGACGAATTTAGCGGCAACGAAATTTTAACCGAGCGGGACATTCAGGATTATCACAGCGCCTACATTGACCTCTATAATGAGTTTCGCAAGACAGGTGAAGGAGAAAAGGAAAATATCAACGATGATATCGTGTTTGAAATGGAGCTCATTAAACAGATTGAGATCAATATTGATTATATTTTAGGGCTTGTTAAAAAGTACCACGAAGACCACATCAAGAACCGCGAACTGCTTGTCGACATTAACAAGGCAATTGATTCAAGCGTTGAGTTGCGTAACAAAAAGGATCTTATTAACCAGTTTATCGCTTCGCTTAATATCCATTCGGTGGTAGATGAAGACTGGCAGAAGTATGTGGAAAAGAAAAAGATTGAGGAGCTGGAAGATATTATTAAGTACGAAAATCTTGATCACGACGAAACCTATAAATTTGTGCGAAATGCGTTTCGTAACGGCAGTGTTGCAACCACGGGTACTGCTCTGGCCAAAGTTTTGCCGCCTGTATCACGCTTTTCACCCGGAGGAGAGCGTTCCAAAAAACGCGAGAGTGTTTTGGATAAATTGATACGATTCTTTGAGCGTTTTTTTGATATTTCTGGTGGGAAAATTTAAGGATGGCAATGAATATATTTATAAATAAAAACAGAAAAGAACTAAAAGTCAAAAAAGTAAAAAATAAAATTGTTTTGTTTTTAGATGTTTTAGGTTTTGCAGACCTAACTGTAAAAAACAAACTCGATATTGACGCTATCAAGGATGCAGGCGGGCCGATGCATAAAAGAATTAACCGGATATTTACTGGTAATAATATACCCAATAAACTTACTGAAACATTTGCAAGTTTTCATAGCACTCTAGAAGGCGGGCTTGATTTAACAAGGTTACATTGTGATTTTACTTCAATAACGTTTTCTGATTCCGCCTTTATTGTAACGAATAATTTAAACGATGCCGTAACCGCAATAAATTACTTAATGCAAAGATTCCTAATATGCGGAGTGCCAGTCAGAGCAGGTATTGCTTTAGGCACATTTGAGGCAATTCGTTTTAAATCCGATATAAAATCTGAATCCGGTGAACATGCTTCGCAGTTCTTAGGGACAGGCGTTGTTAATGCTTGTAGAGCTGAATCATGTAGCATAAAGGGAATGCGTATTTTTATACATCCTTCAATAGGAAAGCTATTCAAAAAAATACCCAACAATAAATCACTATTAAAAGATTGTGACAATACTGAAATCAATAATAGTATTGGTGTTAAAAAGGAACTTAATTACTGGGATTATAATGTAACAGATGAAAAAACTGCGTGGAGGATGTTTCAAAAAATGTGGAAAGAAGCACCGGAAGAATCTAAGAAACATTATTTAGCTACAGCAAATGCAATACAAAAAATGAGAATAGCAAAGGGTTATGATCCGATAAAAAATTTAAATCGAGTTTCGATATTAAGATAGCAAATAGTGAAAATATGGCAATAAAAAAAATAAAAGACATTAAGAATATCGATGCTTTCGATTCCTTTAGCTGGGAAGCGGAGGATTGCAAGAGGTTCAACTTGATCTATGGATGGAATGGGTCAGGAAAAACAACCATATCTAGGATCCTCAATTTCCTTGAGCGGAAGGCAATTCATATTCCAGAGCTTCAGGCCATTGATTTTACAGTTCATACTGATGAGGGCATGGTCAAAAAGCAGGATGTGGAGACCAACTCCCAAAATATTCGCGTGTTCAACGAAGATTTTATTAATGAGAATCTTACCTTTGATTCTTCAAAAGCCAAGAAAATCATAATTATTGGGAAAGATAACATTGATGCAAAGAAGAAACTGAATGAGTTGGAGGTGAATTTAAAGACTAAAGATGGTGAGCTATCTACGTTGGAAGATCAACTTTCAAAAGCGGGGAAGTTGGATTTAATTCTCAAAGACGCTGGCAGTGAAGTACCAAAACAATTTGGCAACACGCCTTTGGCAAATGACCAATATTATGGGAGAAATTATAACAGGAGTAAAGTTGAGGCGCGTATAAGCAATGGCACAGTCAGTGAGAGCAATTTATCGTCATTAATTATTTCCGATCCTGCGGATATTGAAGCAAAGAAAGAAATTGTAAAGAGCGAGAAAAAGAAAATTGATCTGGTTTTGAAGGAGATTTCAGATTTTTCAGATCTCTTTCAAGGTGCGAATGACTTGTTGGATGTTGTTGTTCGTTTCGAAAATATCACCGAGCTGGAAGGCGATAAATCGCTGAGAGACTGGACTGAATCTGGGTATCACTTGCATAAGGATAGAAAGTTCGACTCTTGTAAATTCTGCGGTAGTAGCTTGCCTAAAGGCCATATGGATCGATTGGGCAAATTTTTTACCGATGAGCTTCAAAAAGTCAAAGAACAAATTGATATGACCGTTCAATCATTGGCCTTTGATTCAAAAGAACTTGAGGTTGACCTTGATTCCAGCGCTTTATTTCCGGAACTTGCTAAAGAATATCTTGGCCTACATTCTACTATTAAGGATTCAGGTAAAATCCTGCTTGATAAAATACGATCTTTGCGAGAAAGCCTTATTAGTAAAAAAAGTAGTCTTCATGAATCGTCCAAGAAATTTCAGAGTGTTGTGTTTCCAAAAGAGTCTTTTGAAAGCATTAACGGGGCCATACAAAGAATAAATGCCATTGTTGGTCAGCATAATGCTCGGATTAATGTCATTGAAAGCGAGATTAAAAAGGCGGCCGAAGCCATTGAATTACACATAATTGCGACGACCCTGTCTAATAGGGAGTATTTCACTAAAAAGAAGGAGACGGTAGAACTTGAGGCCAAGATAGGCGCACTTAAAAGTGATCGCACGAGCTTGATCGAGCAAATCAATGCTCTTAAAGCTACGTTGCATAATGCTTCAGATGCTTTAAACAAAATTAATCAGATTCTAAAAGACTTCTTTGGCGAATCGCATATTTTTCTCGAAATTATAGAGCTTGCAGAGGGCGGTGTTGGGTATGCACTTAAAAGAAGAGGAAAAGAAACAAAGCATTTAAGCGAGGGAGAAAAGAGTATTTTAGCTCTTGTGTACTTTCTCGTTAAGCTTGAAGAAGACGGTTTCGATAAAAGTAATGCCATTGTTATCATTGATGATCCCGTGGATAGTCAGGATGGGAATTTCTTATTTCGAACATATGGTTTTCTTAAGCGATATCTGAAAGATGTGCATCAGCTTATTATCCTGACACACAATTACGAATTTTTTAATCTGATCAGAGATTGGTTGTGCGAAAAGAAATTTTGCAATGAATCGCATTTGTTTATTATGAATAGGATCGGCGTTGATGGGAAGCAGGCTGTCAATATCGAGAATTTACCTGTTTTGCTTAAAGAGTATAAAACCGAGTACCACTATTTGTGTTGTAGGCTATTTCACTATGTTAATGACACTAGCATGCTTGATGCTCCATTGGTAGCGAACATTGGCCGGAAGGTATTGGAGTATTTTGCGACATTTAAATGGGCATGCAAAAGCACTGAAGAATTTTCGAACATCGTTCTTAGCCGGTTTGTAAAAGATCCTGATCATCTTAAAAAGGCCACAGGTGATTTTATATTAAAGTTTTTGCATGAATATTCGCATGGGAGAGACTTTTCGAGAGGGATTTCTGCGCCAGCATTAGAAGCTAAGGCTATTGCCAAGAATGTTCTTGAGTTCATTCGTTTTGCCGATAAAGATCACTATGATTATTTGAAGGCGTTATGCACAGTATTGCCTGAGACGGCTTCTTGAATCAGGGGAGGAATTAATGATTAAAAAGTTCATTCGGAAACTTATAGACGTTGAAATCAAGCTAGGTTTTCTTCATATCCCGGCCGCGGGTATTGAAATGATGCCGGATAAAGATGGCAAAATTGCGGTTACGATCGATGGGAAAGATAACGAGCTGACCTATAACGCGAAGCATAAGCGCGTATTTGGTCTTGTTCGTTGGTATAAAGCGAATAACGCCCGGGTTGGGGATGAGATTATTCTCGAAAAAGACGGATCGAAGTATGGGCTATCATTCAAGGACAAGTCGCAGGAAACGCCTTTGAAAGAGGCAGAAACGCTTCTGGATATATCAGGGCTGTCATCGCAAGCCAAGGGTGATATCGTTGAGGAGCGGATTAAGGAATTGATCGTTCTGCAGGGGCAGGGGCTCTTAAGCGTCTATCGTCCGGTCACGGATACTCAGGGTGTGGATTTGGTTGTGACCAAGGCGGGGATGTTTCAGCCGATATTTTTGCAGATCAAAGGACGTTTTAACGTAGCCAAAGTTGGCTTCTTTCTGATGGATATTAATAAGAAAACCTTTACGCCGCATCATTCCTATTTTGTGGTCGGCGCATATTTCAACCCACAGAAGATGGAAATTGACGAGAACGTTTTGCTAGTTCCAAGCATTGAAGTAGCGAAGGGGACAGTTGTTAAAAGTAAGCGCGGGGAAAGCTTGCGAATCCAGAATCATTTATCGCCGGATTCACATGGACGCTGGGCCCCGTTCTTGATCAAAAAGACTGATTTGGCAAACAAGCTACTCGAGAAATTCGAGGAGATGGCTAAGTACATTAAATAATTTATGGGCGGCAGAAGTATGTCAGATAATTTCAAGAAACGATTCGGCGATCCGGCGAGGATAAAAATTCAGACTGAAACTAAAAAGGCGTCTTTTCCCGAGGAGTCGTATAGAAGTCAGAAAATTGCGGAGGCATCTATCGATATTCTGCGCGGTGTTTTAGGTCGGGAGCCGACTCAGGATGAGATTCTTGGCAAGGTAGATATTTCAAGAGCGAAGAAGGCGAAAGACCGGGTAACGCATGAGTAAAATACAAAAAGACTTAAAAGGCACAGATATTATTCTCAATCTCAAGAAGATTGTGATGTCTCAAAGTGATTCCGGATTCGCGTTCCAGTTCTACGTGCGGTGGTCCTGTTTATTTTGTCTTTGATTGCCACGGTAAGTATGGTTATATGGAAGATCCGGATATGACAGGGGAGATTAAAGTTTTGTCCGTGAAGAAAGAGAAAGGCTGTTATTTGCTCAAGGTTAAATTCAAGAAAGACACGCGCACGTTTGATGATTAGCAGGATGGAGGTTTGCATTGACCAAAATGAATAAAACAGATTTTAAGGATTTGCTGAAAAACGAAATAGAAAAGAAGCTGAAAGGCCATCAGCAATATTTCAGCAGGGAGGATTTGCGCAATCTCGTTCCCGAGGTTCACTTGGGTACTTTCAACAAGTATCTGGTCGATTTCGGCAAAGAGGGTATTTTATTCGGCGCTGGAAGAGGGTGGTATTCGTTCATCAAGCAGTCTTTCGAATTGGATCAACGGCCAGTTAAGAAGATAATTGCGGCTATGGAGAAAAAATATCCGCTTCTTTCTTTCTCGGTATGGTCTACGGAGCAGTTGAGGTCTTTTGCCCACCATATGCTGGCGCGGTTTGTTACGTTCGTTTATGTGGATCGCGATGCCATGGGCGGAGTGTATGATTTCCTGAAAGATTCCGGCTATGATGTATGGCTGAACCCGCGCGGAAACGATGCGCGAAAATTCAGCATAGGCGAGAAAACCGTGGTGGTCCGGCCGACCATTACCCGGGAACGTTCAAGCGGCCACGCGGCGGATATAGAGAAGATATTGGTCGATCTTCTGGTGGAGGCATCGGACTTGAAGCTTATGGATGAAGATGAGCATTCCCGGATACTGGGAAACGTCCTCGCGGCCGAGCGGGTCGATGTCGGGTTCCTGCTTAATTATGCCAAAAGACGAAAATTAAAGACTAAGGGGTTAATAGAACGGATAAAATTAATTTGAGCCACTTTTTATCAAAAAGTGGCTGGAGTTAATTGTATTTATGATTGCAAATCAATGCGTTACGAAAGAATGGGTAATCAGAAAAAAGCAAGAGATGGGCAGTGTCGATCCTGCTTTGCTGGAAAAGTCGATCTACGCCCTTGCTTTGCTGTGCGGTTTGGGTGAATCTTCCATACCGTTTGTTTTTAAGGGCGGCACCAGCATGATCTTGATTTTGAAGGAGTTTCACAGGTTATCTATAGATATCGATATCGTAACTGATATGCCCCGCGTCCAGTACGAACCGGATTTGGCTGATATAGCAAAGAAAACGCCGTTTTTAGGTTATGAACAGGATGACCGCGGAGAACGAGGCTTGCCGCATAGAACGCACTTCAAATTCTTTTATAATTCCGCGATATCCAAAAGGCGCGATTATGTGCTTCTCGATATTCTTGAAGAGAAAAACCTTTATCCTGAGACCGAAATCAATCCGGTCAAAACGCCTTTTATTGAGCTCGAGAAAACGGTAAAAGTACGTATGCCGGTTATCGATTGTCTTTTGGGAGATAAGCTGACGGCTTTTGCGCCTAACACGATAGGCATTCATTACGCTTCGAAATCCAGCATGCAGATTATCAAACAGCTTTTCGATGTGGGCGAGCTTTTCAGTGAGGCAGAGGATCTTGCTTTGGTTCGCAAGAGCTATAAGGCGCTTGCGGAGGCAGAGATCGGTTATCGCGGTGGCAAATATACCGAGGAGCAGGCAATAGAAGATACTTTCCGCACGGGCATCATTATATGCGGCCTCGGCTTAAGAGGCGTACCCAAGGATAAGCACGCGGAAATATTGACGGATGGTATCAGTAAGATTTCAAGTCATCTTGTGAATACGAGGTTCCGGCTTGAAGAGGCAAAGATCGCGGCTTCGCGTGCGTCGCTTTTGGCGGCTCTATTGAAAGCGCGCCCTAAGGATCATGCGCTCAAGGATTTTCGTTGGGATCCGCGGCGTATTTCTGATTTGGTTTCGCTTGTGTTAAAGCCGCCGTTGGACAATCTCAATCGTATTAAGGCGCTTATTCCGGAGGCATTTTATAATCTTTATACGGCACAGGAGTTGTTGAAATAAATTAATCCTTCGGCAATAGGCGGTTGATTTCGTTTTGGATCGATTCGATATACGCTTGGCGTTGTTCCGGGGTGCTGAGGGCGGCAATCCGAAGCAGGGACTTGCCGGAGAATCGTTTGAGTAGGGATTGATCTTTGGTCGTTTTCATGGTAGAAATAAAGCTGTCCGGGAGCTTCTCAATGATGGTCATGAGCTGGGATACCCGGGCCCGGGTGACGCCGAAGTGGTTGCCCGCGGCAGTTTGTGTTCTTTGAGGGTTTTCTACCAGATATTCCTGAATCCGGACGGCCATGGTTACGATATTTTTGTAGACTGGCTTAGGTTTTTGGGGTAGGGCGGGCAAAGGATCGTATAAACTGATGGATGTGCCGCGGCCGCGTCGCCGGTACATCTTCACAAGTATATGTATTTCCTTGCACTTAGAGAGGCGTCGCTTGTAGTGTTCTGAGTCCATAGTGAGGAGGTAATTTTGGGACGCAAAACATAACGGGGTGCGTTTAACGTCTGTTGTGGGGAGCCATATAAAACAAAAGGAGGATGTATGTTAAAAAGGGTCGTAGTTTTGGTTTTATTGGCATTGGTTGTAGTACCGCAGTTCGCAATGGCTGAAGAGGCTAAGCCTATTCAGCTGGCTGTATTCAATCCTGTCCAGCTTGTTCCGGAAACAGGAATCTATTTTCGGCGTGCGTCTCAGCTTGTTCTACACCGTCAATAAAGATGTCACCGGATTGAGCCTTGTATGGCTTGGCGTGAACAGGGCTACGGGCGATGTAAACGGCGTTGAGATCGGCCTTGGGAACTGGGTCGAGGGCGCGGCCTACGGCGGGCAGATGGGTATCGTTAATCACGCCGGGAAACGTTTCGTTGGACTGCAATACGGCATGGCCAATATTGTAGAAGGCGACATGACGGGCGTGCAGTGGGGGCTTGTGAACTGGACGGAAGGTTTCATGCACGGCTTGAGGTATGGCGCCCTTAACTTTTCGAGGGGCCCGGCGGTTGGCGCAGAGGTAGGCATAGTGAATTATAACGATGGGTCTTTCAAGGGATTCCAGGGCGGGTTATTCAATTACGCCAAAGAGATGCATGGGTTCCAGCTCGGGCTAGTCAACTACACGAAATCTCTCGACGGTCTTCAGATAGGCCTTGGTAACTACAACGGCAAAAAGGAACCCATGGAATTTATGGTCCTGGCCAACTGGTCATTCTAAAAAGCTGTAGCATCGGCGCGAAGCCGATAATTAAAAAACCCCTGCTTGCACATCGCGCAGCAGGGGTTTTTATTTTGACTGAGTCTTATATTCCGCTTAACATATGATATAATTAGAACATGAAAAAACGTTTTGTGATATTGATCTTATGTATCGTATTCCTTATGCCGGAACGGTCCATCTGCGACGAGCCGATGAGGAGGGGGCTTTTTGTGACGGTCCTGCAGGATCCGCCGGTCCTTTCAAGCCGCGGGGAGATCTCTAAATTAATAAATTTCGCAAAGAGAGCCCGCATAAATATCCTGTTCGTTCAGATCTACCGCGCAAACAAAGCATGGTTCCCTTCGAATGTCGCAGATCCCGAGCCGTATGAAACCTGCCTAAAAAATGTTTCAGAGGATCCGCTGAAACTCCTTATAAAAGAAGCCCGTGCTGCCGGCATCGAGGTGCATGCATGGCTTAACATGCTGAGCTTAAGCAAAAATAAAGATGCGCTGCTTCTTAAGAGATATGGCCCGGATATCCTTACCCGGAATATCAAAAACAAGAGAACGCTTGAAGATTACGAGATCGATAACCAGTATTTCCTTGAGCCCGGAGATTTGAGAGTTCGCGGGGCGCTCCTTAATTTGGTAGGGGAGATCCTCACAGCTTATCCGGAGCTCGATGGTATACAGTTCGATTATATCCGCTACCCGGACAAGGATCCCGCATACGGCTATACAAAGATGAACATAGAACGTTTTAAAGAGGTGACCGGTATAGATGCGGTCGAAGAGAGCCTCCCGGCCTGGCAGGACTGGAAGCGCGATCAGGTGACGGGATTTCTCGAGGAGCTTATCAAAAAGACGAAGTCTATCCGGCCGGACATACAGATATCGACGACCGGATGCGCCCCGTATGCGCGCGCGTATCATGAGGCATTCCAGGACTGGCGATCATGGCTTAAGCGAGGCCTTGTCGATTTTGTGACTCTCATGAGCTATTCCACGGATACCGCGGAATTCAAAAAATATGTCAATGAAGCAAAAAAGAATGCGGTAGATTTTAAAAAGGTCAATATCGCCATAGGCGCTTATGAGATGGTAGGCTCGAGCGAAACATTTGCCAAAGAATATACGCTCTGCGATGAAGCCGGCCCCGGGGCATGCGTCATATTTCATTATGGCAGCATTGTCGAGGATCCGGCCCTCGGGGCATTATTGACCGGAGAGGCCGTCCCGGCTGCAAAGATCTCTTATGAAAAAGGAGGATAGGAGAGTTAAGACGCAAAAAGGAAGCTTGGTTTTTGTTGACTTAACGGGTATCCATGGTATACTTACTTCATATTCAGAAGGAAGGAGAGTGCTATGGATACAAGAAACGGGATCAACATATTTAGTGATGAGTATTTGAGAGACGAGGTAATCGAGAAGATAAAGCGCCACGCTGGTTATTTTCTCGAGAGCACCTGCGACATCGAGCGGACGCGCGACATGATGGACAATATATTCAAGTCCGGAAGAGATTATTAAACAGATCGTAAAGTAAATAGATTGATAAGCCCCAGACAAGTTTTTGTTCGGGGCTTATTGTCATTAGGGTATAATGAGGGACAGTACAACTGTCATATAAAATGAACAAAATATTTCAAATCAGCGTACTATTTTTGATCCTGAGCTTTCCCGCGCAGACGGTCGCTGCCGAAGAGGCGTTCGGGAAATTATATACGCGCGACAAGGTGTCTATCGCCTACGAGCACGTGAAGAACGGATTCGATTCCGTCGTAATAATCTGTCCCGGGTTCTTTAACAGCAAGTCGAACCGGTGGATGCAGGAGGCCGCGCGCATAGTCTCTTCCGAGCATGATGTTATTTTATTCGATTTCAGGGGGCACGGGGAGTCGGGCGGGAAATTCACCTGGTCATCTAAAGAGAGCATTGACCTCGAAGCGGTAGTCGGATATGCCGCGGGCCTGGGCTATAAAGAGATAGACATACTCGCATTTTCCCTCGGGGCTGTCGCCGCGATAGACGTAGCTTCGAGGAGAAGCGATATAGCGAAGATGGTCCTCGTGAGCGCGCCCACGCATTTCAGCAAAATAAACTTCAATTTCTGGGAGCCGGGCATGTTCGCGGACCTGAAAGATAACATAGACTGCAAATGGGAAGGCAAGGGTGCCAGATGCGGCTGGATGTTCGGCCCAAAACCAGACCCTATGTTCGACATCAAAAAGATCGACAAGACGGCGATACTTTTTATCCACGGCGACAGCGACTGGGTGATAAAACACAAGCAGTCGAACAAGCTATACAATGCCGCCTCTACCAGAAAAGAGCTTGTGGTGGTAAAGAACGGCTACCATGCCGAGCGCCTTATACAGCAATACCCAGAGAAGATGAAAGAGCTCATCCTGGGATGGTTCAGGCGCGAGAAATAAAGCATAACCTACTTATATTGACTTATATTATTCTTATGGTATAATTATTTTAAAATGAGATCGCAACTTTCCACTAAAGCTGCCCTTGTAATATTAGCGATAATATCGTTTCTGCAATTTTCTCTCTTCGATATCATGCCGGCATCTTCTCGAGGATTGGAATATACGCGCACAAGGTCCATGTCTGTTCCGGCTTCAAAGACCCCACTCGCGGGACAGCAGGGCGGAGGGGAATACCATATAGGCGCCGGTGATAAGCTGGGTGTATTCGTCTGGCAGAATCCCGACCTTACGGGCGACGTAGTCGTTAGTCCTGACGGCAAGATATCATACCCTCTTATAGGCGTTGTCGATGTATCCGGACTTACCACATACCAGTTGCAGGCGAAACTTAAAGAGAAATTTTCCGAATATGTCAAATATGTCCAGGTAACCGTCACTGTTAAAGAATATGCCGGAAATAAGGTCGTGGTCCTGGGTGAGGTCGTATATCCCGGAGTATATACCTTTACGGGTACCGCTATCACCGTCATGGAAGCCATTGGCCTTGCAGGCGACATGACGACTCTTGGCAAGAGGGAGAGTGTTATAGTAGTAAGCGATAATCTTACCGAGCATCCGAGGGTGAGAAGAGTCAATGTCTTTATGGCATTAAGGCGCGGAACCGATAATCCGGATGCCATTGTCTATGGCGGCGACGTCGTCTATGTACCGAAGCGCTTCATATCCGACTTCAACCAGTTCCTGAACGACATACAGCCCAGCATCAATACATTCTCGAGCATTTTCCAGTTAGGTACCGGTGCAGGCTCAGCGGCCAGGGCATGGTTCTGGCATCGGGACGTTAATGTTAAGCCCGCAGACGGCAATTGATAAGGAATAAAGATGAGGAGGCTAGGAGGAGCCGCGAGAATAGTCCTCGCATTACTTACCCTAGCTTCAATTTATTGTAATTCATTTCCTGCGCAGGCGCTTTCCCGCGAAAATAGTAAGGTCAAAGTTGTTGCCACCCTCTTTCCGCAGTTCGATTTCACAAGACAGATAGGTAAAGATAAAGTAGAAGTTGTCCTTGTCCTACCGCCCGGAGTCGAGGCGCATTCATTTGAGCCCAAGCCAAGAGACATGGCCAGGATAAACGAAGCCGACCTGTTTATCTACACAGGCAAATATATGGAGCCATGGGTGGAGGGGCTGCTAAAAGGCATCTCGAATATATCCGCAAACATTATAGATGTAAGTAAAGGCGTAAAGCTTGTCGCGAGCGATCCCCATATCTGGCTTGATATGGACAATGCTTCAATGATGGTGGATAATATAACCGCGGCCCTTATCGCGAAAGACCCGGCCAACAAGGATTATTACATCGATAACGCAAAAGAATATAAATTAAAACTTAAAAGTATAGACGATAGATGCCGCAATGCGTTCAAGGACTGCAAATATGATACGTTCGTTTATGCGGGCCATCCCGCATTCGGGTATTTCGCCCGCCGCTATGGCCTCACGTGCCTTTCGCCCTATAAAAGTTTATGTCCAGACTCTGAGCCGGCTCCCAAGTCTATCATGGAAGTGGTTGATAAGATGAGAGAGAAGGGTATAAGATATGTGTATTACGAGGAGCTCCTTTCGCCTAAGCTTGCCCGGACAATAGCAGCCGAGACCTCTTCAAACATGCTTCCTCTTAATGGGGCGCATAATGTCTCTAAGGCAGACATGGATAAAGGCGTGACATTCTTGTCTATACTAGAAGAGGATCTCAAGAACCTGAAGAAGGGGATGGAATGCAAGAGCAAGTGATCATTACGGAGAATGTCCATTTTTCGTATCAGGATAATGAGATACTATCCGGAATATATTTTTTGGCATCCAAGGGCGATTATATAGGGGTCATCGGACCGAATGGCAGCGGAAAGACCACCCTGATGCGGATCATCCTGGGACTTCTTGCCCCGACATCAGGGACAGTCTCAGTATTCGGCCAGAATATGCCGGATTTCGATAAGTGGTCTAATGTAGGGTATCTTCCGCAGAAACTGGCGTTATTTAACCCGTCCTTTCCGGCCACGGTAAAGGAGATAGTTGCCCTGGGCCTTCTTTCTGGCAAGAAGACGCCTAAACATTTCGACAAGAAGGACGAAGAAGCCATCGAGAATACGCTCTCTCTCCTAGGAATAGAAGCCATAAAGGATAAGATGATAGGCGAGCTGTCCGGCGGCCAGCAGCAGAGGGCATTGTTGGCAAGGGCGATCGTGCACGAACCGGAGCTTCTCATACTGGATGAGCCGACGCTTGCGCTCGACCCGGACGCAAGGGATAAGTTCTTCGATATCATGGGCACCTTGAATAGATCGAAAAAAGTCACGATACTTCTCGTAAGCCATGACATCGGCACCATAGGAAAGTATGCGTCGAAGTTGTTGTATCTCGATAAAAGGGTAATATTTTACGGCGGGTTCGATGAATTCTGTAAGTCTAGTGATGCGGGCAAATACTTCGGCCCGTTCAGTCAGCATATCATTTGTCACAGGCACGATAAATAGGCGGGTTGCATGGATATTTTTCACGCGTTAAGCTATGGTTTCATACAGCGGGCACTATTAGCCGGGTCGTTCATATCAGTACTTTGCGCGGTCCTCGGGTTGTTCCTGGTGCTGAGGCGTTTCTCGCTCATCGGCGACGGGCTGGCGCATGTCACCTTCGGGAGCGTCGCCCTCGGGTTATTCTTGCGCGTATATCCTTTTTATGTAGCCGTGCCTGTAACGATGTTAAGCTCTATCGGCATACTGAAACTGACAGAGAAGACTCGCCTATTCGGGGATGCCGCGATAGGGATCGTCTCTGCCTTCGGCGTGGCCTCCGGCGTGCTTTTGGCAGGTATGGCAGGCGGCTTTAACGTAGACTTGTTCGGTTATCTTTTCGGAAGCATACTCTCCATAACTCCGCAAGAGGTCGCGATCTCCATCATCCTTTCTCTCGTCGTGATAACTCTCGTAAAGATATTCTATCATGACCTTGTCTCTGTGACATTCGACGAGGAATGCGCCAAGGTCTCGGGCATAAAAACAAAAAGAATAAACCAGATACTGATACTTCTTACGGCTCTCACGGTTGTGCTTGCCATGAAGATCGTCGGCATAATACTTGTGTCGAGCCTGTTGATATTCCCGGCGGCGACGGCGCTCCAGCTTGCAAGAAGCTTCAGGCAGGCCATAACATTCGCTGTCGCGGCATCGCTTGTCTCCGTATTTGCCGGGACCATCGGCTCATTTATCCTGGACCTTCCTACGGGCGCTTCGATAGTGATGGTGAATTTTATTCTTTTCATGACTGCTTTAGCCTATAAAAAGATGGTAAAATAAGAGATATGACGCGAATGCGCAAAAAATATATTTTTATCATTGCGGCGGCTATGCTGGCGGCGTTCGTATTTTCCGCCCAATGCCAGGAAGTATCCATGAAGCCGGCGACCATGTCGCTTAAGGATGCGGTGTCGCTCGCCTTCATGAATAATAAAGCTATCCAGATCCAGCAGGAGGAGCTTGCTATTGCTAGGGCCCAGATAATGGGTGCGCGGAGCGGCATGCTGCCGAAGGCGAATCTCAACGCAGGGTATACGTATAACGGAGCCGTGCTGAAATTCCCGCAGGCTCTGCTGAAGGACCAGGGAATAAAGAAGGACGTTAATATCTTCGGCGGTTACGAGAATAGTAACTCGGCTGGTATGTCCGTGACGGAATCTGTATTTGATGGCGGCGCAACTAACGCGAACATAAGGCAGGCGAAACTCGGCCTTAAGGTCCAGGAAGAGACGCTTCGCGCCGTGAAGCTGAATGTCGAGTTTGAGGCTAAGAGATTATATTATGGGCTGCTGCTTGCCTATGAGACAGCACGCATTGCCCAGGACCTCTTCGACCAGGCCCAGGCCCATTATCTGGATGCCCAAGCCAAGTTCGAGCAGGGCACTGTATCCAAGTTCGACGTCCTGCAGTCAAAGGTCCAGGTGACGAAGGTCATGCCGGAGCTCGTCAGGGCCAGGAATGCCATAGACATAATAAAAGCGGAGCTGAAGAAACTTTTAGGGCTCAAGATGGACGATGACATAAATACGAGCGGCCTTCTCGCATATGCGCTCGTCGACATAAACGAAGACGAATTCCTGAAAGAGGCATATAAGAGCAGGCCCGAGATGATATTGAGGCTTTTGGGCATAGATATGAAGAAGTGGGGCATCGAGACAGCCAGGGCGAGCGCCATGCCGCAGGTGAACGCAAGTTTTGATTATACGTACTTATCGAATAATGTAGGGCAGATGTTCAATTACAAGCATTCGAACTGGAATGCAGGCATCGTAGTGACCATACCCCTGTTCGACGGATTCTCGACTGTCGCGAAGATAAATGAGGCGAGGCACCGTTACGAGCAATCGATACTCGAAAAGGAAGACATAAGGGACCAGACCGCCGTAGACGTCAGGCGCGCATGTCTTGACCTTAAGAAAGCGAACTCCATAATAAATTCCCAGAAGAGCGGCATCGAGGAGGCGAGGGAAGCCTTAAAGATATCATACATAAGTTTCGATAATGGCGTAGGGACGAACCTGGATGTTCTGGATGCGCAGGTATCTTTGAGCCAGATCGAAAAGAACCTGGCCGAGGCGATATATGACTACCTGATGGCGCGCGCTTATCTCGACAAGACGCTCGGAAGGCTTAACAGGGACGGGAGATCTTAAGAATGGATAAAAAGAAAATAAGATTTGCGGTTCTGGCTGTTATCGCGTGTATAGTACTCATTTCAGCCGGCATTTTTATTTTACAGAAGGTGTTGAGCCACGGACAGCCGATCAAGGTATCGGGTAACATCGAAGGTAATGACGTGAGGATATCTTTCAGGGTCGGCGGGCAGATAGCCGAGCTCTTGGCGGACGAAGGAACGGTACTAAAGACAGGCCAGACCGTAGCAAGGCTTAATACCGACGAGCTTTCAAAGGTAAGGAATGAGGCCGACGCGGCGCTCAAAGAGGCTGAGAGCAAATACAAGCTCGCCTCCATCGATTACGTACGCGCAGAGAACCTTTTCCAGGCAGGCTCCATATCGGCGCAGAAGAGGGATAATGCAAAGACGAATTTCGATGCATTGAAGGCGCAGGTCGACAAGCTTAAGGCGCAGCTCGAGCTTGCGATAACAAGGCTGGAATTCGCGGAGCTTGCGTCTCCGCTAAACGGATACGTCACCGTGAAGAGCGCCGAGGCCGGCGAGGTCGTCCAGACCGGCGCGCCCGTATTTACCGCGATAGACCTAAACGACGTCTGGCTCACCGCTTACATAAATGAGACGGATCTCGGGCGGGTGAAGCTGAACCAGGAAGCATATTTAAAGACCGACACCTATCCCGGCAAGAAGTATAAAGGCTATGTCTCATTCATCAATCAGGAAGCCGAATTCACCCCCAAGTTCATCCAGACGACCGAGGAGCGGGTCAAGCTCGTCTATCGTATAAAAATAAAAGCGGACAATTCATCGCTTGACCTCAAGCCGGGCATGCCAGCCGACGGGTATATCATCGAATGACCTAAAACTCGTTATGTCCGCACTGAAAATTTTCCCCTTTGGGGTCGGCCTTTTGTTCAGTCGAAAAAGGGGAGCCTGCGGAACTCGGCCCATATGAATGGGCCTCAAACATCCTCAGCTCTTTTGATATCAAAATATTGTTATATATAAACCCTTTTTCGACTTCACAACGGCCTAAAATTTTCAATGTGCGTCCATAACGAGTTTTAGGTCATAATAGTAGTACAATTCTTTCGTGTACAATAGTGCTGGCGGCCCTCGCAAGGGTGTGTCTGGAGCGGCCGTTGAAAAATTTTGATACCTTATGCCATCAAAATTTTTCCGGAGTGAGTGAGGATGGCTAATCCGAACGAACGTCAAGCGACAGACACACCCTTAAGAGGGACGCCGAAAGAGAGAGAAAGAAATTGATCACGATTAGAACAGTTGGGCTTACGAGGAAGTTCGCGGAAGTGACCGCGGTCGATAATTTATCGCTCGAGATAAACGAGGGCGAGATATTCGGGCTCGTTGGTCCCGACGGCGCGGGCAAGACCACTACGATGCGCCTGCTTACAGGGATACTCGATCCTACTTCCGGCGAAGGGTGGGTGTATAACAAGCATATTGTGAAAGAAGCCGAACCTCTCAAGGCGAACATAGCCTATATGTCCCAGCGCTTCGGGCTTTATGAAGACCTTACCGTCATGGAGAACATAAATTTTTACGCTGACATCTATTGCGTGGGAAAAGCCGAAAGGGTGAAGACCATAGAGAGGCTTTTGTCTTTCAGCGGGCTATCGCCGTTCACCAACAGGCTTGCCGGCCGCCTATCCGGCGGCATGAAGCAGAAGCTCGGCCTCATGTGCTCGCTCATCCACACGCCGAAAGTCCTTTTCCTGGACGAGCCCACCAACGGCGTCGACCCTGTTTCACGCCGTGACTTCTGGCAGATACTATATCAATTATTGAAAGAGAAGGTCACGATACTGTTCTCCACCTCATATCTCGATGAGGCCGAGCGGTGTAAGCGCGTGGGTTTGATGCACAAAGGCAAGTTGTTAAGATGCGACCTGCCGGATAATATAAAAAGCGAGCGAAAGGCGAAGACGCTCGAAGAAGCATTCATATCGATAATAAAAGAAAATGAACGAAAATAATATAGCAGTAAGCGTGGATAAGCTTGAAAAGAAATTCGGCGATTTCACCGCCGTGAACAGGATAGATTTCTCTGTCCGGAAAGGTGAGATATTCGGATTTTTAGGCCCGAACGGCGCGGGCAAATCCACGACTATCAGGATGCTCTGCGGCATCCTTACGCCGACTTCCGGGACAGGGTCCGTAGGCGGACACGACATCCTGAAAGAGCAGGAGCGCATCAAGGAGAATATCGGCTACATGTCGCAGAAGTTCTCGCTATACGAGGACCTCACCGTAGAAGAGAATATAGATTTCTATAGCGGCATCTACAAGATACCGGAAAAGAAGAAGGCCGAGCGCAAGGAGTGGATAATAAAGATGGCGGACCTCGGCTCTTTCAGGCACCGCATGACCCGGACGCTATCCGGCGGGTGGAAACAGCGCCTCGCGCTCGGATGCGCTATCATACACGAGCCGCGGATAATATTCCTCGACGAGCCTACGTCCGGCGTTGACCCGATCGCGAGACAAAGCTTCTGGAGCCTTATCAAGGATATGGCAGCGAGCGGCGTTACGGTATTCGTTACCACTCATTACATGGATGAGGCTGAGAATTGCGACAGGATGGCGCTTATCTACAAAGGATCCATCATCGCCATGGGTACATCGGATGAGCTTAAGACTAAATTCATGAAGAACGAGGTCTTGAGGATAGATGTCCCGGGAGCAGAGGACTGGATCGAGAAGATAGGTTCGCTTCCGTCGGTGCGCGAGACAGCGCTCTTTGGCACAGCGCTCCATGTCGTTGTAGACCAGGCCCGGACTGCCGCCAAGGCGATAGAGGACCTATTCAAGAAAGAGGGAATAGCCATTTATAAGATCGACGTGATACGGCCTTCGCTTGAGGACGTATTCGTGTCATTAATAGAGAGCTACGATAAAGATGGATCTGAGAAGAGTAAGAGCTATAGCCAGTAAGGAGTTCATCCAGGTGGGCCGGGACCCGAGGTCGCTGGCCATGGCGATATTCATACCGATGCTCCTCCTTATAATGTTCGGGTATGTGCTGGACCTGGACGTTAACCATGTCCCCATGGTCGTATGGAACCAGGACGGATCGAAGACATCCACGGACTTTCTCCTCGACTTCAAGAATTCAAAGTACTTCAACATAAAAGCCTATTTCGATAATTACAGGGATATCAGGGGATGGGTCGATAGTGGGAAGACCCTTATGGCAATGGTCATCCCTAAAGACTTTTCGAAATACATAAATTCCAACCAGATATCGCCGGTCCAATTAATAGTCGACGGAAGCGATTCTAATACGGCCACCATAGCAATGAGCTATGTCAATGCGGTCGTAGCCGGTTATAACACAAGCCTCATAAATGACGCGCTTGCCGCGCAAGGTGTCGAGCGCTCTTCTCCTATAGAAGTGCGGCCGCGCATATGGTTTAACGAGGACTTAAAGAGCCGCAACTTCATCATACCCGGCCTTATAGCCGTCATCATGATGGTCATAGCAGCGCTCCTGACGTCTCTTACGGTTGCGCGCGAATGGGAGCGGGGCACCATGGAGCAGCTCATCTCAACGCCAGTTACAGCAAGAGAGTTAATATTCGGGAAGTTCATCCCGTATTTTGTGATAGGCATGGTAGATCTCCTGGTAGCGGTCGCGATGGCGCTATTTATTTTCAGGGTGCCGTTCCGCGGCAACATCGTAGAACTCTTTGCCTTGAGCGGGATATTTCTCCTGGGAGCGCTTATGATGGGGATATTGATATCCATCGGCGCGAAGAACCAGCTGCTCGCAAGCCAGATAGCCATAATGACCACATTCATGCCGGCATTCCTCCTCTCGGGGTTTATGTACGCCATATCGAACATGCCGCAGGTGATACAGGTGATAACATATATCATCCCGGCGAGGTATTTCATTACTATACTTAAAGGCATATATTTAAAAGGCGTGGGTTTTAGCGTGCTCTGGAAGCCGGCCCTCTTTCTATTAATATTCGGGCTACTCATGGTCTCTATCGCCAACAAGAAATTCAAGAAGAAGGTGGCCTAGATATGTTTGAGCGCATAAAGGCGATACTCATAAAGGAGTTTAAGCAGGTCCTGCGCGACCCGCGCATGAGGATCACCATATTCCTTGCGCCTTTGATACAGGTGCTCGTATTCGGCTTCGCCGCGACTACAGACGTGAATAACATACCGACGGCTATCTATGACCTGGACAATACGCGTCAATCGCGCGATGTTATAAGGGCCTTCACTTCAAGCGGATACTTTGACGCCAAGTATTACATTTATGACGATAGAAGGCAGCGCGAGCTGATAGACCAATCGAATGTGAATGTGGTCATAAGGTTTAACCGCGGGTTTGCCGAGGATGTGCAAGGCAAGGGTAAAGCCCAGGTCCAGCTTATCCTAGACGGCACAGATTCGAACACGGCAGCCATAATATTGGGCTACTCTAATACGATCATGTCGAGATACTCATATAAACTTATGGCCCAGCGGGCCATGATAACCCTTAAGCGGGTAGATATCTTCCCGCAAATTGGCCTGCGCGACAGGGCCTGGTTCAACGGGAACCTGGAATCAAGATATTTTTACATCCCGGGCGTAATAGCGCTCGTCGTGACTATTATGACGCTGGTCCTCACATCCATGTCCATCGTAAGGGAGAAAGAGATCGGCACCATGGAGCAGCTGATCGTAAGCCCCATTAAGCCGTATGAGCTTATACTCGGCAAGCTTGCGCCATTTGCGGTAATGGCGCTCATAGATGTCGTGCTCGTGACTATTATCGGCGTAGCGCTATTTCATGTCCCGATAAGGGGGAGCCTCTTGCTCCTTCTCGGGGCTTCAATGATATATCTCATGACGAGCCTTGGGGTCGGCCTGTTCATCTCTACGCTATGCTCGACGCAGCAGGAGGCGATGATGTCTGTATTTTTATTCTTCTTCCCGGCGAACCTACTTTCGGGTTTCATGTTCCCTATATTCAATATGCCGCAGTTCGTCCAGTATTTAACGTATCTTAATCCTTTAAGGTATTATCTCGTCATACTGCGCGGCATATTCCTTAAAGGTAACGGCATAGACATATTATGGCCTCCGATACTGGTATTGTTCGTAATGGGAGTGGCCATCCTCTGGCTGAGCTCGCTAAGGTTCCGCAAAACAATAGGGTAGGGGACAGGTGTGGGATGGATTTTACAAACGTCCCAAGGTCAGATTTAGAAACGTCCCCTATTGCAAATAAATTTGTAAAACGCGGAAACGCAGTATATACTTAACATCTATATATGCAAACAGATATGAAGTCACATTATAATAAGATACGGAATGTCCTCTGGATAGTCCTTATACTTAACTGGGCCGTCGCCGCGGCAAAGATCATATATGGCCTTGCGACAAAATGCACGTCCATGACTGCTGACGGCTTCCATTCATTGTCCGACGGGGCATCCAACATAATAGGCCTTGTCGGAATAAGTTTCTCAGCTCAGCCGGTCGACGGCGACCATAATTACGGTCACAAGAAATACGAGACCCTGTTCGCTATGGGCATAGCGGTAATGCTGTTTATCCTGGCTTTCAATCTGGCCAAGGAAGGCATAGAGCACATCATGCGTCCCGTGGCTGCGGAAATAACCACGGCGAGTTTTGTGATAATGCTTATCACTATGGCCGTCAACATATCGGTCATGGTCTATGAATACAGAAAAGGAAAAGAGCTCGGAAGCGACATCCTTGTGGTCGATTCCATGCATACGAGGGCAGACATCTTTACCTCGCTCTCCGTCATAGTCGCTTTGATAGCCGTAAGGATCGGTTTTCCGGTTCTCGACCCGATAGTCACGCTTATAATATCGGTATTCATTGTCTACGCCGCCTTCGTGATAGTAAAAGAGGAAGCCGGTATACTTGTGGATGCGGCGATAATCGACCCGAAGAGGATAGAAGAGATAGTCCTTAAAGTTGAAGGCGTCAAGAGCTGCCATAAGATACGCACCCGCGGCCGGCCTGACGATATCTATGTAGATCTCCATGTCCAGTTAGACCCTGTCACGCATCTGGATGACGCCCACGACACAAGCTACCAGATAGAAGACGCCATAAAGAAGGATGTCCCGCACGTAGTCGATGTCCTCGTCCACCTTGAGCCCAAAGGCAAAGAGCATCCTAGAAAACCCCAGAGCAAGAAATAAAATAAAGTAGAAGTAACTATAAGATAATGATATAATATCGCTCTATTATCTTATAGTTAGTAATATATATAAACCGGTAGCATACCGCGTAGTCTTTGGAGTTTTAGGTGAAGACAGCAACGGGTAGCTATAACGGATTAGAAGTGCCTCTAAGAGGATAAAGCCGGGAGCTTTTGAGCGCCTGGCTTTTATTTTTTTCTACAAAGGACTTTATGAAAATAGCCGCTAAAATAAGCCTATCATTCCTGGCGATGAGCATTATCATCACTATCGCTATCGGTTCCATTCTATACATAGTTGTCAAAAACAGCCTGCCCGTTTTTTTAGCGATGGTGACCTCAAGTGGTGGTGTTAATTAACTTTAGGCGGTACCGCCTAAAAAATTGTATAATAACCAAAAGGAGGCCACAATTGGAACCTATTATGAACTCAAAGAAAGAACGCTTAAAACTTACCCCCGAACAGCTCTTCGACATATACCTGGAGTGCAACGCTCCGGGCGCCCCGGTAAAACCGATCCTGGAGCGCTACGGCTTAAGGCCATGGGATCTGGTAGCTATACGCAAGAAAGTCAAGGCTGCGGCTATGGACGCCCTTGCCCATCCCGGAAAACAGGGACGAAAGCCTCAGGTCATACCGGTAGAGCAGTATCAAAGAGTATCCAAAGAGCTAACCGAAACCAAAGACGCGCTCGCTGCCGTGGGGCACGAGCTGTCCTTATTAAAAAAAAGGACGAGTTAGGGCTCAAAGGGCCGTTAAGCGGCCATTTTAAACTTGAGGTCAAAAGAGCTGTGGTCAATATCATATATGAAGCTGTCATTCAGGGTCTTACCCAGAAGCTATCCTGTGAAATATTCGGGATCGCTCCCAGGAAACTGCGCCGATGGGCGAATCCTAAGCCACTGCGGCCCCGAATTGCCTGGAACAAGGTGCTTCCGCACGAACGCGCCGCTATTGAGGCCTCTGCCTGGACGCCGAAGCTTATCGGTAAGCCGGTAGTGTGCAACTTTAGCCAGCAGTGGACACAATAGGCTCTTTTTAGGTTTGTAGATTTGATATTGGTCTGGGTGGATAGTGGGTTATAATAAATAGCCTA
>JAGVGJ010000030.1 GCA_020057115.1 Candidatus Omnitrophota bacterium | reverse complement strand
TCATCACGCCCATAGCCATGGAGAAAGAGCTGCGCTTCGCTATCCGCGAAGGCGGTCACACCGTAGGCGCAGGGGTCGTGAGCGAGGTTATAGAGTAAATAATGGTTCTTGAACAGATAACTTTTGAATGCACGGTATGTAAGAACAGGAATTATTCTTCGATGAAGAATAAGAAGCAAAACCCTGACAAGCTCGAGCGCAAGAAGTTCTGCAACACTTGCCGCAAGCATACCCCGCACAAGGAGATTAAGTAAATTCTGGCGGAAGACAGGGAACAGGAGCGTGGGTTAATGGTAAACCAACGGTCTCCAAAACCGTAACTGCGGGTTCGATTCCTGCCGCTCCTGCCAAATTTACACAGTAAATTTGGTCTCGATGTTTATTGAGGGACCAATAACAAAGCGAGTATATGGCAAATAAATTTTTAGGGTTCTTTAAAGAAGTCAAAGTAGAGATGGGTAAGGTCTCCTGGGCTACCAGGGATGAGTTATTCGGTTCGACAGTAGTCGTCCTCGTTTCTCTCGCCATCCTTTCCTTATTTATAGGGATCTGCGACCTTGTGCTATCCAAGATAGTCAATATCATAATGACAGCCGGACTGTAATCGGAAGAAAAAATGGCAAAGAACTGGTACGTAATACATACGCAAACAGGATACGAAGACAGAGTAAGGACGTCTATCGAGAGCAAGGTGAAGGCCGGGCTCGTCAAAGACACCATATCGCAGGTCCTTATACCTATAGAGCAGGTATCGGAGATAAAGGCCGGCAAGAAGAAAATATCCCAGCGAAAGTTCTTCCCGGGATACATCTTGGTCGAGATGGAGCTGACTGACGAGAACTGGTACCTTATCAGGAACATAACCGGCGTCACGGGTTTTGTCGGAGCAGGCGCCAAGCCCATACCTTTAAAAGAAGACGAGATAGACACTATTTTGAGGCAGGCGAAGGATGCCAAGGAGAAGCCTACTCCTAAAGTTGTATTTGAGAAAGGCGAGAACGTAAGAGTTACGGACGGCCCCTTCACGAACTTTAACGGGACGATCGAAGAGGCAAATCTGGCTAAGGGTAAGATAAAGGTCATGATATCGATATTCGGCAGGGCTACACCGGTAGAGCTCGAGACATGGCAAGTAGAGAAAGTTTAAAAAGCTTTAAGCTATAAGCTGTAAGCTATAAAAAACGAAAGCACGCAAAATGGCAAAAAAGGTAAAAGCGCTCATAAGATTATATTGCTCGGCAGGAGCCGCTAACCCGGCGCCTCCGGTCGGACCGGCTCTCGGTCAGCATGGTCTCAATATCATGGAGTTCTGCAAACAGTTCAACGCGAAGACGCAAGGCCAGGATGGCCTGACCCTTCCGGTAGTAATAACGGCTTTTGAGGATAGGACCTTTACCTTTATTATTAAGAGCCCCCCGTGTTCGGTCCTGTTAAAGCGCGCCTGCGGCATCGCAAAGGCAAGCGGCACGCCCAACAAGGAAAAAGTCGGCAAAGTGACGATCGACCAGCTTAAAGAGATAGCCAAGCTTAAGATGAAGGACCTGAATGCGCCTGACATGGACGCGGCCATCAACATAATAAAGGGCACCGCCAGGAGCATGGGCATAGAGGTAGAGGGATAATATGAAGAAACTGACGAAGCGAATAAAAGTAATAGAGACCATATACGATAAGACGAAAGTCTACGGCCTCAAGGAAGCCATCGCCATATTAAAGAAGGCGCCGAAGCTTAAGATGGACGAGACCGTTGAGGTCGCTGCAAAGCTTTCGGTCGACCCCAAACAGAGCCAGAATGTCGCCATAAGGGGCACTGTGGCTTTGCCGCACGGAACAGGCAAGAAGGTCATTGTCGCAGTCTTCTGTAAGGGCGAAGAAGAGAAGAAAGCGAAAGCGGCCGGAGCCGATTTTGTAGGCGCAGAAGAGCTTATCGCCAAGATCCAGGGCGGATGGGTAGGTTTCGACGTAGCCATCGCCACTCCGGACATGATGAAGGATATGGCAAGACTTGGTAAGATCCTGGGGCCAAGAGGTCTCATGCCCAACCCGAAGTCAGGCACAGTTACGCAGGATACGGCAAAGACAGTTAAAGAGGTAAAGGCGGGAAAAATAGAGTTCAAGATGGACAAGCAGGCCGGCGTCCACGCACCGGTAGGCAAGGTATCCTTTAAAGAGGATGCGCTATACGAGAATGCCAAGTCGCTTATCGACGCGATAATGAGCACCAATCCCTCCGGACTTAAAGGGCATCACGTAAAGACGATGTACATATCTACTACGATGGGACCGGGATTGAAGCTGGACCTGTCGGAGCTCAGGAAGGCTTAAAAAATGCTTAAAAAAGACAAATTCGCAAAGATGTGCAAAGAGAAGATGGTCGATGAGCTGTCGACCCTCTTTACAAAACACCCGAACTTCATCCTTACGAGCTACATGGGCACGTCAGTAGCCGATCTTGAAAGTATCAGGAAGAACTTAAGGCCGCTGGCTTCCAGATATATAGTGGTGAAGAACTCGATACTTAACGTAGTTCTTAATAAGCAGAAACTCGAGAACATGAAGAGCCTTGTCGACAGCGGCATGGGCGTATCTTTCAGCGGGCAGGACATAGTCGCCACCGCCAAGATCCTCGTAAACTTCTCTAAGGCGAACGATAAGTTCAAGATAAAGGGCGCGATAGTGGATGGCAAGATCATGACCATCGAAGAGGTAAAAGCCCTCGCCAGCCTGCCGTCAAGAGAAGTGTTGCTTGGTATGGTCGTGGGCGGGATCAAGAGCCCGATAACTGGTTTCGTGAACACCTTGGGCGGCATCCTGAGGAAGTTCGTATATGCGGTCGATGCCATAAAAACTAAAAAACAGAGCCGAGCGGAGAACGCGCCGAATACAGCGAGCGCGTAACGCTGGCAGCAATGCAGAAGGAGAGGAAGAGATGGAAACAAAAGTAGAGTTGAATGAGAAGATGAAGGGTATCATGCAGTCCATCGAAACGATGACCGTCATGGAGCTTGCGGACCTCGTGAAGGCGCTCGAAGATAAGTTCGGCGTTGTCGCTGCCGCTCCCATGGCCGTTGCCGCAGCAGGTGGAGCAGCCGGCGGGGCAGCCCCCGCAGCAGCTGAAGAGAAGTCGTCGTTCACTATCGTGCTTACCTCAGCGGGCGCCAACAAGATACAGGTCATCAAAGAGATCCGCAGTCTTACGAGTCTGGGCTTGAAGGAAGCCAAGGATCTTGTTGACGGCGCTCCAAAGACCGTGAAGGAAGGCGCTACGAAGGAAGAGGCCGAAAAGATAAAGAAGCAGCTTGAAGCTGCCGGTGGCAAGGTAGAGCTCAAGTAAAATACCTCGCGCTTACGCGCAGGGGATGAGAGTGGCTTAAGAACGACCAAGAGAGACTATGATAAAAAGAAAAAATTACGCCAAGATCGAAGAATGCTATGACATGCCGAACCTTCTGGAGATACAGACGCACTCCTATATCGAGTTCCTGCAGTCAGACGTAGCCAAGTCGAAGCGCAAGAACCAGGGGCTGGAGGCGGCCTTTAGAGAGGTTTTCCCGATCGAATCTACGGACGGCGAGTATAAGCTGGAATATCTGCATTATAGTCTCGGAAAGCCGAAATACGGCATATTAGAGTGCAAGAAGCGCGGAATGACTTACGGCGGCTCTCTTCGCATCATGCTGAGGCTCAAGTCCAAGACGGAGACCAAGGAGCAGGAGGTCTATCTGGGCGACATGCCCCTGATGACCGAGACCGGCACGTTCATAGTTAACGGCGATGAGAGGGTCGTGGTCAGCCAGCTGCACCGCTCACCCGGCATTTCTTTCGAGGAAGAGATGCATTCCACGGGGAAGAAGATATTCTCGGCGAGGATCATACCTTACCGCGGGGCGTGGGTGGAGTTTGAGTTCGATGCGAACGACGTCCTGTATGTCTATATCGACAGGCGTAGAAAATTCCTTGCAACGACGCTCCTGCGCGCTTTCGGTTTTTCAACAGACGAGAGCATCCTGAAAGCATTCAGCGGCGTAGACAAGCACGAGATCACCAGGCGCTCGCAGCTGGAGAAGCTGGTCGGGCAGACCCTCGCGCACGACCTTGTCGACAAAGAAAATAATGTCATTATAGCTGAGCATAATCACAAGATAACGGAAGAGATGATAGACAGGGTCATGGACTCGTCAGTCCGGAATGTCTCGATCTTTAGGCGCGTATTCCCGGAGCTCGTGAACACATTGAAGAAAGACCACGCCAAGACAAAAGAAGATGCCCTTCTTGACATATACCGGAAACTGAGGCCCGGGGATCCCCCGACGCCGGAGTCATCCGAAAATCTCGTCAACAAACTTTTCTTCGACTCAAAGAGATACGATCTGGGCACAGTCGGACGCCATATGATGAACCGCAAGCTCGGCATGAAGGTGCCGCTCGAAGAGAGACTCATAACCCCGGATACGCTGCTCAACGTGCTCTTAAAACTTCTCGCCGTAAAGAACGGTGAGGGAGACATTGACGATATCGACCATCTCGGGAATAGGCGCATACGCTGCGTAGGAGAGCTCCTCCTCAACCAGATAAGGGTCGGCCTCATAAGGGTCGACAGGTCATGCCGCGAGAGGATGAACATATATGACCTCGCAAACATGATGCCGCATAACCTCATCAACGCTAAGCTCGTTTCGGGCGTGATACGCGACTTCTTCGGAAGAAGCCAGCTGTCACAGTTCATGGACCAGACCAATCCGCTCGCCGAGCTGACGCATAAGAGGCGCATGAGCGCTCTAGGCCCCGGCGGATTGAACAGGGAGAGGGCGGGTTTCGAGGTTCGCGACGTCCACTACTCGCATTACGGCCGCATGTGCCCGATTGAGACGCCGGAAGGCCCGAACATCGGGCTCATATCTTCTTTAAGCACCTACGCGAAGATAAACGAATTCGGGTTCATAGAGACGCCGTACAGAAAAGTAGATAGCGGAAGGGTGACCGAGAAGATCGACTACCTCTCCGCCGATATAGAAGATATGTATGTGATAGCCCAGGCAAACTCAAAGATAGACGGCCGGGGCCATTTCGTAGATGACAGGATATTCTGCCGTTTCAAGGATGACTTCATCCAGGCCAGCCCCAAAGACGTGCAGTATATGGACGTCTCTCCCAGGCAGCTGGTGTCTGTCGCGGCAAGCTTGATACCGTTCTTAGAGCATGACGACGCCAACCGCGCCCTCATGGGTTCGAACATGCAGCGCCAGGCGGTCCCGTTATTGGACCCGGAGTCGCCGCTTGTCGGAACAGGCATGGAATACAGGACCGCGAAGGATTCGGGAGCGACCGTCATAGCCAAGAATGCGGGCACGGTCACATCGGTCGATTCGAACGAGATAGTGATATCCGGCGAGATATACCATCTCACGAAGTTCGAGAGATCCAATGCAAACACATGCATCAACCAGAGGCCGCTTGTAAAAGCCGGCCAGAAGGTGAAGGAAGGCGAGATCATCGCTGACGGCGTAGCCACAAAGGACGGAGAGCTAGCGCTCGGAAAGAACGTCCTGGTAGCTTTTATGCCGTGGAGAGGATATAACTTTGAGGACGCCATACTTATAAGCGAAAAGCTTGTGAGCGAGGATAAGTTCACCTCATTACATATAGAGGAGTTCGAGGTCGAGGCGAGGGATACGAGGCTCGGCAACGAAGAGATCACCAGGGACATGCCGAACGTCGGCGAAGAGGCGCTCCGCAATCTCGACGAGAACGGGATAATAAGGGTTGGCGCCGAGATCGAGCCGGGCGACATCCTGGTAGGGAAAGTCACCCCGAAGTCGGAGACCGAGCTTTCGCCCGAAGAGAAGCTTTTGAGGGCGATATTCGGAGAAAAGGCCGGCGACGTGAGGGATACTTCGCTCATAGCTTCTCCGGGAGTCGAGGGCATAGTCGTAGATGTCCGCATATTCGCGAGGCGCGAGGCGCGATCCAAGACCAAAGAAGAGAAGACTCTGGAGATGAAGGAAATAAAAGAGATCGAGAAGACTTACGAAGTTCAGATCCAGAAGATCCAGGAAGAGAAATACAGGAAGCTTAACAAGCTCCTGGTCGGCCAGAAGCTTGCAAGCGGCCTTTTAGACGAAGAGTCAGGCCGCGTTATGATGGCCCAGGGAAGGACCATAAGGGTCAAGGACCTGAAGAAGATAGTGGAGAAGGGCGATCTCGAGAGCATAAAGATACACAATAACCCCGAGACCGAACAGGAAATAGCCCGCATAGCGCGACTCCTCGACAGCCAGTCGGAAGAGCTCACATACGAGCTCGAGAGGGAGATAGACAGGGTGAAGCGCGGCGATGAGCTTCCTCCGGGGGTATTAAAGAAGGTCAAGGTCTATGTCGCCTCCAAGAAGAAGGTCTCCGTAGGCGATAAGATGGCCGGCCGTCACGGAAACAAGGGCGTCATAGCCAAGATACTTCCGGAAGAGGATATGCCGTTCCTTGAGGATGGCACGCCTGTTGAAATAGTCTTGAACCCGCTCGGCGTTCCCAGCCGTATGAACGTAGGGCAGATACTTGAAACGCATCTCGGGTGGGCTGCCAAGATACTGGGCTTCCACGTTGCGACGCCCGTATTCGACGGAGCCACCGAGAGAGAGATAAAAGAAGAGATGAAGAAGGCAAAACTTCCCACCGAGGGCAAGGTCGTGGTATATGACGGCCTTACCGGCAAGCCGTTCGATCAGAAGGTCACGATCGGCTACATCTATATGATGAAGCTCGCCCACTTGGTCGATGATAAGATACACGCGCGTTCCATCGGGCCGTATTCGCTGGTCACACAGCAGCCGCTTGGAGGAAAGGCGCAGTTCGGAGGACAGAGGTTCGGAGAGATGGAAGTCTGGGCGCTTGAAGCTTATGGCGCCGCCTACACGCTCCAGGAGCTTCTGACGGTAAAGAGCGATGATGTCAGCGGTAGGACAAAGATATATGAGGCGATCGTGAAGGGCGACCAGATGCTTCAATATGGCACGCCGGAATCGTTTAACGTTCTCGTAAAAGAGCTGCAGAGCCTCTGCCTGGATATCAAGATGGACAGGAAAGCCGGCGCAGAGACTCCAAAAGAGAAAAGATAAGGCGAAAGAGATGATAGACGACGTCAATATGTTCAATTCTATTACGATCAAGATAGCCTCGCCGGAGATCATAAGGTCATGGTCCAAGGGTGAAGTAAAGAAGCCGGAGACCATCAATTACAGGACCCTAAAACCGGAGAAGGACGGATTATTCTGCGAAAGGATATTCGGACCTACCAAAGACTATGAGTGCAACTGCGGCAAGTATAAGAGGATAAAGCATAAGGGCATAGTCTGCGACAGGTGCGGCGTCGAAGTAACGCGCTCGAGCGTCCGCCGCGAGAGGATGGGGCACATAGACCTGGCCTGTCCGGTATCGCATGTCTGGTTCTTTAAGGTCATACCGTCCCGCCTAGGAGTTCTTCTCGGAATGACGTCAAGAGACCTCGAGAAGGTCATCTACTACGAAGAGTTCGTGATCACCGATCCGGGCGATACCCCGCTAAAGAAATACGAGCTTTTATCGGAAGATAAATATAAGGAATACAGGGAAAAGTTCGGCCAGAAGTTCACGGCGAAGATGGGCGCAGAAGCGATACAGGGGCTCCTCGCCGAGATCGACATGGACAAGCTCACGGCCAGGATAAAAAGGGAAATAAAGGAGTCGAAGTCGGATACCACCCAGAAGAAGTCAACTAAGATATTAAGGGTCATAGAGGCCTTTAAGAACTCAGGAAATAAGCCGGAGTGGATGATACTAAAGGTAGTGCCGGTAATACCTCCGGATCTCCGCCCGCTCGTCCCGCTGGACGGCGGCAGGTTCGCCACAAGCGACCTTAATGACCTGTATAGAAGGGTCATCAACAGGAACAACAGATTAAAGAAACTTATAGAGCTGAAAGCCCCCGAGATCATCGTAAGGAATGAGAAGAGGATGCTCCAGGAGGCCGTAGACGCCCTGTTCGATAACGGCAGGCACGGCAGGCCGGTCCTCGGTCCCGGCAACAGGCCGCTCAAATCCTTGAGCGACATGTTGAAGGGCAAACAAGGGCGTTTCAGGCAGAACCTGCTCGGAAAACGCGTCGACTATTCAGGCAGAAGCGTTATAGTCATCGGGCCTGAACTGAAGCTGAACGAATGCGGATTGCCCAAGAAGATGGCTCTTGAGCTCTTCGAGCCGTTCATCATCAAAAAATTGAGAGAGAAGGGATTTGTCCATACGATCAAGAGCGCCAAGAAGATGGTAGAGAAGGCGAAGCTCGAGGTGTGGGACATTCTTGACGATGTCATCAAAGAGCATCCCGTCATGCTGAACAGAGCGCCGACGCTCCACCGTCTGAGTATACAGGCCTTCCAGCCGATACTTGTCGAGGGCAAGGCTATAAGGATACACCCGCTCGTATGTACGGCTTTTAACGCTGACTTCGACGGCGACCAGATGGCAGTGCACGTGCCTCTTTCGCTTGAAGCCCAGATGGAAGCGCGCCTGCTCATGATGTCATCGAATAACATATTCTCGCCCTCCGATGGAAGGCCTATTACGACGCCGACGCAGGATATAGTCCTCGGCTGCTACTACATGACGAAAGAGAAGCCGGGCGCGAAAGGCGAAGGGAAATATTTCAGCTCGGCTGCAGAGGTCATGATAGCTAACCAGGACGAAGAGATAGAATTGCATACCAAGATCAAGGTAATGATAGGCGATAAGCTTATTGAGACCACGGTTGGGCGCGTAAAGTTCAACGAACTGTTGCCCGAGGGGATCGATTTTGTAAATGATACCATGTCAAAATCGTCCTTGAGCAAGGTCATCAATAATTGCTATAAGATCAAAGGCCACCATGCTGTCGTGAAGCTCCTCGACGATCTGAAGACGACCGGTTTTGAAGAAGGCACGAGGGCCGGCATCTCCATATCGATCGACGACCTGATCATACCGAAGAAGAAACAAGAGTATCTCGAGAAGACGAAAACCGACGTCTCCCACGTCGACGACCAGTATAAGAAAGGTCTCATCACCGAAAGGGAGCGTTACAACAAGATCATAGACCTCTGGACGCATACGACAGACGATGTCTCCGACCTGATCTTTAAAGAGCTCGATTCGTTCAATCCGATATTCATGATGGCAGACTCCGGAGCGCGAGGTTCTAAACTCCAGATAAGGCAGCTCGCCGGGATGCGCGGCCTCATGGCCAAACCGTCCGGTGAGATCATAGAGACGCCGATCACGGCCAACTTCAGAGAGGGCCTGACGGTGCTCGAGTATTTCATATCAACGCACGGAGCAAGAAAAGGTCTTGCAGATACCGCTCTAAAGACAGCCGATTCAGGATATATGACAAGAAGGCTCGTTGACGTGGCGCAGGACGTCATCATCGACATAGAAGATTGCGACACCCTTAATGGCATATTGATAAGCGCCATCATCGAAGGGGATGAGGAGGTCGTAAGCCTCTCCGAAAGGATAATAGGAAGGGTCGCCCTTGACAATATAGTCGATGTCATCACCGATACCGTATTAGTCGAGGCTGGAAGCGAGATATCGGAAGAGAAGGCAAAGCTGATAGAAGAGGCGGGCATCGAGAAGATAAGGATAAGAAGCGTTCTCACTTGCGAAGCGAAGCACGGCGTCTGCGCGAAATGTTACGGCCGCGATCTTTCGACCGGCAGGATAGTCGAGCTCGGGACAGCGACCGGCATCATAGCCGCGCAATCTATCGGTGAGCCGGGCACGCAGCTTACGATGAGAACATTCCATATAGGTGGAACCGCGTCAAGGATCGTAGAGCAGTCCTACATAGTGGCGAAGAACTCCGGGGCCGTCAAATATCACAACCTCAAGGTCGTCAAGACCAAGAAGGAAGGCGAGCTCATCGTCCTTAACAGGAACGGCCAGATAAGCATAAATGACCCGCAGGGTCGCGAGCTCGAGCGCCACACGGTGCCTCAGGGCGCGATCATAAAGGTCGAGGACGGCAAGAGCGCGGAATCAGGCGTCATATTCGTGAAGTGGGACCCGTACACGGTGCCCATCCTGACGGATGTTACCGGAAAGATCAAATTCGAAGATATCAAAGAAGGCGTTACGATGAGGGAAGAGCTTGACCCTACCACGAAGCTGAAGAACAGGGTCATAGTCGAGCATAAGGGCGACTACCATCCAGAGATCCTGGTCATGGGCGATAAGGATGAGGTCTTGGCCATATATCCGATACCGGCAGGCGCGCACATAATCGTCCATAACGGCAAAGAGGTCACGGCAGGAGATCCCCTCGCCAAGACCCCGCGAGTCGTCACGAAGACCAAGGATATAACGGGCGGATTACCGCGTGTCGCAGAGCTCTTCGAAGCGAGAAAGCCGCGCGATCCTGCGATCATAAGCGAAATAGACGGTATCGTCGAGTTCGGCGAGTCGAAAAAGGGCCAGAAGAGGGTCGTAGTCAAATCCGCTTCAGGCATGAAGAAAGAATACCTCATCCCGCACGGAAAGCATCTGAACGTCTATAAGGGTGACAAGGTATATGCCGGACAGCAGCTGATAGACGGGCCGATAGTTCCGCAGGACATCCTGAGGGTATCCGGAGACAAGAAGCTCCAGGAGTATCTCGTAAACGAGGTCCAGGAAGTATATAGGCTGCAGGGAGTCAAGATCAATGACAAGCATATCGAGGTCATAGTCAGGCAGATGCTCCGGAAGATGAGGATCGAGGAGCCGGGTGACACCAGCTTCCTTATGGGCCAGACGATCGACAAGTCTGTATACAGCGAAGAGAACAAAAGGGTCGTAAAGAAGAAAGGCAAGCCGGCATCCGCAACCCCGATACTTTTGGGTATCACGAAAGCGTCGCTTAACACCGAGAGCTTCATATCGGCAGCAAGCTTCCAGGAGACCACAAGGGTCCTTACGGAAGCGGCTGCGAGCGGCAAGATCGATTACCTGCGCGGCTTAAAAGAGAATGTCATCATGGGCCATCTCATACCTGCAGGCACGGGTTTCAGCGCCCATAGGAATATAGCTATCTCAAGGAACGTGTTCGAAGATTCCAAGAAGGAAGATTCGAAAGAATAACGACAAAAACAGGCACTTAAAGAGGCAAAAAAGATATGCCAACGATAAACCAGCTGATCAGATTAGGAAGAGAGGGATACAAGCCAAAATCTAAATCCCCGGCGCTAAAGGGTTCACCGCAGAGACGAGGAGTATGTCTCCAGGTCAAGACCCAGACGCCGAAGAAACCGAACTCCGCTTTGAGAAAGGTCGCCAGGGTCAGGCTCACCAATCACATAGAAGTAACGGCTTACATACCCGGCGTCGGCCATAACCTCCAGGAACACTCGATAGTGCTCGTAAGGGGCGGAAGGGTCAAGGACTTGCCGGGCGTCAGATACCATATCGTCAGAGGAGTTCTCGACACAGCCGGCGTTGTGGACAGGAAAAAATCGAGATCTAAATACGGCGCGAAGAGGCCAAAAGAGAAGGCCGCGCCCAAAGCAGCCAAAGGATAGAAAAGGATAGAACATGAGAAGAAGAAGGGCGGAAAAGAGGATAGTAATACCTGATCCAAAATACAAGAACTTAGCTGTTTCGAAGTTCATAAATATCGTCATGACGCGCGGCAAGAAGGCGGTTGCCGAGAGGATAGTCTACAGGGCGTTCGACGTGCTTGCGGAGAAGACCGGGAAGAACGCGCTTGAGGTATTCCAGAAGGCGATGGACAATGCCAGGCCGCAGCTTGAAGTAAAGCCGAGGAGGATCGGCGGCGCCACATACCAGGTCCCCATCGACGTCAAGGCAGAGAGAGGCATTTCGATAGCGATGAGATGGGTCAGGAATTTCGCCAGGGTCAAGAAGGGCAAGCCGATGGAAACGAAGCTTGCCGACGAGATACTTGACGCGTATAAGGGCGAAGGCTCAGCGGTAAAGAAGAGAGACGATACGCACAAGATGGCCGAGGCCAACAAGGCTTTTGCCCACTACAGATGGTAAGATGCCAGAGACATTAATGGAAAAATCAAAAAAAGAGATAGAAAGCATTAAAAGGCTGGAGAACCTGCGCAATATAGGCATAATAGCGCACATAGACGCCGGTAAGACGACGACGACCGAGCGCATACTGTTCTTCACCGGCAAGCTGTATAAGATAGGCACCGTTGACGAAGGTACCGCCGTCATGGACTGGATGGTCCAGGAGCAGGAGCGCGGCATCACGATAACTAGCGCAGCCACGACATGTTTCTGGAAGGATAAGAACATAAATATCATCGATACGCCGGGACATGTCGATTTCACGGTCGAGGTCGAGAGATCGCTGAAAGTCCTTGACGGGGCAGTGATAGTGCTCTGCGCTGTCGGCGGGGTCCAACCCCAGACAGAGACTGTATGGCGCCAGGCCGATAAGTATAAAGTACCGAGGATAGCATTTATAAATAAGATGGACAGGACGGGCGCCAACTTCTTCAATGTCCTTGAAGGGATGCGCGCGAGGCTAAACGCCAATCCATTCCCGATGCAGATACCGATAGGGTCCGAGTCGGCGTATAAGGGCATCATCGATCTCATCAGCATGAAGGCGACCATATATAAAGGCGAGGAAGGCTCATCCGGATACGAAGTGACCGACATACCGGAGGAACTTAAGGCCCAGGCCAGCGAATACCGCCATAACCTTATCGTTAAGCTCGGCGAGGTCGATGAGCATGTCATGGAAAGATATATACACGAACAGGGGTTATATCCACACGAACTGGTAGATTTTATCAGGAAGGCGACGATCGCCGGCAAGATCATACCGGTATTCTGCGGAGCTTCGGCGAAGAATAAAGGCATACAGCCGCTTTTGGACGGCATCATCGACTACCTGCCTTCACCGCTGGATATAGACGCGGTAAATGGCATCAACCCGGAGACCGACGAGGCTGTAGAGAGGGCTCCTTCCGAAGAAGAGAAGTTCTGCGGCCTGGTATTCAAGATCAAGTCAGATCCGTTCGTCGGGAAGCTTGCATACGCAAGGGTCTATTCAGGAAAATTTCTTCCGGGGAGCTATGTCTATAACTCGACCAAGGACTCGAAGGAGAGAATAGGCAAGATATTGAAGATGCATGCCAATAAGCAGGAGATAGTGGATGTCGCTCTTGCAGGAGACATCATAGCGCTTGTCGGGCTTAAGAATACGACCACGGGAGACACCATTTGCGACGAAGAGAGCCCGATAGTGCTTGAGCGCATACATTTCCCGGAGCCTGTCATATCGATGTCGATCGAGGCAAAGACCAAGGCTGACCAGGAGAAGCTGGGGTTAGCGCTCAACAGGCTGATGGAAGAAGATCCGACGTTCAAGGTGAGATACGCGAAGGAGACGGGTCAGACCATCATAAGCGGCATGGGAGAGTTGCATCTTGAGATAATTGTTGATAGAATGTTACGCGAATTTAACGTAGGCGCCAACGTGGATAAGCCGCAGGTTGCATACCGGGAGACGATCACAAAAAGCTGCCACAAAGTGGTCGGCAAGTTCATCCAGCAGTCGGGCGGCCGCGGCCAGTATGGGCATGTCGTCCTTGATGTGGCGCCGGCTGCAAAAGGCTCAGGGATACTTTTTGAATCCAAGATAATCGGCGGCTCGATACCGAGGGAATATATTCCGTCTGTTGAGGAGGGCGTTAGGGAAGCAGCGCAGAACGGGTGCCTCGCAGGATATCCTGTTACAGACGTAGATATAAAGCTTATAGATGGGTCATTCCACGAAGTTGATTCATCCGATATAGCCTTCCAGATGGCAGGCTCGATAGCATTCAACGAAGGCTTGAAGAACGGCAGATCAGTCTTACTTGAGCCGATCATGAACCTGGAAGTCGTGACCCCTGATAACTATATGGGCGATGTCATCGGAGACTTGAGCTCGCGCAGGGTGAAGATCGAAGCCATAGAGGACAGGGCAAATATAAAAGTGATCAAGGGATTCGCGCCGCTTTCGGAGATGTTCGGTTATGCTACCACGGTTAGGAGCCTTACTCAAGGTAGGGCGTCCTATACGATGGAGCCTTCCTATTATCAGGAAGTGCCTAAAAATATAGCGGAAAAGATAGTTGAACTTAGCGGTCGTTTAAAGAGCACGAATAAATAAAGGAGAAACATATGGCCAAAGAAGCATTCGTTAGATCCAAGCCGCACGTCAATATCGGTACGATCGGTCACATCGATCATGGAAAGACGACTTTGACT
>JAGVGJ010000037.1 GCA_020057115.1 Candidatus Omnitrophota bacterium | reverse complement strand
TATTTTCCACGGCATAGGGCTATTCCTCCTTGCCGTATATTATAATCTGTTACCTATGTCCCAAGTCTAGTTTGTTACCTATGATACCAGTTTGTACCCAAACAAAGAAACCCCCTCAATCGAGGAGGTTCTCTGTATGTACCAGATTGGTAGCCCCAACCGGATTTGAACCGGTGTCTTATGGCTGAGAACCATACGTCCTAGACCAGGCTAGACGATGGGGCCGAGTAAAAAGCTATAAGCTGTAAGCCTTAAGCTCTAAGATTTTGACTTAAAGCTTATAGCTTACAGCTGAATATGGTGCGGAGAGGGGGAGTTGAACCCCCATGGGTTGCCCCACATGCCCCTCAAACATGCGTGTCTGCCAGTTCCACCATCTCCGCATTAAAGCTATATATAAAGAACGGGGTAATACATTATAACTAAAACATACCTAAAATCAAGCCAATAAATGGCTGACGGGCTAGGATTTGAACCTAGACAAGCAGATCCAGAGTCTGCTGTGCTACCGTTACACTACCCGTCAGGGCGTCCTAAAATATTATACTATAAAGGCCTGTTTTTCAACGATTTTCAATTCTTTTTGGCCGGAACCGCGCTTTTAGCCTTAGTCCATGCATCTTTGAGAGTAACCGTGCGGTTATAGACATTATTCCCGCCTTTGGAGGCTATCGGGTCTATATAAAAATACCCCAGGCGCTCAAATTGATGCCGGCTGCCCGGCTGCGCGTTCTTAAGTGAAGGCTCCAGCTTGGCGTCTTTTATCACCTCAAGCGATCTTGGATTAAGATTAGCCCGGAAATCGGAGCCTTCGGGCATGTCCTCCGGGTCTCTCTTAAGAAAGAGATTATCATAGAGCCTTACCTCGGCATCAATGGCATGCGCGGCAGACACCCAGTGGATCGTAGCCTTCACCTTGCGCCCATCATGGGAGTCGCCCCCGCGCGTAGCGGGATCATATGTGCAGTGGACTTCCGTGATATTGCCGGTCTTCGGGTCCTTCACCGCTTTATCGCATTTAACGAAATACGCATAACGCAAACGCACTTCCCTGCCCGGTGACAGCCGGAAGAATTTCGGCTCAGGGTTCTCCTGGAAGTCATCTTTTTCTATATAAAGTTCGCGGCTGAAAGGCACTTTTCTTGTCCCTTGGCCAGGATCTTCCGGATTATTTACCGCGTCCATCTCTTCGGTCTTGCCTTCAGGATAATTTGTTATCACGATCTTTATCGGCCTTAATACCGCCATGGCGCGCTGTGAGGTCTTGTTCAATTCCTCGCGTATGGAATTCTCAAGCACGACAAGGTCCACTATCGAGTCCATCTTCGCCACTCCGATCCGATCGCAGAAATTCCTGATAGAAGAAGGCGTGTAGCCGCGCCGCCTGAAACCCGACAAAGTAGGCATCCTGGGGTCATTCCAGCCGTCGACGAGCTTATCCTCCACAAGCTGGAGAAGTTTACGTTTGCTCAATACGGTGTAGCTCAAATTAAGCCTCGCGAATTCTATCTGCTGAGGGTGGTATGTGCCGAGATTGTCGAGTATCCAGTCATATAGCGGCCTGTTATTCTCAAACTCCAGCGTGCAGATGGAGTGCGTTATCCCTTCGATAGAATCGGATATGCAATGCGCGAAATCATACATCGGATAGATGCACCATTTGTCGAGCGTCCTGTGGTGGTGCTCCCTCTTTATCCTGTAAAATACGGAGTCGCGCATGAGCATGTTGGGGCTGGCCATATCTATCTTGCCGCGCAGGACGCGCGATCCGTCTGGGAATTCGCCGTTTCTCATCTTCTCGAAGAGGCCCAGGTTTTCTTCCGGGGATCTGTCGCGATAAGGGCTGGCCTTACCCGCTCTCGTGACAGTGCCTCTATATTCCTTGAACTCGTCCGGGGTCAGGTCGCAGACATATGCCTTGCCCTTCTTGATGAGCTCGCAGGCGCACGCGTAGATCTTGTCGAAATAGTCGGACGCGTAGAACAGCCTGTCGCCCCAGTCGAGCCCGAGCCACTTCACGTCCTCTATGATGGCATTGACATATTCCATCTCTTCCTTCTCGGGGTTGGTGTCATCCATCCTGAGGTTGCAGAGACCGTTATAATCGCGCGCTATGCCGAAGTTGAGGCATATCGACTTCGCGTGGCCTATGTGCGGATATCCGTTCGGCTCCGGCGGAAAGCGTGTGTGGACCTTGCCCTTGAACCTGCCCGAGAGATTGTGAGAGTCTATTATCTCGCGTATGAAATTTGTCGGTTTAGCTGTCTCTTCCATATTTATCAAGAAGCGGCCTTGCGCATCCTTTCGATGACCTTGTCCTTGCCCAGTATCTCCATCATCTCGAACAACCCCGCTCCTTGCGTCTTGCCGCTTATCGCCATTCTGGTAGGATGTATAATAGTCCCTGCCTTCATCTTCTTCTCTTCGGCCATTATCCTGCAGGCGTCTTCTATGGTCTTATGAGCGAAATCTCCCGTCTTCTCCAGCCTATCCGCAAATTCGCTGAGTATCGTCTTGGATTCGGCTGAAGAAAGATGTTTCTCCCTGCCTTTTTCGTCAATGGCATAATCATCCCCGAAGAAACAATCGGTAAGAGTTATGAATTCGGACAGGGTCTTTATCCTGGCCTTGTAGAGCTCGGCAACTTTCAGGAGGATATTGTCCTCGGGAACAGCCTTGCCTGAGGCCAGGAACTGTTTCTTGATCAGCGGCATAAGGGCTTCCGCCTTCTTCGCCATGATATATTCGCCGTTCATCCACCTTAATTTCTGTATGTCAAACTTCGCCTGGACGCCCTTCATGTGGTTTATGTCAAATGCCTTTACAGCCTCATCAAGCGGCATGATCTCGCGGTCTCCACCCGGCGACCATCCTAAAAGGAGGAGATAATTTACAAGCGCTTCGGGCAGGAAACCCTCGCGCCTGTATTCCTCCACGGCTGTCCCGCCATCCCTCTTGGAGAGCTTCGATCCGTCCTGGCCCATTATGAGCGGCATGTGGCCGAATTTTGGCGGCATTATGCCGAGCGCCTCGTAGAAGAGGACCTGTTTCGGCGTATTGGAGACATGGTCATCGCCGCGTATTATATGCGTTATTTTTAAGAATGCGTCATCTATGACACAGCAAAAGTTATACGCGGGAGAGCCGTCTGACTTTATCATGACCTGGTCCTTGATGTCGTCGGTATTAAAAGTGATCTTTCCGTGTATCATGTCATCGATCTCTACCGAGCGGCCTTTATCCACTTTAAATATGTATGCCTCACCTTCCCTGTATGCCTTACCCTTATTCACAAGGTCTTCGGCGGCTTTACGGTAGATATCAAATCTCTCGCTCTGCTTTATCGGCTCCTCATCCCAATCGAGACCCAGCCACTTAAGGCTCTCCATTATCTCTTCGAGGAACCGCTTTTCCGAGCGGACCTTGTCTGTATCTTCTATGCGAAGTATATAGGCCCCGCCGTAACGGTGGGCATACAGCCAGTTAAATAAAGCCGTTCGCGCGCTCCCTATATGCAAATACCCCGTCGGGCTCGGGGCGAATCTGACTCTTGCCATTATTCTCCTTGCAAACGATTAACTGATGCTATGTCCCCTCTCAAGGGCTTTCTTATTGAGGGCCAAGAGATCCTCTTTGCCTTTCAACATCTCCTTAAGGGCCTGCTCCGCGGTCCTGATAGAAACCAGTTTCGTATTCTTTATTACCGCGCCTGCGGCCACCATGTTCGCGCACCTCGTATCGCCTATCTTCGAGGCGATCTCAGTCATGGGGATGCTTACTATCTTTATGTCTCTTCTCTTCGGTTTCTCGTCGATAAGCGACCTGTTCAGCACCAGGATCCCGCCAGCCTTGATCTTAGACTCATACTTTATCATCGAGGGCTTGTTCATCGCGACCAGTATGTCGAGGTGATTTACTATGGGGCTTGATATCTCTTCGTTTGATATCTTGGTCATCGAATAGGCTGTCCCGCCCCTCACCTCAGCGCCGTATGACGGCATCCAGGTAACGTGCTTGCCGGCGTCAAGGCCCGCCTGGGCCATGAGCTTGCCGAGGAACATTATCCCCTGCCCGCCAAATCCCGCGAAGAGTATCTCAATGCACGGATCTTTTGTTTTTTTCATATTTAATAGCTTTTCACGACGCCGATCGGATAATAATTTGACATCTCGCCCTTGATCCTGTCGACGGATTGGATAGGCGTCAAGCCCCAGTATGTCGGGCACATCGAAAGGACCTCGATCATTGAGAAGCCCTTGTTGTCGACTTGCGTCTTGAACGACTTCTTTATGGCCCTCTTCGCTCGCAGGACATCCTGCGCTGAATGCACAGAGACGCGCTCCAGGTATTTAACGCCCGGCAGGACGGCCAGCATCTCGAGTATCTTTATCGGATAGCCTTCGCGCCTCAGGTTCCTTCCCGATAGCGTCGTAGCGGTCTTCTGTCCGGCGAGTGTCGTCGGGGCCATCTGGCCGCCCGTCATGCCGTAGACGCCGTTATTTACGAATATGACCGTGATATTCTCGCCGCGGTTAGCCGCGTGTATTATCTCGGCTGTCCCTATGGCGGCGAGGTCCCCGTCCCCCTGATATGTAAATACTATATTGTTCGGCCGCACGCGCTTTATGCCTGTGGCTACGGCAGGCGTCCTGCCGTGGGCCGCTTCGGTTACGTCAAAATCCCAGTAGTCATAGGCAAGGACCGCGCATCCGACGGGCGCCACGGCTATCGTCTTATCGCGTATGCCCAGCTCATCCACGACCTCGCATACAAGCCTGTGGACTATGCCATGGCCGCAGCCCGCGCAGTAGTGCGTCTCCGCATCCCGCATGGATCTCGGTATAGTCTCTATGATCGCTTTTTTTTCTTTCGCCATTTTATTTCTGGACCCTTGACCCTGGCCCCTGGACCCTTATCATATCAACGCTTCTATCTTCTCCATTATCTCTTCTTCCGTAGGGATGCCGCCACCCATCCTGCCGTAAAAATCTACCTCGGCCTTGCCTTTTACGGATAGCATCACATCCTCGACCATCTGCCCGGCCGACATCTCGACCACTAAAAACTTCTTGGTGCGTCCTGCGGCCTCTTCCAATAGCTTCGCGGGGAACGGCCATAAAGTTATCGGCCTCACCAGCCCGACCTTAAGGCCTTTGGCTCTTGCCTTTGACATCGCGGCCTTGGCCGTCCTTGCGACTGAACCGTATGCCACAAGGATAAGGTCGCTATCTGCGATATTGAAGCTCTGGGCGCGCACCTCTGTCGCCTTTATCGTATTATACTTTGCCTGCAGCTTCTTATTGTGCTCTTCAAGCGCCCCGTCGCCAAGCAACAGCGACTTTATCACATTGGGCGCCCTGCCCTTACAGCCGGTCAAGGTCCACGGTTTTTCTACTTTAAGTATCTGCCGTCTTCCTTCAAGCTCTACCGGCTCCATCATCTGGCCCAAAAGCCCGTCGCCAAGTATCAGGGCGGGGTTCCTGTATTTATCGGCTAAGTTGAATGCCGTGAACGTATGCTCGAGAAGCTCCTGCACGGATGACGGCGCAAGGACTATCACCTTATAATCTCCGTGGCCGCCGCCTTTTACAGACTGGAAATAATCTCCCTGGGCCGGGGCGATATTGCCGAGGCCCGGGCCGCCTCTTTGTATGTTTACGATAACGCACGGAAGCTCGCATGCCGCGAGATAAGATATGCCTTCCTGTTTTAAGCTCACCCCGGGGCTTGACGACGATGTCATGGCCCTTGCGCCTGCCACCGCCGCGCCGAATACCATATTTATCGCCGCCGTTTCCGACTCGGCCTGTATGAATGTGCCGTTAATTTCGACCATCCGCTTCGCCATATAGGCAGTGAGCTCATTCTGCGGAGTTATGGGGTATCCCGCGTAGAAAGTGCATCCGGCCATGACAGCGCCTTCGCCGCAGGCGTCATTACCGCACATGAGTATCTTCTTACCGGCCATATGTCACCTTATCACCTTTATGCCGCAATCCGGGCATATGATAGCGCACATGCCGCATCCGGTGCATTTCCCGCCGGAGAACTCCACCGGCTTGATGCCCTTTATATTGATCCGGCCCGATATCTTTATAAGCCCTTTGGGGCAGTTCGCGATGCACAGGTAGCACCCCTTGCACCGTTCTTTATCTATCTTTATTTTAGCCATTCATTACCTCATTAACAATTACATCGCAAACAGCTTCGGGTGTCAAGTTATACTTTAAGAATAGCTCGGAGCGTTTTCCATGTTCTATGAACTTGTCCGGAAGACATATCCGCTTTACTTTTACGCCTTTAAGGTTCTCTCTTTCGATGAATTCAAGGACCGCGCCCCCGAAACCGCCCTCTGAGACCCCCTCTTCTATTGTAACTATATTCTTAATATTATTAGCTATTCTTCTAATGAGCTCGGAATCAAGAGGCTTTATGAACCTTGCATCCGCCACGAGAGCGCTTATCTTCTTCTTTGCCAGCAATTCAGCCGCCTCCATAGCTATGGGCGCCATGCTGCCCAAGGATATTATTGCCACGTCCTTTCCTTCCCTTGTCACCTCGGCCTTGCCAAGCTCTATCGGGTTATCTTTTACGGATATCGCGCTTGCATAGCCTTTGGGATACCTTATGGCGACAGGCCCTTCCTGCTTTAGCGCGAAGTCGAGCATCTTTGAGAGCTCTTCCGGATCCCTCGGGGCCATAAATATGAGGTTCGGGATATGCCTTAGATATGCGATATCGAATACCCCGTGGTGCGTCGGGCCGTCTTCTCCTACGATACCCGCTCTGTCAAGGCATAATACCACCGGCAAGCCCTGCAGGCAGATATCATGTATTATCTGGTCATACCCCCTCTGCAGAAATGTTGAATAGACGCAGACTACCGGCTTAAATCCGCCCCTGGCAAGGCCGGACGCAAGGCCGATCGCATGCTCTTCCGATATCCCGACATCGAAGAACCTGTCGGGATAAAGGTCTGCGAACCTGTCTAAGCCAGTCCCGTCCTGCATTGCGGCCGTTATGGCTAAGACCCTTTCATCTTTCGGGGCAAGTTCCAGCATCTTCTCGCCGAATGCTTCGGTAAAGCTCTTCGGCTCGGCCTTTATTATCTTTTCGCCTGTTTCTTTATGGAACGGCCCTGTGCCGTGAAAATCTCCCGGGCGCTCCTCGGCGAACCTGTAACCTTTGCCTTTTTTTGTCACCGCGTGGATGAGTATAGGCTCGTTCAGGTCCATCGTGTTCTTGAATACCTTTATGAGCTCTGAGATATTGTGCCCGTCTATCGGCCCGAAGTACCTGAACCCCATCTCCTCAAATAGCATTCCCGGTATCAGGAGGTTCTTCAGGCCTTCCTCCAGCTTGCGCGCGGCGCGATATGCCCGGAAACCGAAGCGCGGGATCCTCATGAGGACCTTCTCGACGTCCTTTCGTATCTTGTTATAGGCCGGGGCTGATATTATCCTGTTAAGATACCTTGAGAGCGCGCCTACCGAGCGGGATATGGACAGCTCATTATCGTTAAGTATTATGATGATATCCTTCTTCATGTGGCCGGCATTATTCAGCGCCTCAAAAGACATGCCGCCTGCAAGAGACGCGTCGCCTATGACCGCCACTACCTTATTCTTCTCTTTCTTGAGGTCTCTTGCCGATACAAGCCCGAGCGCCGTAGATATGGATGTCGAGCTATGGCCGCAGGTGAACAGGTCGTATTCCGGGCTTTCGTCCTTATTCGGGAACCCGCTCAAACCCCCGAGCTGCCTCAATGTACTGAAAGCTTTAAGCCGCCCGGTCAGGATCTTGTGCGGATATGTCTGGTGGCCGACGTCCCATACGATCTTGTCTTCCGGCGTATTGAAGGTATAGTGTATGGCTATCGCAAGCTCCACCGCGCCGAGGCTTGAGGCCAGATGCCCGCCGGTCTTTGAGACCGTATCCAGCATCTCCTGCCTTATCTCGGAGGCGACATTCGTAAGCTCGGAGATCTTGAGCTTGCGAAGGTCCGACGGGGAGCTTATCATTTCGATCGTTCTCATTTTTTAAGCCTAGCTCTTCCTCTTTAGAAAGTACGCGGCTATCTCTCTAAGCGTATCTGCGTTTTTGCCGAAGATATCGAGGCTATTTATCGCTTTCTTCATCAGGGCCTCGGAATCGCGCCTCGCCTTCTCGACGCCAAAGGCCTTCGCATAATCATCCTTGTCGAGGATGTCATCTATGATCTGATAGGATGTCCCGAAATACAGTCCGAAGCGGCCCATCGCGTCTATCTTCTTCTGGCCCGCGCCCGCGGCTATGGCGCCGAGCTTTGCCGAAGCTTCGAAGAGCCTCGACGTCTTGAGCCTGTTTATGAATATGAGCGTGGCAAGCCCTTTCTTCTTGTTCTTGTATTCCAGGTCCAGGACTTGGCCGCCGACCATCCCCTTCGTTCCTATGGCGTCGGATAATTCCCCTATCGCCGCAACGGCCCTCTTCGGCGCCATCTCTTTAGACAGTATGTTTAATGCAAGCGGTATGAGCGCGTCTCCGGCGAGTATCGCATTTGCCTCCCCGAAAACTTTATGGCACGTAGGCCTGCCGCGCCTGAAGTCGTCATTATCCATAGACGGAAGGTCATCGTGTATGAGCGAGTAAGCATGTATCATCTCGACCGCGCATGCCGTAGGCATGGCGTCTTTAATGCTGCCGCCGCAAGCCTTTGTCGATTCTATCACTAATATCGGCCTTATGCGCTTGCCGCCGGCGAGGACGCTATAGCGCATGGCTTTATATATCGTCCTATAGGCCTTCTCTTTTGAAGAGAGATATTTACCCAGCGCTCCATCGACCAGTTTTCTTGATCCTTCCAGATGCTTATTGACGTTCAAAACAACCCCTCTTCGCCCGAAGCCTTCTGTTTCTTTTTCTTGCCGGAGCCCTGTGACGGCTTTTCTTCAGCGTCTTTCTCGTCGAACGGTTTAAGCTCTACCGTCCCGTCATCTGACTTTAAAAGTATCTCGACCTTCTTCTTGGCGAGTTCGAGCCTCTTGGCGCACATCCTGGAGAGCTTTATCCCTTCCTCGTATTTCTCGAGCGCCTCATCGAGCGGGATATCCCCGGCCTCGAGGTCGTCTACTATCTTTTCTAGTTTTTTCAATCCGTCTTCGAATTTTAATTCAGCCATATCACCCTCCGGCGGCTAGCCTAGTTATTAGTTCTTAGTTTTTAGTTCTTCGACCTTACTAATGAACTCTCCTGCACCCAGTCTTGTCTTCACCATATCTCCAGCAACGAGGCTTTCCACATTCTTGATGATGTCGCCCGAAGGCAATTTCATCGTCACGCTATATCCCCTGTTCAGTATCGCAAGAGGGTTCAGCGCTTCGAGCTTATGGGCGAAGAGCTTGAACCTTTCGCCGCCCATCTTAAGCGCGTGATCGATGCTTATCGACATGCCGCTCTTCAGCTCGTCTATCCTCTGCTCATTCTGGGTGATGATATTAAGCCCCTGGCGCATTATGTAGCTGTCTTTCAGCGTCACAAGCCTCTCCGAGAGGACTTCTATCTTGTTTGAGAGCGCATTCTTTAGCCTTATGACGGCCGTATTTATCAGGTTCGACAGGTCCTCTTTTTTCGGGATGACGAGCTCCGCAGCCGCCGACGGAGTCGGGGCCCTGAAGTCCGCGACAAAATCCGACATCGTGTAGTCGACCTCATGGCCGACGGCGCTTATAACCGGTATCTCCGAATCATAGATAGCGCGGGCCACGATCTCCTCGTTGAAAGGCCAGAGGTCCTCGAGCGACCCGCCTCCGCGCGTCACTATCATGACGTCGATATTGTTCAATTTGTTGAATCCCCTTATCGCAGAAGCGATCTCTTTGGCCGCGCTCTCGCCCTGCACCTTCACGGGGTTTATTATCACTTCGATATTCGCGAAGCGCCTTCGTACGATATTGAGTATGTCGCGTATGGCCGCTCCCGTCGGGCTTGTGACGATGCCTATCCTCGTGGGAAGGTGGGGTATGGGTATCTTGTGGCTATCGTCAAAGAGCCCTTCCTTGGCGAGCTTCTCTTTTAACTGCTCGAACTGGAGCTGGAGCGCGCCGATGCCTTTGGGCTCCATCTCGGCGGCTATCAGCTGGTAGTCGCCCCGCGGCTCATAGACGCTCACCGAACCCAAGCATATTATCTTCATCCCGTCCTTGGGCTTGAACTTGAGCTTCATGTTAGACCCTTTGAACATGGCGCACTTTATCGACGAGACGGGGTCCTTCAGCGTAAAATACATGTGGCCTGACGAGTGGTGGACAAAGTTCGATATCTCGCCCTCCACCCATACTCCGGGGAAAGAATCTTCGAGTATTATGCGGATGTGCTTCGTGAGTTCGGAAACGGAATATATGTGCTTCTCTTTTTCCACGGTCATTCTCTAAAGATCATTCTTCCAGCTTCGCCTGGACGCGCTCGATGGACTTCGCTTTTCCGGTCTTCTTGTCCACGTCTATTATGACGCCGTGAAGTTGAATGTCGCCTTCGGCCATCTCAAACCTCGTAGGCATCTGGGTTATGAAGCGCGTAAGTATCTGTTCCTTCTTCCTTCCGATCACGCCGTCGAAAGGCCCGGTCATGCCGGCATCCGATATGAAGGCCGTACCGCCGGGCAGTATCTTCTCATCGGCTGTCTGGACATGCGTGTGGGTCCCGGCTATGGCGCTCACGAGCCCGTCGAGATACCACCCGAGCGCTATCTTTTCGCTCGTCGCCTCGGCATGGATGTCCACTATTATGATATTCGTCCTCGTCTTCAGGCGGTCGACCTCGTCCTTCGCTACCCTGAACGGGCACTCGAGGGCCTGCATAAAGACCCTGCCGACCAGATTCACCACTCCGACCTCTGTGCCGGACTCTGACTTCACTACCGTCGAGCCGAAACCCGGCGTATCCTTCGGATAGTTGGCGGGCCTTAATATCCTCTTGTCGGTGTTAAGCTTATCGAGTATCTCTTTACGCTTCCAGATGTGATCGCCGCTCGTAATGACATCGACCCCGAAACTGAACAGGTCCTCGGCAAGCGCAGGCGTTATTCCGCTGCCGCCGGCGACATTCTCGCCGTTAGCTATCACGAACTCTATGTCGCGCTCCTGCCTCAGCCTGGGAACAAGCTCTTTTATCGCTCGCCGCCCCGGCTCACCTACAACATCGCCTATGAACAGTATCTTCATGTCTTTCTTTCTTTTTACTAAGAACTAAATACTAAGATCTAAGGCTGGTCGCTTTCCGAGCCCTATTTCGCGTATTCTATCGCTCTCGTCTCGCGAATAACCGTGACTTTTATCTGCCCGGGATATTCAAGGCCCTCTTCTATTTTCTTCGTGATATCGCGCGCTAATACGGCTGCCTGCGCGTCTGTTATCTTGTCCGGCTGGACCATGACGCGTATCTCTCGGCCAGCCTGTATCGCATAGGCCTTCTCTACGCCTTTAAACGAATCGGCTATCGACTCGAGCTTCTCGAGCCTTTTTACGTATATCTCGAGCGTCTCCCTGCGCGCGCCGGGCCTCGACGCAGATATCGCGTCGGCCGCCTGGACGAGCACCGCAAGAAGCGTCTTCGCCTCGATGTCCTGATGGTGCGCTTCTATGGCGTGGCACACGGTCTCGGACTCGCCGTATTTGCGGGCCAGGTCAACGCCTATCTTCGAGTGCGTCCCCTCGACCTCATAAGTGACTGCCTTGCCTATATCATGTAACAACCCTATCCTCTTTGCCAGGTTAAAGTCAAGCCTGAGCTCGCTCGCCATGACGCCCATTATGTGCGCCACCTCAAGCGAATGCTGCAGCACGTTCTGGCCGTAGCTCGTCCTGAACTTGAGGCGCCCCAGAAGCTTCATCATCTCGGCGTGAATATTGTGAAGGCCCGTCTCGAATACGGCCTTCTCGCCCTCCTGGCGGATCGTGGTCTCCATCTCCTTCTTCGCCTTCTCGACTACCTCTTCAATGCGGCCGGGATGTATCCTGCCGTCTTCCAAAAGTCTCTCAAGCGATTTCTTCGCTATCTCTCTTTTTATCGGATCGAACCCCGAGAGTATGACGGCGCCGGGCGTATCGTCGATAATCACGTCGATGCCTGTCGCTATCTCAAGGGCGCGTATATTCCTGCCCTCGCGCCCTATGATGCGCCCTTTCATCTCGTCGCTCGGCAGGCTGACGACGCTTACCGTCGTCTCCACCGTATGCTCGGCCGCGCAGCGCTGTATGGCGAGACCTATTATCTTTCTGGCCTCTTTGTCGGCCTTCTCCCTGGCCTCCTCTTCGCTCCGCTTTATCATGACGGCGGCTTCCTGCTTCACGTCCTCGTCCAGCCGTTTCAAGAGAAGGTGCTTGGCCTCGTCGCGCGTCATGCCGGATACCCTCTGGAGCTTCTCTTTCTCCTCCTGGATGAGCGCGTCGACCTCCTTCTCTTTTGAGCCGACATGCCTCTCTTTTTCGGCCAAGACGCCGTCCCTTCTGTCTATATCTTTCTCTTTACGGTCCAGGATATCCATCTTCCTGTCCATATTCTCTTCTTTTTGGATGAGCCTCTTCTCCAGGCTTATCAGCTCGGAGCGCCTGGTCTTAGTCTCGGACTCGAATTCGGTCCTCATCTTAAGCTGCATGTCCTTGGCCTGCAGTTCGGCTTCGCGGCGCATCTTGTCAGCCGCGATACCGGCATCCTCCATGGCCTTCTTGGCCTTCTCCTCGGCGCTTCTCAGCCTATTCTTGGCATGGTATTTTCTTATGGAATAGCCGAGGAAGAAGAAGCCCACGGCGCCTAATGACGCAAGCCCTAACATTATCAATGGGTTGGCGTTATTCATATTATTTCCCCCTTGGAACACTAAAAAGCAAGAGTACAGAGCAAAGCGAGAACAATAAAAAGACCGCTCTCTTTTTTTAGTGGTTATGATTAGGCTGCGATGGTCTTTGAGACGGGGATATCGTGTGGATGCTTGGGAAGATCTTCCAGGACTTGGAATTGAAAGCAAAGACCGATCGTGTTTGTGCGGCTCGGCAGGCCTGACAAGAACCTGTCATAATAGCCATGCCCGCGGCCTAGCCTGACGTCATTCTTATCAAATGCTATGCCCGGCACAACGACCAAGTCTATATCTTTTAACGGGACCTCTTTTACCTTGTCTTTCTTAGGCTGATATATCCCGAAATGCTGCTTTTCAAGATCTTGCTTCCTATCCTTTATTTCGCCTGCTATCAGTTTCATCTCTTCCTTCAAGATCACAGGGACACAAACCCTTTTCCCCGCCTTAAGCGCCTCGTCTATCATGGGTAGCGTATCGACTTCGTCCTTCAGCGAGACGTAGAACATCACAACTTTTGCTTTTTTGAACATCTCCTCTTTAAACAGCTTATCTTTAATTATATCACTCTTTTCCGATTTTTCAAGGTCGGAGTGATATTCCATCAACTTCTTTATCTCCTGGCGTATCTTATGTTTCATTATTGATATTAATCGCTTGGTTGGTGTTTTCTCTTCAAATAGTCATCAATAGCCGATTTTAGCGCCTCTTCCGCAAGGACCGAGCAATGCATCTTTATCTTGGGAAGCCCTCCCAGCGCCTCCGCGACCGCGTGGTTAGAGACCTTGAGCGCCTCGTCCACGGTCTTGCCTTTGACAAGCTCGGTGACCATGCTGGACGTGGCGATAGCCGCACCGCATCCGAAAGTCTTGAACTTGGCGTCTGTAATGACCTCGTTTTCGTCTACCTTAATATAAAGCCTCATGATGTCCCCGCAAACGGGATTGCCCACATTACCTACCCCGCTGGCGTCCGGGATCTCGCCTACATTGCGCGGGTTCCTGAAATGCTCCATCACTTTTTCCGAATATTGGCCTTCCATGTTATTTCTCCTTATTCTCGAATAAAGGCGACATATCTCTCAAGCGTGAAATTATCGGCGGCAAAACCTGGAGCACATAATCCATGTCTTCTTTCGTATTATCCATCCCCAATGAAAATCTTATGGATCCTTGCGTATCCGCAGGATCGACGCCCATAGCTGTCAAGACATGGGAAGGCTCCAAGCTGCCTGATGTGCACGCGGAGCCTGTAGACACGGCTATGCCTTCTATGTCGAGGTTTAGTATTATAGATTCCCCTTCGAGGTATTTGAAGCGAACATTGAGAGTGTTCGGCAATCTCTTGGTCGGATGTCCGTTCAGCGTGACATACTGTATCTGGTCTATCATTCCTTTATAGAGGTAGTCGCGCAAGCCTGTCAGTTTTCTGGCTTCCTCCGAGACCTCTTTTCTTGCAAGCTCAGCCGCCCTGCCGAATCCGACGATGCCGGCGACATTCTCCGTGCCGGCGCGCTTGCCCATCTCGTGATGCCCCCCGTATAGAAAAGGCGTTATCTTTGTGCCTTTTTTAACATAGAGGGCGCCGATGCCTTTGGGGCCGTATATCTTGTGGCCTGATACGGACGCGAGATCTATGTTCATGCTCTTTAATTCGAACGGCACTTTACCGGCCGCCTGGACGGCGTCTGTGTGGAAACATGCGCCTCGGTCTTTGGCGATCTTCGCTATCTCCTCTATGGGCTGGATCGTGCCGACCTCATTATTCGCATACATTATCGTGATGAGGATGGTCTTGTCGGTGATGGCGTTCTTCAGTGCATCAAGATCCACTACGCCGTCTTTATCGACCGGCAGATACGTGGTCTTGTATCCTTCTTTCTCCATGAACTTACAAGTATTAAGGATGGCGTGGTGTTCTATGGAGGATGTTATGATGTGGTTTCCCTTGGCTTTGAGCGCGTGCGCGACGCCTCTTATGGCAAAATTATCAGCCTCCGTGCCGCCGGAAGTGAATATTATCTCCTCGGTGCTAGCTGCCCCCAAAAGATTCGCGACCTTGGCTCTCGCGGCGTCTATGGCAGTCCTCGCGGACCTTCCGAAAAGATGTATGCTCGAGGGATTGCCGTAGATATCCTTATAATAAGGTAACATCGCCTCCAGCACTTCTTCACGCATCCTCGTCGTGGCATTATTGTCTAGATATACTTTTCTCATGGCACCCTCTGGCTTTCTTTGTAATTTCCTATCCTTTTTGCCTCGCCGCAGAGGTCTTTCAGAGTTATAGAGTCAAGACAATCGCTTATAGCCTTCTGCAGCTTGAACCATACTATCTTAGGGACGCAGCCCTTCGTCTTCTTACATATCTGGCCGGTGCTTTTCTTGGAGTCCAGGCAATGGACTGGGACGATATCACCCTCAAGCGCCTGGACTATGTCTCCCACCGTCAGCTTCTCCGAGCCGCGCGCCAGTATATAGCCGCCCTTTGGCCCGCGGATGCTCTTGATGAGCCCTTTTCGGCGCAGCTTGTTCAATAGCTGCTCCAGGTATGCGACGGATATGCCTTCTCTCTTTGCTATATCCGTGATCGATACCGCGCTATTATCGTCATCCAGCGCGATATTCAGCATCGCCCTCAAGCCGTATGTGGATTTGGTCGAAAGTTTCACCTATAAATTATAACAAAGTTGAGCGATTTTGTCAACTATGGATGGCAGATTTTTCAGCTACCGGCTTCTCCCCCCTCTCGGGGTGGTAAGGGTGTCTTACAGCGAACGTTCACTTTCCAGAGGAAAGTTCACTCGGAAGATCGCTAATTTCGTTGTAAATTAGCGATCTTCGACGTCGCTTCCAGACACCCTTACCACCCCTCGGGGGCCCCGTTCGCGAAGCCCGAAAAAATCCCATCCCGCTATTGCAAGACCACGAAGCGGCTGAAGCAATCTATCAGCTAGAGGGGGTGTAAACTGGCTCACTGTCTCGAGTAAGGCTGAGTGGTGCTTGGAAAAAATGAAGGAAGAATTTTCCTCATAGAGTAGGCGCGGCCCGCTGGGGTGGGTCTGGAGCGGCCGTTGAAAAATTTTGATACCTTATGCCGGTTTAGTAAGG
>JAGVGJ010000039.1 GCA_020057115.1 Candidatus Omnitrophota bacterium | reverse complement strand
TAATGCTTGAGCTATTTGGGACGTCAAAATCGAACTCAATCATACGCAAGGATGAAGACAGCCAAAAAGAGAAAAGCTATCGGGGTTTTCGCAGGGTGACGTTCAAGGAAAAATAACCATGGGATTAGATCTGTCCAAATTAGAGAAAGTAAAACGTCGGGGCTCAAACACAATAGCGCGCTGTCCGGCTTGCGCTGAATCCGGGAATGACCACAAGGGTGAGCACTTATTGATTAACGACGCTGGTCAATTTGGTTGTGTCTTGTTTCCCTGGCAAAGTGGCCAACAGCACCGCCAGCGCATATTTGAGCTGGCAGGAGTCAAGGAAATGCCGAGTAAAAGCTTTGAAGTCAGAAAGCCCCTCTCTACTCCAGCAGGTGCTTCGGTCATTCAAAAGGATATTCTGGGACATTTGGGACGCATTCCATCAACTCACGCCCGAAAGAGTTTTGAAAGTCATCTAAATAAAAAGGAGTATAAAGCGCAAGAAGAACCGACAGATAGTGTCCCAAGCGTCCCAGAGACTGAAGCAGACTACTTAGACGAGCTTGGGCCAAGACCATTTTGAAAGGAGATTTGTTCATGACCACGAAGAAACAGATCGAGACAAACAAACAGAACGCACTTGTTTCAACCGGGCCGGTAAGCCCGGAAGGTAAAGCCCTTGTTTCGCAGAACGCCGTCAAGCATGGCATCTTTGCTCGGGATTTAATCATCATGTCAGGCGACGGCAAGGAAGACGAACAGGAGTATAACGAGCTTTTAGACGGCCTTATCGTAAGCCTTAACCCTTCCGGACAAATGGAGTGCCTATTGGTTGAGAAAATTGCCGCTGATTACTGGCGATTACGGCGAGTATTGCGCTTCGAGTCCGGCAGTATCCGCAAAATCCTCGATATGGCAATCAGCGATTATTACGAGAAGACGGATTACTTCGGCAACAAGGAACATAAGGACAATGAGCAATTAGATAAGGAGATCGCAGGATATGAAGACAAGCAAGACGCAAGCTCGCAGAAGCAGGTCGCTGATCTTACCCGGCAGAAGCTTAAGAATAAGCTCGCCGAAGAGGTAGTTGTCAGGATAGGCAGTCTGCCTGCCGGGGATGATTGGGATAAGGTCATTAAGTATGAGAAGGCCGTTCAGCGGTCTATATTGCAGAACCTTGCCCTCTTAAAACGGCTTCAATCTATGCGGTAGAATGGCTTTGTTTTGGCACAAATGCTTGTGTAAGTTTACGGGTCCTTGGAAGGGGGTGTCGGGTGCGGGTCAGGCGAGGCGCGGTCTGTCAGTGATTTAAAATTTTAAAATGTCATGTCATGGTCAATTCAACAAAAAAGAATTCTTTTTTATGAAACGCTCGGCGCCTGATATAGGCGACAAACTACTTGAACCAATCGAAAACACAAGTTATAATGCTTTATAACCTTAAAGGAGAGAAACCTATGCCTGAATATTTAAAAATCCATGAAGCGGCGGACCTGCTTAAAATCACCAAGCAAACATTGCGCAATTGGGATAAGCAGGGAAAACTAACGCCTCATCGCCATCCGCTCAACAATTACCGTCTGTATAAGAAGTCTGATTTGATTAAGCTTTTAAACAAAATCGAGAAGAAATGATCACCAAGCCCGTCAGATATTTTCTTTACGCCCGCAAGTCATCGGAGAACGAAGACAAGCAAGTCGCTTCCGTCCCCTCGCAGATCGAAGAGCTCAAGAAGCTTTCCCAAGAGATGAATCTAAACATCGTTGAAATCTTTACCGAGGAGAAATCTGCCAAGGCCCCGGGACGGCCGGTCTTTAGTCAGATGATCGCGGACATTCACAAAGGCCGCGCCGAGGGTATTCTCTGCTGGAAATTAGACCGTCTGGCGCGCAACCCAATAGACGGCGGCACGATTAGCTGGATGCTTCAGCAGTCGATTATCCGGCATATTCAGACATTCCAGCGCGCCTATCACCCGACAGACAACGTCCTGATGATGAATCTTGAGTTCGGGATGGCCAATCAATTCATTCTCGATTTAAGCGTCAATACCAAGCGCGGCCAGCGGAATAAAATTCAGCAGGGCTGGCTTCCGCATAAGCCGCCGGTTGGGTATCTCAATAATCTTTACAATCAGCCGGATAAACCGCCGATATACCCAGACACTGTTTCTTTCCCGATCATGAAGAAACTTTGGGCGATTCTTTTGGAGAAACGCTGTTCCATTGACAAACTTTTTGATATCGCTCACGGGATGGGCCTAAAAATGGCTAAGGGCACTAAAATGTCGAGCCACAACTTCTACCTGCTCTTCCGCAATCCCTTCTATTACGGCTCATTCCTCTGGAATGACGAGGTATATCCGGGAAAGCATGAACCGATGATCACCAAGACCGAGTTTGATTTAGCACAAAAAATTATCAATAGCCGGAGTTTCCCTCGGGAGCAAACGCACACTTTTGCCTTCACCGGCCTGATGCGTTGCGGAGAATGCGGGGCTTATATTACCGCTGAGGAAAAATTTAAGCACTTAAAGAACGGTGGCACAAATCATCACACTTATTATCGTTGCACAAAAAGGATCAAGCGGGATTGCTCCGAGCCGCCTATCCGCTTAGAGGATCTCGAGAATCAGATCCGTGACATTTTAGGAAAAATAACCATACCGCCGCAATTCCGGGATTGGGCGATAAAACAACTGAAAGTTGATCAATCAAAAGAAATAGTCGACCGCGATGAGATCACGAAGGCGCATCGGCATAATCTGGATGCCTGCGCGAAGAAATTGGACGCGCTTTTTAATATGCGTTTAAACGAAGAGATTGGCCCAGAGGAATATGCTAAGAAAAAAGACGATCTATTGCGGGAAAAACAGAAATATGAGGAGTTGATCGGCGATACTCAAGCGAGGATCGAGACTTGGTTAGAACGGGCTGACAAAGCCTTCACTTTCGCTCAAACCGCTCAAAACCGCTTCGAAACGGGCACTTTGGAGGACAAGCGGTATGTTCTCTCGTGTTTAGGTTCGAACCTCGTCCTGACGGGCAAACAACTGCGATTTCAGGTCGACAAAAGCCTTGCCCTCTTCCAAGAGGTCGCCCCGGACGTACAAAGCCTCCACAACCGGTTAGAACCAGCGCAACTCGTTGATTCTACGACAGATTGGGAGGCTTTATATGCTCAAAACAAAAAATGGGGTGGGCGACGGGATTTGAACCCGCGACGTCTTGAGCCACAGTCAAGTGTTCTGCCAGGCTGAACTACGCCCACCACGAAATTCGTTTCAATATTTTATACCCGACGCAGTAATATATCAAGCCTATTGTTAGTCCCTCCTCTCCTCTACCTCTCGGGGGCCCCTTCGAGTGGGCCAAAAAATATGGGGAGTGGAAACTGGTTCACTATCTTGAGTAAAATTGGTGCGTGATTGGAAAAAGCAAAAAAGTGGAGCAGAAATTGAGTGGCGACCCGCTGGGGTGGGTCTGGAGCGGCCTTCCGCCATCTCTTTGATAGATTGCTTCGGCCCTTCGGGCCTCGCAATGACAGTAAGGATTAAATAGTTCTTAACGCGTCTTTGATGGATTGGGAAACTTCTTTTGCGGCGCTGATAACGACCTTTGACGGGGATTTACCGAAATCGAGGCTTTTGGGCTGGATACCTATGATCATTACTTTGCTTCCGATCGACTTTACGAAATAGTCTACGAGGACCTCCGCCGGAAGCTTGTGCGTCGAGAATGACACTCCCCCGCCCAATTCATCGGCCATGAGAAGAAGTATCGTTCCGGGTTTTTCTTTTATATCTATGGTGTCAACGAGGATAATATGGTCAGGTTTGAAATCCCTTATCTCGCCTGTGAGGTTTTCAGGAGCAGTCGCCCCGAGGAATGACTTAAGTTTTGGTGAGGATCTTCTTTTCCTGTAGAACTTCTCAAGGCTTTGGGCGACGAGCATACCTGCAACATCATCCTGTCTCAGGTCAGAGCCTATTCCGAGGATCGCTATGCGCTTGGCGCCTTTAAGCCTTTGGCTTAAGGTCGTCTTTAGGGGGTGTTGCTGGGGCCGGGACGGCATGGAATGTCACCTTGAGCTTCTCTCTGTCGAGCTGGGCGAGCTCGAACTCTTTTGTGATCTCCAGGGCCTTCTTCATGCAGGAGTCTACGCACTGGCCGCAGTAGATGCATTTGCCCATGTCTATGATGCACTCGAACTGCTTATCGCCCACCTTGTTGATGGTAATGGCATTTGCGGGGCAGTCCTTAACGCAGAGCTTGCAGCCGATGCAATTCTGGGGGATGAACTTTATCGCGCCCCTGAAATGGTCCGGCATGCCGGACTTGTCATGGGGATAATTGACGGTCGCCGGCTTCTTGAATATCGTCTCGAGGACCTCTTTTAGCATCTTGCCCGGTCTTATCATCTTATGAGAACTCCCTTAAGCGCCAGATCTATCACGAGCTGCACGAAGGCGAGCGGCGCCACGTATTTCCAGCAGAACTCCATCATCTGGTCGATCCTCAAGCGCGCGAATATCGTCCTGGAAAGCGCTAATAGGCATATTATAAATAATACCTTCGCGACATATATGACAAATCCCAAATAAGAACCTATGCCATAGCCGAACGGTAAAAATACCGCCGCTAAAAGCGATGCGCCTACCACGGCCTCTACGTCTATGGCGAGCTTGAAGAATCCGAGAAGCTTGCCGCTGTATTCGGTGAATGTCCCGGCCACGATCTCCGTCTCGGCTTCAGGTATGTCAAAGGGCACCTTCTCCAGTTTTCCGAGCATGGCTATTAAAGCGACCCCGAAGCCTATAAGATTGAATGTCCAGTAAAACGGGTGCGCCGCGTAAAAGGCCGCCATCTCGCTCAAGGACCATGTATTCGCAAGGAGTGCCGGGGCCAGTATGCATATAAATAACGGGACCTCGTACGCGAATAGCTGCGTGATGGCGCGCATCGCCCCGATCTTTGAAAAAAGCGATGTCGAATACCATCCCCCCAGGAAGAACGTGAGCGTCGGTATAGTTAAGAGGTATAAGACCACGACCAAGTCGCCATTAAAACTGAAGAGCGCCCTTTCACCCCATAGCGGAATATAGAAAGATGCCGTAACGGCCGCTGTCAGGGCAAGTATAGGCATCATCTTGAACATCCTGGGATTTGCCTCGCAAGGTATCACGTCTTCTTTGGCGATGAGCTTTATAAGGTCGGCGAGCGGCTGGAACCATGGCGGCCCCATCCTGTTCTGGAGCCTTGCGTATATTATCCTATCGATATATTCAGCCGCCAGGCCGAATATCGCCAGAAAGAGGAACCCTGGAAATATCAAAAGATTAAAGAATGCTGCTATCATCAGCTCATCTTTCCTTGAAGTTTTCTGTTCAGCTTCGTAAAATCTATCCCCTTGTCGCGATACCACTTGACGCTGTAACTATGCAGGTCATCCCACATGAGGATATTCGTCTTCTTTGATTTCGTATCTTTTATCGATATAAGCCTGTCGGTGCAGGAGAAGCAGGGATCTATGGCCGCTATCACTATCGGAAGGTCCGCGAGTTGTCCGTCCTCAAGCATCTTGGCGACCGTCTGGACATTAGCCAACGTCGGGGCCCTTACCTTTACTCTCTCGGGCTTGTCAGTGCCGTTTGACTTCACATAATGAACATCTTCGCCTCTGGGGGCTTCATAACGGCTCACTGCCTCGCCCGCAGGTATCTTGCGCGGAGCCTTTACTGCAATAGGCCCTTCGGGCATGTTCTTTAATATCTGCCTTATCAATCTATAGGACTCCATGAGCTCTTTTAAGCGCACGACAGCCCGGCCGTAAACATCGCAATGATCGTCTGTTATTACATTGAAATCGAGCTCGCCGTAAGCCGCGTAAGGATCGTCGCGCCGGACATCCCTGTCTACGCCTGACGCTCGGCCTGTCGGGCCTACTGCCCCCAGCCTCACGGCATCTTTATGGGAGAGCACGCCTACGCCTGAAAGGCGCTTTATCATGGTCGTCTCTTTTGTGGAGATGTCTATATAGTATTTGGTCCTCTCCTCGAGGATATCGACAGCCTTAAGGATATCTTTCACCTGAGCCAGGGAGATGTCGCGCCTTACCCCGCCGATGGTATTGATGCCGTAATTTACGCGGTTGCCTGTTGTCGTAGCAAGGATATCCATCACGACCTCGCGGTCGCGCCAGGTGTACATGAGGAGCGTATCAAAACCTATCTCATGCCCCGCGACGCCGAGCCATAATAGATGGCTGTGTATCCTTTCAAGCTCGCCTATAAGCGTCCTTATGTAAAGGGCCCTTTTCGGCACGGCCAGAGCCGCTATCTCTTCAACCGCCTGCGTAAAAGCCGTCGAATGGGCATGCGAGCAGATGCCGCAGATACGCTCTGTCAAATAAACATCCTGCAGATACGTCCTCTCCTCGCAGGCCTTCTCTATGCCGCGATGGTTATAGCCGAGCTTTACGCTGAAACCTGTTATCCTCTCGCCGCTTAGCTGGATCCTGAAGCTCTCAGGTTCTTTGAGTGCCGGGTGTTGAGGACCTATGGGTATAATGACTTTATGCATCTTTCACCTCACCCTTCTTTGGTGCCGGTTTCCAATCTTTGCGTAATGGATATTGTCCTTTCGGCCAATCATCCGGGAGCGGATAGCTGTTTCCGGGCCCAAGGCCCTCGACAGTCACCCCGAACAGGCCCACGACTTCCCTTTCATATATCTCCGCATCCGGGAAATAGGCGGTAACGGTCTTGAATATCGGCTTATCTTTTGGAGCGCTCGTCTTTATGCTCAAGACTATTCCGTCGGGCCTCGCCATGTGGTACATCAGGCTGAACACTTCCCCCTCGTCAAAGCCGGTGATCGTGCAAAGAAGCGTAAATCCGAAGTCCTTTATGAGGGATTCGAAAACTTCTCTAAATTTACCGTGATCGACAATGCCGAAGATCCTCCTCGCCCTCTGGACTTTTATATTGCCATCGAGGAAAGCGAACTTCTTCAGTAGCCCTTCCTGTATATTCTCTTCACTTGTCATTTGATCTATTTTTTTCCGGACCCTGGACCCTGGATCCTGGACCCTTCTTTATCCTCGAGACTCATTAAAAGTTTCGTCACGCCGTCTATTATCGCCTTCGGGCTCGCAGGGCATCCGGGTATATAGGCTGATACCGGAAGGACCTCGTCGATCCCAGACTCGACATTATAACATCCCTGGAATACTCCGCCTGAGCAGGAGCAGGTGCCTACCGCCACTACGAACTTCGGCTCGGGCATCTGCTCATATATGCGTTTCAACCTGGGCGTGATCTGCTTCGTGACAGGGCCGGAGCATACGAGCACATCTGCGTGGCGTGGCGTGCCTTTAAGCTGGATGCCGAACCTCTCCAGATCATAACGCGGAGTAAGCGCGGCAACTATCTCTATGTCGCAGGCATTGCACGCGCCTGTATTAAAGTGGATGATCCACGGCGACTTTATCCTTGCCCATGTCACTATCTTTCGAACCAGGCCCATCTTTAATCCTTCCTGAAAAGTATAAATAACCCTATAACGGCGCCGATTATATAGACCACGGCTATGGCAAAAGCCTGGATCGTCTGTTTCGGCACGGTCGCTATGATAAGCGCCACAACGTGAAGTATGGTAAAGAAAAATGCGAATGGGAAGAACTGCGTATAGTCCGGCTGGACGAATGTGCTGTAATTATCTTCGCCGCAGGCATATGACTCCCCTACCGCGCCCGGGGAGTCCTTCCTCTTATAAGAAAGCTTTGACAATAGCCCTGAGATCACGAGCATGACAACAAGAAGTATCGAAAAAGCTATAGGTGGTGAAAGCAGCATATTATTCATATATTAACCTTTTAAGTCCCTGATAGTGCTTCTGTCCAATGAATTGGTATGCCTGTATATGCTTAATATCACGCCTGCCGTTATGGCGATGACCACGACTTCTATGATGATGAGCGTTATTACTATCGATTGGGCGAAGGCCATGTTGCCGGTCACATATCCTGCCAATATAAGAAGGACGGTGACAGCCTTGGTCAATATCTCAAGGCCTATAAGCGCCCTCATCATGTTACGCGTCATCAATATGCAGTAAAGGCCCGCGATGAAGAGCATCACGATAAATATGCCGAATATCGAGAATAATTGTATGTTATTAGCTTCCATCTTTGTCGCTCTCTCTAAAAAGTATCACTATGCCGAACGAACCCGCAAGGATGAGCACTATCTGGCCGTACATGTCGAGCTGCCTTAAGTTCCACATGATATTGCGGACATCGTCGATAGCCAGAACTTGAGGAAGCGGCACATCGACCTTGATCTTAAGGAGAAATAGCGCCGCGGCCGCGATGACCATGATGACCGGGAGATACCAATACCTCCTGAACTTATTCTTTGACATCGCTATCGTCTGCGCGTGGGTAAGCGGCCTGGTCAGGCTTATGGCGCTGACAAATATCGCCGTTATGAGGCCCGTGCAGACGGAGAGCTCGAATACTGCCGCAAGCGGCGAGGCGAGGCGGAACATGATTATCGTGACTACGGCGCTTGTGACAGCAAGCGCGATGGCCGCTTTTAACAGGCTGCGCGCCATTACGGCCCAGAGGGCCGCGATCGTCATCATTACGAGCAATATAAGATCGATGGTCATTTTATCAATATTTCTTTTACAGGCATAATAAAATTATTAAAGACGAACGGGAAGAATACGCCGACGCCTACCGTAACTGCCGCAAGTATTATCGAAGCGACGCATATGGCCAGAGGAGCCTCTTTAGTCCTTTCCAAGCCTGGGGCGATATTGCCAAAGAATGCCTTCCTCTGCATCGTAATAAGATATGCCGCGGTCAGGACGCTCGTCAGGACCGCAACTGCCGCATAAGCTATATATCCCGCCTGCCAGAGCGCGATTATTATTATGACCTTTGACCAGAACCCGGCAAGAGGCGGTATGCCTGATGTCGACAGAAACGCTATCGCGGATGTCGTCCCCGTTATAGGCATCGTCTGGGATAATCCTCCCAATCTATCCATATCTACCGTTCCAGCCTCTTTCTCAACCGCGGCTGCATTTACGAAGAGAAGAGATTTAAATATGGCATGGTTAAACAGATGGAAGACCGCTCCGGTTACGCCAAGCACTGAGCCCGTGCCAAAACCTATTATTATGTATCCCACCTGGCTTATGCTTGAATAGGCCAGCATCCTTTTAAGATCTTTTTGCCCTAACGCCGCAAAAGCGCCGATGACTATTGAGGCGGCTCCGATAAGAAGGAGTACTTTTGAAACGGCCGGGGTAAAGCCGAATAGTGACGTCACTATCCTTATAAGGGTATATATGCCTGATACCTTGGTAACTATGCCTGCCAGGAGCACTGACGCCGGCGCTGCGGCCGCGGAGTATGCGTCCGGAAGCCAGCCGTGGAACGGGATGAGGCCGCCCTTTATGAACAGCCCGCACAGGAATATCGCCATGGCAAGCTTGACCAGCATGCTCTGTGGAGAAGAGGATATGGCCGCGCTTATCGCGCCAAAAGAAGTGTCGCCTGCGATCAATAGCAATAAGCCTATCGACGAGAGCATCATTATCGTCGCTATCGCCGAGAGCAATATATATTTGAACGCCCCTTCAAGGGCCGGCTTGTCTTTATTTATGGTTATCATGATGAACGCCGATACGGCCGCGACTTCGAGGAAAACGTACAATGAGAATATGTCCTTCACCATCACGATGCCGTTCATGCCGATGGCGGCGGTTATCAGCAAGTTTATAAAATTAAACCTCTTATTCTCGTCGGATATCATGGCGCGGGCCACAAGGAGGCTGGCAAGAGAAACTATGCTGATAGAGAAAAGCATTATGAGGGTTAGATGATCGACGTAAAAATTGACGTTAAAGAAGGAACCCTGGACTAGCCCCGTCCCCCAGAAACTTGTGCGATGAGATGAGACGAGGACTATTTGAAAGATAAAAAGAACCGCGGCAAACCAGAACGCCGTCTTCTTCATCAGCTTTCTGAACGGCAGGTTCAGCGTTATCACTCCGATAAGCGGTATTAAGAAAAACAATGCCGGCACTTATTGTCTCCTATCTCATCAAAAATATTATCACTAGACCCGCGCCCGCAAGCGACCACGCAAGATACGCGGCGTAGCTTCCGTTGTGCAGGCTCCTTATGCCATTTGATACGGCAAACGCCGCATCCACAAAAAATACGTTATAGACCCAGTCTATCCCCCTGTCGACCGACCAGGCTATCTTCGACACTACGTCAACTATCTTGAGGCCTATTGCATAAGGATCGAAGAGCCTCTTCTCTGCTTTATCGTATATGCCGGAAAGTACGGGCGCATGATGTATGTGGTCAACTGCGCCCAGGCCTGAGCCCGACTTTTTCACGCCGAAGATATGGTTTATGAGCGCCGCCAATAGCACTGCCACCGTCGCTATCACAAGCATCATATTGGTCGGGAAGCCTCCGTAATTATGCCCCTCCAGCCTCTCGCCGAGTATCGGCTGTATCAGCTTCTGTATGGGCAGCGTATTCCAGAGGCCGAAGATGATGCAAAAAGACGCGATCACTATCATGGGAAGAAGCATCTGAATGGGCGCCTCTTTCGCTCGTTCATTCTCTTTAGATATCTTTCCCAGGTATGCCGCATGCCCGAGCTTTAAGAATGACGCCGCCGTAAGGAATGATCCTAAAAGCGCCGCAATATAGAATATCATTCCCCTCTCTAAAGCGCCGTCGTAGACGAGCTCTTTCGAGAAGAAACCGTTGAAAGGCGGAACGCCGGATATTGAAACTGCCGCGACAGCAAAACACGCGAACGTGACCGGCATCTTCTTCCACAAGCCCCCCAACTTCTTAAGGTCTGTAGTGCCCGTCTCTTTCTCCACCGCTCCGCCGGTCAGGAACAGGCAGGATTTGTATATGGCATTATTGAGCATGTGGAATAGCCCGCCGATTATGCCGGCCGGCACGAGAGTGCCTATGCCCAGTATCATATATCCTACCTGGCTTATGGCGTGATAAGAGAGGAGTCTCTTGTAATCTTTCTGGATGAGCGCCATCGATACGGCAAGCACTATTGTGAGGGAGCCGACTATCATCATCACCATGCTTACCCACGAATGAGGGTCGAGTTTAAACATGTCGAGCGATATCCTCGTCAGGAAATATATCCCTATAAGTTTTTCCAAAGCTCCCGGGAATATGGCCATGAACGGAAGCGGCGCGTCGAGCGCGGCATCCGGTATCCAGCTGTGGAATGGCATCGAGCCTGCCTTGGATATCGCGCCTATCATGAGGAGGATGAACGCCAGCCCTCCGAGCCCGGTTATATCAAGGCTTATTTTGGAGATCGTGAGCGTGCCGGCGAGATGGCCTGAGAGGGCTATCCCTGCCATCATGCAGAGGTCGCATATGCCGACGATCACGAAGGCTTTCGTAGCGGTCTTGAATGCGCCGGGCCTTCCTATGGCGATGAGGCCGAAGAGCGTCAGGAGCATGCCTTCCCAGAAGAAGAGCATGGCCACCAGGTTGTCCGCCAGGACAGCCCCGTTCAGCATGGCTATGGATATCAAAAGGTACGCGTAAAACTGGTTGGAGAACGCCTTCTCCTTCAGGAATACGGTGCAGTATAAGGTAATGAGTATCGCGAAACATGCCGCGGCGCCGATTATAAAACCTGAGAACTGGTATGCCCTTAAGATGAACTCGAAACCAAAACCCGCCCAGGGAGCTGTAAATATGACGTTGGCCTTGAACAGGAAACAGGCTAGCGCCAGATTCATGGCTGCGGCTATAAGGGCAACCATGCCGCGGTACTTACGGGAGGTGAATAACGCCAGCACCCCTGAGGCGAACGGTATCAATATAGGTAATAATAATATCTCTGGTCTCATCTTACATCCCGAGCATCTGTTTTACGGCTATCTGCACATAATTTGAAGGATAGATTATATATAATCCGCCAAGCAATGATAAGGCGCCGAGTATCGCGACAGACACGACCATGACCCGGCTCCCCTCTTTTGCAGGAGCGCCTTGAGCGTCGCCCATAAATATCATATTAAACAACCTGAACATGTAGAGTATCGTCAGGAACGCTCCGACTAAAAATGTCAACGCCAGGGCCATTTGCCCGCTTGTGAAAACGCTCGACATGACCATATACTTTGAGAAGAATCCTCCGAACGGCGGGATGCCCATGACTGAGAAGGCGCAGAACAAGAAAGCCACTGCCGTGACAGGCATCGTCGCGACAAGCCCCCCCATCTTCGTGATATCTTTCGTGTGCGTGTTCTGCTCGATTATGCCGGCGCAAAGGAATAGCCCGCCCTTGGCGATACCATGCATCAATATGTAGAGCATCGCTCCCGCGACCCCGAGCGGCCCGCCTATCGCAAGGCCAAGGAATATAAAAGCTATCTGGCTCACCGTAGAATAAGCTATGATCCTCTTTAAGTCGGTGTCGATGAGCGCTGCGCCTGCCGATACGAGAGCGCTGGAGGCGGCGATCCACGGCACTATCACATGCCACATCTGGCTAAAGGTGAATGTCACTATGAATAACCTTGCGAATACATAGACGCCTATCTTGACTAAGACTGCGGCGTGCAGGAGTGCGGTGACAGGCGATGGCGCCACGCCGGCGTCCGGAAGCCATGTGTGGAAAGGCAATGTGGCTGATTTCGTGAGTATGCCGATAAGTATCAGCAGGACCGCTATATCGGGTACGGGGCTTGCCTTAAATGTCTCTTTTATAACCGAGAGGTCGAACGATCCCGCCTGTTGAGCGATGAGCACAAAACCCAGCAGCATGACGAGCGCTCCGAATACTGTCACAAGGAACGCTTTGTCCGCCTTCAAGACGTCGTTCTTGCCCCTGAAGAAACCTATCAGCCTCCAGCTCGCTATCGCCGTTATCTCCCAGAAGAGGAACATGCATATAAGGTTGGCCGAAAATATGATCCCCATCATGGCGCCCAGGAACAGCACGACCATAAGGTAATATTCGTTCCTGTTCTCATAATGGCTTATATAACCGAACGAGAACAGTACTATGACGGCGCCCACTAAAGAAGAACAGATAGCCATGAATACCGCAAGCGAGTCTGCGGTAAATACCATATTGAACCCTACCGGCAGGGCTCTTGAGAATGTAACGGCATTGCCTGCCAGGACAGACGGTATCAGGAGTGATGATCCGACTAAAGATACGAGGACAAAACAGAGCGCGAGACCATTTCTCGCGCGCTCAGAGATCTTTCCGATAACAGGCAATATAAATGAACCTATTACCGGAACGAATATGGCTGACAAAAGGATCATATTCTTCATGATAGTTGATAGATTGCTTCGTCGCTCACTTCGTTCGCTCCTCGCAATGACAGCGTGGTAAATATCTCTCTACTTTACCGGCGCTAATTCAGGCGTCGGCTTCTTGGAATGCATTATAGCCCACACCATCGCAGCCGAAAGCCCTGCGACTACGAGCCATCCGCCTAGACCTAGTTTGTTATACTGAACGACTATCGGAGCTATGATGACCGATACAAGGTTTACAACCTTGATCATTGGATTCAATGCCGGGCCCGCTGTATCCTTTAGCGGATCTCCAACGGTATCACCGACAACGCTTGCCTTATGGCGCTCCGAACCCTTGCCTGTATTTTTGGCTGTATCGCGAGGTTCATCCTCGATCGTCTTTTTCGCATTATCCCACGCGCCGCCCGCATTTGACATGAATACCGCTAAGAGCTGGCCTGAAAGGATTATGCCTGCAAGGAATCCGCCTAGCGCCTCTACCTGAAGAACGAGCCCTACGAGTATCGGAGCAATGACGCTCATCGCCGCAAGGCTTATAAGCTCTTTCTGGGCGGCGGTAGTGGAAATAGCAACGGCCTGTTTATAATCAGGCTTCACTTTGCCCTCCAGGACGCCCATCTTGAACTGGCGGCGGACCTCTTCCACTATTAATGAAGCAGCGCGGCTGACAGCCTGTATGCAGAAAGAGGAGAATAACCACGGAAGCGCCCCGCCGATAAGCATGCCGACGAAAACTTGAGGAACTGATACGCGGATACCGACAGCACTAAGCTGGTCGGCCGCCGCAACGCCCATAGCCGCCTGGACTTTTGAGACATCGACCATATATGCGCCAAATAGCGAAACTGCAGCTATAACGGCCGAGCCTATGGCGACCCCCTTTGTAATGGCCTTCGTGGTATTGCCTACGCCGTCCAGGTCAGCCATGATCTGGCGGGCATCCTTAGTATCTTTGTCAGTCTGGCCGTGCCATGCCATCTCGCCTATGCCGTTAGCATTATCGGCTATGGGACCGAATGAGTCCATCGCGACGTTGTTGCCTGTCAGCGTCAACATGCCGATACCGGTCATCGCAACGCCGTAAAGGATGTATGCAACCCTGTCTACGCCGCTCACCCCTGACATAGTCCCAAATATCAATATCGAAGAGAATATCGTGCCGGCAATAACAAGTATGGACCATACGGAAGACTCGAGGCCCACCGCAAGACCTGAAAGTATCGTCGTAGCAGCGCCTGTATTGGTGGACTTTCTTATCTCACGGACAGGCCTTCCGTGCGTGCCGGTGAAATATTCGGTAAGGCGGTCTATCATGATGGCCAATAATACGCCGACAGTAGTGGCAAGGAACGGTCTCCACCATCCGCCCGGCGTGTTCTTCATATAGAAGAATGCAAGCACGCCGAACATAGCTATCGAAATAACCGCCGATGTCAGGAAGCCTTTAAAGATGGCGACCATGGCATTGCCGCTCTTGGAAGGGCTGCTCCTGACCGCATAAGTACCTATAATAGAGCAGATGACGCCTATGCCGCGGACAAGTAGCGGATAGACTATCCACTCCAGCCTATGGGTGATGTGGTATAGCGCAAGCCCCAGTATCAAGGCGGAAACGATCGTGACTTCGTATGATTCGAATATGTCAGCTGCCATACCTGCGCAGTCGCCGACATTGTCACCGACAAGGTCCGCTATAACCGCCGGGTTACGCGGATCATCTTCGGGTATGCCTGCCTCGACCTTACCCACGAGGTCAGCGCCTACGTCAGCTGCCTTTGTGAAGATACCGCCGCCCACCCTCATGAAGAGCGCTAAGAGTGTTCCGCCGAAACCGAAACCGAGAAGGGCATCAGGAGCAGCTATGCCGAATATTATGAATATGATGGTGCCGCCGAAGAGTCCCAGGCCGTCAGTCAACATGCCTGTGATCGTACCCGCGCGGTAGGCTATGCGCAGCGCATCCCCAAAAGACCTTTTTGATGCTGAAGCAACGCGGACATTGGCCTGGACAGCCATCCTCATGCCAAGCTGGCCGACCAGCAGTGAGAATATGGCGCCCATGATGAATGCAATGGCTCTTCCTATACCTATAATAAGGCGCACCTGGTCTGTGGAGTGGCCGGCGAACCTCTGCATGGCCTCCTGGGAAGGCGGAACTATATAAACTGAGAAGAATAGAGCAAATGTGAGTATGCCTATCAAGGGAAGGATGGAGACTAGCTGTTTCTTAAGGTAGGCGTCTGCGCCTTCGCGGATGGCATTCCAAACCTCCTGCATCTTGGCAGTCCCCTTATCTTCCGCAAGTATCTGCTTGCGCAGGAATAGGGCGTAAAGAAGACCTAGCAGCGCTATTCCCAAGACGCTCCATATGGCGACCTGCTCGAACAATGTGAGTCCGTAAACCATGGCCTTTCGCTCCTTATCTGTTAAAAAAACAGGGCCTCTATAATATGCCTTCTAATCAAAGAGGCCCGTATAGTAAAAATAAAATGTCTTCTAGCATAACTATACTAGAAGACATCACAGTCTTATGCGTTAGGTCGTATTATACAACCTGATATATTTTTGTCAACTATTTTTTGGCGGGGTAATTAACGGACTTATGCCATCCTTCTCAAAGCGCCTATCTGCAGATCATAGATCTTCTTAAGCTCTTCTATGTCCTTGGAAACGGCCCTGGGCAGGAATATAACTAACCTCTTACCGGCATCATAACCGAGGACTATCGGTAATTTTGAGAATTCAATATTCCCGACAGATAACTCCAGGGCTATCGATAGCATCTCAACTATCTTGACATCCGGCTGTTTGGTCGAATATTCATTCTCTTTATACCATTTTTCGAGCTCGGTCGTATCTACCGCGGCTATGAAAGCCCTCTCCTCCAGCGGGGTGCTCTTTAATATCTCAAATCCCGGGGAATCCACCGTATTGCTTGAGGCGAGGATCACCACGTTCGAAAGGTTTGACGTATCATTGCCAGCCCTCTTCATGATCTCTCCCGCCAGGTTCTTTGCGTCTGAATGCACAACCTCTACGACATCCTCAAGATTAAGAGAGCGTAATGTCGCTGCCACCGCCTCTACGGCCTTTATGAGCGGGCTTACGGTATTATGCTGGAGGCTTGATTTATCATTGATCCCCGGTATCCAGTCCGTCTCGATGCCGATTATAAGCTTCTTGCCTTCCCTTGACGCCCTCCTGGCCTTCACTATGAGGCTTGCCGTTATGGCATCTGGCTCAAGGCGCTCCAGATTATCTTTCAGAAGAGCGACATATTCACCGAAATCAGGCGGCAGCCTGGATCTATCTGCCGCCTTGGCCGCTACTATGATCTTCTCCGCCCTCTCCCTGATCTCGGCCGCAGTCATCTGTCTTTTGATCTCATGGTCGGATGAGGGGCCCTTTAGCATGCTTTCGCTGCGCAATAGACTCACCACCCTGTTGGCCGCTTCCTCAAACATGGCCTTGGTATTATTGGAGGATCTCATCATATCTTTAAGTTTTTCGGTTATTTGAGATCTCGCCTGCTTCTGTATCTCGCGCTCTCTCTTGGCCGCCTCTTTCTTTTCATTATCATAATAATCTTTATATTCGGCTTTCGTAAGAGGCATTACAAAGCTCGCCTTCTTGCGGTTATCTATATTATCGAATCTGATCACTATGTCGGAGGAGGCTGCCGGATCATATGTGCTTATATATTGCTCGAAAGCCGGTCTATATATCACATCGTCAAGCTGCCACACTTCACCGCGGGGCCTCCATTTGTCTCTTTCGCGTTTAACTATAAGCGAATCTTCCTGATTTATGCCTATATAGATCGAAAGATCGGAATCTATATCAACCTTCCCCTTGTCGGATACGTAGAATCCGGAGTATATGAATATGGTACCGGGTTTTATGGCCAATTTCTCAACCCTGGTCAGCTGGCCTTCATCATCCCTATTATACAGATCTTTCAGGGTCAATGTGACTTCATTGCCGGACATAGCTGCATCCTTTACATCTTTAATGTCGTCTCTTAATCTGCCCCACTTGTGCCAGTTCTCAGCGTGATATATCCTTGTTTTTTTCTCGGGCTTATCAAGAGAATCCATCTCGTGGTCTCGCTCCATACGCGATCTGTGATACCAGTCCTCTTCTATCACTACCACGTTCTTACCGCGCGCCTCCAGCACTCTCTTAAGCTCATTGATCATATATGTCTTGCCTGCGCCCTGTATGCCTTCGATAGTGACCCAGTATTGATCTTCACCCTTGCTGTCTCTTTTGATGCGATCCTCCAGGGTCTTTATTATTTCCGCATACTCGACCGGCTTATCGAACTTCTTCGTTCCTATGGAGACCCTTTTCCTAACGGCATCCTTCGACAGAGGAAATATCTTTGGCATCGACAGTATCTCTTCTCTTACGGCTTTTTCTATCGCATCTTTAGCCCTTATATTGGCCTGTATATCTGCATCTACCTGAAGGCCCATAAGACTGCGATTGCGCTTGGTGAACCTCATCTTGTCGAGTTCAGCTTTGGATGCATCTATCGATACGGTCACGACTATCTGCTCGCCGTGTATAGTGTAAAGGACCGTTGATGCCGTATCATCTTCGAATGTCATGCCGGCCAAAGGCTTAAGCTTGCCATCTTTGACAAAGACCCCGTTCAAGATGTATCCCGGACGCGGCGCCTTGGCAGCATCTCTTTCTACACAGGAGTTGCACTCTTTAAATTTGCAATCGCCGCTCAAATATGAGTTAACGATCGTCCAGTTGTCCGGTATGTTGAGCTCCTCGCCGTTAAGTTCTATGATGACCTTCGACAATTTCACGTTCTTGCCGAATACTATTTTGCCGCTGCCTTTTACGATCACGTGATCAAGGCTGGCGGCCGTGGCATTGGCAAAATCCACATCAGGGCTCTTCTTCACGACATTCCTGTCATCCGTTATAAGGTGGCTGAATCTGGGCAGTGAAGTCTCAAGGATGCCCTCGTCGGTAAAGGCTTCTTCCGCCTCCATCTTCACGAACCTGACCTGGGCCAGGTCCTGGCCGAAGCATCTTGTCGAAAGTTCTCTTGCCTTCTTCCAGTCCCTTTCCGATATCCCGCTTGGCCTTAAAGCTGCCCACTCATCCTCCGGCATCAATACGCTCTGGAAGAAGAGCATGAACATGTCGCACGGGAGCTCTAAGAACGTATCTCCGTTATCCATCTTCTCGCCCTGCATGACCTGAAGAAAATCTGAGAGGAAGGACTTCTTCCATATGGCAAGGAAGTGGAGGCCCGAATAGCTGCTATCTTTATATTTGAGCCTGTATTTATCCAAGAGCTCTTTTCCTGGCTTGACAAGGACATATTGCGTCTTGTCTTGGGCGTCTGCAGCGCGGACTATCTTTGTCGACATATCTTCTTTGGCATCATACTGGACCACCGGGACCACCAGGGCTCTTTGCCTAAGAGAAGCCAGCGGCCCTCCCTCCGCTGTCACCATCTTCTCCGAGTTGAATACGCTGTCGGAGCCGACGACCGCCATGTCGTCCACGCCGCACTTCGGCATCTGCATGAGAAGCGCCCCGGTCCTTACGAATACCTCCTGGAGCCTTATCCTGTCCTTCTCGTACGGCATAAGGCCTTCGTACAGATACGCCAGCGTGAGAGGCATGTTCCTCATCTTCCGGCCGCCGTCCGCTATCATCATCGTGTATTCGGTCCCGAAATGCTCGCTATCCGCATTCTTCGCTTTTGCGGCCTCTCTTATAGCAGCCTGCGCTTTAGCCACCGCGCTGAACATGCTCGGCATGTCGTTCCGGAAGCGCTCTATGTTGTTTTCCACTACCAGCACGAAAGTGACATTCCCGTTATAATATTCCGAGACCTCCTTCAATTTACTCATGTAGACAGCGACCGCATTAGGGCTGAAATCTTTTATGTTCACTATGACATTTGGTTTTATGCTGCCTTTTCTGACGAGCGCTTCGAACGACTGCTCCATGACCTTTCTCGCCGTTTCGCTCCTCACAGGCTGCATCCCGTGCTTCTTGCTGAACGCGGTCTCTATATCCCAATCTATGGCGCCGGGATCGTGCTGGACCTTGGGTTCAGACCTGATCATATAGACATCGGGGGCTACGCTCTTTATTACGCTTGAGCCGTCCTGATTGCTCTCGAGGAGCTTCTTGTTAAGGCCAAGCATCATCAATTTTTCCGGCGTAGGCTTCATGTTCATGAATACTACGTTGACTTCCTTATCGATAAGGTTCTTGCCGAACCTGATATCTGTGGCGACCCCTATCCTGAATATATCAGGAGCTCTCATCCTCACCGTATTCATGAACCTGCTCGAATCATCTATGACTACGGTCTCTTCGGGCTTGACGCCTTTCTCCTGGAGCAGCACCATCAGATTACGCGCTTTCGCCTCCTCTATATTCCCGGCATTCCTCTGCTCTACGCTGAGCGCTTTGGCGGAAGTGAAGTAACCCCTGAATCCGGGCCTCATGAACTGCCGCTCAAAGAAACTCTTTTCAAGAGCCGTATTCACGCAAAATTCTACGTCTGGATTGAGCGCCCTTACGATACACAATAGCTCTCTCATCCTGGGATTAAAAAAGTCTGATGGGTCGAGCACGCTGAACATGGCCTCTCTTATCGCCTCGAACTGTTTGTAATATTCAGCTTCGGGAAGCAGGCCGGACGCAAGCTCCTTTTCCGACTTCACCTCTTCGATAGCTTTCTGTATGGTGCGGAAAGTAGCCGGGCCTTCGGCCAAAAATTGGTTATAGAGGTCTTTTCCTTTCCGATATACAGGATCATTATCTTCGGGAATAGCGTCCGCTTCTTTGATGCCTTTTCTTATCTTCCAATAGACTATGGCTGTCGCCTCGGCATAGAGCTTCTGCGTATTGCCTATGACATTGTCAAAGTCCCATACTACAAGCTTGACATTTTTAGGCACCTTGCCCAAGACGTGCACCACCTTGTCATAATTATCTTCATCAAATATTCCGGCCTTCATAGATTTTGCAAGCTCTGCCTTTGCCTTCTCTCTGCGGGCTATGGCGATCTTCGTTCTGATGAGATCGATGAGAACAAACTCATCTTTATATTGCGACCGGAGACCGCATATCTCGCTTATGACCTTGCCAATGCCGCCTTCTTCAGCGAGTCTTGCCTGCATCTTTACGGCCTCTTCGTCTGCCGGGTCATCATAGAGAAGCGCCGCGGCTATGCCCATGGCATAAGCGTGCGGGGTTTTGTTATTTTTAATGGCCAATAGAGCCGGGCTTACGAGACGGTCGTAACTTGACAGTTTTCTTATAGGGTCCTTTGCGACTCTCTCGAGTTTGTCATTGAACCTTTTATCGGCAAGTCTTGCGATAACAAACCTGGTAAACTCATCATAATCAGGCCACTCTCCCAAAAGGCCCCTCATCTCTTCGAAAGCGGCTCCCACAACGCCTCTTATGGCCGGATCATTTATCGCCTCCTGTATATATTCGTACCTCTTAAGATACCCGAGGTACGCGCATATCGCGTGCGCGCCGTTATATACGAATAGCTTCCTGAGTTTTATATCCTTGATATTATCGGTCATATCGATGCCTTTTAACCTTAAAAGCTCTCCCCTGAATCCGCTATTATCCGCAAACAGATGCATGTCGCTGTATACTTGTATCAGGCTCGGGTCTTTTTCGGCCAATAAGTCCGGGATCCCGGGTATTATATCGAATGTCGCCGTATCAACGACCCCCAGGAGCGCGTCCGCATCGGTCCTCATCATGGGCGAGACATGACGCAATATGGCATCCCTTACAACGTGTTTCGCGGAGAACCTGTTCGAGACGACTATGACGTTGATAGGCCGCCTCACGCCTCCCGCCAGCCTATTCTCTATTCCTTTAGCTATCACGGAAGAGACGTCATCAAAATCCTGGTCGAATACGGCGAGGAACACCGTATCTGTATCATAGATAGCATTGGTTACGCCGTTTGTATCTGACTTTGCTATGGCGATCACGTTGCCTATGCGCCTGGATATCACGCTCCCGTCATTTCCCACTATCTGAAGGTTATAACCGCCGTCTCTATTTAAAGCATCGACTATTCCGGAGCTCCTGTTGACAAATGTTATTTTGTAACCGGAATCATTGAGGAGCTTGCCTATCAGGCCGCGTCCTATCCTCCCGGCTCCGATGACAACGGCTGTTTTTTCTTTTGCCTCTACTCTCTTTTTGTCTCCTGTTACATTGTTTGTCTTATCTTCCACATCCGCGAGGTCATCAAATATCTGCGTAAGAGCGGCCTCTTTTTCATTACTGAAGGATCCGGCGGCGAATCTTTTCATGCGCAAAAATTTACGATATGCGAGCATCCCTACAACAGCTCCTGCGGCAATTCCGGCCCCAGCCGAAATGAAAGGATGCTCCGCTATAAAATTTTTGGCTGTTTCAAAGATCGGGACCAAGAATGCCAGCGCGGCCGGGAAAGTGAACGAGTATGATGTAGTGCCTGGCGGATTTCTGGAGGCTTCCGGCATCTTAACGGTAGGCGCGCTCGGAGGAGCCATGGATGGCGGAATAACAGCTTCCGGAGATCTCGCGACCTCTTCTGCGGTTTCCACAATACCGGCGTCAGTGCTCCTGACAGGCATAGTGACCAATGCGTCAGGGGCATATACGCTTATCTCATACATATCTGATATAGGCCACGCCTTTCCGATAAGCCGCCCTGCGACAGGGCTGCCTTTTGGCGTTATTTGAATATAATAATATTTACCGTCTTTCTTGTAGGGGATGCCCGCTATCTGGTCTTTGGGTATCAGCCTGTCATCTTCCAGAGGGATGAGATCAAGCTTATTGTCTTTTATGGTAGCTGCAGTGACTTTCGAAAGGTCTATGCCGTCAATGGACTTCTTAAACTCGGGGCTAAGCGTAGTTTCCAGGCGAGTTACGGGCGTGCGGTCGCGGAACAAGAGGACGGCTACGCTCATCACGCATCCGGCTAATTCCTCCTCTTTGAGCAGATCGGCCTTGCGCGCCCTGGTGCCATCAGTCATCACTCTCTCGCCGAATATCGACTCTGGCGCAAGGTTATGCCTGGAAGGCTCCATCCGGTCAGGCGGGTATGCCCAGGCGACATCTAAAGACAAAAACGCCGCCGCCAAAAGCATGCAGATTGTTTTGAACCAAATAGTGTTTCGCATTCTTAAGGATAGCCTCTTCTATATTTTTGTAATTTGATAATCAATTATATCACAAGTGATAGTTAAGTCAATAAAAATTTATCTTCCTTTTTTTTCCTTAACCTTTAATAATGTAAATTATTCAAATATCAGGTTTATGCTGCTACAATAAATCGTTGACAAACGCCTTTATCTATGTCATTTATATTAAAAAGGGAGGGCACTATGCCAAAAAATTTCATCATTATCCTTGCCGTAATATTCCTATTTGTTCAACCTGCTATCGCCAAAGATACCGATTCCGACAAGATGGAAAATGAGCTGGGCCGCGGATATCTCGCCGCCAGCAAAAACGATATTGACGGGGCTCTGGGCAACTTTACGAAGAGCCTCGAATATGCCAAAAAATGCTCAAGCTGGAAAGGATTCGTGGACGCCGGGAATGCATTTTCAGCCCTGGGAAGACCTGAGGATGCCGCAGGTCCTTTTAACGAGGCTCGCGCCCTGGCAAGTTCGCAGAAGGACTGGAGGGGACTTGTCTCGGTAGCATATGGTTACATGGTCCTTCCTGAGAAGCTGGGTCCTAAGAAGAATGCGTCTTCTTCTCTTGCAAAAGCACTGCCCCTGACATTAGCCGCTAAGGATTGGCGCGGTCTTATAGAGATAGCCAAGATATACTCAAATATTGGCGAGAAGCAGGCTGCTAAAAAAGCGCTAACATCGGCGAAGGAGCTAGTTAAGGGCACGAGCAGTGAAATGGCCGCGTTGACCCTGGGTGAGACCGCTAAAGAACTTGGGTTCCCGGACATAAATAAAGAGTGCGTGGATATGGCCAAGAAGTTCGGCGGCTCAGGAAAGCCAACCGCTCCCCCGCCTCCCGGCTGGACGCCATACGGCGAAAGCATTGCCGGCCCCGATAAGGTAAGCGTGGAAACCCAGAAGGCCATGCTCGCGTCGGCCGATAGCGACATAAAGAGTAAACGCGAATACCTCGCCGCGATCGAGAAGAAGGATAAAAAGGACCAGCAGTATTACACAGCCTTCAGGAATTACTACGACTACCCTGGCTATTCGCGCTTCTACGGCACCGGCTTCGGCCTGGGATTCGGGTTCTGGCGGCCGCTGACGCCAGTACAGGTATCCGGGTGGGCTAATCAATGTCTGGGGAACTACAGATACCAGGATGATGCATATGTATATGCGTATTAGTAAGATACTGCTTCTGGCGTCCCTATTCCTGGCGGCGGCTGTTTTGCGCGTATCTGCCTCGGATACGGACCAGGAAACTTATGTCCTCACAGCGGTGAAGGCCCAAGGGCCTGTTGCTATATTCAGCGCCGAGAAGAACTCCTGGCAGGATATGACGATCCCTTGTACGATCCGGGCCAATGATATAGTAAGGACCCAGGGCGGCGGCTCGTGCGAAATAAGTTTCGGCGCATCGAGCGTAAAGATAAACGAGAACTCCGAGGTGACGTTCGCGTCCATGGTCAAGCTGATCGAGCTGTCGATGTCCCATGGAGACCTGCTGATAAAATTGAAGTCATTAGCCGGAAAGTCCGACTTCACCGTCAAAACGCCTCAAGGCACGACCGGCGCCCGCGGAACGAAATACGAGGTGCTCGTCTTAAAAGACAGGCCTGTTACGGCGGTCCGTGTCCTGGAGAGCTCCGTAGACCTGCGGAGCAAGGATGAGGCAAATAAGTATGTCCTGATAAAAGAGTGCGAGGAGCGCGAGATCTCGCCGTGGGATAAGGCTATAATAACCGCAAGGGGCTCCGGGATCCTCTCAAAAGCCATATTGGAAAAAGAGGTCGTGAGCGCGGCGTCTTCAGGGCCTCCGGTCGAGATGACGGATGACGAATACGGCAAAAAGTTCGGCGCCCTTGCGCGCGTAACGACAAAACGCGCGGCTGTGACCGATTGTTACAGAAAACTTGCAGAAAAGATATACGGGGTCGTGATAGACTCCAGTACGACGGTCGAGAACTTCGCGGTGAAGGATGACACTATACGCACGACCGTCCAGGGGATCGTGCGCGGGGCCAGAGAAACCAGTTCGCAATATTTTTCCGACGGTTCGGTGCGCGTAACTATGGAGACTGCGGGAGCGCGCGTAAAAGAGGACCTTACCCCGCTCGCCGGGAATATCTTCGGGTCTGACTGCATCCCGGGAGCGGAGATACTGACACCGGCCGACTTTGATGAATTCCTGCGCTAGATCCGGTTAATCCAGCTTTATGATATCTCCTGTAGCAAAAGAGGCGGCAGATCCTGCTGCGGCTTTAGCCTTTGAGAATTTCTCTTCCACGCTCGTTATCTGTATGCGACCGGCCTTCTTGATCTCACACCCCAGGCTGGCGCCGGTATCAGGATCCAGCATATCCTCGCCCTTCTTATAAACGGTGAATTCGTCCCCGGGATTTACATTCGAGTTCTGTCCGGCATTGATGAATACGATATCCCCTTTTACGGAAACTACCTTCCCTGACCAGGGGACATTGTTCATCTTAGCCGTAATGAAAGCGACGGCTTCATCTATGGCTTGCTGGGTGGCCTTTCCGAGCGGGGTCTTGGCGAACCCGCTGCCGCCGACATTCACAATACCCGAATAACCGACGGATGCCCCGCTCGACTTAGCAGTGCCTGCGCAGCGCATCGAGTCGAGCACTTCTCCGGTAACCGAGTCGAATATGCGTATATTGACGGCTACGTGGGCTTTCGAGCTGGACATGCCGAGCGATACGCCCATATATCCTATGCCGGAATCCCCGCCGGATGTTTGATTGCTGAATTCCGTTATGGCCCCTCTTACAAGTATCTGCGAATTCAATATCTTGCCTATCTTTGCCGCGCCAACTTCCGTCGTCCTGCCGCTCGCTCCGAAATCCTGTTCTTTCAGGACATCCGTGACTGCCTGGCGCTCAACGACTATGAACCTGCCCGTATTGACAAGCGCTGTTGTAAGCATCTCGGCCATGCCCGTGCCCAGCTGCCATTGCGAATCCGCTCCGGCCTTGTTCTCGAATTCCATGACGGCTATCGTCTTTTTCGGCCCTTTTAAAGCCGACATCTCCTCAACCTGCTCATTTTTCGATCTTGCGTAAGAATCTAAAGGCAGCAGGCATAACACGCAGCATAGCGCGCATGTCATGATAAAAAACTTCTTATTCATACACTCCTCCTCCGTTTTAATCTATAAACCTGATATCTATCCTGCTCGGCGTTTTGGATATTATCTTTACGGCCGGCTCTTTAAGTTCCGAAAGTATGGTCGCAAGCTGGTCTGGCGTTCCGAAGAACCTCACGTCCAGTTCGAGCGTGCTGCCGACGAGTGACCGCTCGCTCACTCCTTTGACTTCGTTTATGGCGCCGAGCGCCTTCTTCATGGCCGAGGACTTTGCAACATCGGCATTGTCGCATATGATCTCGACCGATGTCTCATTATATACCTCGCTTCTCCATGCCTCCACTATCTTCGCCATTATGTTCTTCGAGACAGACTGCGCCGCATCGGCAAGCGCTTTATTCGCTGCCGGCACCCTACCGTTGGCACGGGCGGTCTGGTTCAGGCTATCTACGGCCAGGATCTGCGCGTTGTCGGTCTTTACGGCCTTAACTTCCACATGCGCCTGATATGCGAATACGCTCACGCCGTAAGGCGTGCTGGTATCCATAAGGCTTGACGAACCCTGCCCGACTATGACGACCTCGGCGCCGTAACGCCTTCCCAGAGCAGCCGCTTTCGCCGGATCAGCGTAAGACAGCGTCGCATCCCGCTCCTTTATCATCTCCATCTGGTTCTTGGAGACGATGGGGAATTTGCTCTCCATAAAGACCTTTTCGATCTCGGTGCCGATCACATGGCTGGCCTGCTCGACTCCGTCGACATAATCTCCCACCAGCACCATCACCCTGGGATAATTCATCTTCTCGCGTATTATGCCGAGGCCCTTGATGCTCTGTCCGAGCGCCCCCAGCGCGACGACAGCCTTCACCTTTACGGTGTAGACGCTCCCCTCCCCGCCATTGTCCGACAGTATCTCATAACTCTTGACATATCCTTTCGTCTCGGAATATATCTTGTCATCCAATAGCTGAAAATTCTCCACCATAGTCTCGGAGTCTATTATGGTGCCGACCGCCTGTTCGACGGCGTTACGGAGCGCTCGGTTCAGCGCGGCCTCTTTCGACTGAGCCGAGCCTGCGCGGGCTGTTCCCTCCGCCACGATCTCTTTCTCGGCTAATTCGGCAAAAGATACGGAAGAGGCAAAAAGTAAAACAAGTAAAAACGCTGTAAGCTTACGCATCATGTTCTATCTCCCTGCTTATTGGGCATTTTTAAGTATGCCCCATACGCCGTTCAGGTCCACCGAAACATCCACTTCTACAGAGCCGTCATCCTTATAGCGCGTATCTGAGACCTCTGCGCCTCTTAAGAACGCGTCGACCTCAGCCTTGATCTGGTCATTCTTCGTTACAAAATCTTTTACCGTAGTAGAAGAGTCTATCTTGACGCCGTATACCCTTTCGGCCAGGTTCCTCAATCCGTCGAGTTTTGCTGCGCGCTCCGCCATGATCCTCGCCTCTGCGCCCGTAGCATCCTTAGGCGGCACGCCGGTACCGGTAGCGACCTCTTTGCGCGAAGACCAATCTGGGGCTGCGGCTGCAGCCTGAGCGGTGCCGGCAGAATACTTTTCTGGCGGAACTCCGGCTCCTGTGGCCTTCACAATGCTCTCCTTATAGTATTCCGTTATCTTATCGAAATATACGGTCTGCCAGAAAATAAGAAACCCGGTCTGCTTCTTTATCGTCTCAAGCTCCCGCACAAGCTCTTTTACGCCCATCTCGACATCCACCTCGCATGTCCCGTCCGGAAGATATCTGGTGTTGGTTACTCGAGCTCCTTTTAAGAATGCGTCCAGAGCCGTATTCACCTGGTCACTTGCCGCAACGAAATCCCTGACGTAAGTCTGCGCATTTATCTGCAGGCCATTCACCTTCTCGGCCAAGTTCCTGTAGGCGTCGACCGTAGCCGCCCTCTTCGCCATAAGCTTCTCTTGTCCCGTGGATTCGGCATAGCCTGAGCCCATCATAAGAACGATGCATATCGAGAACAATGCGGCCGTTTTTAAGATCTTCATTCGGACACCCCTTTCTTGTTTGTCAATTCAACCCATTCCTCTTTAGTTATCACTCTTCCTTTGGAGCCGAGCGTCTTCCCGCTATAGACAACCGCATGGCCCTCTCCGGAGATCTTCTCCCGAGCTTCGCTCGTAATGCCTATGCCCACGCCCACATCCGCCTCAACCTTCCCGCCATCCAGGTAGCGGACGCCCAGCACTTTTGCTCCTCTTATAAATCCGCTCTTCTCCACCACTGCATCATTGTCGTTCATATATGTTGTTATCTCCCCGAGGGAGATCGAGAGCTTCCTGTATCCGTCAATGATCGCGGCCCGCCTGGCGAGTAACTTGGCCTGTCTCGGGTCTCGGGCGTCCCGTGAGATATATCCCGTCCCTGTGGCTTTGACTAGGGACCTGCGCGGCTCTTCGCCGCCAGCGCCCGCGGCTGTAGCCCTGGCCGATACGGCACACGATAAAACTGCGCAAGATATGCCTATAAGCACAAAGAACATTGGCGGTCTTCCGATTTTCATATCTTGCATATCCTAAATATGGCGTCCCTGGCCTGATTCGAACAGGCGGCCACCTGCTTAGAAGGCAGATGCTCTATCCAACTGAGCTACAGGGACGAAAATGGTCGGGAAGGCGAGATTCGAACTCGCGACCCCTTGGTCCCAAACCAAGTGCGCTAGCCAGCTGCGCTACTTCCCGGGGCAAAAATTATATCAAAAATCCATGCTATGCGCTAAAGATATTTCTTCAAAAACACTCTTGCTTTTTTAAGGGCCTTGGAACGGTGGCTCATCTTATCCTTTACCTTTAAACCTAGCTGGCCGAATGTCTTGTTGTATTTAGGTATCAGGAATAACGGGTCATAGCCAAAGCCGTGCCTTCCCTTCGCCTCGAACGCTATCAAGCCCCTGCAATCCTCTTCTATTACTTTTACGACTTTGCCATGATCGGCGATCGCGACCGCGCAGACGAAACGCGCCGTCCTCTTTCTTGAAGATGCTTCTTCAAGGAGCGCGAGGACTTTTCGGCAATTATCTTTATCGTTCTTGCCCGGGCCGGCGAAACGCGCGCTTCTTACTCCTGGGGCGCCTTTAAGGGCGTCCACGACAAGCCCTGAATCATCCGCAAGCGCCAGACCTTTGGCGAATTTTGATATCCTGACGGCTTTCTTGACGGCATTCTTTTTGAACGTATCGCCGTCCTCCCTCACGTCAGGCGGCCTGTCAAAACTATTAAGGGAGACGACGTTCGCCTTTACCGTCCTAAGGTACCTCTGCAGCTCACGGAGTTTCTTAGGATTCTTTGTGGCTACCACAAGCTTTCGTGCCAATTAAAATATCCCTTTTAACGCCTTTTTCTGTATGGCCACAAGCTCATCCACGCCCTTCTTCGCCAGCGTTATGAGCGAATCAAGGTCCTTCTTTTCAAAAGGCTCCCTTTCGGCGGTACCCTGCACCTCTATGAACTTTCCGGACCCTGTCATAACGATGTTCATGTCCACTTCCGCCGATGAATCTTCCTCATAATCAAGGTCGAGTATCGGCTTGCCGCTAGACATCCCGACAGATACGGCCGCCACATAGTCGCCTACGGGGATATCTTTGATGAGCCCGCTTCCTCTTATCTTCTCAAGGGCGAGGATAAGAGATATGAAGCTGCCCGTGATGCTGGCGCAGCGCGTGCCGCCATCGGCCTGGATGACGTCGCAGTCGAGCCATATAGTCCTCTCGCCCAGCTTTGAAGTGTCTACGACCGATCTCATCGCCCTGCCGACAAGCCGCTGGATCTCATGCGTCCTGCCGCTTGCCTTGCCTTTCGAGGATTCGCGCGGGACTCTCGTCTTGCAAGAGCGGGGTATCATGGCATACTCGGCCGTCACCCAGCCCACTCCCTTACCTTTTAAGAACGGTGGGACTGTATTCTCTACCGACGCAGTAGTTATGACCTTCGTATTGCCGAATTCGATGAGGCATGAGCCTTCCGCGTATTCTATAAAATCCTTGACTATCTTTATCTTGCGTAACTCGTTAGGCTTTCTTCCGTTTTGCCTTGTCATATATATCTCTTCCTTTCGGATCTATGCCGACTATAACCGGAAAATCCTCTACCACTAATCTGTGGATCGCTTCAGTCCCGAGATCGGCGTAAGCGATGACTTTGGAGGACTTCACTTTTGCGGCCAATAGCGCCCCCACTCCGCCTGTCGCAAGAAAATATACGGCTCCGTGTTTTTTTATAGCATTCCTGACATCCGACGACCTTCCGCCCTTACCGATCATGCCCATAAGTCCGCGATCGATAAGCGCGGGGGTGAATGCATCCATCCTGGAGCTTGTAGTAGGGCCGCATGAACCTATCGCCATGCCCGGGCGCGCAGGCGTCGGGCCTGCGTAATATATGCATGAGGCCGCAAGATCTATCGGTAAACGCTTTCCTTTTTTAATAAGCTCTGAGAGCCGCTGGTGAGCGGCATCCCTCGCGGTAAATATCGTGCCGCTCAATGAAACCTCATCACCTGCTTTAAGGCTCTTTATCGCGTCTTTACTAAGAGGCAACTTTAACTTTATCATAAGACAGCCTCGGCCGACCTTGTCGCATGGCAGCTGATATTGACAGCTACGGGAAGACCGGCGATGTGGGTCGGGTACTCGAGCATGTTCACTCCGAGTATCGTCGTCTTTCCACCCAGGCCCATCGGCCCCATGCCTGAGGCATTTATCTCTTTCAAGATATCCTTTTCCAATATTTTGATGCGCTTATTAGGGTTCGGCTTGTTTATCGGCCTGAGCAAGGCCTTCTTCGCCAAGTGAGCCGCCTTGTCGAAAGTCCCGCCGATCCCCACCCCCAAAACAAGCGGAGGACATGCGGACGGGCCTGCTTCAACGGCAGTATCGATTATGAACTTCTTTATCTCTTTTATAGGAGCGGTCGGGTTGAACATCTTTATCCTGGATTTATTCTCGCTCCCGAAACCTTTCGGCGAAACTGCTATCCTGACCCTGCTGCCTTCGACGACATCTATATTGATGACCGACGGGGTGTTCGTCCCTGTATTTTTTCTTAAGAAAGGATCTCCGACCACAGATTTGCGGAGATATCCTTCCTTGTAAGCCTCGGCCACTCCGGAATTTATAGCTTTCTCAAGATTGCCTCCGGTAAGCGCCGCATCGCGCCCTATCTCCAAGAAGACCGATACTACACCTGTATCCTGGCATATGGCGACTCTCTTCTTCTTCGCGAGCTCCGCATTCTCTATTATCTCTTTAAGGATGGTGCGGGCTCTCGGGCTTTTCTCTTTTTTCTCGGCTGCTCTGAGAGCGCAAAGGATATCTTTCCTCAGCTCAAAATTCGCCTTGAGGCAAAGTTTTTTTACGGTTTCTTTTATTTTTGAAACATGGATCTTTCGCATCTTTTTATCTCTGGACCCCGCCTGTCCCGCCCCTCGATACCATATGGGCGGGAGACCCTGGCCCCTTGCCCCTTTTATATTCAGCCACAACCGTCGTCTTTATCCCGCCTCTTGCGTTGAACACGCCCGTTATCTGGGCCCAGCGCGGCTTCACAGCCTTCACAAAGTCATCCATGAACTTATTTACGACGTTTTCATTGAATATCCCCACATCCCTGTAAAACAGAGTGTAGTATTTGAGCGACTTTAGCTCGATACACTGCTTATCGGCTATATATCTTATTTTTATATCCGCGAAATCCGGCAATCCCGTCTTGGGGCATATGCAGGTAAATTCCGGGATATCTATCTCTATCACATAATCCCGCTCCGGATAATTATTTTCCCAGACCTCTATCTCCGGCGTGTTTAACTTCTTTATTTTGCACTGCAACCCTTCGTATGTCGGACTCTTCATCGTATCACCGTTTCTTTTGGACCCTGGGCCCAGGACCCTTGCCCCTACTCTATTTTATCCCCAGTATTTTATGTACCTGCGGTATCACCCTGACGTCATCCAGCCTGTTCTTTGAGCAGATATCAAGGAATGACATTATGGTCTGACTGTCTATCCTGTTCTCAAGAGGATTGATCGCTGTCGCAGGCTGCAGTATGAGCGGGATAGATTCATCTACGCTCTTAATAAGCTCTACTGATCTCTGTATGTCTTCCGCTACCGTATTCGCCGTCACGACGAGTTTCGCAAACACCTTCTTCGCCGAAGCTATCTTAAGGAACTCGTAATGCTCCACCCAGAACTCCCTCTCCCCTGTAGACGAAGGGAGTTTGATGTCCATTGCTATTATGTCAAGGAGCCCTATTATCTTAGCCAATTCTTCCGGGAGCGTGCCATTCGTCTCAAGGTATGAACGCAAACCCTCTTCTTTTAACAGCTCGAGCGGATCTCGCAGGAAATCCGCGTAAAGGAGCGGCTCGCCTCCGGTAAATGATACGGAGTGGTGGGGGCCGGACTTCTTATTCAGCCTTCTTATCTCGGTCATGAGGCCGGAGGCCGAATAACTCTTCGCCTTTCGGCTCCTCGGCTCGTCGCAGTAAGCGCAGTTCATGTTACACTTGCTGAACCGGACGAAAATTTGCTTCGCGCCTACAAATATGCCCTCACCCTGAACGGACGAGAATATCTCCGCTATGTCAGCTTTCAAGTCTTTATTTTTCATTTAACTCGTCGCCGGATCTTTTATCCCGGCGTCCTTAAAGCCTTTTGCCCTCAAGACGCAGGAGTCGCACTTTCCGCACGGCTTGGGGCCGCCATTATAACAGGACCATGTGAGGCGAAAAGGGGCCTTAAACTTCTGTCCCAATTTTATTATGCCGCTCTTCTTAAGGCTTATAAGCGGATACTTTAACGCCAGCCTGCCTTCGGTCCCGGCTTTCGTGCCGAGCCGTATCACCTTATCAAAAGCTTCGAGGTATTCCTTGCGGCAATCCGGATAGCCGCTCGAATCCTCATAATGCGCTCCTATGAATATCGCCCTTGCGCCTATCGCCTCCGCAAAAGATGCCGCCGCGCTTAAAAATAGCGTATTTCTGGCCGGCACATATGTCGTCGGGATACCGCCCCCTTTTATCTTTAACGGGCTCCTGCCGGAGGGCAGCGCCATCTTCCTGTCCAGGAGGCTTGACCCTTTCCATGGAAGGTCGAGCTTGAAGACAGTGAACTTTGCCCCGGCCTTGCGGGCTATCAGCCTTGAGAAATCCGTCTCTTTCTTGTGCCTCTGGCCATAATCGAAAGCGAGGCAATGGCAATCATAGCCTTTATCTGAGGCGTAATATAACATGACGGCTGAATCAAGCCCGCCCGAAAGAAGAATGACCGCCTTAGGTTTCAACGTAAAACTCGCTCCTCACTGTATGTGGCGCAGGAGTTCTCGTTTTCCCATACGGAAATATGATATATATTCTTATTCTTCTTCTTTACGGAATCGTAGATGAATCTTGCCATGTTCTCCGACGTGGGATTGATGTGCTTTATGATCTTCAGTTCGTTCATATACGAATGGTCCAATTTTTCGGTAACGGTTTTGAGCACCTTCTTGGCAAGCCTGAAATCTATAGCCATCCCGTCCTTGTCGAGGGCTTCGTAACGGAATACCGCCTCGACGGCCCAGTTGTGGCCATGCAGGTGCTCGCACTTGCCCTTATAGTTCTTAAGGTTATGTGCCGCGCTGAAACTGCTCTTCACTTTTATTTCATACATTCGAGCAAAACTCCTTGCCTTACGCCCTCTTCACCATGCCCATATTTTTCTTCAGGAACTTCTCTCCTGACCGGGCAAACTTCTCAGGTTCATCCGAGACGAAGAACTTGTGCCTCGGTTTGGCATTTGAATCATTAAGCAGCCCGTTCGCATCGAGCACTTCCCTGGCGCATTTTGCCACTTCTTTCGCGGAATCTATCAGGACCACCTTGGGCCCCATGACCTTGCCGATGACCCTTTTTAAGATGGGATAATGCGTGCACCCGAGTATCAGCGTATCGACGCCCTTCTTCTTGAGCGGAACGAGATACGTCTGTGCGACATCAGCCGTCACGCCCTTATCGAGCCACCCTTCCTCTACGAGCGGAACGAACAGCGCGCAGCTCTGGCTAAAGCAAGATATCCTCGTATTTAGTTTCCTTATCGTCCGCTCATAAGCTCCGGATGATATTGTTGCGGCAGTGCCTATCACGCCGACCTTGTTGTTCCTTGTCGCGCTCAAGGCGCCCTTGGCGCCCGGCTCTATAACCCCTATTATCGGGACCCTGAAACACCTCTTAAGAAAGTCGAGGCTCAAGCTTGATACGGTATTACAGGCGACGACTATCATTTTCACGTCATGCTTCATCAGGAATTCGACATTCTCTACTGAAAATTTGGTGACCGTCTCTTTTGATTTCGTCCCGTACGGCACCCTTGCCGTGTCCCCGAAATATACGATGGTCTCTTTCGGCAGTATCGACTGCATCTGGCCGACTACGGTAAGCCCGCCCAGGCCTGAATCGAAGACGCCTATAGGTCTATTGTCGCTCATATTAATTTGTGAATCCTTCCGTTCTTTCGTATTCACTCCTGTATGCCAGGATGCCCTGAGCCACTGCATCGATCATCCTGTCCCAATAACGGTCATCGGTCATACGCCGCTCTTCATCCCTGTTGCTAATATATCCCATCTCAAGGAGCACCGCCGGCATGCGCGTGCCTTTAAGGACGGAGAACCTGGCGGTCCTTATGCCCCTGTTCCTGGCGGCGGAACTACTCTCTACGGCGCTGCATACGTAGCTTGCGAGCGCCGCAGATTCGCGCCTGTTCTCGGTGAGCGTCATGTCCCAGAGCGCCTTGTCCACGCCGCTTGAGTGCTCAAGCGCCGCGCCCTCGCCCAGCTTTATGGACGCATTCTCGAGCGCTTCGAGGGCCCTTGCGTTATCATCGGTGGCTTCCGATAGGTAATAACATTCAAAGCCGTTCATCGCCCTGGAACGGGAAGCATTTATATGAACGCTGATGAAGAGGTCAGCACCGCTCCTGTTGGCTATATCAGCCCTCTTAGGAAGCGGTATGAACGTATCTGTGTCTCTTGTTATGATCACCTTCATGCCGTTCTCCTCAAGCTTATTCTTGAGCCTCTTTGATACGGCAAGAGTGAGATCCCTCTCTTTTATGTGCAGTCTCCCGCCTATGGCGCCCGGATCTTTTCCTCCATGGCCCGGATCTATGACTACGCTTCTTATCGTAAATCTACCAGACCCTCCGGATATGGGCATTTCGGCCGGCCTCTTGGAAAGAGGATATTCGACTATGCGGCTTAAGGCCTGCTTCATGAAAGATATCGGAACATACATAGCGCCGTCCGTCTGTATTACGGGCCTGTCGAGTTTTACTAAAGCGCCATTTATCAGTATGCTGTCGCTTCCGGCGACAAGCGCTATCTTGCCCTTTCTCTCTATAACGGCGCTCTTCGTGTACGGATCCCACTTCCAGTCAAGGCCGTATACGTCGCAAAGTTTAACGAGCGGGATATATTGCCCGCCGTTAAACACCTTCACATCTTTCTGCAGGGCTTGGTCAAGCTTGAGATACGGCGTTCCGGAGGCACAGCCTCCGAGAAATATCGCCAGTCCCAGCACCATATATCTAAAACATCTTTTCATAAATACCGCGAATCAGCGTCAGGGCGTCTTTAATTTGACAAGACACTCGTCTATCTGCCTGACGCTATTTTCGTCTCCCCGGTCTTCGTATACCTTCTTCGCCTGCTTCAGGATCTCGACCGCCTTATCCCGGTCGCCCAGAAGGCCGTAGGCCAGCGCCATATCTACATAGACTACGCCGTCGGCCGCATTGGCATCGACGATCTTCTGGTAGCATGCGAGCGCTTCCTGATACTTCTTGAGCTTTATATATGTTTTACCCAGATTATGCAGGGCATTGAAGTTCTTCGGATTGAGATCGATAGAACTTTGATAATGTTCTACTGCCTTCTGGAAAGCGCCGGTCTTGTAATAAGTATTGCCCAGGTTGTGGAGCACATCAGCGTCTTTCGGACGCATCGAAAGTCCCTTCTGATAAAGCTCGAGAGCTTTCGGATAATTACCCTGCGTATAATAGGCATAACCGAGACTATTAACGCTCTCTACGTCATCCGGCTTTACATCCATGGCGCGCTTATAACACTCTATGGCCTTCCCATATTCGGCCTGGCGAAAGTATACACCGCCGAGAGAGTTCAGTGACGCGGCGTCTTTAGGGTCTTTCCTGATAGCCTCTTCCAGCCGGCTCACCTCCTGCTCGAATTGATATGCAAGCCGCACGTCAAATGCGTTGGGATTGACGTCTATGGCCTTCTTAAAATATGCCTTCGCCTCCCGGGGCTGGCCCGTCTTACTGTAAGCCCGCGCAAGATTGCGCAGGGAATCCGGATCATTGGGTTTTATCTCCAGAGACTTCTTGTAGCATTCTATTGCCTGCTCATAATCATTGATCTTGAAATAGACGTTGCCCATATTGTATAGTATGTTTTCGTCGTTCGGCTTCGCAGTGACAGCTTTCTTAAAATACTCCAAAGCGAGCGGATAATCCCCCTTCCGGTAATAAGCGAAGCCCATCCCGTTCAATACCGAAGCGCTCGCAGGATTGGACTTCAAAGATTTCTGGTAGGAACGGATAGCTTTGTCTATCTCGTTCTTACTCATGTAAAAGCTTCCTTCAACAAAATAGTAATATGCATCTCTTGCTTTATCGGCAACGGGATTAGCATCCCAGTAGAATGGCCTGAAGTTGCGTACCTGGGCGAGCAGGTTCTCGGACTGGAACACGCTTAAGATGTTGGAGTATGTATCCGTCCACGGCCTTGAGACCTTATTCGCTCCTCCGGGAGACTTCTTCCATTTCATCTGAGACATCATGATGTCATAGGTCGCAGGGCTCCATGTCATGGCCACCCATTCCGATGCGGCTGTGTCATCGAACAATGACCTGTTCCGGTCCATGCATGCGTAGGCAAGCACTGTGTTCGCGTTGGCGAACAATACGGGAGCGAGGTCCAGATATCTGTTAGATACATGGAACAACACGATGCCCTTCCTGGTGATGCGTTTCTGGTATTCCGTGATCGCTTCTACCGTAAGAAGGTGTATCGGTATAGAATCCCCGCTGAAAGCGTCGACGATAAGGATGTCGTAGTATTCGGCCGGGACCGCCGCAAGCGAGAGCCGCGCGTCGCCGATCACATAAGTGATCTTGCTCTTACTGTCGTCTAGATATGTAAAATACTTTTTGGCTATCCCGTAGACTTCGGGGTCCAGCTCAAAAAAATCTATCGTTCGATCAGGCGCGCCGTAAGCGGCAAGCGTTCCGGTCCCGAGCCCCACAATACCTATGCGCTTGAAATCGAAGAACGGTGACTTCAGCACAGCGCCGACCGGAGTGGAATAGCTGTAGTATGTGAGCGGCTCTGACTGCCTGTCCTTGGAAAGGTACTGCGCGCCGTGCAATATGCTGCCGTTCGTAAGACTCCTTTTCTCCTTGGCCTCGTATACCTTGTAAAATCCGTAATAGTTGCGGTGGCGGTACAGATATGTGTAATTGCCCCAGATGGAAGGTAAGAATGACGTAAGCGAAAGGCCGAGGAGCACCAGCACGCTGACAGCCATGGCCACCGGCCTGGCTTTAAGCTTGGAATATACGAAAGCGAATACCGCCCAAAGTATAAGGATGCCGAAGATGTTGTAGCCGCTGAATATGAAAGGCCAAACTATCACCAGTATGAGCAGGTAGGCTATCAGCTTAATGCTGTAGTTATCAATGCGCCATTTCTCCTCGCCGAGCGCCATGGCCCCGGTGATAAGTAATAACCCTATCAGATATTCCGCCATTGACGCCGTGACAAGCGGCATGATCCAGCTTACCAGCACCCCGCCGCAAAAACCTCCCAGCGCGATCACCAGATAGAACTCCGTCAAGTTGCGGCTATCCTGCGGCTTGCGCGCATAAAGCTCGTTTTGGCAGAACATGCATGTCGCAAATAGTACGAATATATAGCACATGACCTTGATCATAAACTCAAGGGCCGCTATCTCGGTCATGAAATAGAGCATCACGCCGAAGGCGATGACAAGATGGAATTTATCCCTTATCCACGCCGGGCACCATGATTTTCTTTTAAAGTTCAATACGAATGACAAAAGATAGATCGAGAGCGGGACTATCCATAATAACGGTATGGGGGCTATCTCATAGGTGATGATATTGGTTATGGAGAGGAACATGATAACGCCTGCCCCGCCGAGCGCAAACCAGCGGAGTTTTGTTTTTATGGGCGCGCTTTCGACGGGCCGGGCCTCTTCCGCTACAGGAGAAACCACCTTTACCGAACGAAGCGCTACGATGTGCAGCAAGACCAGAATAATATAAAAGAACCTCCATATCCCCAGCTGCACGCCTAGATCGAATGACATCTCGAACAGGAACGGGTAGGTCAAAAGCGCCGCGAATGACCCTAGATTGGATACGCCGTACAGTGAATAAGGGTCTTTCTTTTCGGGTAATTCGGATGAGGCCAGCCAGCTCTGGAATATTATGCTCGTCGTTGACAAGAGGAAGAATGAGACCCCTATGGTGCGGGATAATTGCCAGAATATATTGAGCACCATAGGCAGGTGCTCCACCGGAGCGATGGCCGGCAGCGGCCTTCCCGGAAAGAATAATAGCGTAAGAAGGATGAGCCCGATATGGAAGCGGCGGTATCGCTCTATGCCGAACTTCTGAATGACAAAATGGGAATAGAGGTAGCCCAATAACAGGGTCGCCTGGAAAAATACGATGGCCGCGCCCCATACAGTATAACTCCCGCCGAACTTAGGCAATAAAAGCTTGGATATTATGAGTTCGATCTGGAATAGCAGGAATGCGGCTATAAATACTATCGCCTTGATGGAGAACATCTTTTTCATCAATTTTCCTTTGTCAGAAGAGTAAAGATAGTGGTGCGGACGAAGAGAGTTGAACTCTTAAGGGTTGCCCCATACGGTTCTGAGCCGTACGCGTATGCCAGTTCCGCCACGTCCGCACAAATTGTTGAAATAGTATATCCCAAAACGCCCTTCCTGTCAATCCGTCTTGATTTTACATGTATATTATGATATGTTTAAGCCAATATGGACGATAAAGTTATTGCAACTAATAGGAAGGCCCGCCATAACTATGCTATCTTTGAGAGCCTTGAGGCCGGCATCCAGCTTAAAGGGACTGAAGTAAAGTCCTTAAGGGCAGGCAAAGCGAGCCTGGTCGATAGTTACGCAAGGCTTGAAGGTGCGGAGATTTTCCTGTATAATATGCATATACCCCCTTACGAGTTCGGCAATATAGCCAATGTCGAATCGATAAGGCCGAGGAAGCTATTACTTCATAAAAACCAGATCAAGAGGTTTTCGGTAGAGCTCTCGCAGAAGAGCCTCACATTGATCCCTCTTAAGCTATATTTTAAGAATGGTATCGTCAAGGTCGAGCTCGGGCTTGCCAAAGGCAAGAAGCTTTATGACAAGCGCGACGCGATCAAGAAGCGTGAATCCGACCGCGAGCTTAAGCGCGCCTTGAGAGACCGCAATAAGTAATGTTCTTTGAAACGCTAACCTGAATTATTTTTCCCGCAAGATAGATTTATCGTAGACTACGAATATTTAAAGGTATCTTGCGGGATCAAATTCGACCCAGCCGGCAAGCGACGCGAACAACTTATGTCGCTATCGCTCCATAAGTTGTGGTCTCATTTGAGGGGGTGACTGGATTCGACCCAGGTAAGCAAGGTAAGGGCGGCATGTAGAGGTTGCTAGGAGGCCTCTTAAAAAACCTGGCACAAATCAAATGCTGAAAACCTAAAGGTTCCAGCAACGGTAGACCAGCTCCTACGCACTATGCAAGTAGTGCCGGGACCGGTTCTTCCGGCAGCGTTAGCTTTATAAGCTAACCCGTCTTCTGTTCCAGCCTGCGGGAACGGGTAAGACGACACTAGCGGGATAGTCCCGGCGACATAGCCTTTTGCCGGCGGGATGAAATCTATAAAGGATACTTCCTGCGGGATTCCTCCTATTGAAGCCCGCGGGAGGGAAATCAAAGATTAGGATAAACATGTAGAGACCTTTATTCTGATACCCGGGGACGGGGGTTCGATTCCCCCCACCTCCACCAAAAACGGAAACCCCTCCCGCGTAGTTTCGCGAGCAGGGGTTTTCCGTTTTTCCAAGGGGGAAAACGTTGTTTTCCCCCTTCGGCGTTCGCTCGTCTCAAGTAAAAACAACGACTCGCTCACTGAACCCCCTTTCCTTAAATGTACGCACGCGAAAAATTCGCGAAAATCTATATAAAAGGGAAAGGAGGAGTATGTCCTCCTTTCCCTTTAAGACCTTTTCCCCCTAAAGTTGAAATTTTGAATTTCCTTTTAAAACCGTCTATAATTTCGCTGCATGTGTGCTCTCGAGGGGTGGGGTGTCCTGAAGCGACGTCGAAGGTTGCTAAATTTCAACGAATTTAGCAACCTTCCGAGCGACATTCCCTCTGGGAATGGAGCGTTCGCGTAAGGATACCCCACCCCGAGAGGGCTACAGTGAACCGAAAGTGGTGAGGGTGATGTTGTTCTTGGAGATGAGAGATCTGACGCTGGGGCTGGTGAGCGCTTTCAGTTCGCGCTCGCAGTTAGAGTGGAATTTGTAGCGGCTTGCGATTTCCGGGCCCATGAGACCGGGATGGGTGACGAGCTCCGTAACGCCGTCGGGGAGTCCCCCGAGCATCATCATGAGTTTCTTCTCCCCCATCCTGCCCGAATCGATAAAACCAAGCAGCCTGTCTGCGTATTTTATAGAGGAAGCGCCGAAAGACTTCTTCATATTGTCCCTGTAAAGATATTGGACCATGGCCCTGAAAATTTTCGCAAGATCGAATCCGGCGATCTTTGAATTGTCATTCATGTATCTTATGGACGGGATATCGTATTCTTTGGCAAGCTTAATGAATATCTCGAGGATCCCCGGCATCATGTGGATATGTTCATGGCCGCTTAAACACGCTATCGGGATACCGGCCTTCTTTAATAGATCGAGCTGGGCTTTTAACTCTGAATATATCTCTTCGGTCTTTATGCTGCCGAGGAAAAACTTCAAGAAGAACGATATGCGACTTTTATTGAACCGTCCGGACTTTGTTACGAGGCTCGAGACTTTGGCGGGATCTGAGACCGGCGAAACTTCCGTGAGCGCAAGATGCGCGGCCATCTCTTTTATGCCCAGCGCCCCGGCCCGGGCGACGGCATCCTGATAAGCGTCTCCCGAAGGCAAAAAAGATACGCATGTAATGGCGCCTTCCCTGTAGGCCCTGGCTATGCCCTCATTGACGCTCTTCGTTATCCCGAAATCATCAGCTGTTATTATAAGCTGCTTCATCTGGAGAACCTGTAGACCAGCATGTCCCAGAAAGTGCGAGCGACTATGCTGGGTCTGGAGATCATGGATCTCCCCTTCGTCCGCAAATCGAATATCAGGCCGTATTGTTCGATCTTAAAGCCCTTCCGCAGCGCCTCGACGAATATCTCGGCGTCCACGAACGGACTGTTAGAGATAAGCTTCATATCTTTAAAGACATCTCGCCTGTAGGCCTTAAGCCCTGCGTTTATATCTCGCATCTTAAGGCCGAACAGTAGCCTCACCAGGAAATTATACCCCTTAGACATGATGATGCGCTTCAGGCTCCAGTCCTTTATTACGAGGCTATACGCACTCACTATATCTGCGCGCTCAAGCATGCCTAAGACATTCCATATGTCCTTCTCCTTCGCGGGAAAGTCGGAATCTGTATAGACCACCGTCTCCTTGGCTGCGCTTAAAAGCCCTTTGGCGAGCGCCCCACCGAACTTGGTATTCTTCTGGAGCCTTATGAGCTTTATCCTATCGTCTTTCGCGGCAAGCTCCTTGACGATGTAAGGAGAGGCGTCCGTCGAGGCATCATCGACTACGATAAGCTCATGATCATCGGACAGTTCCCGCGCAAGGCGCGTCGCCTTGGCCAAAGTGGCTGCGATATTATCGGCCTCGTTATACATCGGGAACACGAAAGATATGCTGTGCTTCTTCACTTAATTCTCTCCCTTTTCAGGATATATTTGCCGTCCTCCGGCGGAAGGTTGGTCACTATAGCCTTCTTCCGCAGTTTATAGACCATGTATGACGGCTTGGTGTGGAATGGTTTTGTATCGAGCTCGTAGAGTTGCTGGTGATTCTTATCTTTCATTACTATCCAGACCCGCTTATCCGTATCAAGAAACCTCACGAGATCTTCATGTACATCTATGTCGATCGGAAAATGTCCGGTATAAAATGCCACGCCGGCGCGATAATGGCTCTCGGAGGCCACGGCCTCGGTCTCTTCCATCATCTTGTTCAGGTGGAGAGATATCTCCTTGCTCGTCTCGTAGCGCTCCACCGAAGGAAGGACAAGGACGGAGAGCGGATAAAGGAATATGACTATGGCGTAGACGATGAAGAATAATGAAGCCGCGTATCTTTTCTTAAAGAACGACAGCATCGATAATCCGAAGCCGAGCGTGAGAAGCGCGCCTGTCATGGCCGCGCCAGCCATCGCTATGGGATAGCGCTTCTTCATAAAGAAGAAGAATACCACCGCTCCTATGGCTATCACGAAGAATAACAAGACGAATGACACCTTCATCCACTTCTCCGTTCCGGGAGATGGCCTTTCTTTAAACAGCTCCTCCCACAGGACGGCTATCATCACCGCCAGCGCGGCGAATGTCGGGAATATATAGGTAGCCAGCTTAGTCCCGGATATCGAAAAGAATATGAATATCACTAAAAACCATAAAATAAGGAATATCGAATTGCTGCGGCCGGGCGAGCTTTTGTCAAAAGCGCTCTCGAGCGAACGCCATAGGGCGAGCGGCAGGAAAACGCTCCAGGGAAAGAGCGCGCCGAATACGACCGGCACATAATAATAGAACTGGGAGCCTATCTTATGCTCGGGCACGAGGAACCTGTTCATGTTGCGGAACCCGAAAAACTCGTCGATAAAAGGCTGGCCGTGGACCTTGTACATAAGGATATACCAAGGCGCTGCTATCGCGATAAATATGAGGAGAGGCCAGTACAGCTTAGAGCGCTTTATAAATTTCACCAGCCCTCCGGTGATCACCAAATATAGCAGTATGGACAGGCCCGGAAGCGCCAGGCCGACAGGCCCTTTTGTCAGGACCGCAAAAGCAAATGCCGCCGCCGAAAGAGAATAGAATGCCGGCTTATCTTTAATGTAGCCATGGAGGAAGAAGAGCATACCGAATAGGATGAATGTCCCGAGGGCCATATCCGTTATGCAGGCCCTTGAGAGGATGATATATTCCACGTTCGTGGCAAGTATCACCGCAGCCAATATCCCTATGCGCTTATCATAAAGAAGCGACCCGAGAAAAAATACCGCGATGATCCCGGCCATGCCGAATACGGCCGAGGGGAGCCGCGCAGCGAACTCATTTACGCCAAATATCCTATAAGACGCCTCCACCATCCAATAGAAGAATATCGGCTTCTCGAACTGCGGCTTGCCGTAGAGGTACGGAGTGCTCCACTCGTTCCTGTTCAACATCTCTTTGGCCGTCTGGCCGTAGAATGTCTCGTCGGGGTCGGTGAGCGCCATATTGCCGAGATGAAAAAAGAACAGGTAGCCCGAGAGGATCACGAGCGCTATCATCACCACCGAAGTCCTTTTGATGCTAATATTCATGTTCATATCCGGTGTATTGTATCATAGATCACTTCTTTCTGATAGGCTATGCGGATAAGCCTTGTGACATCCCCGGGCTTTCCACCGCCCACCTTCCGATTATCGACGCCAGTCACCGGAACTACCTCCTGCATGGAATTTGTAACGAATGCCTCGTCCGCGCCGAGAAGCTCGTTCTCGCGGACGCGCCGCTCTTCGAGGGCCACCTTAAGCCTTCGCGCGAGCTTGATCACGATGTCTCTTGTAATGCCCTGTAATATGCCGCTATCCGGAGAAGGGGTCATAATACGGCCGCGTTTTACGATGAAGATATTAGATGAAGCGCCTTCGGCGACATATCCTTCCGTATTAAGAAGGATGGCTTCGTCAAAACCTCTTTTTTTAGCCTCCATTCGGGCGATGATATAGTTAAGGAAGTTGAGGCTCTTTACGCCGGATACCGGCGAATGTCCATTCTGCCTGGTATTCCTTGCGATCGATACCTTTATCCCCCTTCGGTAGAAAGCCTCCGGATATCCGTCCAGCTCTTTAGCGATGATCACGGTATTCGGTTTAGCTCCGACAAACGCGTCGATCCCGAACCTTCCCTCCCCGCGCGTAACGGCAAGGCGGACGTAAGCGCTCTTCAATTTGTTGATCTTTATAGCCCGTCTTACCGCATCGCGGAGATCTTTCTTTGCTAAGGGCGGTCTTATATCTATGACTTTAAGCGAATGGAATAATCTGTCGATATGCGCGTCGAGTTTGAATGCGATGCCTGCGTAAGCCCTCATAGTCTCGAACGCGCCGTCTCCATAAAGAAAGCCGCGGTCGGAGACTGAGACCTTTGCCGAAGAGATGTCCGTAAATCTGCCGTTAATATAGACCTTCATCCTCTTCATGCGCGCACGAAGCCTCCCCTCGCCTCTTGGGCCATCTTAAGGGCCTCTATCAATCCCTTTGCCTTATGAAGCGTCTCTTCATACTCAAGCGCCGGATCTGAGTCGGCCACTATGCCTCCCCCGACCTGAAAATACGCCACATTTCTCTTTACGATAAAGGTCCTTATGGCTATGGACGTATCCATCTTGCCGTCGAATGACATGTATCCTATGGCGCCGGTGTAAACGGAGCGCTTTACGGGCTCCAGCTCTTCTATTATCTCCATGGCGCGTATCTTTGGGGCCCCTGTTATCGACCCGCCCGGGAAAGCAGCTTTAAGACAATCGACGGCACCGACGTCATCTTTAAGCTTTCCCGTAACTGTCGAGACCAGGTGAAAGACATTTGCGTATCTTTCAAGTATGACAAACTCCTCCGGTTTGACAGAGCCGTATTCGCATATCCGCCCGAGGTCATTGCGCTCCAGATCTACTATCATGATATGCTCCGCCCTGTCCTTCGGGCTCGCGAGAAGCTCTTTTGCAAGAAGCGCGTCAGATTTCGGATCTGCTCCCCTGGGTCTTGTGCCTTTTATGGGCCTTGTCTCTATGTAGTCGCCATTTTTAAGCAGGAACCTTTCGGGAGAGGAGCTTAATATCGCGACATCCCCAAATCCAAGGTATGCCGAGAATGGCGCGGGGCTCGCCTTCCTTAAATGAGAATAGAGATCGAACGGATCCACGTCGATCTGGGCCTCAAAGCGCTGGGAGAGGTTGACCTGATATATGTTTCCGCATTTTATATGCTCCTTGGCCTTGAGCACGGCTTTTATGTAAGCATCTTTCGAGAAGTTGGACCGCATGCTGACATCTTCCAGGAAATATGATCCTCTCTTCTTGGCCGGCGGAGAAGATAATTTTCGCTTAAACTCTTTCAGCCTCTGTCCGGCGCGCAAAGCGATCCTGCCCGGGTCCTCTTCGGGAAGCCCGGAGCTTGATATGTAAGCGCGCTTGGTCAGGTTGTCATAACAGGCGATAACATCGTAGAAGCAGATGATAGAATCCGGTATCTCCATGTCATCCATAGAAATATTCGGTAGCTCTTCTACGAATCTTTTTAGGTCATAGGAAAAGTACCCCACTCCTCCTGAGACAAGCGGGATATTTTTATCTCCGGAAACTTCATATCTTCCGAAGATAGACTTAAGAACCGTGAACGGGTCCCCTTTTAAAGACTCGAAGCTGCCGTCCTGCCGCTCGAGGGTTATGCGGTCCGCCTTGGACTTGAATACGAGGAAAGGCTCGCACCCGAAGAAAGAATATCGTCCGAGCTTTTCGGACACAAGCGAACTGTCGAGGAAGAAACTGTAAGGAAGATCCGAGAGCGCGGCGAACATCTCTTCGGGCGGAAGCGGGGATCTCAGCTCTTCGATCACGGGGATTATTTTAGATCTTGCCATATAGCTCTTCTAGACCAGGGTCTCTACGAGGGCGCTCTTTACCATGTCAAGGCTCGCCATCACCTCGCCGCTTAAGTGAGCGCCTAGCGATGTCGATTTCGGCTGGATGGATATGAAGAAGACGTTGATATCTTCCTTGCCGGTCTTCAGCAGGTCAACGAAAAGCCTCGGCGAAGGGCTGTGGGTCGAGAAACTAACATTGGATATGTCCTCTAACCCGAGCACCGCTATCTCTCCGGGAGAGCGGCCCATCTCTGCCGCGTCTATGAATATTATGGTATCCGCCGAAGTGGCCAGTATCGGGATGGCGTAATTTTCAGGCGCCGTGCCGCAATCGAAGAGTTTCGCGTTCACCTTCTCGGTCCTTAACAGCTCTATCAATTTAGGCCCGAGGCCGTCGTCGCCCCGCATGATGTTGCCTATGCCGACGATGGTGACATTGCCTCTTATCTTGTCTTTTATATCTCTTGTAAGGGGCGTATTTTGGGGCATCTTAGTACCTTTCGATCGTAGCCTTCCTCCTGCAGTCGGAACAGAGGATCTTGATCCTGTCGGACCTGAGCACATAATCTTTGGCGGCGGAGAATATGTCATCGGCAAGGCCCATCTCTTTCAAGGAAGACAAGAAGAGCGTCGGATTGGAATATGCGAGCGGCCCCAGCCTCTTCACTATCCAGGCAAGATGCGCTTTGGCAGTTATGACATCCCCGCATACCTCGCAAAGGGCCAGCTCTTTTTCGTCTGTGGTAGAGACCATGGCCTCCCTGTCAAATCCCGCAAGATCGAACTCTGTGGTGTGCTGCACGCCCGGCGGATCATCGTCTTTGGTGGTGCACAGAGCGCTGCACTGGCCGCAATAATGGCACTCGTCAAGGTGGAGGACCATCTTCCTGGTAGCATTGTCTTTCGTTATGTTGTCGCGGGACTCTATCGCCCTGGCAGGGCAGACGAGCGCGCAGGCACCGCACGCAATGCAGCCGATATTCGAATATTCGGGCTTCCCGCGAAAACGCTTCGCCGGCTTGTGCGGCTTGCGCGGATAGCTCGTCGTATACGGCCCCTTCATGACGGCCTTTACGGCTTCGATCAGTTCTCTTAATTTAGGATATCTCATTTTAGCAATCGAAAAATTTGGTGATCGTCGAGGAATGCCTCGCCAGGTTGCCGGTAAAATCTAGCATGTCGAAATACATGTTCGCGCCCATGGGCGTACAGAGCCCTTTCAGGAGCCTGTCTGTATGTTCTTTGCGGTATCGCTCCACCAGTTCCTTTACGTGGAAGCCGTTCTCGATCACCTTCTCCCTTAAGACTTTATCATTCTTCGCGAGGAATTCGCGCATCATCTCTACCGAACGCTTCATCGCGTGGTAAGTCTCGTTATACTGGACGACCCCGGAGTCGCTGAAGAGCAGTTTCTCCGCCACCTTTATCTCTATGCGCTCGATGAGGCTTGCCGCTTCATCGCCCATCCTTTCCAGCATCTCCACCGTCTGCTGGAGCGTGGCAAGCTCTCTTCTGTCCTTCTCGCTGGTAGACGCCATCGATATGTCAAGGATGTTCCTCGTGAGGGACTTTTCCAGGTCATTTATATCGTCTTCGACCCTCATGGCCTGGGACAGCGGCTCAGACTTGTTCTCCATAAAACCTTTTTCGACAAGGCCGAGCATCTCATAGGCCTTATCGGCCATTATCATGGTCTTCGTCCTGATATCATTTATATTCATAGGCTCCTCTACTTTATATTTTCAAGGTCTTCGCCGTAATGATCCACAACCGTACCGCCCCAGGGCTTCACCCCTGAGCGGTATGCCGCCCGCGCGAGGGCGTGGGCTGAGACGGGAGCGGTCAACAATATGAATACCATGCACAATAACGCCTTTATACCGGCACCGCTGAAACCTTTGAACAGGAACAGCCCCAGGAGAATGCCGCATGTCCCGAGGGTCACGCACTTAGCCGAAGCTTGCAGCCTGTTATATACATCCGGGAACCTTATGAGGCCTACGCACCCGAAGAAGTCGAATGCAAGCCCTAGCACTATGACCACCATCCCTATCTTCTCATTCATCGAAGTCCCTTCCTTCCAGGTATTTGGCAAGAGCCATAACGCCGATAAAGCTCTGCAGCGCCCACGCTATCCCTATATCTATGTACCAATCTCTTCCCGTAGAAAGGCTTAAGATGGCGCAGAAACCGACTATCAATATCCCGAGCATGTCTATGGCGACCGACCTGTCCGGCGCGGTCGGCCCCCTCACCACCCTTGCCAGACAAAGTATGGCGCATACCAGAAGCCACAGGAACGCGCGGCCCAGGAAGCCCGACTGCCACTTTAACATCGACGGAAGCGGCAGGAATAATATCAGCGCCAGGACCGCAAATGACGCCACGAGGCCTATGAACCAGCGGACCCTTCCGGGGATCATTCGAATATCCTCCTCAATATCTTCTCGAACTTGTCTACGACTTTGAGCTTCATGGAATCCTTGTCATAACTGTCGCTGATATAAAGCATGTGAATATATATAAGACCTTTATCCCTGTCGATATCGACGCTCGTGGTCCCCGGGGTAAGCGTAACCGAATTTGCCAGGAAAGTGAGGCCGGCGTCGGATTTAAGGCTTGTCTTCACCCTTATCGTCCCGGGCTTTATCGGAAGGTCCGGGTGCAACACTCTGTACGCCACGTCTATATTCGCTTTGAAACATTCCCATGCGAACACTGCTACATAATAAAGGAACCACATATATCTGGCGGGATTCAACCTGGTATCCAGCGGCTTTCCGGAGAACATGTCGTTCGTCATCAATGACACGAACGAGGCTACGAATATACCTATTATCATGTGCTGCATGCTTGGCGGCCATGCGAGAAGGCACCAGACCAGATACCAAAGCATGAACAGGAATGCCTTCTTCATCATCTCATGGCTCCAAATAGTATGATCGCGTAATCCCTTCCGCCTGAAAGAACGCCCACCGCGCCGTTAATAAGCGCCTGCCATTTCCCCGGAAGGAGCACAAGCCCCGCGGCAACCACAAGAGCGGTAAGGCAGAATAGCGCAAGGGCCATATGGGGCGACAGTGCCTTTTCGAACGGCCTGGACTTTTCTGACTCAGAGCCGAACAGGACGCCGGTAAACGCTTTAAAATAATAGATGAGCGTAAATATGCTTGCCAGCACCATGAGGAATGCGAGCATCGGCCTTCCGGCCTGTATGCACGCGAATATTATAATGAGCTTCGCCCAGAATCCTCCGAGAGGCGGTATGCCGCTTATGGATAGCGCGCCCACAAGGCTGGCCCATCCGGCCAGCGGAGATCTCCTGCAGGTTCCCCTTATAGATCCAAGCTCATCGGTGCCCGTCGAATGTTCGATCGCTCCGGCGCTTAAGAATAAGAGGGCCTTTGAAAGGCTGTGGTTCAAAAGATAGAATATGCTCCCGAAGAGCGCGAGCGGCGTCCCGACGCCCAGGCCGATAGCTATATATCCGACCTGGCTGATGCTCGAATACCCAAGGAGCCGCTTCATCTTCGTCTGCCCGAAAGCGAGGATGCTTCCGCCTACCATGGACAGAGAACCTAATATCACGAGGATATTGGAGACCTCGGCATTTATGCCGAACACGTTGAAGACGATCCTTGATATCGCGTATAACCCCAATACCTTGATCAGGACTCCGGATGATAATGCCGGAACCGTCGCCGGAGCCGCGGAATACGCGTCCGGAAGCCACGCGTGGAAAGGCATGAGGCCCGCCTTGAGGCCGAAGCCGACCAGGAAGAGGGTCGTGACAAAAGGCACTATCATTCCCGGCCCCTTCTGCATAAGGACAGCGGCCATGTCTGCCATGTTAAGCGTGGATGTGTAGCTATAGAGGATGGCTATACCCAGAAATATGAAGACCGAGCCTATGGAGCTCATTACTGCATATTTGAATGCCCCTTCCAGAGAATGTTTTTCGGTACCATAGGCGACAAGCGCGTATACGGATATGGACGCTATCTCGAGAAAGACGAACATATTAAATATGTCGCCGGCCAGAAGAACGCCGTTAGACCCTCCCACCAGAAGCATGAGGAGGGTATAATACTTCCACTTGTCCGTATATGGCTTCATATATCCTATAGAATAAATGGTGACAAAAAATACGACGATACCGGCAAGTACGAGCATGAGCGCCGTCAGGCTGTCTACTATCATGGGTATGCCGAACGGCGGAAGCCAGTTCCCCACCCTGTATACAAGCGTCTTGTGGGCCAGGACCGGCTTCACAATTGCGAGGGATGCCGCAAGGAGGAAGAGCGATGCCGCGCACGCGATTGGGCCGGAAGACGCCCTGAACCTCTTTCCCGCAAGCGAGATCAAGAATGCCGCTCCTAAAGGTATCGCTATGAAGAATGGGATGAAAGCCATGTTGTTTTATTACCCCTTCAAGTCATTTATCTTGGTTATGTCAAATGTCCCGTACTTTTCATAAAGCTTTATCGCTATCGCGACCAGTAGTAGCGTCACGGACAGGTTGAGCACGATCGCTACTGCCACCACGGCCTGCGGAAGCGGATCTACCATGCTCTTTATAACCTGGTCATTGGCATATATCGGCGAGCGGCCGCCGGAGCGGTATCCTATCAAGACGAATAGGAAATTCGCCGCATATTCCATGATGCCGATCCCGATTATTATCTTGACCACGTTCCTCTTCCTTAGGGCGCAGTAAAGGCCTATCGAGAATAATACAAGGCATAATATATACGCTGTCACAGGCCTACTTCTCCTTCTCTATTTTTTCTTCATACTTACAGAGCAGCACCAGCGCGATAAATACGGTGAATAATCCCGCCCCGACTATCGCTAATTCGCAAAGAGGTAATATTATCTCATTCGCGAATATCTCGTGAGGCCTCATCTTCTCTATGATGAACCTTCCGGCCGGGAATTTCCAGGCGAAACGCATCATGACTATGTAGAGGAACATGAGCGCGCCGATATTCACGGCGAGCCTCAAGCCCTTGGAATGGAGCCTCTTCAGCGCGGCCTCTTTGCCGAAGGCGAGCATCACATGGACGAATGAAAGCGCGACTATGACACCGCCCACGAACCCGCCCCCCGGAGATATGTGGCCGTTCAGGGCTATGTATATGCCGTAGAGAAGGATGAATGCCAGCGTAAGACGCGTCACCGTCTTCACTATCACCGTCATCCCATGCTCTCTGGCTATATCGGCCATATTATTTTTCCTTTTTGCCTGTCTTCCTTGCTATCACAAGGACGCCTATTACGGCGGCGAATATCATAGTCGCCTCGCCCAGGGTGTCGTATGCCCTGTAATTAAGGGTTATGGCTGCGACTATGTTCTTGGCGCCTGTCCTAAGCATCCCTTCCGCGATATAGGCTTTCGATACCCTCATCGTGGCATTGCCCAGATCCGGCAGGCTCCTAAATGTCAGGAGCGCAAGGCCTATGAAGACTATCACAAAACATACCGTGGTTATCGTATTAAAATACCATCTTCCTGAAGCAGAGAACGGAAGGTCCCTCCGTATCGTGCCCCTGATGAGTATGATGAGGCTCAATATCTCGACCACAAGCTGCATTATTGCGAGGTCAGGCGCTTTCAGTACCAGAAATGACAGCGAGAGGCCTATCCCGACAGCGCCGACCGCTATGACGCTCGACAAAAGGTCTTTCGCCTCTACGGCTATCACGGCCGCGGCGATCATAAAAAGCAGAAGAAGATGTATCTCTATCATATCTTACCCATGAACAGGACGATGAACAAACCGATCATCCCGAGAAGGCACCATACTATATAAGTCGGCAGCACTCCGTTGTGAAGGCGCTGGAGGACACCGGTGAATACCGATATAAGGTTCTTCGTCTGGACATATATATCAAAAGAGCCGGAATCTTCCTTCTTATATATCCTGCCGAGCCATTTCATATCCTTCAACGTGTCATAGAATTCCGTGCCGGAGACCCTGTCCATCGACGACGGCTCCTCGCCCCCTATGAAAGTGGTAGTCGTGCGGAATGACTTGGACTTCATGAACGCGTATATCCCGAGGCCTATGATAAGGCCGGCTACAAGCATCATGGTAGCCGCGCCCGGGCTCCATGTCCCTATATAAAATACCGCGCTGCCGGCAGCCGGTATTATGAAAAGCTTCAGCGGTATGGTGAACGCAAATATCCCGAATATTATCGAAAGAAGCGCAAGTATCGCCATGGGGACTGCCATAAGAAGCCCGACATCTTTCACGTCCCCGAAATTCCTCGCAGGGCGACCCAGAAATACCGAATGCAGGAGTTTCATGAAGCTTGCTATCGTCAGCGCGCTCCCGTACATCGCCGCGACCAGCCATATTACCCAGAGCGGGCCGGAACTCTTGGCCGATTCTATGATGCCCTGATATATCATCCATTTTGAGACGAACCCGTTGAACGGCGGAATGCCCGATATGGCAAGCGATGACACAAGGCACGCGGCGAAGGTCACGGGCATATATTTCGAAAGCCCGCCGAGTTTCGACATGTCGGTCGAGCCGGTCTTCTGCTCTACCGCGCCGCTCGTAAGGAAGAGGCATGATTTATAGATCGCGTTATTGAGCATGTGGAACAGCGCTCCGGCTATCCCTATGGGGCTTGCCGTGCCGATGCCGATGATCATATAACCAACCTGAGATACGGCATGATATCCGAGGAGCCTCTTCATGTCATGCTGGACGAGCGCGAGCGTCACGGCGAATATGAGGGTTACCGATCCGATGACAAGGAGTATGGTGTTAGATATGCTGTTCATCGCGAAGATATCGAGCGATATCCTGGCGAGGAGATATATCCCCAGAAGTTTGTCGAGCGATGCCGGAAGATACGCTGTGACCGGCACTTTGGCCTCTTCAGCCACGTCGGGCAGCCACGAGTGGAACGGCATCGCACCGGCCTTTGCCAGGGAAGCGCTCGCTATGGAAAGATACGCTATTATGGATAGCGCGCTGTCCAGCGGCAGGTGCGTCTTATCCATTGAGAACGAGCCTGTCGCGGCCCAGAGTATGCCTACGCCGAACAACATGAGGGCGTCGGTGCCGCCTATTATCACAAGCGCCTTCTCGGACGCCTTTGCCGCTCCGGATGTCCCGGACATATTTACCAGTAGATACAGGGCAAGCGCGAGGACCCCCCAGAATATCAGAAGCCCCAGGAAGTTCGCGCTGTAGCAAGCTCCTAAAGAACTGCCGAGGGTGATGAGGACATAACTGTTATACTTCACGATATCTTTATCTATGAAAGCGAATGAATATGTCAAAGTGACAAGCGCGAAGAAGGCTATCCCGAGCCCTATAAATGACGAGAGAGTATCTGCCATAAATATCGGCTTATCCACTCCCGGCCAGAATGCCGGCTTAACATTAAAGACATATATCGATGCGGCGAAAAGGCCGAGCGCTATGATAAAGCTTAAAAATTTAGCCAGCCTGCCGTACCGCTCCGGGATGATGAACATGGCAAGCCCGGCCGATATCGGCAAAAGAACCATATTCGCTAATATATTCGCGTACATCCTTATAGCCTCTGCATCTTCTCTTTTATGAGCCTTGTCTTTTCCTGCGACAGCTTTATCAGGTCCGGTCCTTTATACAGCTCTCTATCTTTGGAGTTGACTACTACCATCCTCTCGGTGCAGCAATAGCACGGATCGATCGCGGCCAGTATTATCGTAGCGTCGGAGACCGTCTCGCCTATGACAGTTTCGCGGAACGTGGCAAAATTCATGAAGGTCGGGGCCCTTATTTTGTGCCTCATGGGAGAATTCGTGCCGTCCGATTTTATATAATGGAAACATTCGCCGCGCGGAGCCTCTATCTGGCCTATTCCTTCACCCGGCGGAACATCCTTTACCTTCGCGTCGATCGGCCCTTGCGGCATTTTATCCAGGCACTGCCTTATGATATTGACCGATTCATACATCTCAAGTATCCTCACCACCGTCTTTGCGAATACGTCGCCCTCTTTCTGGGTAATGACATTCCACTTGACCCTTGGGTATGCCGCATAAGGATAGTCGCGCCTTGCGTCTATATCTACGCCGGAGGCCCTGGCGGTCGGGCCAAGGGCTGCATAATCGATGGCCTTCTCTTTTGTCAGGATCCCGACGCCTTTAAGCCGCGCGTGAAGCACCGGATCGTCGAGTATGGCGCCTTTCAGCATATCGAGCTGTTTAGTGAATTCGTCGAGCCTTGATAATATATACGGGACATGTTCCTTCTCTATGTCGCGCCTTACGCCGCCCACCTTCATGATGCCATAGTTCTGCCTGTTGCCTGTGACAGTCTCCATGATATCGCATATCGGCTCCCTGTATTTCCATCCCCACATAAATATGGTGTTATATCCCAGGAAGTGCCCGGCAAGGCCCAGCCATAACATGTGTGAATGGAGCCTCTCGAGTTCCTGTATGATGGAGCGGATAAATAAAGCCCTCTCGGGGATCTCGACCTTTGCGATCTCTTCTATGGCCTGCACGCACGCTATCGGGTGGCTGCCAGAACATATGCCGCATATGCGCTCTACGGCAAATATCGCCTGGTCGAAGCTCTTTCCCTCGGATATCTTCTCGATGCCGCGGTGGTTATATCCTATTCTGACGTCAACATCCACCACCCGCTCGCCTTCTACCACCAGCTTATAAAACTCAGGCTCTTCCTGCAGAGGATGATATGGACCTATTGGTATAGTAGCTTTATGGCTCATGCTGCTCCCGGTTTATGGGTATGGCCCCGCGAATCTCTCTTCGGAGGTATAAAATCTTTTCTTAAAGGATATACGCCCTTCGGCCAGTCGTCAGGCAATAGCAGAGTCCTCAAGTCCTTGTTATCCCTGAAATTTATACCGAAGAGCTCATGTATCTCTCTTTCTATCCACCAGGCTGATCTGGTAATGCCGGTGATCGTATCTATCGTCGGCTCCGTCCTGTCTTTTAATAAAGCTCTTAATGACAGCGTAACGCCAGAACGGTCATATGAAAAATGGTAAAGCAGCTCAAAGCCGCCAAAAGTATCGACAGCGCTTATGGTATTCGGCCTCAATCCCAGGTCCTTGAAGATATGGATAACGAATTGCGTTATCTTCGCCGCGTCCATATCCACGAATGCCTTCTTCGGCGATGTCTTCTCTATCTTCTGGATGCTATCTTTAAACCTTTTATCAAGGCTTGCGAGTATATCGTCCAGCGTCATTTTACGGCTTTCTTGTTCAATATCTTCTCTTTAAGCTTGACGAGCGCGCCTATTACGGCCTCCGGCTTAGGCGGGCATCCCGGGATATAGGCATCGACCGGGATTATCTCGTCGAGCGGCGCACCGGTATTGTAGCTGTCCTTGAAGAGCCCGCGCGATGAGCCGCACGCGCCCCATGCTATCACAAAACCTGGCTTGGGCATCTGCTCGTATAATTTTTTTATACGCGGCACGGTGAGACGGTTGACCGATCCGGTGCATAACATGGCATCGGCATGCTTGACGCTTCCCACCAGTACCACGCCGAATCTCTCCAGGTCGAACCTCGGCGTCAGGCAATCCAGTATCTCGATATCGCAATTATTGCAGCTGCCGCTTGAGACATGGAAGACATATATCGAGCGCGCGAGTATCTTTTCTTTTAATCCCATATCTATTTCCCGAAATACGCCAACGCCACCGCTATTACCGCCGCGGCGGTGACAGGTTTCCAGAAGAATCCCATCGCCTGGTCTATCCTGACGCGGGGGTTGGTGTTCTTTATGACTATCATTATTACCAGTATCCCTGCGAACTCGGCTATGTTCTTCATAAAACCGGAGAAGTCATCCTTTATCCCGCCGAAGAACAAAGTTATCATGAATACGGGGATGATGAACCCGAGCATCGCCTTCTGCAGCTTGAATATCCCGAGGGCCTTGCCTGAATATTCGATATACGGGCCTGCCATTATCTCGGTCTCGGCCTCGGGCATATCGAACGGTACAAATCCGAGCTTCGCCTGGATGCACAGCATCATGACGAAGAAAGCGATCACCCCGGATGCGCTCGCAAATACCGGGCCATTGACATATTGCGCCGATATCATCTCCCCCAGCTTTATCGAGTAGCCGCACTTTATTATCGGCACGGTCATGGCAAGGATGAACGGAAGCTCATATGACATCATGAGCTTCATCTCCCTCGACGCGCCGAGCGACGCGAGGCTGTTCTCGGAGACGAACCCGCCGAGCATCACCGCGATAGGCGGTATGAGCAAAAGGTACGCTATTACGATAAGGTCCCCTATAAAACCCGTCTTCGGGGATGCGTTTATAACGAGCACCATCGTGGAGACCAGAGTAGCCCCTGCAAGGCCCAAGGCCGGCATCCCGAGGAACAGCGCCCTAGACACGCCCGCCGGTATCAGCGTCTCCTTTATGAAGAATAGCTTCGCAATATCGAAGAAATTCTGGTACCACGGAGGGCCGACCCTGTACTGTATCCTGGCCGTGACCTTCCTGTCCACCCAGCCCACCATGAGCCCCATGAAGGCCGTGAACAAAAAGCCCGGGAATATCAAGAGTAGCCCTAAGTATCCAAAAATGTTCATTTCTTCTTCGGAGGAGCCTGGAGGATCCTCTCCCATTTGTAATTTGTCTTCACAACCAGATATTCCGATACCTGGTAGATATGTTCGTCCTTATTTTCTTCGAACTCGCCGTACTTGACGCCATTATGCGTGCATGCCTGGAGACAGGCCGGCGTCTCGCCCTCTTTGAGCCTTCCGAGACAGAAATCGCACCTTGCTATGATGAAAGGTATCGTCTCCGGATATATGACCCCGAACGGGCATGCCCTCGAACATGACTTGCATGAGGTGCACCTCATCATGTATCTCTTGAGCGCATTATAGTCCTGCATCTCGAGCGCTTCCCACGGGCATGAGGCCACACACGGGGCATCATCGCACCTGCGGCAGACTACGACGAAATGCGCCAGCTCCCTTAAGGATGTGATGCCTTCATTCTTCGGATGCTGGACATAAGAGCATGACGAGACACATTCGTCGCATTGATCGCATATGTCCAGATCTATGAATAGCCTTTTCATATTTCACCTGGGACCCTTGACCCTGGCCCCTTGTCCCTCTATTAATCCCATATATTCGGCAGATCCTTGATCTTGTCGTAAGTGAATACCGGCCCGTCCTTACATGCGTAATACGGCCCTATCCTGCAGTGGCCGCACTTGCCGATGCCGCACGACATGTTCTTCTCCATCGAGAGATAGACTTGCGTGTCTTTGAACCCGAGGTCCAGGATCTTGAACGTGACGAACTTCATCATTATCGGCGGGCCGCATACTATCGATACGGCATTAGCCATATTTATATCAAGGTCTTTCAATATCGTGGTCACAAGACCGACGTTGCCTTTCCATGTATCGTCTCCGGTATCACACGAGACCTCAAGGCTCACATTCTTGCCCCTGTCTCTCCAGGTATCTATCTCGCTTTTATATATTATGTCCTTCGGGGACCTTGAACCGTATTTAAGTATTATCTTGTTGTAATCATCGACCTCGTTGAAAAGTGCGTATAACAGAGCCCTCAATGGCGCAAGCCCTACGCCGCCTCCTACGATAAATATATCCTTGCCTTTAAATATGTCCAGAGGATATCCCTTGCCGTAAGGCCCCCTCAGGCCCACGACCTCTCCCTTTTTCATCCCGTGAAGAAGATTCGTGACGCGGCCTGCCTTCATGATGGTGAAATCCAGATACTCCTTGACGTCATGGTTCGAGGAAGGCGTGAACGGCGCCTCTCCAACCCCGGGGATGGTGACATCCATGAACTGGCCCGCCCTGAAACCTATGTCTGCCTTAGGCTTAAGCCTGAAGGTCTTGATGGTCGGGGACTCTTCGATGACGTCCAGTATCTCGGCCTCAATATAGCTATACGGATTTTTCATATTAATCATTCGGCGGCTTGTTCCAGGCGCCCTTCATAAGCCCTTTCATTATCTCTCTGATATCGATATCGCCGGGACACGCCTCTATACAGCGCCCGCACCCCGTGCAGGCGAAATAATTCATGACATGCGGAAAGTAGTCGAGCTTTTTGTCTATTCTGTTGCGCAGCCTTTCATAAAGGTGTTTTCTCGGGTTATGGTCACCGGCCACCCTTGCAAAAGTGTTATAAAGACACGAATCCCAGGCCTTCATCCTCCTGGGGATGTCCTTTCCTTTTGAGTCATAAAGAAGAAAGCAGTGGCAGGTCGGGCATCCGAGATTGCATGCGCCGCATTCGACGCACGTCGAAGAAAAATCCTGCCAGAACGGGATGTTGTCGTAATTCTTTTTTACCACCCCCCACAGTTCGGTCGTCTTCGGGGTGCCACGCTTACTTATAAAACCTGAGACCTCTTCGGAGACTTTAGCGCGCAGCTCATCCCTGGCTTTCATATCGCGGGAGTCGGCGCTCTTAAAGAAGGTCTTATAACCGCCCACCATCGCCCTGCCCTTTTCGCTTCCGATCTCAACCAGTATGTGCCCGTCGACCGGGGAGAGGTTCATGTCAAAATCTTTTTGGGGGAATGGCATGCCCGCCATCGCCATGCAGAAACACGTCTCTTTGGCAGTGGTGCAGTCATGGGATATTATGATCGTATCTTCTCTCTTTTTTGCGTAGAAAGGATCCTTAAAATCCCCTTCGAGGAATACATGGTCCTGCAGGACCATGCTCTGGAGGTCGCAGCTTTTCACCCCGGCCACTATGACAGGGCCGGAACGCTTCTCTGCGGGCTCCAGGACATTCTCGCGGGAAACGGATATAAAAGACTTGAACGGCTGAGCCTGTCTTATCGCGCCCAGCTCTATCTCGTCTTCCTTCTCGGCGTTGAATTCGCCGAAGTACAGGCCTTCGCCCTTCTTGTAAGGGACGAATATCCTGTACTCTTTTGACAACCTAGAGAAGAGGTCAAAAAGGTCTTTTTTTGTTATCGTGTAAAATGTTTTTTCCATGCTCTCCTGGCCGGTGAAAGAGATATATTTTATGCCCTGAAATACGCCAAGTCAAGTTAGAACTTTACCACCATTGCCCTCGGGGGACAGGCCTTTACGCAAAGCTCGCAGGCTATGCATTTTTCATCGTCAAATATGACCTTCATCGTGTCCCTGTCCATGTATAAAGCGCCTGTCGGGCATATAGTGATGCATGCCCCGCAATGCGTGCACTTTACGTCATTTCTTGAGACATCCTTGCTTAAAGGCTTTATCTTTATGCCGAGTTCCGTAAGGTACTTTATTCCCTGCGCATAATCTTCCTTCTTTCCGGAAAGCTCAAGGACCATGATGCCCTCTTCCTTTGGGGTTATCTTCGCCTGAAGGATGTTGAACATCAGGTTGTGGTCCTTCACCAGCTTATATGCTATCGGCTGGTCGAGCAGCTTGTGCGGAAATGTTAACACTATCCTTTTTGATACCATGGCCCCTCCTTGTCATATTAACTTTATATCACCCCAACTGCCTAATTTATCCCCTACTATGATAAGCACTCCCCTGACGCCTTCTACAGACTTCGCGAAAGCGACACCTTTCTCTATGTCGGATGCGCTCTTAACGAGATTGCCTGTAGCTGTCGCCATCGCATCGGCAAGCGCGGCATTATCCGATATGATAAGCGCCGCATCTGCATTCCCGAAACTTAAAGAATGGCTCACCGTGCCGCTTGAAGTGCAGACCCCAACTCCATCCTTATCAGGCTCGATCTCAATGGCAAGCTTTCCCGTAAATGGCGAGCGCTCACCCGCGAATATACCCATGGAGCGCTTCTTATTTATTTTTAAGAATATATCCCCGCCATTTTCAACCACTATCTCGCCGGATAACTTGAGAAGGCCTCTTCCCACAAATTCCGCCATAGCGCCTGCCACGGCAGCCATCGGGCCTACGCCGGCTTTCTTGGCGGCTGCAGCCATCACTTTCGCTATCTCGGGTGCATCGGCTTTAACTTCTACCGGCTCAAGAGATGTCAAAAAATCCTCATGCTTCATAATATAATCTTCAAGTTCCCCGCGATAACGCATTATGGATGCGACGGCTTCTTTCTTTAGATCGCTATCGGCCGATACGAATAGATCCGTCTCCTTCACCACGGCCTCAAATGATACAAGTCCGTCTGACTTTACCCATCTCCTGTAAGCGCGTTCTTTATACATCGTTCTAGCATATCCTCGGAAGCTGCTCGCCTGAAAGCATGTCAACTATCCTCTTGCCGCCGGATACTGTATTGAGAAATACCTTTCCCGCGTGTTCCTTGACCGCGCAACCTATTACCTTGGCCTTCCTGCCCAGTTTATCACGCTTCATCGCGCGCAAGACTTTCCCGGCATCCTCTTTGGCGACGACAACAAGCACCCTGCCTTCAGACGCAAGGTATAGAGGATCGAGCCCAAGCAATTCGCACGCCCCTCTTGCGCCATTGCTGAGGGGTATATCGCTTTCATTGAGCATTATCCCGAAAGGCATCTCTTTTACTATCTCATTCAATGTGGTTGCGACGCCCCCGCGCGTCGGGTCGCGCATGAACCTGACTTTTTTAGAGGCGCCTAATATCCCGGTGATAAGCTTGTTTAACGGCGCTGAATCGCTCTTGACAGTTGTGTTGAAGCCTATGCCTTCGCGCTTTGACAAGACGCTTATGGCATGTTCGCCTATTGGGCCGTTAACTATGATGACATCTCCGCGTTTTATCCTGTCCGCTGAAAGCCCGCCGTAATATATCTCGCCGATACCGCTCGCATTTAAGAATATCTTGTCGCAAGAGCCTTTGTTGACGACTTTAGTGTCGCCTGTAACGACCTTTACTCCGGCAGCCTTAGCCGCATCCCTTACAGATCTTATGACCCGTTCCAATATCGCCATCTCGAGCCCTTCTTCGATAATAGCGCTGACTGACAGGTATAACGGACGGGCGCCGCAAACGGCAAGATCATTCACTGTGCCGCACACAGCAAGGCTTCCGATATCTCCTCCGGGGAATATTATCGGGTCGACCACATAAGAGTCTGTGGTAAATGCGAATTTCTTATTCCCGAGGGCCAGGATGGCCGAATCCTTCTTCTCCCTCAATATCTCGTTATCAAGCTCTTTCAATATGAACTTATCGAGAAGTTCATGCATCATCCTCCCACCGGAACCATGACTTAAAAGTATTTTTCTCACCATGTTTTTTCCTGGCCCCTGGCCCCTGGCCCCTGGCCCCTGTATTTATAATATGCCGCGCACGTCCCTTCGGTAGCTACCATACATGCACCGACAGGATGCTCAGGGTTGCAGACCTTGGAGAATAATCTGCACTCAAGCGGCGTTTTTACGCCCTTAAGCACTTCCCCACATACACATCCGGCATGTTCTCTTGAAGGCCTTGGCCTTATGTTGAATTTATCTTCCGCATCGAAGGCGGAAAAAGCTTTCCGTATCTTTAGACCGCTATTTCTTACTTCTCCGATCCCGCGCCAATTAGATATCGTCTTCTGGAAGACCTTCTCAATACTCGCTTCGGCGCGCCTGTTGCCGGAAGCCTCTATTATCCTCGTATATTGAACATCCACCTTAGGCTTCTTCTGCGAAACGAGCATCAATATCCCCTGCAAGATATCCAGCGGTTCAAAACCGGTTATGACGCACCTCTTTTTGTAGGTCTTGGCCAGGAACTGATAAGGCTTTACGCCTATTATAGCGCTCACATGCCCCGGAAGGATAAAACCATCCACCTTTACGGACCTGTCTGTGACGAGCGCTCTTAATACTTCCGGCATCGTCTTATGGCCGGAGAGGACCGAGTAGTTATTCAACTTCTCCTTCTTCGCCATCAATATCGACATGGCTACCGTAGGTATCGTGGTCTCGAACCCTATGCCCAGGAAAACAACCTCCTTATCGGGATGCTTCTTGGCGAGTTCGATCGCATCGGTGCTTGAATAGACCATCCTGATGTCTCTGCCTGCGGCTTTTTCTTTTTCAAGACTTGAATATGATCCCGGGACCCTGAAGAGATCCCCGAATGTGGCTATGATGACATTTGGAAGCTCTGCGGCTGCGATCGCTTTATCGATATATTCGTTCGGCGTGACGCAGACCGGGCATCCCGGGCCTGAAATAAGCCTTATATTCTTAAGCAACAGGTCCCGCAGGCCGAAGCGGAATATGCTCATAGTGTGCGTGCCGCATACTTCCATGAAATTATAAGTGCGGCTCGGATCGACCGCTTCGCGTATGCGCTTAGCGATCTTCACGATCAGATGCTTGTCCCTGAACTCATCGATATACTTCATCATTCTCTCTCATGTAGCTTCCAAACCCTGAACCCAATTTATCACTGAAAATGTTGCCCCTCTAGTTAAACTAAAGGGCCGGCCTTTTGTTCAGTAGAAAAATGGGGACCAGCCCCCTTCGGGGGCTGCCGCCTGGTGAATACAGCAGCGGCTTGCGGAACTCGGCCTCCGGAGGAGGCCTCAAACATCCTCGGTCCTTTTAATATCAAAAAATTGTTATATATAACCATTTTTCTACTTCTAAAAGGCCTAACATTTTCAATGTGCTAAATTGGGCTCAGGGTTTGTTCTTGTTTCTTCCCTATCTAGGTCGCGAAGCGACACCTTAATACTTTATTGGATCACCCACCAGTTTCCCATATAGAGCGTGATCCAATCCAGCCTTACCCATAAGCGAGCCGCATGGAGATGTCGGCTTACTCGTTGGGCGAACCGCTGGGTTCGCCCGAGCATCGCGTGAAACTCACATCTCAAGCTCATGCATTATTTTCAATGTCTTCTTCGCTTCGGACTCCTTGACCCTCTCTATGGCAAAGCCCGCATGCACAAGGATGTACTCACCCAACCTGACATTCTTAAGTAGTGCTATATTAGCCTTACGTTCCAAGCCGCCAGCCTTTACTGTTGCCGTATCGCCGTCGATCTTGATTATCTTCATTGGTATCGCTAAACACATAAGAAATCCTCGCAAACTATGCGTGCAGGGGCCAGGATCCAGGGTCCAGGGTCCCGCAGAGCGCTATCTGCCCTATCGGGATGCCGGAATCATTGGTTGAAATGTCAGTGTGAATAAATACCTCGAAGCCCGCTTTCTCTAAAAGCCCCGTAGCGCGCTCTGTTAAAAATCTGTTCTGGAATACCCCACCCGCGAGAATGACTTTTTTTATCTTCGTGCTTCTTCTTATCTTCCGCGCCGTATTCAATATGAGCCTTGCGACAGAATTATGGAATTTTGCCGATATTATAGAACGCTCGACGCCTTTTAATGAGTCGCGCGCCACAGCTCTCACGAGTTGAGGTGTAGTAGCGCACTTATAATGATCACCACATGACTCTTCGGCTATCTTTTCGATGGCTATCGGAAGTTCAGCCTCGAATATCGCCTTCTCTTTTCTAAGGATGATGCTCGCCGCAGCGTCGAACAATCTTCCGGCGCTCGATGTGAGAGGTGAATTGAAGGCCTTGTCTATCAATAGTTTTATGGGTTTCGTCTTATTACCGTATAACGATCTTGCGATGTCATCGACTCCGGCGGAATGTAAAAAACTCGCCGCCATGCGCCATGGCTCTCTTATCGCTGCTTCCCCTCCCGGCATTGCGACATATTCCAGATGCCCGGCTCGCTTAAAGCCTTTCAGGCTCCCGATGAAGAACTCCCCACCCCAGATATTTCCGTCAAGGCCATAGCCAGTGCCATCGAACGCAACCCCTATCACGTCGCCTTTTATTGAATTGTCGATGATAGCGGCGGCCACGTGGGCGTGATGGTGTTGGACCTTGCTAAGGGTCCAGGGGCCAGGGGCCAGGGTCCAGTTTTCGGCAAAACGAGTTGAGAAATAACCGGGATGCATATCACAAACGATCGTCTTCGGTATTATCTTTAGCTTCCGGCAGGTGAGCTTTACTGCCTTCTCATACTTCTCCAGGTTGTCTGGGTCACTTAGATCGCCGAAACCATCGACCAAATAAGCATTATTGCCCTTGGCAAGCGCAAAAGCCCCCTTCAGATCCGCCCCGCAAGCAAGCACCGGCACCTTAACATTAAAGGGCAAAATAACCATCTTCATAACATAATATTATATCAAATAAGCAGTATCGGTGGGGGTATTTTTCGCCCACAAACCCCTCAGCTTCTCAAAATAAGGGACGTTTCTAAATCTGATCTTGCATGTGTCCCCAAATTCCATCCCACACCTGTCCCTCAGGATAACGGGGAGACAGGCATGGACATAGGTGGATATAGGAATCTTTATATAATCCATCTTAAGCATGTCCCAAAAATAAAGAATCATATTTGTCCACAAAAAAGTTAGGGGACAGGTGTGGGATGGAATTTACAAACGTCCCAAGATCAGATTTAGAAACGTCCCTTAATTACCTACCTTAATTACCTAGAAACGTCCCTTAATTATTACCTTAATTATTAATTACACTAAAATACCCAAAATATAAATAAAAAAGAACCGCGCAATTTTTTTACGGGTTCTTTTTTTGTTTCTATGAACTATGCACTAAGAACTACGAACTTTTTCTGGACCCTGGCCCCTTGACCCTATCTTACTTCTTTCTTTTAAAAACTTTTCGATAAGCGGCCATTACAAGTCCGCCTATTAAGCTAAATATAGTCGCCGGTTCAGGAACGCTTTCCGGCAGTTCGCCGCCCAAACCAAAATCGCTAAAATGCGTTATGCCGTTCGCAAATATCAGGTTGTTATCCATGTCTATGCCTGATGTAACATCGACCCAACTACCGCCATCATAATGGAATACGGCCAAATCTTCTTCAGCGATGCCGAACGATACCATAAGCGCATCATCATATCTGAATATGAGGTTTACCGATGTAAAGGTAAGGTCTGATGAGACAAGGTCCCATACACCGATGAGCTGCATATTGTCGCCCAGAGGCACGACATCGCTTCTATCCTCGGCGAGGAGCGAGATGGTGAGATTACCGCTCGATATCGATAGTGTCGGGAGCGTCAATTTACCTTTATTGAAAGCGAACCAGCCGTCGTCTGATGTGTTCTCGCCGGTTATGATTGAAGACATGCCTGTCAGGGCAAGCGTATTTTCGCTTCCGCCGCCGTCAGCTATAATGAGACCCTTCTGGGTGAAGCCTCCGGTCGCATTAATAGTTCCATATCCCCAGACCACACCGTTTACATCGTTGAAAAACGGTTGATCGGTTGAGTATGTCTTTCCGGCTATACTAAGCTCACCGCTGGTTATGGTAAGGGGCCTGTTAAAATAAGGCAGAATCGCGTCCATATTTACCGTGCCGCTGGGTTTATTGATTGTCCAGCTTCCTCCGCTGATTACCACGGGATTGGTAGTGCCGTAATATACTGTTTGATCTTCTGCGCCGTCAAAGGTAATATCCCCTCCCAGGAAAGTTGTGTTCGCAGAAGCATTATTATTCATTATGAGGTCCCCTGCCAGGTTGACCTTGATATTACCGCCAGACCCGAAAGTGAGATAAGCAGCGCTTGCGTTGGAAGCAATCTCAAGGTCGCCATTCAGGTCGATGACAGAATTGTTGCCCAGGACCTGAAGCTGCTGGAAGCTCGTCGTGGTGTGCTTTAGCATCACCTTGCCGTTTAGCTCACCGGGATCGCCGACTGTAAAACTGTTTGGGATGCCTATATTGTTGGTGTACGACTCGGAAGGAGCGGTCAAATCGAATGCCAGATTATAAAATTTGACCTGATCGCCATTATATGAAGGCGTGGTGAGAGTAAGGCCGCCGTAATTCCCCAACATGGTGACTACCGAGTCGGAGGCAAATGGCGTAGAGCCGCTAATATTAAGGTTACCAGCGAGATTAAGGCTGCCTTCTATGGTGGCTTTGTTCGCCCATTGTCCGGCTACAGTGTCATACATTTCAAGAGGCCGGGAAAGAATGAAGTTAGAGTCAAAAGTAAGGGTGCCGGGGTTGGCGTTATCGGTCTTTTGCACCCTCCATGTCCCCGCGCTAACTGCCACGGGATTGGTAGTGCCATAATGTACTTCCTGATCGCCCGTGCCGTCAAAGGTAATATCCGCGCCCAGGGAAGTTGTGTTCGCAACAGCATTGTTATTCATTATAAGGTCCCCTGCCAGGTTAACCTTGATGCGACCGTAACCCGCTGTCCCGAAATTAAGCCAAGCAGCGCTTGCATTGGAAGCAATCTCAAAATCGCCATTCAGGTCGATGACAGGATTGTTTTCGGTCAGGACTTGAAGCCGCTGGAAGCTCGTCGTAGTGTGTTTTACTGTCATCTTGCCGTTTAGCTCACCGGGATCGCCGACTGTAAAACTGTTTTGGAAGCCTATATTGTTGGTGTACGTCTCGGAAGGACCGCTCAAATCGAATGCCAGGTCATAAAATTTAACTGAAGGCGCGGTGAGAGTATTGCCGCCGTAATTCCCCAACATAGTGACTTTTGAGCCTGGCTCAAAAATGTAATGAACGAGATCCGGGGTAAACGAAGTGAACATATTCAAATTGCCGCCGGAAGCGTGAAAAGTCCCATTTGAGAAATTTAGAGTACCGTACACATTGACTGTGCCGCCCTCGAGGTTAAAATCAGCCGTGCCGCTTCCTGTCGTGATATTTCTGACATTGAGCGTGCCGCTACCAATAGTATAGGTACCAGTCGAACCCGAGTATTCGGCCATAGTAATATTAGTCGGACTCGCGGCTGATCCTACAACGCCACTTGTCGTTGTCTGGTCAACAGTGCCTTGTGAGCCTGAATATTTTCCTAAATAAATGTTCTGCACAAGAGTAGTCCCGGAATGCTGGGTAAAAGTGCCTGCGACATCCGTGTCGTCTGTTCCGATGTATAGATTATTTACGTTTTGTGTCCCTGTGCTAAAAATAAGGGTACCTTCGCCTGAATATTCAGCATTGCCATATTCTACATTGCCATATCCTACATATGCATTAGCAACGGTAAAATTACCGCCGTAAACCTCAAGCGTATTTTGATTTTGTATTATGATATTGGCTATTGGGCCGTAGATTTTAGTAGCATCGGCCTGGCAAGAGCCGCCCTCATATGGAGGTGCATAATAATTGAAGACCGTCGAAGGATTCGAGCTGTCCCATTTGGGCAGGGTGTCGTTTGCCCAGTTATACTCATTATCAAAATATCCATACGGGGCATCCCAATAAGCATAACTGTTATCACCGGCGAATTCCGGCAGGATATAATAATCATCAGAGAATGCCGGCGGGGCGTGGACCATGGATACGATTGCTATGGCTATAATCATTCCAAGACATATAATAGCTGTCTTTCTGAACATCGCCCTCACCCCTTTCAGGTTTTGGTGGACCGTTGTGCTAGTCAATTTCTTTTTCATTTTTTTGGACCCTTGCCCCTAAATAAAAATCCCAACCTCCTATTATAGAGATTGGGACGCAATATATTTTTGCTACGCTTTTACGTTCGCGCGAAACGGTAACTGGCTATCCTTGGTTCGGCGCGGTCTGCTTCGCAGACCTTGCTCACCAGAGGACCCTTTAGCTTTGCGTCCCATCCTTTCGGAAGGTTTGCCCTTACACATATACTATATTATAAAGAACCCTTCTTACTTCTACTATAAATATACCCTACAAAATGGGTTAAGGCAATAGAAAGTATGCTAACTTTTTTGTTGCTGACATGGCGCTAGAAGTTGGCTTAGAATAGGAATACGGCGGCGGCGACTACGGTGGAATAATTACCTTCAGGGCCGATGACGGCCGTCTGGGTGGTGTTGGATGTGCGGACGATCTTATCGCTTAAATGGTAGATGGCCTTGTTCTCGTCCCATGACTTGTCTTCATCGAACTCTAATCCGAGAGTTGACGCTAACATTTCTACCGCGAGGTCTTCGGCGAGGTCTCCGGCGACCTTTTCATTCTGGCCGAAGGCATGGTGCTCGCTCAAATACCCGTAGGCATTGGGGTCTGCCGGGACAGCGCAGCCTATGGATGCGGCTATCAGGCGGTGAGACTCGGAACTCACGCATCTTGACACTACGGCAAACGTGATCATGCCGGGATATAGCTCTTTTAAGCCTTCTGGCTTGGGTATGACCTTGCATCCCGGAGGAAGAATGCTCGATACATGTACGAGGTTGCACTTCTCGATACCGGCATCGCGAAGCGCAAGCTCGAAGCTCCTGAGCTCCGCCTTGTGCGTGCCGACGCCTTTTGTGAAGAACATCTTTTTGGGAACAAGAAGATTCTTGCGCGGTAGTAGTAACATATGATTATCTCCTATTGCTACAAAATTGACAGATTCTTCGGCCCTTCGGGCCTTCGGGCCTCAGAATGACAGTGTTACTCCTATTTCTTCGTGAAGATATAACCCAATAACCTGTAAATAAGTTTCGCTGCGAAGAAGTCGGAAGCTATCTGTCCGGGTATCGGGCAGAGCTCGACCACGTCGAAGCCGACGACTTTCTTATCTTTTACGACCTCTTTTAAAAGCTCGAGCGTCTCATACCAGCCTATCCCGCCCGGCTCGGGGGTCCCGACCGCCGGAACAAGCGCCGGGTCAAAGAAGTCCATGTCTATCGATATGTATACGGTATCGGTAAGGCTGTTCGATACCTGGTCCTTCCAATACGGGGTTTCGAGTATGTCATAGACATTAAAGACCTTGACCTTATCCGGTGTTTGGCTAGTGACAAAATCCTTCTCTTCCTTCGACAGGCTCCTCGTCCCTGCCTGGACTATCGGACATATCTCCGATATCCTGCGCCCAACGCATCCGTGATTGAGGCGCGAGCCCTTATAGGTGTCGCGCATGTCATAATGAGCGTCGAGATGCAGGACCGAAAGCGTCGGATATGCTTCTTTAAACGCCTTTACGGCGCCGATAGATACGGAATGCTCGCCTCCCAGCATGACCGGGAACTTATTAGCTTTTAAGAGCTCCGACATTCCCGCCTGGACCTTGTCGACCATCTCCTCGCTCGAGACATTCTCGATGCCGGCAAGCGGCATTACATGTATGCCGTGTTTTGACGTCTCGATATTAAGCTCGTCGTCAAAAACTTCCATATATTTCGAGGCATCGATTATGGCGTCGGGGCCTGTTCGCGTGCCCTTTACATAAGTCGTGGTCTTCTCATACGGCACTTTAAGGATGACGATCTTTGACTTCTTAAAAGCTGCCGGCTCTTCCTCGATAGCCCCGAACCATTCAAGCGAACCCTGCGGCTGGGCTTGAGCCTGCGGCGCTATGTTGTTATTTTTATCGTCCATCGGTCATTCCTCTTATATTTTCTTTGATAAAGATCTTGCCAGGCCGAAGACCTTAAGCGCAGTTGCTTCGTCGAGGCTTCCGACCCCGCAGCTGGGCGTCAATATCGATGATATCGCTTTCTTGTCGATGCCCTTTGCGGCAAGGCCATCGAGTGCAGCCGATATCTTCTCTTTAACCGAGGCTTCCGTCTCTTTAAGAGCCGCGTCGGAACTTGGTATCATGCCCCAGGCTATCGTCTTTCCCTTTTTCAAAAAAGCGTTTATGTCGGAACTGTATAGCGAAAACTCCTTGGTAAAATTATAAGCGTCAAAGTTCAATATGTCCAGGTCTCTCTTTAAGAGAAGCGGCCAATCCGTATTGCCGCAGCAGTGAAGCCCGGCGAGCGCGCCCTCTTCCTTTATGGCGGCTATGACTTCATCGAGCTTTGCCATCGCTTCGTTTATGTCCATGGTGACATAACTTGAGCCTATAGAGACCAGGTACGGCTCGTCTATAAATATTATCACGTCCTCGGCGAATTCTTTCAGCTTCCTTATCTGCCACTTCGCCTTCATGGCAAGGACCTTGGTCGTCACCTCGAAGATGTCCTTCTCATACATGATCGCGCGCTTGTCCTGGTCGGTGACGAAGAGCGCGTAGCTTACCGGGCCGGTGACATGCCCCTTGGCGAACTTCCTCTTCTTGCCCGATGCTTTAAGCGTTTTGATGAATTCATAGAATCCCGCGGCATGCGCTTCCGATATCCTGAAGAAATCTACGTCCCCGTCGATATACCTTGTGTAGGCGCCCTCGAGCTCTTCGTACGCTTTCGGGATATTGACGTGCATCGCCTGGTTCTTTTCGTCGAGGACAACGCCCGGCAGGCCTTCGCAATACTGGACATACATGCTCTCAAGATATGATCTTTTAGGGAGCTGCGGCCAGAAAGGTATGCTTTCGAAATTATCGAATATCGCGCGGCAGGCTGTCTTGGGATCTTTGAACGGGACAGAGCCTATGCCCGTCGCCTCAAAATCGAATCTCAATTATGTCCCCAGTCGCTAAGGCGCTTTATCCTCTTGAGCATATTGGGATGGGTGCTGAAGAGCTCGAACATCTTGTCGCCGAAACCGAGCTTCACGTTCTTCATCTTGAGCGCGGATAATTCGCCGGAGTCTATCGTACCGCTCTTGTCCAGGTCAAGCTGGCTTAGGTCCTTCAAGTCGCTCATGGCCCTTGACGGATCATTGGCGAAGAATGCCTTCATGCCCTCGACATCTTTTAATGCCTCTTTAGGCATCCTGGCTGAGCCGTAAACAAGCTTGTACAGGGCTGATGCGAGTTCCGACGGCTTATTGCCGAGATCGACAGAGCCTTTATCGGCAAAATACTCACGCACCCTCGAAGCATACAGGACGAGAAGGTTCGTTAAAAAATAGAATATGAAGGCCGCGAGCCCGACCAGCATGGTATTGGAACTATTCCTGTCATCCCGCTTTCCGCCGTAGAACATGAATTGCCACGCTATGCGGTATAGTATCATCGGGATGACCGATAACAGCGTTATTGTGAGGACATCCCTGTTCTTTATATGGCTCATCTCATGCCCTATTACTGCGCGCAGCTCATTCTCGTCGAGAAGGTCCATGATCCCTTTTGTAACGCATATCCTTGAATCCTTCATCGTACGGCCGAAGGCGAATGCGTTCGGCACCGCTATCTCGGCTATGCCTATCCTGGGCATCGGGACATTCGCGGCCTGCGCCATAGACCTCACCATCTGGTGGAGGCGCGGATTCTCGCCGTCTTTAAGGTATCTTACCTTCATCGACCATTCAACTATCTTCGGGCCGAGCATATACTGGATGAGCATCATGACGAGCGACAGGCCCAGGTAAAAGTAGAAGTTCCCTATGCCCAGGGAATAGCTCACCATCGATATCACGGCATATATCACCGCGAACAGGATCGCTGTCAATAGCCACATCCTCATCCTAAGTCCGAACATTTTAAAACTCCATTTTCGTTTATAGCTTATAGCTTACAGCTTATAGCTTCACTACGCTCGTATGAATATCTCGCGTGCGGCCAGCGCAGCCGAACCCAGCACGACCGCCTCGTCGCCTAGCATGCTCGGCATGACCTTGACTATCCCGGCCGGCTCTTCGAATGCGAACTTCTTTATTACATCCTTTACAGGCTCAAGCAGAAGATCCCCGGCCCTCTCCATCCCTCCGCCTATGACGACAGCGCTCGGATTGAACAGGTTTACCATATATGCTATCTTTACTCCCAAGTTCTCGCCGGCCTTCTTCAGAAGCTCGATCGCAAGCTTATCGCCTTTAAGCCCTGCATCTATAACCGTCTCTTTCGTTATCTGATCCACGTCGCCTTTAGCGAGAACCTGTATCTCGGTCTTCGCCCCGGCTGCAATTGCCTTCTTAGCGTCGAGAACTACGCCGAGATCCACGCCCCAGGGCCTTAAATGCGTATACTCCTTCACGAAACTCTTCTCGTCTGTCTGCGGCTCGCTGAAGGCCAGCTGCGTCTCCCCCGCGCATCCGCTTGATCCTATATATACGTCGCCCTGGACTATCATCCCGCACCCTACGTCTGAATACAGATATAGGAAGTTGTCGATATCAGCCCCTGGGTTGAGCGTCTTCTCGCCGAAGGCGGCGCACGAAGCGTCATTGCCTATGTATACCGGTATGCCGAACTTCTGCTCCACGGCGCGGCTGAACTTCAAGAAACTTACTCTCGTCCTGCCCCTTAAAGGGTCGGTGTCGCGTATGGTGCCGGAGGGATAATCGACTATGCCGGATATCCCTACGCCTATGTTCTTTACGGCGGACGGCTCGACGCGGGATTTCTTTATGGCATCCTCTATCACCTTTATGATCTCCGGAACAAGGTCTTCCATCCTGCCCACGGGCCTTGGAGCCACGGATTTAGCTATCGTCTTCACCCTTAAGTCTGCAACGAGCGCGGTTATGGCGGTGGGCCCAAGGTCAACGCCCACTACATAAGCGCTCTTCGCATTAAGCTCTAAAAGCTCGGGTCGCCTGCCGCCGCTCGATACGTCGAGGCCCACCTCAAGTATTATCCGCTTGTCGATATAGTAATCCGTATAATTCGTGACTGTGACGATATTGAAACCAAGCGCTCTCGAAATATCGGCCCTGGATATCGGGCCTTTCTTCCGGATCATCTCGAGGATGGCCAGGTTCTTCCTCTCCCTGTCCTGCAGGATGTGATAACTGAAGACGCCGTCTTTTGCGGTCGCTATTGGAGCCATTTTATCCTCTTGGTTTTGGCCACGCTTACGTTCCTTAATGATATGGCGGCAAGGGCCCTGTTGCCCACCGTCATGCTTCCGAATTCGAATCTTATCGCCGTTATGCTGGAAAGGTCTATCAGGTCCTTGACGGGTTTAAAATTTATCGTATAGACCTGCCAGTTCTTCGACAGTTTTGCGGCCGAGTCATCCTCGACCCTGACTGCCTTCGAGTCCGAATCGACGAGGACCAGGACGAGCCTCTCGTCTCCCAGCTCGCCCTTCGCCACATATTTTATATCCAGGCCGTTCAAGTCCATAGGCTTCTTGAGCTCTATAATGTATGTCGCGACGCCCTGGTCATTTGTATTGCAAAGCACCGCTTCATCGTCGGTCATCCTGGAATACGTCCTGGCATCCGCGACGAAAAAAGCCTTCCTGGTGATATCCCTGTTGGGGGTGCCGCCCTTTAAAAAGTACAGGTCCTTGTCCCAGAGCCCCCAGAACCAGTCAACGACGCGGCCGGTAGTGATGAACGGCGTCCTGCCGTTAAGGACGTTTACCTTTATGTCTATATTGCTGGACGCTATGAAGATCGAAGCTATTGTGGCTATGGCAAGTATCGAGACTATCCACAAAAGTCTCGTCAGCAGCACCTCTCTCTTGTCCCTTGCGGGCTTGAGATACGTCTTGGCTATCTCTTCATGGAATGAGCTGTCTATCCTCGTCTCAGGGTAGATGGACCGCTTCTCCGGCTGGATAGTCCTGTTTAGAACATTGGTTTTTTTGTGCATTTATAAATTCAGTTTAGCAAATACAAAATAGCCTGTCAAGGCGTAATGCCTAGCCCAGCAGTATGTCCAGGCTCTCGATGGAGCCGCCCCTCAGTTGAGCCGAAAAAGGCTCTCCCAGCACGGCGCCGTCTATGGTGCGTTTTTCGCCGTTCTTGTATTTTATATTGAACTTTAATGGCTTTACTCCAAGACTGCCGAACGTATTGAGCATCTTCGGGTTACGGTATGTTACAAGCGTATTCCCGAAGAGATTGAAGGCATAGGAGCTGTCGGGTATGGTGATATTCTTTTTTCGATCATTGACGCGCACCTGCGCGGCCCTCTGGACTTCACTGAAGAACATCTTGTGCAGCGCGGGGCGCGGCCGGAAGACAAGGGCGCCGTCCTCTACGGAGAATGGCTTATGCCCCAGGTTCATGATAAGAAGCATCTCCAGCAGTTCCGCCGTAGACCCGCTCAGGCGCGCGACAAAACCATTGCCCCGCAGATCCTTATCGAAGAACCCGCTCGGAGTGATGAAAGACGAATTCTCAAGTATGCTCCTGCCGTAGCGCGCCGGGTCGAGGAATGGGATAGCTGCCTTCTTGAGATCTGCGTAGAATTCCCCGTACAGGCCGTGCTTCAGGAGCTCCAGCATGAACTTATACTCCATGTGCAGCCATATGCTCTCATTCTCAAGCCATCCGGGAACGAATGCGCGTATCCTGCCTATCTCGAGCGGCTCTTTGGCCATGGAGACATTAACCTTATACATGCCGAGCGCCTTATCGTACAGGGCGCTCTTCCGGACGGCATCATACAGGAGGCGCGCCTTCTTTACATCGCGCTCTATCTTAAGGGCATGGACAGGCCCCTCAAGGGATAAAGGAAGGGCCTTAGGCCTGTCATCATTCATGAAATACGTGCTCGGAACGCCTTCGGGCCCATAGGCCTTTTTTATGCCGCGCTCGAGTTTTCTTTTGGAAAGGCTCAAGAATCTAACAAGCTCTTCGCGCCCTATGCCCGTCTCTTTACCGCTTAAGCCGAAACGGACAGACGCCCTGTACGCCTCTTTCAGCGCATTCGACTTATCCCAGTATGAATAATCTCCGGATGAGCCTTTGATGTTAGACGACAACTCCTTCGCCAGGCCGCTTACGAATGACGCTATCTCTGCCGGAACGCGGACCGATGCGCACGCGGCTCCGGCTAAAGCGTTCGACAGGAATGCTACCATCCGCGCGAGCTCCATCGTCTCGGACACCGAAGATCCCCTGACGCCCGGAAGGCCGTTAAGAGGATCGCACCATGCCGGCTTGTTGGCTTCCATTTCTACGCCTATGCCGCGCGTATCGAGGGTCGCGATCTTATTGGCGATCATCGATATCATCTTAGCGGCTAGCGTGCACTTATATATGTCACCCTTGCCGTTCTTTGTCCTGACCCACGAAGGAAGTTTCTTTCGCGAATCGATGAGCGCCTTTTTTTCCTTGTCGAAAAATACTGAGTGGTATTGCCTTAACCTGTTGCGAGAATCCAGCGTATAGCGTTCTTTTCTCGTCTTCACCCTGTGGGCATCGTCGAAGAACATGTAATCGCCGTTCCCGAACAAAAGCTCATCCCTCTTCTCCGGGAACAGCCCGAGATAGCTTTCTACGAGATCCAGATTGTACGTCCAGTGGTCTATCCAGTATCCTTCGCCATGCTCCGCATCCACAGTCGCCTCCGAGGCTGCGATCACCTCTTTAAAAGCGCTCTGGGCTTGAACGCCGTTCCCGATGCCGGAAAGGAATTTTATCAGGCTCCCGGGCGTGAACGCGCCCGAAAGGAATTTCTTCGCTTCGGGCCTGTTCCAGGCGGCGATATATTTTCTTACGATGCGCTCTCCCTTCCGGGCCGCTATTGTAAAAATATCGCCTTTTATGACGAGCGGATTATACCCGTCAAGCTGTATCAGGTCATAGAAATCCTTTATGTCTTTCCTGCCTGTTTCGGGGTTCAGCCATACCGAGAGGCGCCTGTTCTGGTTGGTATCGCGGAAATTGCCGTTACCCTGCGAATAGAATTCGGGCCTTAATACGAAATTATTGTAATCCCTTTCAAGGTCGCCGTGCTTGCGGTTAAATGCGTATATCACCTTCTTCTTCCCGCCGGTCCCTATGGATACGGGATAGCCGCCGCGCATTATGTTGTCGAGGTTCGTCTGCCGGACATAAAGGTCGAATTCCGGGATGCCGGAGAAGACCCTGACCGAAGACGCTATCTTTTCAGTCTCTTCCCTGTTAAGGATGCGCTTGGAATTGAAAAATGCGCCAGACATCTTTCTTCTGATGCGCTTCGCTTCAGGGAACGACTCCGCGTGGCCTATAAGGGTGCATACGGAAACTGTCTTCTTGCCGCCAAGCCTGACGGAAGAATGGGAGAATGCCGAAGGAGTTATGTTCTTGTCTATCTGACATTTCGGGACTGCGAAATTCGGGCTTTCAAATCTGGCCGGGCGGCTCAAGTCGCATACGTCGCCGAAGACGACGCGAGGATCGGCTACGTAGCGCACCTTCGCTTTTTTCCCGTCAATGGCGCTTAAGTAAAAATTGCCGCTTTTTATATGCCGTATCTCGGAAACGTCGGCGGCGTCGGTGCGCAGCCTGTAGAAAGGCGTCCCCTGATCAAGCCCCAGCACTTCCATCCATGCTTCGATAGTCCTGGACATGTTCTTCATGAACCAGTCATTCATCCCGTAAGGCTCGAGTTTCGGCATTCCGTCGAGGATCTCCATGCCGATGGACCTGGAGGAGAGGTTCGTGACTTTAAGCACCCTCGCAAGCGCCGGAAAATCCTCTCCGGGGATAGTGTAATATATGACCTCGCATTTGATCGAACGCTTCTTGTCGATCTCCTCTATGCGGAATTCATGAGGCGATATGAAAAGTTTCTGGAGAGGCGCATCTTCATCCCCGTCTTCATGTATCTTGAACGGTTCGTAGACCGGCACCTTGCTTTTCCGGGATCTTATCTTGATAAAAGTCCTAAAAGATTCGAGGCTCGTCCTGCGGTATGCGGTATTGGCCGGGTAGAACTCCATGATGGCGCCCTCTTTTGAGGAGGTGCCGAATGACGCCATGCACTGGCCGCGATTAACGTAGAAGGCCCAGAGAGGCTTGCCGTATAATCCGGCTATGCCGGGAAGGAAGCTCGCAAAAGGTTTCGCGTTATTATAATTCTCGATGACAAATTCGTCGCCCTGTAAATAGTATTTTGCTTTCACTAGTCGACTTTCCAATCGAGCGACAGCGGGTTATAGTCTTTTCTCGCGAATATGGCATAAGTTGTGCCGGAGACAGAGCCTGTGGCGACCCCTTGAGGCGTCCTCCATCCGTGGCCTGTATCCGCATTCGGCTGGGAGGCGTAAGGAAGGCATCCGGCGCCCTGCCCGCTCGGGGACGGGCTTGATATGACCATCTTATCGAGCTCGCTCAAGTAAAGGTCGGATTTATTCTTATATATGTCGGCCTTATCCGGGTCATTCATCTCGATATAAAAGTCGGCCATTATCTTGAATGATATTATCATCTGGGCGGTCCATTCGGTCGACACCACGCCGGAGCGGGGCATGTTCTTGGCCTTGGCAAAATCGAACCCCTTCACGTTAACGACATCTTCGTTAGACCTGGTGAATGTCGTCGATACCAGGCAATGGTCCTCCGCGAACTTCATGATGCTGTCAGGGTCCATCTTCTCCTTCATGAGGGTTGAGGGGCCTATGGAGGCTATGGCCCAGGCGAGCGTATCCGTGGCGATGGTGGAGTCGCCCTTACCGCGCCTCATGCTGCCGTCCGATCTAGAGTACGTGTATTCCTTTATCCACCTGAGCGTGCTGTCGCGGTGTTTCTTGTATATGTCCTTGCGCGTCACCGTATAAAGCATGTTGAAGAGGGCATACGCGTCGAGATTGTGTTCCGCCGAATACCAGGCGGCATCTGGCCCGCCCTTCACGCCGCCCTCAGAATCTTTAAGCGCCATCACCCAACGGGCCGTATCTTCGGCGAAGACCAGATATTCCTTGTTATTGGTCTTGTCCGCGTAATGGATGGCGGCTATGGCGATCCAGACATTGGGCCCGACATGTACGACCGATTCCGCAGGTAATCCTGTTGTGCAGTTATAGGCATTGGCGAAACCGCCGGCGGTCTTCCTCGCCCTGGATCTATAGAAAGAGAGTATCTTCGCCGCGCGTTCGAAGTCGCTTGCCAGGACAAAACTCTGAGCGGCAAGCGCCTGGTCATATGTGAATGCCAGGTCCTTAGAATAAGGGTCGCCTTCATAACTCATGATAAGGCCGGTGAACTTGTTCTGGTGGGCCTTAAGCCATTCGTACATGTTGCTCGTCGTGGCCTCTTCCAGCTCTTTGCGCGTCTCACCTATCTCCTGGTAAAGCCTTGCCGCCTTTTCCCTGTTGGCCGTAAGGCCCTTCAGCTGCGACTCCAGCGCCGCCTTGTCGGTAAGGGCGGCCTCGAGCCTCTTCTGCAGGTCCGTCTTCTCCGCAGTCAGTATCTCTATATTCTCGGTCTGCTGGACGGCTATGTTCTTCAGCTTGGCGCTCAATTCGCCTATGGCCTTCTTTCTCTGGTCGAGCTCTGTCTTTGCGCTCGTGAACTTTTCGTCTATCTTCTTGACGCTGCGCTTGTAGACGTCGGTCGTCTCCTGCACGCGGTAGAAATTGGCTATCAGCTGTTTGTTCTTACTGGTGAGCTCCTGTTCGCGGTAGAAACTGGCGCCGAGGAGGCCCGCGAGGAGCACTATTGCGACGACAGCGGCCCTCGGAAGCCATTTTATCTTCCGCGCAAGAGCCAGTATCTTCTTTTTATCCTTCGGGTCTATCTTTTCGTAGGAAACTCCGACGAGAAGCTGCCTGGGGCGCGCGGCCTCATCGAACTCATACCACGCGCACTTCACGTTCGCCTCGATGGGCTTGCGCGATATGGGAAGGTCTATGAGGAGATCGAATGACGTATTGTCCGAGTGGACGACGGATATGAAGTTCGGGTCCGGGTCATTGACGGAAAGGCAGAGCCCGCCGAGCGATACGTCGCGGGTGAACGCCTGTATGAGGTGAGAATCTTCGGTCTTGGACTTCTTCAGGTATATCGCTACCGGAAATACCGAATCGAGACGTATATATTGTCTTCGTTCCTGCGCTTTTGACTTCTGCATAACCCTTTACGGTGTTTCCGTGCCGGAAGAACTCTAGAATTTACCCATGTAGAAGAGCCTGACTATCGCCCTGGTGTCGTATACGGCGGCTTTTGACGATACATATCTTCTCTCTACCGAACCACCGAAGAGGCCCATGTCTCCCGACAGGAGGCCGTATTCACCGAATTGCACGATCAGCTTCTGCGCCTTCTTCTTGTTGACATCATACTCCATCTGGGCGTATATATTATGATGAGCTTCCCAGGCCCTGTCATAGTAGCTTGATGGCGGTGAGCTCATGACATTATCCAGGGCCCTTCGGATATCTATGATGCGCGATACCGACCATCCTGCCCTCAGCATGACCCTGTCAAACGGCTTATACGCGACATCGACAGAATCATGGTCATGGTTATCATCAAGGAGCGCAGCGTAGTTCTTGTTCTGATTCGTAACATGCGTATAAGTTATCCTGAGATTCTTTATCGGACTGTAGCCTATCTTCGCTTTCCATATGCTATAGAAGTCATACGCCGGCTGCGCGCCGAATATCTGTTGGCTATAGACCTGCGATATGAGCCTGTCGAACATGAGGTTCGAGTTAGACAACCAGTCATCCGTATCATCAGCCGGGACGGTGGTATTGAACGCTACGTTGTTACATATGCCCCTCGGGAAATCCTGCGGGTCATTGGTGGCTTCATATATGCCGTAAACAGCGAGCTTGTTCGGTATGATATCCACCTTTGCGCCGCCCGAGTATGTGTATATGGCGGTCTTGGAGCCGTCTGTTACGCCGTAGTTCATCCACGGCAGGTCGGTGAACCGTTCTTTGAGTATCGGGTCCATGTCCCCCTGGGCATTCGGATAATTCCGCTGCAGATACAGGCCTTTTATCTGCACGCGCTTGTGCGGGTTAAAGGTCGGTTCCACGCGGATGATGTTCTCTATAAATTTTCCCGTCTGCTCTTCGTGGGCATTGCGAACATTTACAAAGATGTCAAATAGGCTGTCGAAAAGTATGATCCGGCAATTGCCTCCGATGACCAGGCGATTCACGTCGACGCTGTCGCCGATACGGTCATTCCAGTCATCTTCGGAGAATGGGTCGAATAGTATGTGCCTGCCCCAATCCCTGTCAACCCTTGTATCCCGGTAATCGGACAATCCCGGCTGGAACTGTTTTGACATCGACGTAAAACTGGCATCCCAGATGAACTTATTGCCATGGGCAAGGTCATTTGTGGAACGCATACCGGCCTTATACGCTATGCCGTTGAACCCCTGGCGCATGTCATTCGCATAAGAATAATCGGCATAACTGCCGGCCAATTCACCGAAAGCGAACGTCTCGCCGAATAGACGATAAGTGCCGTCTACGGCGCCTACGATGTTATTCGCTTTGACCGCATTCTTGAAGATACCCATCTTATCTGTTACGGTAACCCCCATAAGAACATCGTCATTCGGATGGACCCTGAGGCGCGCTGCTATAGGCACTGAATCGACATAGTCAAAATCATCCCAGAGGCTCATGGGAGCGGCGATCGTGGTCGTGAAGTCGGCCAGGTCGCTCTTCTTGTAAGAGATGGTGACGCCCCTTAAGAACGTGAGGAAGTTGCGGCTCGAATCCTGGGCATAAGCAGGAAGCGTATTGTCCCAGCGCGACTGGAACACGGAGCCGTTCGTGAACTGGATGCCGTGCACGTAATTATAGAGCCATGGACTTGGCGCCCAGTAGGGGTGGTTATTTGAAAGCTGCATCGGATCATCGCTGGTAAGCGCTTCCGCCTGGTCTGCAATAGGGAATATCTTTATATAGAGCGGCTCCTGGTCATACGTGACCCAGAGTTTGCGGACAGGCATGAGTTTATAATCTATTTCTGTCGAATTATTCGGCGAGAGAGTGAAAGCCGGCGAACCCCAGAGCGCCGGAGCTATGACCTGCTGGTCTATCTTCCCGCCTATTACCTTCGTCTCCTGGGTGGCGATAGAGTTGGCGGCATTGGTACGATAGACCTCATTGATCGTCTTGCCCGTAGCTTCCCAATATTTATATTTGACGGTCGCGCTGTCACCCCAGGCATTAAAGACGGTCTCGCTCGCCGTGCCTACGAATGACCACGGATCTACCACTATCTCGCAGTATGCATTCCACGGGGTGTTGGTATTTGTTTGGATCTCCAACTGGTATCTGTCAAATATCCTCTGGTCATAGGTGTTTATGCCTTCATATTGATCTATATAGCGGAAGTTCTTTTCCTGGTAGTTCCCGTTCGCATTCTTCCACGTGAATTTATCTGTCTGGAAACCCGCTGCCGCGCCATAAGAACCCTTAATGCTGACCATGGATGCGTCTTTAAGCGGTGCGACCGGCTGGGACGGGGCTGCCGGGGTCAGGGTAAGCTTGGTTTTGGCCATACCCTTGGGCGGCGTACCTGCTATAGTTGCCGGCGACTGCGGCTCATCCACCGGAAGTGAGCTTGCCGGGCCTTTAGGCTCGCCGACAGTCTCCATCTCTAATTCCGGAGTGGTGCTCTTCACTTCTTGGGCAAAAGATGATGAAGCGATAAATACCAGGGCCACGATAAGATACAGGATTCTTTTCATACGCCTCCCCTTTTAGTTATTTTTTTCTTCCTGAAACGGCAAAAAAGCCTGCAAGCGCGAGAAGGACCGCCGCGGATATCACGAATATTTTCCGGTCCTCGTACTTTTTCGGCGCCCAGCATGACTTAAGTATGTAATATGCCTTCCTCGGGACTCTCTTTATAACGCCATCCTTGGGGTGTTTCGGATCGATCCCGACGACGCCCCACCACTCCTCGCTCATGTTGCTGCCCGCCTTGGAATCATAATAGTAAGCGGGATTGGCCCATCCTGCTTCAGGGTCATGGCTGCCCCAGCGCGCCTCGGAGTCCGGATTATGTTTCCACCATTCATCCGACCACTCGAATACGAATCCGCCGAGCGAATTGCCTGAGCCGTCGCCGCTCGCCATATTCTTTACTATCTCAAGCCACAGGAGTTTTATAAAGAACGCCTGCCAGCCCTGGTTCTCCTGCTGCCATACGGAATCGTAGGCATCGGCACCGAACTCTATGAAGACATTGGGCTTACCGAAATTCCTGTTAAGCTTGTCGAAGAATGTGCCGAATGACTTGCCCTGGTATACGATACCTCCGAGGATATCGACATCCGGGCATAACTCTTTTGCCACGTCTATGGAAGCGAGCTCCCCATTACCCATGACTACGGGATGGTTGGGGTCTATATCCTTTATCGCTTTCGCGAGGTCATTTATGAACGTGTAATATATTTTGGCCTTAGCCCTTCTCTGCTCCACGGGAGAGGCTATGGCGTCTATTTCAGGCGTGGACCAGTCGCGCTCGCCCCTGTCAAAAGCATAATTATTCTCATTTCCCAGTATCCAGAAGAGGACTCCGTCCTCATCCTTATACGCCCTGACCATGTCCAGGACCTCGGACTTGACATTCTCCCTGAATATGGGGTTTGCATAATCTGGAAGCGGCCAATCCCAATAACCGAGATAATGGCCCAAGGCTGTCTTTATGCCGAAGTTGTTGTAAAGGTCGCGGATGAGAGTCCTTGTATTCTCCGTGTCAGGACCCGGCCTGTAGAGCCTTATGGCATTTACGCCCATCTGCTTCATGAGAGGGCCATCCGTCATCCATGGCTTCTGGGCGTCGCTGAATATATCGTACTTTGACCCTTTTCCTGCAGGCGTATAACCGTAGCATACGCCATGCACCAAGAATGGCTTGCCGCCGACGGTTAGATACCACCCGGCCATGCCCTTCTCCACCTTGACCGGCCCTTTCAGAGGCTTGGGCGAGTAAGCCAGGCCTTTGAGATATGGCACGGCCGCTATAATGCTCGCCAGACAGAGCACAAGCGATAGCCAGAATAAGATCTTATATAGACGCTTTCTGTTCTTTGCCATTAATTCCTATAATTATTCGTAAGCGATCTCGTCCATGTAAAAGATCGCGCCCTCCGGATTCTCCATCGAGCTTATGACGAATGAGAACCCGCCTATGACAAGCGACAGGTCTTCGTTCTTAAGATCTATCGCATATTCTTTCCACTCCGGAGTAAGCGTTATAGGCCCGATGCTTACCGACGCTGAATCCGATATCTCGCCGCGTATGCCTCCGACCTTGAACTCTGATATGGTCTCTCCGCCCTTCTCGCCTCTGGCCCAAAATGTCAGCTTGCTGGCTCCCGTGAGGTCGTATCCGCCCTTCAGGTTGCCCCAATTATTGGCCGGGTCCTGCCAGTATACCCCTGACCATCCTCCGCCCTGTTTCTTCTCGGCGGTGTACACAATGCGGATGCATGTCTTGCGCGAATACGGCTTATCATGCCACGCATCTGCCAGCTTGACGTCCCCCGTATCACCCATCCATCCGGAAGGTATATAGTGGTTCTTGAAATAACCCTGGTCGGCATAGACGTAGAATTTTTTGAAAGCGCCGGGCTGGGTTGACGCCGCCTTGCCCGTGGGGCTGTTCTCGGGCGTCTTTGCCATAATATCATTCTCGGCTGCCTTAAGCTGTCTTGTCTCCTGGTCGGGCAGGTTTAAAGACGTATCGTCCTGCTTCTTACCGCAACCTGCCATTAAAAACGCCGATAAAGCCAGACATGCTACCACTATTGAAAACGATCTTTTGTAATGCACGAAACTGTTCCTCCTTAAGGTTATATTAAGACGGTAAGATTATTCCGCGTATTTGATATCGTCGAGATAAATGATGAGCCCTTCGGGATTGTCCTTCGAAGAGGCGGAAAGCTCGAACCCGCCGCTTATATAAGACAGGTCCAGCCCTTTTAAGTCTATCTCGTATTTCGTCCAGTCCTTGGAGAGGGTGATCGGCCCTATTGAAGTGGAGTCAGAATCGGGATATGTCCCTGTTATGCCGCCGACCTTGAACTCCGATATGGTCTCCTGGCCCTTTTCGCCCCTGGCCCAGAACTCGAGCGTGTTATAGCCGGTGAGGTCGAAACCGCCCATCTGGCTGCCCCAGTTATTTGCGGGATTCTGCCAGTAGATGCCCATCCAGCCTGCTCCTTGCGAGCCCTTAGCCGTGTAGCTTATCTTCAAACACGTCTTGCCGTTATTAGGCGTGATCTTGCAGTTATCGTCGATGGAGATGTCGCCATAATCGCCCATAAATCCGGAAGCCGTGTAATGGTTGTTCACGTTAAACCTGTCAGTGTATACGATGAACTCTTTCTTGACGGCCTGAGCATCGACAGCTGCTGTCGGCGCCTTGATGCCTTCATCCTGCGCTATGGCCGGTATCGCGAAGAATACCATGACGATCAAAACAGCTATAATTTTCTTCATCCAACTCCTCCTTTTTTTAAAATAGCGCAAAAATTACGCTATTACCACGCCAAATAAACGACAATAGTATACCATAAATCCCATAACTTGTCACAAATATTCGGGTTCCACATCGTTTTATAAGCGAAATAACCTTTCCTTAGCTGCCTCAGATAAGGGCTCGACTTGCCGTCACCTTGCGATGTAAGGCCGAGCCATTCCTCGTAAAACCACCCGCCTTTTACGGGGCCGGGCCACTGCTTGTGCGTATCGTGGAGGGACGGCTCATAGGCCTTCCACCATTCGTCTATCCACTCGAATACCACTCCGCCAAGCGCATTGCCGGAGCCATACCCTGCCGAATTATACTTGATATCGCTCCATGCGCCGATATGGTACTCTGCCTGCGCCCGCTCAGCTTCGCTCTCGGTGTGCGCATCCCAGTATGCCGGCGCGCCGTATTCCGTGATGATCACCGGCTTATTGCAGGCGCGCTTCACGTCTTTCCAGAAACCGAAACCATGCCAGCCCCTGTAGCTGTTGGTGCCGAGTATATCCACATCCGGGCAGAGCGCTGAGAATATGTCGAGGTAAAGGAGGTCGCCGTTACACACGGCCACGGGATGGTGGGGATCTATCTCCTTTATCATCTTCGCGATTTCATTGACGAACTTGTAGAACGGCCGCGGGAAACGCTTGGCGCTATTGGCCACGCCGTAATTTGTCTCATTGCCTAGCATCCACATGAGCACATACGGCTCGTCTTTATAGGCCTCGACCATCTTGCGGACGCGGGCCTTCAGCATCTCCCGCTGGATGGGATCATCATAATTGGTCCCGCGGTACCAGCTGACGCCGCTGCCCACGGCATATGTCCCCAGAAGGTCTCCCATGATGAGCATGAAACCATGTTTCTCATGCATTTTCCTGAACATCTCTTTATTGGAGTTCTGCTCATGGTCATATATCCTCAAGGTATTGGCGCCCATATCTTTCAGGAGCTGGAAATCGCCCACTTCTTTTTCGTCAGGATCCCGGCGATTATTGCGGTTCTTGTCGACCCAGGCCTTATACATGGCGTCTGATCTTGTCCAGTCGGTCAGCGTGCCTTCGTCAGGGCTCTGGCCGAGTTTCGTCGGAGCGTATGCGACGGCCTTTACCATAAAAGGCTTGCCCTTTACTATGAATTGCCAATCGCCTGAATCATACTGGACAAGCCTTGCGTCAGGCTTGCCTATGCTTTTAGTTATATTCTTAAGCCTCGCGCCGTTCTGGAACTCCAAAAGCTCGCGCGGCTTACACGCCACAACGCGGCCGGGCTTTATATAGAAGATGTCATTGGAAGGGTCCAGGTCATATCCATTCTCTATCTTTATGTCGGCCCCGGAAAGCTTCACTCCGAGGAACGGATATCTTCTGGTGAGGTACGCTATGTTCGTTATGCAGGTCTGGGCCGGGCACCAGGGAGTGTTCCAATACGTAAAACTTATCGTCTTGGGATAATTGACTATGACCGAATGGAAGCCTTTTATGGATTGGCCGGTCATATCGGCATTTTCGAGCAGGAGCGCGGCGTAAAATTCCCTGACTCCCGGGTTCTCGTCTGTGAGGCTGGCCCATTTGTAGAAAGCGAGCTTCGTGTCATCTATCCCTATGAAGCCCCACCGGTCGCCCTGGAGCCTGCCTTCCTTATTGTACTCCTTATATACCGGGTCTTTGTAGACCTGGGTGTTGGGATATATCCCTTCTCCTACGGCCGCGGCAAGGCCCGGTCTATCGGTTATCTTGTACTTGTAGGCCGGTTCGCCGTCATTTATGAACTCGCCGTATTTTTCATAGTGGACTATTCTCTGCCCCGGATCATAGAGCCTGAACTGCGGCACAGGCATGGAATCTGATATCGTCTTGTGGAAGCCCCATGCCGCGCCTCCGAGGACAACCGCAATAATTATTATTAGGATAATAAGCTTTTTCATCTATTTTCCCGTGTTGGCCTTCTCTTTTTCCATCTTCTCTATATTCTTCTTCGACACCTCAGCGACCTTCCAGAACCAGCCTTTAGGGTCCCAGCACTGGGCGTAAGGATATTCCTGCATGACGAGACTGAACTCTTTGAGCGCGTTATTGGGATCTCCCATCTTCATATACGCTTCGCCCATTATATAGTGGCTTGTCGCGACATCATTGACCAGCGCGTAATCATCCTCGTGGCCGAAACCTACGAATGTACGCATCGACTTCGCCATCTCTTTTGCCTGGGCCTCGTAAAGTTCCAGGCATTTTTCCGCATAAGCGAACGTGCCTTCGAAATCCTTCTCGGCCATGCGCTCCCACGCGCTCACGGTAAGGTTCCAGTGGGATGAGTCGGAAAAGTCATATTTAGCGGGTGGTGGTTCGTGGGTAGCGGGTGGTGGGGCAGATCTAGTATCCGGCGTTTGCGCGGCATCTTTCGCAGGCCCTTCGACCTTGGCACTTGGAGGCGCGACTTCCGCGCTGCATGAAGAAGCGCTTGCCAGTAAAGCGCAAATGACGACAACCTTTAAAATGTCTCTTGTCTTCATTGTCTTACCCTCCCTATCCTTTCGCTACTCCGGCGGCTATGCCTTGTATAATATATCGCTGCATAAAGAGATAGACGATGATTATCGGTATGACGGTAATGGTGATGCCTGCCATAAGAAGCGAGTATTCGGTGAAGTGCGCTCCCTGGAATATCATGAGCCCCCTCTGCAGAGGCATCTTTGCCTTGTCCTGGAGTATTATCATTGCAAGTATATATTCGTTCCAGACGGCAAGCGTGTTAAATATCGCTATGACGGCGATGGCCGGCTTGGCGAGCGGAAGTACTATGTGCCACCAGATGCCTATGGTCGAACAGCCGTCGACCATGGCGGCATCCTCTATCTCCTTCGGTATCTCGTCGAAGAACGTCTTCAGGATGTATATGGCAAGCGACAGCCCTATGCTTATCTGCGGCAGTATATACCCGAGCCGCGTGTTCACAAGGCCGAGTTTTATGAGAAGTATGTAGAGGGCGACGAACGCGCCCGGTATCGGTATCATCATAGCGGCGAGGAATGTCGAGTAGATGATCCCCTTGCCGCGGAATTCCAGCCTCGAGAACGCATATGCCGCAAGCGACGCTATCACGATGAGCCCCGAGATGACCGCCACCGTATAGAATACGCTGTTGAGGAAATATACCCCGAACCCGCCGCGGGTCCAGGCGATGGCAAAATTTTCCCAGTGGAACTCTTTCGGTATCAGGCTCATGTCCCTGAATATCGTCTGTTGGGTCTTGAAGCTCGAGCAAAACATCCATGCTAAAGGAAAGAGGCATGTTATCGACACAAGTATCAGCACCGCGTGTGAGCCGAAACCTTTCAGGAGATCTTTCACGGCATACTTATTGTACTTGAATTGCATCTATCCCGCCTTTTTAAGTCTGTTTCAAACGCTGAGATATCTTCATCTGCGCTACGGATAGAATGACCAGCACCACGCCGAAGACCAGGCTCATGGCGCAGGCGTATCCGAACTGCGAGGAGTAGAGCATCCTCGCTATTATTCTCGACACGGGGACCTCGGTATGATAACCAGGCCCGCCGTTAGTGGTCGATACGATGATATCGTATATCTGCATCGTGCCGAGCACCGTTAGGACCATAACGAGGACGAAGACCGGTATCATGAGAGGCACCGTGACTTTCCTGAACACGTCCCAGGCGCTTGCGCCGTCTATCCTTGCCGCCTCGTAAAGGGTCCTTGGTATGTTCTGCAGTCCTGCCAAAAGTATCAGGAAGGCCCAGCCAAAGCCTTTCCACATGTGTATGATGGCAACGCAAGTTAAGGCCGTCTTGGGATCAGAGAGCCAGCTTCTTGACAGGTTCCCAAGGCCTATATTAGAAAGCCAGTGATTAAGAAGGCCGTAATTACCGTTAAATATCCAGTTCCATATCAAGCCCACGACTATTCCTGAGAGGACCGGCGGAAGAAAGAATATTACTCGGTAGATATTGCCGTATTTCAAGCCGCGGTCTACGAGCATTGCCAATAGAAGAGCCAGGCCATTCTGGAAGACAAGGGCCAGGATCGTGATATAGGCGGCATGCCACATCGACTGCCACCATACGCGATCAGAAAATATGATATCCTGGAACTGGCTTAGCCCCACGAATACGGTCTTCGTTGATATCCCGTCCCATTCATAGAAACCCAGCTGAAGCACTTTCAAAAAGGGATAGATATAGAACAGCGCCAGCATTATCACGGCCGGCAATACGAATATGTATCCGGGTTTTATCTTCTTTAGGCTTACGGGCAGCTTTAATATCATTTATTCGCCTTGATGGCCTTGAAACGTTCGGCCCTTTTGATCTCGCGCTCTTTCATATCCTGGACAGACCTTGCAACAGTCTCCGGCGTCGCCTCGCCTATAATGATAGATTGTATGCCTTTATCGAACACTTCGGTAACTAAGGGGAACTCTTCTACGGGCAACAGCCGCGGATGGACCACGTTTTCCATGCCTGCGACGAAGTCCATTATCGGCCCCTCCAGCACATCAACGCACGCCTTAGCCGAAGGTATATTGCTCATTTCGGTCGCAAGGACCGTCTGCTGGTTGCGATCGGTCAGCCACTGCAGGAACTTCACGGCATCCTGCTTGAGCGGCGAGCGGTCATTGACTATAAAGCTGGTCGTCCCGACCCAGATATACATGGGCCTGGACGGGTTCACTTTAGGGGGCATGGCAACCGCATACTTGAGCCCCGGATTCATGCTGTCATAGACATTCACTCCCCACGAACCGTTAAAGGCGATCGCCGCGCGCTCATTGGCAAAAGTCTGCTCGGCTTCTTTATTGACCATGGTGACTATGCCTTCGGAAAGGAGGCCATGGTCCTTCATCTCTTTAAACAGGGCGAATACCTTTACCCAATCAGGATCGGTGTAAGGCACTTCACCCTTGATAGTCGCGAGCACCTTATCCTTGCCCATTATGTTCCAGGCCATGTTATCGGCAAAGCAGTGGATCATCCATGGCTCGCCCCAACCGCTCACCATGCCGGGGATACCGGCCTTTTTAAGCATGTCGCCCAGGGCGAGGAATTCAGGCCATGTCGAAGGAGGCTGTGGCGCAGTCCATCCTGCTTTTTTAAGGAGGCTCAAGTTGTATATAAGCTGGATATTATTTATGTCGATCGGGACGCCGTATGTTCCGGGTTTGACGCCATATTGGTTCCCTTCGGGGAAAGTGTTCATGATAAGACCGCCTTTGAAAAAACTGTTCTTCCAGGCGGCATTATTCTCTTCCATCAAGGGCGTTATGTCGGTCACATGGCCCGCATCTATTAAGGAAGCGAAGTCCTTCCTCTCCAGGGAAGGGACGCCGTATATGTCGGGAAGCTTATTGGCCTGGGCAGAGGCCCTCACCTTTGCCGTGTATACTGATATGGGGGTATATAGCTCGAAACGGATATTTATTCCTGTCTCTATCTTATATTTCCTTGCGAGGGCATCAAATGCATCGCTTCTATCGGAAAGCCAGTGCCATACCACTATCTCATTTGAAGACATGACCTGGGCGGGCTTGCCTGAACAGCCTGATATCATGAAAGCTATTAATAAGGAAGCAAAAAGAGACCTTGCCTTGATGACATACCTCCGATTTAACGTATATAGAGCATATTTGTTATATATTATCAAAATAATATTTAAAGTCAAATAAAAAAGGGCATGCAAAATAATAGAAATACGAGAACAATAATATTGAATATATTATATATATTTGCTACAATGTATAACCATTGCGTTAATCAGATAAAAACGAATATCTTTAATGGAGGTAGTTAATGGCCGAAGTAAAGGATCAGTCAGCCCACCATATTACATCCCGCGCAGACCACATTTCTTTTTTTCAAAAAGCCGTATACGCTATAGGCGGGCTCGTTAATAACATCCAGGCCGCCGCGCTTGGATCGATGGTCATTATTTTAAACCTCGGATTGGGGATGAATCCCGCGCTTGTAGGCCTCATCGGGACTATCCCCCGTTTTATCGATGCCATCATCGATCCCTTCGTAGGCTACACTTCAGACAATACCCGGACCAGGTTTGGGCGCCGCAGGCCTTTTATATTCTTTGGGGCTATTATTGCGGGAGTTCTATATACAATAATGTTCCAGCTCTATAAGGGGCATAGCGAAATATCCTATTTCTGGTATTTCCTGGGGATCCAGATCCTCTTTTTGATCGCATTTACTTTTTACTCGATCCCATGGATCGCGCTAGGGTATGAAATGACACCCGATTATCATGAGCGGACGCGACTACAGGGAGCCTCGAACTTTGTAGCCCAGTTTGCCTGGGTGCTGGCGCCATGGTTCTTCAAGATCATGGACAACAAGAGCATGTTCACGGATATTGTCCATGGAGCGCGGGTCCTCTCGATCGTCATCGGCGGATTTATCCTGGTCGGCGGCATCCTTCCGGCTATTTTCAATAAAGAGCATTTCGGGAACCTGCCGAAACCTAAAGAAGTAAAAGGGTTCGCGAATGTCATGAAAGACTTCTTTGGCGGTTTTAAGGTCACGCTCAAATGCCGCCCGTTCGTCAAGCTTTGCGCAGTGACATTCCTGATCTTCAACGGGTTCATGCTCGCTTCCGCCTTCACGGCCTATGTCATCTTCTTCTATGTCTTTGGAGGCAATTATGAAAAAGGCGGGACATTGCTCGGTTGGTTCGGTTCACTCAGTTCCGTTTGCACTTTCTGCGTCATCTACATAGCCACATGGCTATCCACAAAGATCGGAAAGCGAGCCGCATTCTTGATCTGTGTTTCCATTTCGATCATCGGCTATGCTTTGAAATGGATAGGATATAACCCCGAGCATCCCTACTTACTGCTGATCGCCGCCCCATTCATAGCGTTCGGATTGGGATCTCTCTTCACGCTAGTCGGCTCCATGATCGCCGATGTCTGCGACCTTGACGAACTTGGGACCGGCACGCGCAGGGAAGGCATGTTTGGCGCGGTTTACTGGTGGATCATAAAGCTGGGAATGGCCGGAGCATCGCTTCTCGCAGGGATACTCCTCAATGTGACAGGTTTCAATATTAAATTAGGCGCCAGCCAGACAACCAGCGCTCTATTCTGGATGAGGATCTGTGATATCGGCATCCCGATCGCAACCTCTTTAGCCGCTATTGTCATTATTATGACCTTTGACATCACAGAAGCTAAGGCATATGACATCCGTGCGCAGGTCGAAAAACGAAGAGGAGAAAGACGAAGCGAAGAAAAACGGATAGAAGAAGAAAAACGAAGAGGAGAAAGACGAAACGAAGAAGGCCCGGCACCGGCGTAGCATCACCTCTTAAGGTTAAACAAAAAACCCCGAGTAATTTACTCGGGGTTTTTTGTTAACTATGCGCTAATTACAGCGACTTGAGCACCTGGCTGGCGGCATTATACGCCTCGACAGCCTCTGACGTATCTATGCGCTGTATCCTGGGCAATATCGATATGACGCCCTTCTTCAGCAACTCGTCAAGGTCGTCCTTGGTAAATCCCATCGTATTATTCGGGTTTACCGCTATCCTGTTAAGGCAACGCAGTATGCTCTCATCGCCCAGCTCATAAGCGACCCTTAAAGCAAGATCGAATAGGCCGGCGACCTGGATGTGTTTATCGCCTTTATTCTTTACATTTATTATCTTGCCGAGCTCTTTCTGCTCATTCTGGCTTATGACTGAAGTGTTTAGCGTTGTATCGCTTGCGAGCGTGACTACGAAAACCTTCTCCCCGCTCTTTTCGATCGGGTCTACCGCAGTTCTCACGCGGTCAAGGAGGTCTTTGCCTGTACCCCTGACCACTATCACCGCATTCTTGCCGAGATATTCATTTAAGACATCTTCCACGGCTTTGGCCACGGTGGCTGTGTTGGATTTAGGGTCAAGGCCCGTATCATAAGCGAGCACTACCTTTCTCGCTGCCGTAATGCCCTTGCTTACGCGCAATACCGTAAGGGTATCTACCAGTTCCTTGATGTCGGAAGTGATGTTGTATTTTTCTTTTATCAGTTCGAGGCGTTCATCGGCAGTGGTGACAGTTTCAGGCATCTCGCCTTTTACAGCCGCGAGCACCTTGTCTATGGGAGCTCTCTTCTGGATATCTTCTTCCGTAAGGAACTCTCCCCTGCTCTTGGAATTCAAGTGTTCGAGTTCATGAGCCCAGAACTGCTGTCTGGCATCGGCCGGGAGGCCTGTGGACCAGGCCCATCTTACCGGTGAAACATAAACGCGCATCTGCGGCACATCCACAGCTTCTCCGCCCCTGCCCGGATGAGCCAATAAGAAGGAATCGAATGGCGCAAGGCCCGGTATGACATAAAGTTCCATGCCCCTGGCATCGGCATCGATATTACTGATCTTGATCGCCTTCTTGGTATTATCCGTAGTCTCGAAAGCTTCTTTTATCGCAGCATTGATATCTTTATATTCTACTTCTGTCAATGGCCGGCCGGTTATTGTCACGGCATCGTTTGTCTTGGGCATCTTAATAAGGTCAGGCGCATTCTCAAGACCGGTAAGTGCTACATCCAGCTTCGCATTTCGCAGGTTGAGCGCATACTCTCTGAAGAGAGAGCTAGCATCCTGTTTCAAGGCGGCCTTTATCCCTGTCTCAAGCGTCATCACCGCGTCTTTATAGTCAGCTATCTGGCGGGTCTTTTCTACGACATAACCGGCATTTGCGCCATCAAGCATAGTGGCATCGCCTGTAACTGTTTCAGGATATATATAACCGTCGCGGAACCTTAAATATATAGGAAAGCCCTGAGACTTTACGACCTCGGTAAGCACGGTCGGTTTAAAATCTACAAAGAACCTGTTGAATGGCACGCCTTTTATATTGACGATCTTTGCAAGATGCTCATCCTGTGCCAGAGCTTCTATGAGAAAGTCTTTTCTATTAGCGCTGACAGGGCTTGCACCCTTTATGGGATTCTTCATGTCCTGCCCGACCTGCTCAAATATTATATTCTTGCCTTGAGTAAGGTCAGCGGTATCCTCCATGAGGAAAAGCTTAAGCGCCAATAAGCCAACATCCACGTCTTTCATCGGAGCATTTGAGTTATCTGACAGCGTAGTATCGAGTTTCAGCATATCATTGACCCTCGATTCCGTGAAAAGCTTTATCCTGCCGCTGGTCTTTGCCATCAGGTAAGCGATAGCATTGCCCTCTACCGGGATTATTTTACCGGTCGTGTCTACGATAAATGCCCTGCCTTCCAGGACTACCTGCATAGTGGCATCACCATGGCCTGCCGGAGTGGGTTTTGTAGTCGTGACAAGCCTTGGGGCATTATTTTCTACGGTAAATCCAAAGCGGGTCGGTTGCACGACAAAGGGTACGAGCTCCGGGTTATGTCCGAAGAAATTGTTGTCTACCCATTCCTTTATTATAGAAGGGCCGCTTTCGTCATTTATGACGACTGCCCTTGGGGTTTTGGATATGATCTTCTTCGCTTCAAAAGATATCTCCTGGACGGTCTTCTGTATGCCTTTGGCTTCGTAAGAGCGCTCTAACCTCTCCTCCAGGTTGATCCTCTCCTGGATCATGAGCCTTGTAGCCATACTTATGCCTACCATCGCCCCTCTTGCTACAAGGTCTTCGGTCTTCTGGCCCATCATCTTTGCCGTTTTGTAAACATCATGGGCGGCATATGAGAGCTTGGGATCCACCTCCTGCACTTCGCCGAAAAGTCTCGACGCTGCACCAGCCCAGACATCTACCATGCCGCGATCCGGCGATATCAAGAGCGCCTCTGCCTGAGCTATATATGCTTTACTGGTCGGGGTTGCGACAAAGTCCTTGAGGATAGGTATGGCAACTACATCTTGAGAGCTGATAGCATTGAAGTTCGCGCCTACTGCCCCTGCCGCTATTTTCGAGTTGAAATTCCTTATGATAAGCGTGTCTATCGTCGTGGCAAAGGCCTTCCTGGCATCTTTTTCTGCCTTTGTGGTATCAGGCATGGCGCGATACTGCTTCATCAGCACTTCGATATTCTGAACTGCTTTGATGAGCTCCGTTATCTGGCCGGCGACATATTGATTGAATGCATCGACCGAAGAATAGGCCTGGGCCTGGGTAATGGCTCTGGCGGCATCCATCGTGCGCAGGGAGGAGAATGTTGATGGCCTGGCCGGCGCGGAGCTAGGACTGGTTTGCACGGAGCTAGGCATCGGAGTTCCCGGAACTGCCGGAGTCGTAGGAGTTCTTAGCCTGGACATCAACAGCTGTGACTGGTTTTTATATGCGCCCTCGAATGCATCGTTAAAATCTTTTGAAGTTGTTATCTGCCGTATAAGCGCCTTACCGGATTCTGCAAGCTGCCCATCCTGGCTGGAGACCGCTATACCGTTCTTCATCGCCAAGGCGTATGCTTCTTTCATGACATTAATGTCCCTGGCAAGATTATGGGTGGCGGCTGTATCAAGCGCTTTCCCGAGCCAAAGCCCGACATCAAGATCCATCCATGCCTTCTTTACGTCAATGAGCCTCTTCTCAAGGTCATCCCCATTGACCATAAGCGCTTTTAATGTTTCGATATCTTTTGGCGAAAGTCCGGCCATCCATGCGATGACTGCAGGCGCAAGAAGGCCTTTTTTGGCGTCGGCGGCGCTTACGAGAATATCCTCAAAAGAGGTGCGCTGGTTCGTCAGTATCTGTATATAAGGAGTGGGGACGTCTTTTGTGATGGACGGGCATACTACCGCATAAGATATGCCCTGACCCTCCAATAACCTTGCTATGCCTTCCGAGTGGAAGCCACCGGTAACAAGAACGCCTATCTCCTGCTTGTCGGTCGCCATCTCCTTTAATGTATTATCTACGAGCGCATTGTCGCGCTTAATGGCTATCCTATAGAAATCCTCGAGCTTCGGTATGGCGTTGGCCACCGCGTCGCTCGGCGGATCGACTTCATATGCCAGTCCGAACTGGACGGCCTTCTTCTTTATAAAGTCCGCAAAATATTCGTGAGAGAACTCTTCCTTGTGGGTCTTGTAATATTCAAAATCATCGTTCAACAGCTTTATATTGACCAGCCCTACCAGTATGTCGATATGGCGCGAGAGGGCCTCGAGAGTCCTCTGGTCCTCGTTCTGGAAGAGCTTGTCCTTTATCGCTATCTCAAGCTTCTTTATGTCCTTGAAAAGGTTCTCATTCTCTATCTTGGAATATACGGAGTTGTATATAATGTAGTTTGAGAGGTCCGGGAAGCGCTTGGCAAGCTCGATGCCATTCTTCTCGGAAACGCCTTTTACATATTCATAGTATTCGGCCGAAGATATCTTGTTGGCCTTGAAAAGGAGCGATCTCTCTACGAGGTCTTTGAGAGAGTCTTTAGGCATGGATTTGGAGAGCTCGTCTATCAGGACGCTTCTCTCTTTATCAACGACCTCGAAATTTATCTTCTTCTCATATACCAGGGTATTGACCAGCTTGAAGAAGTTATCGTATTCCCTTAAATTTATCTTATGCTTTTCGGCAAGGTCCTGAAGGAGCCTTACATAGTCATTGAACTGCAGCTTCTTCGATTCATAATCGGCCATCTTCTGGTCGAGGGTCTTGAGCTCGGCATTATAGATGTAGCCTTTAAGCTTATTAAGGGCGCTCTTTATATTGTTGTAGTATTTCTCGGTCTCTTCCTTTAATGGATAGCTTGAGGTGAAAGCATTAAGGTTCTCTATATAATAGGACCTTGTCTCAGCTCCGAAAAGCTTCAGGGGATAGTTTGTAGTGATAGAAAGGAATTCCGGGCCTGTGATCTCCCCTTTCTTCATGAAATATGTGGCGACCTCTTTTCTTACGTCTTCATCCGGGAATGCCTTGAACCATGAGGTATCGACTATGCCGTCCGCGCCTTCTACCGCGACAAAGCTTAAGTTATAATTCTTGGCGAGAGTCTCGATTATCTTGGCTATATTTGACTGGGCTTCGAAGTTGCAGTGGGCATCCTGGATGTGGACTATGAGCTTGCCGTTCTTTCCGGCGAAACGCGACTTTATGAGGCCTGCTTCCCTGGGTATTATTATCTTCTCAGGGTCGAATATCACTTCTTTCTGCTTGGCGAGTTTCAGGTTGTCATCTGTGGTCGTGCTCGTCGGGACCGCCAGGGCGATATTCGAGAATAGGAATGCCTGGACTATTAATAGACATATCGCTTTCGTCAGCGCGCCGGACCTTCTAAAGATTTTCGGGCTCATAGGATATTGCTCCTTCTTTTTTGTGTATTCTTTTTTATGGAAAATGTAAAAGCTGGCTTTTAAATCGTTATACATATGGTCAATTATACCTTTTAATACTATGTTTGTCAAGGATTTAGTATCTAGCTTTTTTAAACATTAACTATAAAAAATGTAGCCCACCTTACTCTCCCACAGGCGCTTGGCAGACCTACTAAGAGAGCAAGATGGGTAAGGGGGTAATTTCCCTTTTTCTACATCCGCCGCTTTTACGCGGCAGTACTTATAAGCCTTATGGCCTCTCTGTAAGTAGAGAGCTCTTTTCCGTAATCTATCGGCACTGATTTGGGCAGATACTTGAATATGCCCGTAAATTTATCGTAAGATACGCCCGGTATGTTTAGATCATCGAGCGTCACGCCTTCCCTGAGCTGGGTCACTATCTTAAGTATGGTCTGGTATGAATCCATGGCCACATACACATTCTCGCCATTTATCTTCACAGACTGTACTTCAAGGAGCCTACCCTTTACAGGCGTCTCGCCTGCTTTGAGAAGCTCATTCTCCAGGGACCTTATGCCTATATTCTCAGGTTTAAGGCCCGTGGCAGCAGCTATGGCATCGACTATGCCTTCATATGAGAGGCCGGCCTTATTGATAAAGGTTATGTCTTTCATGTCACCCTTGTAGCCTGAGGCCCTCACGAAATTCGTCGCATCATCCAAGGTCTTAAGCTTGTCGCCATAGATGAAGACATTGAGGACACCCTGTTTGGCGGCCTTCTCCATGTTCTCGAATGCGAACATGTCGAACTCGGCGACTTTCTCGGTAGTGGCTACAACTATATCTTTGTTATAGAGCTTGGCCTCGTCTATCGCCACTGTATTATAGTAAGGCTCTACCTGTATCTTTCTCAAATTGACGAGGTCGGCGGCTGTCTTGCGATATGCAAGGTCATTGGCCTTCAGCTCCATCCTCAGGACAGAATCGATATCCACTCTCTTCATCTCTTCAAGGTTGGACTTGATTATCCTCAATATCGCCATGAGCGCTTCTCTGGATCTGCTGCTTATGGTGAGCTCATTTAAGCCCAGGATGATATCGCGATTATCTTCGAAGAACTTTGCATCCCTTATGGCGACGAGCGTATCTTTGAACCTGTCCGTATTTATCATCTCCGCGCTGATAGAGGGATCTACCCATATGCCGCTTACCTTATTATCTTTAATGATCATGACCAGGGCATCCTGGTCTACAACTCTTCTTACCGCGGCATTCGTAAGGCCGAGCTTGTTTATGACTGTCACTACCGCTTCAACTGTAGCATCCGGCGCCTCGGTCGATATGCCTATTACAAACTCCGGCCCCACGGGCTTTGTGACTATCCGCTCCTCGGGCGCTCTGCGCGAGATCATATCTATGGCATTCTTCGCGGCTGCGCCCACGGATGGTATTATAGCCGCGAGCGGAAGCATCGCGAACATACCTTTAATGTGCGTGAATGATTCGTGTATATTTATGAGCTTCTGCTGTATCGGCGCAAGCGTGTAGAATGCCGGGTGTCTGAAACCATCGCTGGTGGCTATGGCCGTCTTCCATGCGCTCTTCGGAGACAATCCGTAATTGATAAGCGCTCGGTGTGCAGAATACCCCGTAACGGAGAACCTAAATGCGCTGAATCCCAGATAGACTCCCAGTATGGCCGCGAATACAGCAAAGCCTGTGATATCGCCCTGCGCTGCGCATTGCACAACGCTGGTTATCAAGCTCAAGACTGACAAAGCGGCAGAAACCGCTCCGGCCCTTATGCCGGAAATAGCGGCGAAGTTGTGCATATTCTGCATTGCAAGAGGCACGGAACCCTGTAAAGGCATCACCTTATCCTCTTCAAGACTGGCCCTTAAGGTAACTGTAGATATGTCGCCGTCGGGGAATGTGACGCCTAAGCACTCACCGTCCTGCGAGCCGCGCGGGAAGGCCTTTAATATATCCTTGGCGGATAGCTGGCTTACATTCCCGCTTATTGTGAACTTGAATCCTTTTAGGTCCTTGGCCTTGATGGCGCCTTTCAGTTTTGCGATGAAATCAGCGGCGGTCAGATCTGTTATTTCAAAATCCATTATTATTGACGCTGAACCCGCAAGAGATGCGAAGTCCGCGGCCCAGGCATAAGGATCCCTGTTATCGCCTGAAGGGACATTCTTCATCGCGATATCCTTCATCCTCAAGACATTCTTCTCCTGGTTGGCCTTAGGATCCATCCTCGTGACTCCCAGGCCCCTGGCCGTGTCCATGGTGTTATTACCCATCTTCGCAAGATTGCTTTCTTTCGCCAGCAAGCTCTCGGTACCGAATGTCCTCGGCGACTTCTGGTCTACCATCGGCCTGCGGATCGAGATCACGAACTTAGCGCCCGGGGATGTAAGCCTGGTCATGGCATCTATTGCCATAAAGCGGTATGCCATCGTCTCCATGCCGGCGCTCTGCGCATTGGCTTCCATCAGGGCAAGGTCTATGCTGATGTCCGGCGTAATGCCATTATCGGAAGCGGCTTTTATTATCGCGTTGAACCTAGCGGCAAGTTCCGCATTCTCCGCTTCTCTGTCGGCCCTCTTTGTTTTTCTGGAAGCGAAGCTGTTCGGGTCTATCCTTAATGATACTGTCTTATATCCATTCACGCGGATCTGGGCAAATTTCGCCTTGAGGCTTGCCGGATCCGTATCTTTTGTGATCGGTTCCTCCAATGCGGCTCCGAATATAAGCGGCTGTCCCGGCGCTCTCATGAGAGAGTCCAGCCTCTTCAGGACTGCATCGGATATCTCCCTAGATTTCGTTGCGCGTCCTATCTCATACAACTCCCTGAAACTATTGGAGGCGCTTATGGCTTTTATGGCGTCTGCTTCGGCCTTGGCCTGGGCTGCTTTTTCGGCTGCGATCTTTTCGGCAGCGGCCTTTTCAGCGGCGGCTTTTTCGGCCATAGCGATCCTATCGGCTTCGACTTTGGCCTGGGCAACTTTTTCGGCTGCGATCTTTTCGGCGGCGGCCTTTTCAGCGGCTGCGAGTTCTATAGCAGCCTTCTCTTTTTCAGGCGCCTTCATCTCTTCTACAGGAGCAGGAGGCACGGGAACTATCGGAGCTGGAGGAGTGATAAGCGCCGGAGGAGTGGCTTCGGGCGCGATGACAGGAGGTATCACCTTTTCGATGGGCTTCACAGGCGCGGCCTCTATAGGAACGAGGGCTTTCTTCTTCGCCTCTTCCCTTAAGACCTTCTTCTCCCTGTCTTTCGCCTCTTCGGCGGCCCTTATCTTCTCACGGTTCTTATTTGCTATGTCAGCCTCTTCCTGGGCGCGCTTCCTCGCCTCTTCAAGGGCTCTTCTTGCGGCCTCATCATCTCTTGTTGATCTCTCCTGAAGAACAGGCGTCACGGAGTCTATCCTGTCGGCTTCATAACTGAACCAAGTCTGATATGTGTACCATGCGGCCAATGATGTCATAAGAATGGCCAGCGGTATAGCCACTCTTCTAAATAAGGAAGATTTTGCTCTGGCATATTCCACAAGAGCCTTTGACTGCGCAGCGCGGTCTAAACCGGCAATCGCGGCTTCTTCGGCGGCCAGCAATCCGAGCCTTGCGTCCACCTCGTTCACTACAGAGGTTAATATTATATATTCCGCGTCAAAATAGTCCCTCTTCCGGTTCAACGACTCCCAGATATTGGAAGGCCTGTTATATTTTTCCATCCAGTATTGGTCGGTAGCCCTGGCGGCTTCCATATAAGGAGATTCGGCATCTCTACCGGCAAGGGCAAGTTCATGATCACTGTCTATAGTCGCCTTGAGTCCGGCGAGTCTCTGTTCGGTCAGGCCCTTTAATATCCTTAACCTCTTTACATCCGAAGGTATCTGGTCGAGCGTAGTCGGTAAGAGCTCCTTCGTCCTTGTATATATATCGAATATCTTCTCGCCTCTCTGGCGGGCATCCCTTCTCTCTGCAGCCAATATGTCAGCCATAGGTATTGGGTTTTCGACCACTTCGCTGACACCCGCCTCCGGAGCCGGCTTAACCTTAAGACCTTCTTTCATCAACTTGGCAAGCTCAAGCTTCGTTGCCCTAAGTTTCTTCCAAGCCTCTTTATGGATAAGCTGCGGTATCAGATCCATAATTGCCACGACCCTCTCATCCGCAAGGAACATGCCGCTCTTACTGTCGACATAATATACCATCAGTTCATTGTAGTACTTCTGCCATTTTTCGGACATAGCTCTATCGTAAAGCCTTCCGAGGGTTATTATGCCCTCAAGGAGCGTAAAGCCGGCTAACAATATAGCGCCTAGAGCAAAATACGACAATTTTACCGGATCCGGACCAAAGAATTCTATTGTTATATATGAGCTGCCCGGGATGGCCAGGAAGAGGACGGCCATTATAGACCATATCCAGAATGACCTGCCGAATTCTGAGTATAGACTCTGCCAGCGCGGATGGGCTTTCATCCATTTACTCATAGTAAATGGGGCCCCGAACTTCCATATAAGGACCGCGGTCACAATAAGCACTGTTAGAGGCGCGACCATATGGTAGCCTATTGTCCACAGAGTTTCGCCGAGGAATATCGGTACCAAGCCCATGACTACGAAGGCGGCTACAAAGCCCGCTTTTTTGGCTAACCAGTTATATATACCTACATACCTGCCTTCTCCGGCAACCACGCCGGGTTTATTGGTCATGGTAAAGCTTCCGGTAACTATGCTTGCGCTGAAGAGGAGTGGCACTATCAAGAAGAGATAGTTGGTGGCATCAAGCTGAGTGAGCGCAAATAAATTGTAGCCGACAAGGAGAGTACCGAAAATAAAGATACCGATAAACCTGCTGTTCTTCTTTACCTTGTCAATAGCGTCGAAATCTTTGAAGCCGCCGCCGCCCGGTGACATAAAAAATTCAAACTCGACGCCCTTGAACAATGCCTTTAATTGTGCATGCGCCTCTACGACAGTCCTTGGGGCGAATTTCTGGATATCATCGAATCTCTGTCCGGCCCATTTAAAGAGAGCCGGCCAGAAATATGTCTCTCTCCATAGGGCTCCCAGGGAATTGAGGGTGGTGACCTGATTGAACAAGAGACCCACCCCCCATAATATCGCGCTCACGCCTACGAACGGGCTGAAACCGAATATTACCGAAGTCGGCAATAGTATAAGGAATATGAGGGAAAGCGGCGACAATAAGAAGAATGAGCCTTCGCTTACATTCGCTTCCCTTTCAAAGAAACTTTCGGGTCCATAATCATTGAGCGTCTGGATGAGCATATCATCCATCGTATTGAGACGCCCCTCCGACCATCTCGGGACAGCGCCCTCCTGCTCTACCTGCTGGAATGTCTCTCTCATCTTCGTGTATTCGGCATCAGACAGAGTATATAGCGCTTTCCTCCCGAGGGAGATATTGTTATAAGCGGAGAGTATGATACCCACATAGTCTTCGCTTATATGCGGCGCGTTTGGAGCAAAGCCCCATCCGCCGAACCAGCGCGTCATCCTGTCATCAGGAGCTCCTGTCCCTATAGAGAGCCTTGGATATTGCGGGTTGGATAGGGTCATGAGCATATCGCTGAACAATATCCTCTGTTCATTGCCCCATCCTGTTCCTATCTTGGACAATATGGCTTCCATGGCGCTTCCATGGCCGGGCTCAATGGAATGGACTAGCGGAGTGGACCTGTAAGTAGTATCTCTTCTTGCCACCATGACCACATATTCCGGATTCTCGCGCATGAATTGCCTGTCTGTTACGAATGCCTCGAGATTATTGGTCTTTGCATTTCTATCGAGAACAAGCATGCTATTAAGATCGGGCATATCCTCCATAGACATGAATATGCTGTTCATGAGACCGGCTTTAAGGCCGAATACGGTAGAATTTACCAATACATGCGCATTGGACATGCCGCCTGAGGCATAAGCTGTAAGCTGGGCCAGCCTCAGCCTCTGACCCTCTTCACTCCACGGCATGACAGCTTCTTTGGCGCTCGGCAGATTTGCCGGATTTGTAAAACCTTCATACTGGTTAGATGTGATCAAAAATACCGTGTCCTTCGCCATCGCCGGATCTTTGCGGGCAAGGACCCTTGCCATCTCGACCATATTTACGGCCGTGTCTATGCTCCCCAGGCCTATCATATCTGTTATATAACGCCTCATACGCCAGCCGCTCTCTACGAGCTTGCGCCTTGCATTGTCAGGATTGCCGTTAGCGTCAACTATTGTTATCCTCAAGTCTCCGGGCAGGTTCGGGTCAGGGTTATTTATCTGTAACTGCGAATTCCATAAGAATATCTTTGCCTTTAGCTCTTCTTCATGGAGCGCATCGATCCACCTCTTTATGGCATTATTCGCCGCGGGCGGGTCATTGGGATCTACCCCTTCTGCCTTTAGCAGGGCGTATAGCTGCGCCCTTGCTTTGAAATCGCTTATCTTCATGTAATCGAAACGGTCGATTATCTCCTTGGTGGCATTTTCTATCATCATGCTTCTGATACGGGCGACTATTTGCTGGCCGGTCGTTGCGACAACAGCGGCTTTTATCGCCCTGTCGAGATCTCCGCGTAATCTTACTAATTCCGCCTTCTCTTCAGCGGTCAGTTTCTCCTTCTTATCTTCTTTCTTATCCAGGATAGAGTCGATAGCCGAGAATGCGGCGGTGATATCTGCAACCTGTCCAAGGCGAGCAGCCAGATCTTTCCTCTTATTTCCCCTCTGCTCTTTGTTCGACTTCTCATAACCACTTATTGCATAAAACGCGAACTTATCTTTTGCGGTATCGCCATGCAGGTCCTGCGCAGGATCGTCCAGGATTCCAAGGATGGATGGAACATCAACAATATTTTCATTTACCTGTTCCGATACGGCCCTCATCTCCTCCACCGTAAGATCGCGCCCCAAAACCGCTTTCCTGGCCACCAGCTCTCTTGCTACAGTATCTTTAAAGAACCATCCCTCGACCCCCATCTGCGCGCCTGCGGCAAGCGGGAATCCTCCGGCAAATAATATGGCGGTTTTACCGTATTGCTTGCCTATGCTGTTGACTATATCTTCGGCTTTCATCCTGGACAGCGCATCCGTTACTATCGCGCGGCTTAGTATATGGCTATCCTCTTTGGTCAGCTCTTCAGCGTTCCGGATCTTGTCCAGTATAGCGTTAAGCCTTGGCCGCGCTTTTCCGAAAGACCGCTCGATATCATTGATGGCCTTGGTCTTTGCGGCATCGCTGCCAAGATCCTCATAATCTGTCAAAACATTAAACTCGATCGAATTATCTAAAAGCGTCTTGGCAAGCTTAATTCTGGCGGGATCGATACCTTTAATATCCTTAAATATGTCGGCATCCTTATCGGCCGCATCATTAAAGACGTCTGCCGATCTAAGTCCATCCTCCAGGTATTTTTGTATGAGGCCTATTTTTTCGTCTTCCGGCAAAACGCCTGCTCCGGCAAGTTCTTTAACTATGCTGCTCTTTGCGGTAGCGACGGCCTTGCTTATTGCAGCCAGCGTATCGAACCTCTTGGCGGCTTCGGCCGCCTTTCGCTGGCCCAGCCTCTCGCTGACTGCGGAGAATATCCATGTCATGAAATTCCATGAGCCCTGGTGCATCATGACCAGGCTTACCACAAACCCCAAAGCGCCCAATACAAGGTGAAATGTAGTGTGCGGCGACATGGAATATGAGCCAAACACATTGAATGCTATGCCGGTGAGCAACATAGAGCTCAATATGAAGAATACATGCCTTGTCATCACTATCGAGAATGCCCGTGTTCTTCCTACGTTATATGTTGGTTTGAACATGTAGAATAGCATCATGCCGAAGAATGAGCGTTTTAATAGTAATAGCGACAATGCCTCTATGCCGGCCATGAGCTGGAAGATAAACATAAAAGCGGCTATATTTACCCCGAAAGGAGAATGTTGGATTATGCTTAAAAATGCAAGTAACGCAATCGGAGCTATGGCAGATAGCCTGTTCCAGCCGGTCCCGCCTTTAAATAACCTTGCGGCCCTTGCATCTTTATACGCATTTATCGCCATCCAAATAACCGACAAGGCCATAATAACGCCGACTACTAGCGGAATATATCCATCTGAAGGAAGGCCCGTAATACCGAAGAAATTCCCTATCATCTCTTTCGGAGAGAGGTATTCAAGCATCCCGCCGCCTTCCCATAAGAGCGAGCCGAACATTACAAGAAGTATTTTAGGAACAACAGGCGCAAAGATCGCGAAATATGGATGGATCTTGGAGAGGCCTTTTTCTTTTGCGAATCCCTGCACCCTGTTCGCGAATAACTCGGCCTTGTTATTTAACTTATCCTCAAGCGCTCTTCCTATTAATATCTTGCGCAAGCTGTCAGGCGTTCCTATGATAGGAGCGACATTCCATCCGGCTCTTGCCGCATCATCGGCGCGTTTGGTCAATATATCGAAGAGATCCTTACCTTTTTTGCCTTTCGTCTCTTGCTCGAATGTCGCATTGACATCATTGTCAAAATCGAGTTTTGATACGGGCACATAGTTAGCGCCTTCTCTGGCCTGGGTGGCTTTCAGGGCCTCTTCTTTCTCCTGGGCTATCAAGGCCTTTATCTTATTAAGGAGGTCATTGTCATTCAGCGCCATCTCCATCAGCTCTCTCTGGGTCTTGGCGCCAAGCATGATATTCATCGTGGAGACTACGGCAGTATTAAGCTCGGTCTGGGCCACAAAATACGGTTCTGCCTGCATCCTGCTCAGGACGCCGCTCACTCCGCCATTATCGACCGCGCCGCCCTCATCTGCAGCAAGCCCTTTTACAAGGTCAGCGGCATAATTATTTAGATATATCTCTACCTTGGCCCATATCTGCGGGTCGAATTTCCCGGATACTTTATATTTGACCTTATCGGCAGAGCTCCTAGATCCTCTCGCAGCCTCTCTTGCTACGGCGCAGGCGACAACTTTAGCAAATTCATTGAACTGCTGCCTGCGAGGATCAGTAGCGGCAAGACCCTGCTTGTCGGCCCATGTATTTAAGAGAGAGTATATATGAAATAACTGGAACGAGAATAGTCCTTCAAAATTGCCGTCCGAAGTCCTGAAAGATACATTGGCGCCCTTTACATTGAGACTGACGGCATTGTCCTTGTTTATGCCAATTACATTTTCCATAAATCTATTGAGGGCTTTTCCGATAGCATCGCGGTTAAGGAGCGTGTCTCCTTTCTTTACTTCCTTAAGGACAGTGTCGATATTATCCTCTTTCCAATTCTCGTATCTTATCTCCCACAGCTTAGACCAGAGGAGTATCACGAGAGGATAAGCGGCAAAAGCGCCCCAGATGATCCAGCTGGAACTTATGCCAAGGCCCGAAGATGCCGCAAGCGGCGCAGTGATCATAGTTATAAAAGCTACGCCTACCTTGCCGAGATCTTTTAAGCGCCTCACGCCCAAGATCGGCAGGATGTAAGCGCTCAATTCGCCGTATCCTTTTACATGCGCGTTTTCGTGGAGGGTAATGAGACCGGTCGCTATCGCTTTGCGGATCCTGCCGTATTCGGCTGTAGCGATGAGGGATTCTTTCTTGTCGGTAGTGTAGGTGCCGTCTTCTTTGATATACTGGACGACTTTGGTGCCGTCAGTGCGCGTTATGGTCTCGGCTATAGGTCCGGCCCTTGCGCCCAGCACCCTTACTATATATCTTCTCGTCACCACATTTATTATCGACATAGCAAGTGTGACGCCGGCGATGATACCAAGACCAATGGACAGCCATCCTGCATCATAGAGATTTATGCTTAAAGTAACGCTCACTACGGATGAGACGAACATACCTGCGGCAGTATATGCAAGGCCGCTTATCATTATTGGCGCTCCGGCCGGGCCTCGCGGACGAGGCGCTTTGCGCTCTTCTTTCTTTCCCCTCACAAGCCATGATATGATGGGAGCTAAGACTGCCATTAACGCGGCCCAACCCAACATCTGCTTCCATGCGAAACCTTTCGCCGCTTCAGGCATAGCAGGTGTTAATATTTCCTCGCTGACCTCTTTTCTCAATTGCTCGATTATCGCATTAAGCTTATTCTCCTCTTCCGGCGTAGGCATCGGCTCTTTAAGCTCATCCCTCATGTATTTCTCCACGCCTTCGAGCTCCACCAATCCGAGCATCCTGCCCAGGACAAAAGCATTTACATTATGCCTCTTGTTATACTCAGCTGCTTCCGGCGTATTGCGCGTATCGGCCATAATGATATGCTCGCCTCTTATGATGCAGACAGGCGTGCCGGGAGTTATCGAATCCACCCTGTATGCCTTGCGCTCTACATCACCGCTTATCGGGTCTACGGTGAACTCGAACATATAGTTCTTGTACTCACCCGTACCCAGCACCATCTTATGCACATAATCCTTTGCACTAGGCGCTGTCTGGAATGTGACTATAAGCATATCTCCTGTCTCATTAAAGCATGTGACGAGGAATGCATTTCGGCGCCTTAATTTGGAGTCTTCATACTCCATCTGTTTAATGGCGAACCTTGTGGTATTGTCGGGCCTTCTTATCCTTTCAAGCTCTATAGGGAATGCCTTCAGTTTCGGGTCAGGATTGAGCATCCTTATGCTGATATGCGCCTGGCCTTTTTTATCGTCCGTCCTCACCAGGGCCATGTCCTCGTATGGTCCTTGTATGGAAGGATCGAGGTATTCGCCCACTCTGAAGACCTCACCCACAGCCACAGAACCTTTCACCGGACCCTTGAGCGGCCTGCATTCAAAAGTCACGCTTGTTATCTTATCTACGGCTATGCCCTCCGATGTCAGCCTCCTTATCGGGACAAGCGCCAGCACATCATCGCCGACCCATGTGGAATCCGCGGCTATGCCATCCCTTAATTGCGCGGCATTGCTGTCGGGGTGGTCGGCTTCATTCCCCGCATACGGGCGGTATAATCCGGCGAGCTCAACGACCTTGCCGTTCATGCCGCGCACCGGCAAGCCTTTGTCATTCTTTAGGATATCGCTTTCATTTATACGAGCGACATTGCCGGCGGCATCCGTAACGATTATAGCCCTCTGGAGCTTGCCGCCTGTGATGCGACGGTCATCTACGGGAACCGCGAGGAAACCGGATCTTGAGAAATCATATACCGCTTTTTCGCCTATCTTGCCTGCGGCTCCGAAAGCAAAATCAAGGCCGAATGCCTGCTGTTTGGCCCCGGTCTCGCGCTGTGTATACCTGACCTCCCGCTCCCTGTTAAAATTATAACTGACGGCCTGCTGCCAATCCGGTATATTAAGAGCGGCTTTGCCGACCTGATCTTTCTTGAGCATCTTAGCGAAATCTATCTCCATGCCGCCGACAAGCGGATGATCGGTCGCGGTTATTATCAGCGGCTTCCCGTCCGGACCTGCCTTGAACATAGTATCAGCGGCAGGCACTATGGTCTTTTCGTCTTTAGCGACAAGGGAGCCATCCGTGTTAATGAGATGCATTACCTTTGCTTCGGTGGCCACATTTCCATACTTATCTATCCACCTAATAGCGGTATATGCGACTCTTGTGCCGCTTGGATCATAATAATTGACCTGCTGCACTATATAATATTGACTGCCAAGGTCGGCAAGATACGGGTTCACCATCATGCCCATAGCGAGAACTCCTGTCCTCTCCGAGAGCGCAGGCGCAAGCTTTCTATTTACGCCCATGGTGCCTTTATCATTACCAAGGTTCGTGTAATCAGCGATGTTGAACTTCCTGGAACCTGTCTCTATGCCCCACCTGTCAAATGTGACTATCGACCTTGAGCCTATATCCTCTATGGTCTTGCGGCTGCCTCTTCCTTTGTAGAGGTTAGTCCTCTTAGCGCCGTCCACAGTATTGCCTGTCTCGGCCAGCCTCTTCTTCTGTTCAGTGGCGGTAACCGTGCCTTCCTCATCTATATTTGTAGTGACAGACTCGCTCGACGCAAATACGGGCTTGCCATTGACAAGCTGCCATGTGACCGAGGTGTCCGCTATGTCGAACCTGCCAAAGCCCTTCTCGTCATCATAGGTAAGGACCGTCTCTTTCTGGCTTGAGAACTTGCCTGTCATGCCGTCAATATAACCGTCCAATATGCGGACCGGCAATCCGTACATGTTCTTTATCATGACGCGCTGGACGGTAGTCATCAGGTTATTTTCAAAGTATGTTATGTTGCCTCTTACATCCACGCCATTCAGTATAGACGCGCTGTATACCCTGTCCTTGCCCGGCCCGTCATAGTCGATCAATACCGCCCTGTTCAATACTGGTATGCCTGCGGTGCCGTAATGTTTCAACCGTGAAAGATCGCGCTTAACCGCTTCGGAAAGCGCCTGGACGCGCGGGTCATCCATATCATATATGAGCTCTTCCCTGACTGTCGGCTTGAATTCTATATACTTTTCGATATTTTTCTTATTGCCGTGTTCCTTGATGATCGTATCCCATTTCTTCTCGGCGTCTTTGCCTGCCAGGGTGGTCCTTAAACCGCGCAGCACCGGCTCCTGGTCGTCATATGTCACGAGCGAAGCCATAAGTATGCCGTTAGGATCTTTCTGCTCATTCCACATCTCGAGGGTCTTGACATTGACGATCCTGTTCTCTATATAACCCCCGCTGGTTATGCTCTCGAACCATGATATCTTGAATGGCCTGACATTGACCGTGCCGTCTTTATCTATATCAGCTATGTATGTGCCATCCGGATTGAGCACATAGGTCTGGCCCGCGTCCGCCACGTCAAGTATGCCGAAGCCGTCGATGTCGTCATTGTAATGCAGGATATTGACATTCTGCCTCAAGAACTTGCCCGGTTTCTTCCAGTCGGTATCAAGCACTTTGCCCGCATACTTCTTTACGAGACGGCCCCTGGCATCCCTCTCCTCCTGCCATGTCTCATTTGTCGCCAGGTTGTGATGGCGCGCGAGTATCTGCTTATCGGCCGTCATGCTCTCGAATATGGATTCGCTGATAGGCCTTGTAAAGTCTATATTGCCATTATCATCTGCCGCGAATGTGCGGCTCTCGCTCGGTATGCCGGACAGGCCTGTCCTTAATGCCCGGGCATCGTCGTATATGAATATCGTCGCCGACATCCTTATAAAGGCGCTGGTACCATCGGCCTTGTCCGCAAGCTTGCCCGTATATTTGATTATGACCCTGCCGCGCGTATCTTTTATCTCCTGGACGGCATTCTTAAGGCGCGGCGTATAGGTCTGGTATATCGGCGCATTCTGCGCGTGGACAAATTTATTATCTATGGTGAACAGGTCTTTTAGCGTAAGCTGGTTCGCCGGGACCACCAGGCCCTTCTGGTTGGTCATCATGCCCTTCTTCACAAGGCCGTCCGCTTCAGTCTCTTCAGTCTCGCCCTTATAGTCGAGGATGCCCTTCTTCTCATCATACCTGTATGTGCGGCTTATTGCTGCTATGCCGAAATAGCTCAATATGCAGCCTTTTACGTATTCAGGGACCTCCACGGATACGGGCTTAAATACGCCGTTCTCTATCTTCCCGTCCACCTTGACGCGCAGGCGCGCTTCCGTATCATCGAGGTCCTGCCACGCATAGTTGGATGTCCTGTCAATGTGTATGTACAGGGGCCTGCCGTCTATAAGGTCTGATCTCGTGAGCTCCTGCGGCAGTTTTATCTCTCCCTTGCGGCCTGATATATGGGTCTCGATTATCGCATTATCCTTATCCTGCCTAAAGAGGTTCCTGTCACCCAGCTCAGGGACATATTCATATGTATACTGGCTCGTCGCGATGCCCATCGAGCCCAGGAGCCCTTCGAATGTGGCCACAGAGACTGTCTTGGGCCTGAATATGCCATTCTCCATGACGCCGAGTATCTTTGCCTTCTTTTCGCCGGTAGGAGTGACCAGCTCCTGCCATATGGTCCCGTCTATCTCATTCTTAAGCTGTATAAGGGCATAACCTTTCACGAAACGCAGGAATTGGCCTGTATGCGACTTCACTGTGGTGCCGTCCGGCATTATGACATAAGCATCGCTTACGGTAGGCAGCCAGTTATTGTCATATTGGTATTTGGCTATTCTCACTTCTGTCCCCTTGCCTTCTTCGTCAAGGCCTATGATATCTATGAGAATGCCGAGAGGATTGAGCTTTTCGCGCCAGACCCTGCCTGTGAGAAGGTCTTTCATCTCTATTATGGAATCACCTGTCTTGTCATCATATCTGAGCAGCCTGCCTGAACGGATCTCGGTCTCGACACCTCGTGAATCTATGGCTATCCCGCGGCGGCCTATCTCAAGGTGTCTCTGGGCGTCATAATTCACTACGGTCCTTACTTTGCCGGCTTCGGTTATTGCGGTCTCGCTCACCATATCTTCGCCCTGATATGTCCTTATCTTGAGGATATTCCCGACATCAAGCCCTTCGAACGAAACCTTATTGCCTGACCTTAATGTAGTTACTAATTCGTTCAACCGGTCACGGCTTAAACCTGCCCTCCTGGTATCAAGCATAGTTACGGTGGATTGGCCATTGCCGGAAGGATCATACTCGTTGAATACGCCTATACCCACTACCGTCTCATCCCTGGTGCCTGCCCGGGCCAACTCTATTCTGCCGACTTCCTGCTTGGTCTCTCTGTCATAACAGACCTCGGTAGTCACTCCGGCAAGAGTTATCGCGACAAGGTTCTCTCCGCTATACACTCTTGTCTCAACAAGGTTGTTGAGCGTGCCGACAAATGAGAGACTGGTCTTCTTATTGGCCTTAAGATCATTCACGACCTTTGTGGCCGCATCGCTCCACTTCGCCATCTTCCTCGGATCTACCATCTTCACGTATGAACGGCCCTTCTCAAATTTATCGAATACGCCTATGCCTACTACGGAATTGTCCTCAGCCGTCACTATCCTTCCTATCTCGCGGCCGGTATTCCTGTCATAATATACTGTCGTGAGCGCCTTCCCTGCTACGGTAAATGTCTCCTGGCTCACTATCTTCTCGCCGTCATAGAGCCGCGTTATTATAAGTTCCGGAGCAAGCCCGAACATGTCTATGTTCAATAACCCGCCGTTCTCGATGATATTCACAGTATAGGCGATCTTGTCTTCGGTCCATTTTGCCTGGATAGGATTTATCATCTTTACTGAGGAATAATGGTTCTTCTTGTCATAATCGGCAAATATGCCTATACCGACCACCGTGCCATTCGCGGAGCGGACTATCCTGCCCACCTCACGGCCCGTATCCTTGTTGTAGCAGACTGTCGTGGTCTCTTTGCCGGCTACCGTAGTGATGGACTGGCTTACGAGTTTCTCGCCGCTATAGACCCTGGTCTCGGCCATATCGGCGTAAGCGCCGGGGAACGTGATGCCGACTTCACCGCGCTTTATCCTGTTCTCCATCCTGTCAAGCTCTTTCTGGCTCATCCCGGCAAGTGCCGGATCCAGCATCTTGACCACGGCGTGGTTATTATCATTATATTCTTCGAATATCCCTATCCTGACTATGTTCACGGTGCCGTCTGTTGCGGTGACAGTGGCTATGCGGCCTACTTCGCGGCCCGTATTCCTGTTATAGTATATGGTCGTCTTCTCCCTGCCGGCTATGGTCGCGGCTGTCTGGCTCAATAACCTCTCGCCGCTATAGACGCGCGTCTCTATCATGTCTTTATAACCTTCGTCGAATTTCACGTCGAGCTCGCCGTCTTCAAGCCTCTTGGCTAACATCTGACCATTCAGCGGCAGGCCTGCCTTCACCGGATCTATCATATTCACTACGGCATTCCCATTCTCATCATACTTCTCGAAAAGGCCTATGGCTGATAATGTCGTGGTCTTGCCGTCGCGGCTTGCCACCTTTACGACCCTGCCTACCCCCCGACCGGTATTCTTATTGTAATAGACTTTCGTGGTCTCTTTGCCGCCGATCGTCTCGACGGTCTGGCTGATGAGCTTATCTCCGCTGTATATCCTTGTCTCTACAAGCTCATCCCTTACCGGCAGGGTTATGTCCCTCTGCCCTGTCTTCAGGCTTTCGGCTATGGTATTGCCGCCATCGGCAAGCTTGGCCTTCATAGGATCGACCATCTTCACTATGGCGTTGCGGTTCGAGTCATACCCTACGAATATGCCTATACCTATAATGGTGCGCCTGCCGTCCGATCCAAGGACGCTAACGACCCTGCCTATCTCCTGGAAGGTGCTCTTGTCATAATAGACCTCTGTGATCTCTCTTCCGGCAGCCGTAACGACCGTCTGTTTGACAAGTTTTTCCGCGCTATAAACGCGCTCCTCTACCAGGTTTTTATATTTAGCGCCGAACTCTACGCCTGATTCGCCGCGCTTTATCTTATTTACGATATTCGCGATCTCGGCGTCGCTCATCCCGGCCCTTAGAGGATCCATGGAATTCACGACCGTCTCCATATAAGAGACTCCATCTGTTGCCTTTATTTCATTTTCGCCCTTGAATGCCTCTATCCTGGTGATCGTGCGCTTCCCGTCCCTGCCGGCTATTGTGACGATACTGCCGGACTTCGACCCTGTCCTCTTGTCATAGAAGAATGAGACCTCTTCCTTGCCGGCAGCGGTCAATACCGACTGGCTCACAAGGTCATCGTCACAGTATAATCTTGTCTCTATCAGGTCTTCGGGCAGGCCGAACTCTATTGTCTTTCCTTCGGCGCACGCCGCTTTAAGATCTTTGACGAACTGGTCTGCCTTGGACGTATCGCCGCGCTTTGACCAGCCTACTTTCCACGGATCGACGACCTCGACCTTGGAGACCCAGGCCTTGACGGTCGCATCATAGACATATCTCTTAAATATGCCTATGCCTACCACGACGCCCTGCTCATTGGTCACTACCATCGCCGCGTCATTGCGGGTCTTGCCGTCTTTTATCCTCTCGGATATAAGCGCGCCGGCGGCAGTCTCGGTCCTGATGGTGTTCTCGGCTGCGTAAGTCACGTCTTTAACCTGCACTTCATCCGTGCCCCTGTACTTATTCCATCTGGCAGGCGTCCCTATAAGTATATTTGCCGGGGATGTCGAATAGTCATAGATTATCCTGGTGCGTATGCCGATGCCTGAAATGATTATCTGCTCAAGGGTACTGCCGGTCCTTATATCGAGTATCTCGTCCACGGTGCCGGTGACCTCGGGCTTACGATCTATCTCCGTATATGTTATGACCTTCTGCGTGATGATGGACCTTTCCAAGTCAAAGCCGGTAGTCGTAAATGTCTTTTTCAACTCTCCTGTAACAGGATTATAGACTCTCCCGCCGGCCGCGATATATGTCGGCTGTTTCACCAGCCATGGGCGCGGTTCAAGGTCATTCTTGTAATGGTCGAATGACATGCGCTTGTCGTCATACCTGTAGAAGTATTCGGTAACCAGGTTCTCTTTCACATCAAACTGCCTAGTCAGGGTGCCTGTCGCAAAGTCATATGTAGTCTCGTATTTATGATGCCACCCTATTTTGAAATCATTGCGCGGCGTTTTCTCTCCGGTCACGGGATCTATTCCCATTGCTATGCCTTTTGTGTCTACCCCATGATAATAATATTCATTCCTGTATACCTCGCCGGCGCGGCCCATCGCCTGGTTGAATGCGAAACGGCCCTCGTCCCTTCTCGGAGTAGATATGCTGGCTATGGTGTTAAAGTTATCTACGAGGTTCGCGAAGCTCCTCTGTTCGGCGCGCGAGTATTCCGGGAAAGGCCTTGTGTATTTGCCGTCAGCGCCTATGGCATTGTCTCCTACGAGGACCACGGAAACATCTGGTATATCGGTGAGGCCGAACCCTTTCGGTATCTGGCTCAAGCGGCCTGAATAATAGTGTATTATCAATTTCCCGTTCCTGAGCTCATAACCGAAGCCATCGCCGCCATATCCAAGCGCCTTATTGCCGCGCTTCACATCCAGGGTCCTTTCAAATACAGGCTCGCCGGCCGCGCTCAATAGATCCTGGACGATATTTTGGCATCCCTCGTTCGCCGTCCCGAATAGCTGCTCGCACTTCTTATGGAATGCGATATATTCGTAAACATTCCCGAAGTGTTTAAACTTGCCTATCCTGCTTGCCTGGTAGAAATACCATTCGAGCTTATTGGCATTCCTGTAAGTGGCCTTGACCTCACGATCGCCATAGAGGAACATCATGAGCGCCGGATCCATCTTGCGCTGCAGCTCTATGACATTCTTTATGGCCTCTACATAATTAGCTATGGCCTTGCCGATACTTATCTTATCTTTTTCGGCATTCTTTATTATCATGGCTGCTATGTCGGCCATGACAGCCCTTAATATCGGGCTCATCTCTTTATCGCCCACATAAGGAACGCCTTCGAGTCCGTAGAGCTCTCTTATCTCATCGAATGCCTCTCTCTTCAACTGGGCCTGGACGGTGAGGTTCTGGATGAGCATGTCTGCAGTTATCGGCTTGTCGGGTTTCGTATCTACCAGGTTTGTATAATCGCCATCCTGCGGGACCTTGATGACCTGATTGACCAGGATATATACGAACTGCGAGACTATCGCGCGATATCTCGGGCTGTCGGCGCTTCCTCTATATATCGGCTGGACGCCGTAAAGCTCTTTTATGGCGTCATTGAATTTGTCATTGCGTATGAGGTCCCATGTATATTGAAGGTCTTTCATGACCGTAGCGACTGTTATGTCGGTTAGCGATTTCTTCGGAGTCTGCTCACTCGGGGCGTCGATGTTTACATCGGTATATATATCGCTCACTATCATCTCAGCATAACTGAAGAGTATCTGGCGGAGGACATACGTATCTCTTGTATTACCGGTAATATCTATGGTGTTGAGTCCGAATATGTTCCTTATAAAACCGAATGCGCCGGCCCGTTCGAGCTGATCGAGCACGACGAGGCGCTCGATAACCGTATCGATAGTGATGTCATAAGAGGCATGCTGCTGTATGCCGGGAGTATTGGTGTCGATATCGTATATGGTTACGGTGTCGGTGATTATCTCATATGCTATCCCGAATATAGCTGCCGTATCCTGCGGATTGGTGAGCGGTCCTGTAGGCGCTATCGTCGTGCCGTAGAAGCGGTTAAAGAATGTCAAAAGACCCGGCGTAGCTCTTAACCTGGCTAGGAACTGCATAGCCACAGGAACGACATTGTTAAACTCCTGGACCCTTAAATTGACATAATTTGCATCCATGACATTATAGACAGTGCCGGTAGCCGGATCCGTATAAGGAAGGTCGGCAAGCCATCCGCCGAGAAGACTGAATATCGCTTTTGTGTAGTCAGGGTTGGTGAAGTTAGTTGCGCCGGTGAAATTATACAGGTCACGCAATGCGTCTTTTGAGGCCTGATTAAGGCGCTGGTCTACCAGGGATGCGAACGGAGCTAGCGTATTGAACTGCTGCACCCTTAAAGTAACATAATTTGCATCCACAACATTATATACGGTGCCGGTAGCCTTATCTGTGTAAGGGATATCTTTCTGCCAGCCGCCGAGTAGACTAAATATCGCTTTTGTGTAGTCAGGGTTGGTGAAGTTGGTTACGCCGATGAAGCTGAATAGCGCCGGAAGCGCCGCCTTCGCCTCTGCCGACAAGTTCTGGTCCACTAGCGGGGCGAACTGGGCTATAGCATTAAACTGGGTGATCCTTGTATTTACATAAGTGGCATCGAACGCGACCCCGGCTGCTGCAGCATCCTGCTGCCAGCCGCCTAATATATCAAATAATGCTTTGCGGTAGGCCGGATTCTTGAAATTGGTCGGAGGATCAAAGTTAAATATCGCGGGCAGAACCTGTTTCGTCAATGCGGTAAGCCCGTTATTAAGTACTGTGACGAATGGCGCGAGGATATTAAAATTGGCGATCCTTGCGAGCACATAGGTCTGCGTAAAGGCGACGCCGGCTGTTGCGGCATCCCTCATCCATCCGCCGAGGATATTGAATAACGCCTTTACATATCCTCTGTTCGTCATGCTGGTGGCACCGGGGAAGTCAAATACCTCGGGCATCACGGCTTTAGCTGCAGCCGACAGGTTGCCGTCAAGTAGACTGATATATTGACCCAGGTCGATCATCTGGTTCGCGCGCAGAGTCACATATGCGTCTGACATGGCATAATATACAGCGCCTGTCGCCGGGTCTGTATACGGAAGGTCCTGCTGCCAGCCGGCCAGCATCGAGAATAGCGCTCTTATATAGTCATTATTGGAGAAATCGAAGTTGCCGGCGAACTGGTATGCCTGACGTATGCCATCCTGGGATTGCGCAGACGCGGTGGAGAGTCTGCCATGAAGCGTATTGACAAACGTTATCAGCTGGATGAATGTAGCCATGCGCCCATCCACATAGGCCTGATCGAATGGCACGCTTGCGGCCTGGGCATCGGCCTGCCATCCTCCTATGATATTGAATAGCGCCGTCCTGTATGCCGGGTTGGTTATCGGGTCGCTTACGGCTGTCCCGTATACGAGCTGGAATGAATCTTTCGCGGGCTGCGGCGCGGCCTGCAATTGTATATTAAGCTGATCTGCATATATAATGAAACTCGACATAACGGCCGGGTTCGCGGCATTATCCGTAAATGTGCCGTCCGCTTTATAGATAAATTCGAATAGAGACTCTTGTTGGGTGCCAGTGGGTGCTACAGGAGCCATCGGCATGGGCTGTCCTGTGAGCCTTCCGAATGCGGCATTGGCATTTCCGTCCGCGCGCAATGCCTCAAGCAGCGCGCTTGCATATTTTAATCCCTGCATAGTCCTTGTAGGATTACCGGCATTCACCTGTAAAGTAGTCCCGTCTGCCCGATAAATAAGGGTACCTATGGCATATGATTGAGCCTGGGTGAGCGGGCCTATCGCGGGTATGGTGACACCTTTGATATTCGCGAATGCGGCGCTTGCGACAGCATCGCCTCTCAAAGCTGAAAGCATGGCATCAAAAAGCGGCAGCCCCTGCAAGAACCTGGCAAGATCATAGCCCGGAGTAAGCACTATATCAAATAGCTGCTTCCTGTATGCAGGATTTGTTACCGGGTCCTGGTCGGCAGGAAGTATGCCGTAAACATTCCCGAATACCTCACGTACAGGATTAAGAGCAACATGTAACTGCGCCGCAAGAGGTAATCCTGTCAGGAAGTCGGCCTGGACATATGCAGCGTCGCCTACTATTGCATTTATAAGATCGCGGTATGCTGTGTTAGTGAATACCTGGTTTGCTACGGTGATGCCG
>JAGVGJ010000002.1 GCA_020057115.1 Candidatus Omnitrophota bacterium | reverse complement strand
CGAAAAATTTTGATGGCCGTCCAACCCGGACTATAAGTAAAATAATTGACCGATTTGTCCGGCCTTTCTAAACCGGCATAAGGTATCAAAATTTTTCAAGGCCGCTTCAAGACCTACCCCAGCGGGCCGCGCCTACAATTGAAAAGGAAAATTCCGCCCTTTTTCGAATCACACCTCTAGCTTTGCTCCAGATAGCGAGTCAGCTTATCCCTTCTCGCAAAGGTTTTACTCGTAGCACTGGGGCCCCCGAGGGATGGGTAAGGTGTCTTGGAGCGACATCGAAGGTCGCGATTTTTCAACGAAAATCGCGACCTTCCGAATGACATTCCCTCTGGGAATGGAATGTTCGCGGAAAGACACCTTACCCATCCCGAGAGGGTGCTATCAAGTCCTGATATTGGAATCTATTGTCGCGCAATACCGAATCGCCTATTGTGAACTTGATAGGCGTGCCGAATATCTGGCCGTTGAAACAGAATGAATGGAATTCGCCATTTTCGCCGCACGGATCTATATTCTTAGGAAGGTCCTTTAGAAAGGACTCATCATAGAGGCGGCCGGCAAAGCTCTTATCCAGGACTTTTGTATCCACGCAAGTTATTATCGTCTTGAAGCCGAGCTCGATGAACTTCCCTGCAAGCTCTGTCGTATCCCTTTTCCATATCGGGAATAGAGCCTTCATATTAACCTGAGCGAGTTTGTCTTCGCGATACTTTTTTAGGTCCTCCAGGAATATGTCTCCGAATGCTACTGCCTTCACGCCTTCGGAGATCTTTCTTTCAAGGAATTCCCGCATCTTCGACTCGTATTCATCGCTTGAGCTCTTTTTGGAAATGAATATCTTTTCAAGAGGCAGGCCTATCGACTCTACTTGCGCCTCAAGGAGTTCTCGTCTTACGCCGTGCATGCTTATTCTGTCATATCCTTCCGTGACAGTCGTAAGCAGGCAATCGATCGCATACTTTCCGCTCTGCTTAGCCTCATATAGCGCCATCGCGCTATCCTTGCCGCTCGACCATGAGAATATTATCTTTTCCAAAGGCCGCCCCTCTTGAATCTCAAAGCGACGTTTACAAGAATGATGAGCGCCGGGACTTCTATCAACGGCCCGACGACAGTCGCAAATGCCTGGTTAGAGCTGATCCCGAAGATAGCGACAGCGACCGCTATCGCGAGCTCGAAATCATTGCTTGCCGCGGTGAAGGAGGTTGCGGTTGTCTGCGCATAATTAATACCCATCTTTCTGGCGATGAAGAATGTCGCGAACCACATCAGGAAGAAATATATGGCAAGCGGGATGGCGATCCTTACGACATCAAAAGGCTGCTGTATGATATATTGCCCTTTAAGCGAGAACATGACGATGATGGTAAATAAAAGCGCGATGAGCGTGATCGGGCTTATCTTCGGGATGAAAATATCCTCATACCACACCTTCCCTTTTAGCTTCATCAGGCTGACGCGGGTGATAACTCCTGCAAGGAATGGTATCCCTAAGTAGAAAAAGACGGTCTTGGCGGCTTCGACCATGGAAATATTCAGGTTCAGGCCTTTAACCAGCCCTAGCCAGTTAAGTCCGACTGTGATGAATATATAGATGTATGCCGCGTAAAATAGGACTTGAAATACCGCGTTAAATGCCACGAGCCCTATGGCAAATTCCCTGTCGCCTTCGGCAAGCTCATTCCAGACTATGACCATTGCGATACACCTGGCGAGTCCCACCAGGATAACGCCTATCATATATTCAGGATAATGCCGAAGAAATATGATGGCCAGAATAAACATTACGACGGGCCCGACTATCCAGTTCTGCACAAGGGAAAGGATCAGCAGTTTCGGCTTATTGAATACCTTCCCTATCTCTTCGTATTTCACCTTCGCGAGCGGCGGATACATCATGAGGATAAGACCGATGGCTATCGGTATGGAGGTCGTGCCGACCTGCATGTCAGCTATGACCTTGGTTGCGCCTGGGGCAAAATATCCTAAAGCTATTCCCACCCCCATCGCAATGAATATAAGAGGCGTAAGGAGTTTGTCCAATAAAGATAGTTCACGTTTTAATTCCGATGCTTCGTGTTTGGTATATTGCATTTATCCACCTCTTGAATTATTCCTAAACTTCTTTTTTACATTTAGCTTCTTTTCGTCTTTGAATAGGTTTGTATATATTATACTCCAGGAACTTTAAAGCAGCGTCTTTGTCATTATCAAAAACTATCTGGACAAGCTCAAATATCTGTTCTTTGCTTAATGCAATAGTTTCCTTCTCTTCTTCCATAAGGCAGATCGGCTCCTTTCCGGTCTACTAGAGATATATCAAATATGAGAAAATGTAATATATTCCAACCGCTATAAAGATAGCACCAGTGATCTTTTTCGTGTAATATTCCAGTCTTGTCAGGCGATGGAACCAATGCTTAAGCGATGCCACTCCAAGGGCTATCAAAACGGCGAATAGCAAAACCGGTAAGCCTGTTCCAAAACCGTATATAAACGGTAATATCGCCCCCAATTTATGATTAAGCGCAAGCGGTATTAAGCTGCCAAAAAATAGCGCAGCTGAGATCGGGCAGAAGGTCAGGGCGAATATCAGTCCTAATAGAAATGCTCCGCCCGCACCTGATTCGGCGAGTTTATGATGATGTCTTTCGGAGAGCGAAAAAGCAGGTATGCTAAATTTAATAATGTCCAGCAAGAAGAGACCCGTGAATATCAGCATAGGGCCTATCGCCTTGTTCATGTATTTCTGCAGGAAATTTGCTGCTGCCGGTACGCTTAAAAGCGAGCCTATGATGATAAAGCCTAACAGCGCGTAGGATGCCATCCTGCCTAGGGTATAAGCAAGGCCTGAAATAAATACCATTTTGGGGTGAATTATCTTTTTTGATATAAATGAGATCGCGGCTATATTAGTGGCTAAAGGGCACGGGCTTATCGACGTCAATATGCCAAGCCATAGCGCGGAGAGGATGCCTACCAGCAGATTATCCATTAAAGTTCTTTCAAATAGCTTTCAACTTCCGTTTTGACATAATCGTAGAATTCCCGTTCATCCCAGGCATATTCCCATATCTTAGTAAGGTTCTTTGATCTGACTTCCTTTCCGTCCTTAACCAGGGATATTATGAGGGATTTCGCATAAAGTCCGTAGTCGCGCACGAAATGCTTATTCGCTTTTTCGTCCGTATTTACCGCGCTGAATACTACTTTCCCGGAAGCCAGTTCATCTTTAAAATATTTTTCCACAGCCCCCCTCGAGTGTTGCTCCATCTTGAAGCATGTAGGGCATCGGAAATCGCCGTGGAAATAATAGGCGATAACCTTATTCTGGGGTTTTGCGTCTGCGCCTTGGCCTGAGCGCACCGGCAGCGCGAAACCGCACAATAGCAGAACCGATAAAAGTAATGTAAAAAGTTTTTTACGCATAAGAGCTCCTTAACGCTTAGAGATGATCTTGATTATCTCGTCTTTGTTCAACAATTTGCCAGATGAAACAACTGTACCGTCAATAGCCAAGGCAGGCGTCATCATTACGCCGTATCCGGTGATCTTGTCGATGTCAGCTACTTTAACGATATCTGCCGCGATATTCAGCTCTTTCGCAGCGGTCTGAGCATTTTCATATAACTTTTTGCATTTCGGGCATCCCATACCCAGGATCTCAATTTTCATATATCTCCTTTAATCCTCGGGTTTAATAGCATATATCTTGACGCTTACCACGGCCGAAGTATCAGCCACGGCTTCGACAGGATATTTATCCTGGCTTATAATTTTTATATCTTTAAAACCAGCTTCCTTGATAAAATTGATATAATCCTCTCTCCCGGAGGCGCCGGCAATGCAACCCACATAAGCCTCGATCGATCTCTTTGTAACATCAGGTAAGTCTTTCATAAGAACCAGGTCCGACACCATGAGCCTTCCACCGGACTTCAAGACACGGAATGCTTCCTTGAATGCTCGTTTCTTGTCAGGCGAAAGATTGATAACGCAATTTGATATGACCACATCAATAGAATTATCTTCTATGGGCAAATTCTCTATATCGCCTAATTTAAATTCTACATTGGCGTAGTCGGCTTTAAGGGCGTTTTTTCTGGCACGGTCGATCATTTCGGGGGTCATATCTACGCCGATCACTTTCCCGCTTTTACCTACTTTGGCGGCAGCCAAAAATGCATCAAACCCCGCGCCGGCGCCCAGATCAAGGACCGTTTCGCCTTCTTTTAAGGAAGCGATCGCGACCGGGTTTCCGCAGCCAAGGCCCAGATTGGCTCCTTCAGGAACAGTCTTCATCTCTCGGTCGGTGTAGCCAACGGCCTTGCTTATATCTTGAGCAAGGCTTGAGCTTCCGCAACAAGATGATCCAGGACAACACGAGCCTCCTTGTAGCGCTATCTTTGCATAGCCTTCTTTTACATGCTGTTTGATAACTTTTTCTTTTTTCTTCATATGCTCCCCTGTTTTATTTAACGATCCACCCAAAGAACATCCCGCTGATCGTAGCCATGATGATTACCAGGCTTACATAGACGACAGTTTTTTTTGTCCCAATGATACTGCGGAGGACCAGCATGCTTGGAAGGCTTAACGCAGGCCCCGCAAGAAGAAGCGCTAAGGCAGGCCCTTTACCCATACCTGAGTTCATCAGCCCTTGAAGTATGGGTACTTCGGTCAGTGTTGCAAAATACATGAATGCCGCCACGATCGACGAGAAAAAGTTCGCCCATAATGAGTTTCCGCCGACAAGCATCGTAATGAACCTTGAAGGTATTATCCCTTCATGCCCGACCCTGCCTAGCAGGAATCCGGAGACGAGTACGCCGCCGAGTAAAAGCGGCAGTATCTGTAAGGCAAATCCCCATGAAACCGCGGCCCACTCTTTTAATTCATCTTTTTTGAACCATTTGAACAGCATGATGATGAGGCCGGCGAAGGAAAAACCTGTGATCCACCATTTAAGCGCATATATCAAGCTCCATAGACCGTGATCGCCTTCGAGTGGCTTGCCCCAGTTCGCAAATACAAGTATCGCGACAAGGGATGTGAAGTAGGCGGCGGTCTTACCCAGAGGGCGCGCTTCTTTTACATCTTCTATGTCGAAGTTGCCATTAACATGACGCTCCCTCTCCCCTTTTAAGAATATGAGGTGCATGGCGAGCCCTATCACTACGCTAAATACAATCGCGCCTATCGCCCTTGCCAGTCCAAGCTGCCAGCCAAGGATGCGCGCGGTAAGGATGATGGCAAGGACATTGATAGCAGGTCCTGAATAAAGGAAAGCTATCGCAGGCCCAAGCCCGGCACCTCTTTTATATATACCGGAGAATAAAGGCAAAACCGTGCAGGAACAGACCGCCAGGATGGTTCCGGATATGGAGGCAACACTGTAAGAAAGGACTTTGTTCGCCTTGGCGCCGAAATATTTTATGATCGACGCCTGGCTTACAAATACGGATATGGCTCCGGCAATAAAAAATGCCGGGACAAGGCATAATAATACATGCTCCCGGGCATACCACTTTACGAGGGCAAGCGCCTCAAAGATAGCATTGGAGAACCGCAGGTTTTCGACAGGCAGATAGAAACAACCTAAGAATATCGCGACAACATAAAGAAATTTCTTCCATTCTTTCATCGCCTTACTCTCCTTGAGATCTTGCAGCAGCCGCCCTCGATCCTTATGGCCTTGATGTTGACCAGGCCGTCCGCTATCTTTTTACGCGCTGACCCTACGATGCGCGAGAATGTCGGCCTTGAGATATTAAGCATTTTTGCCGCATCTACCTGCTTCATCTCTTCAAGATCAGCAAGCCTCAATGCTTCAAATTCGTCCAGGGTTAGAAATACCGACTCTACTTTATTTAATGGTTTGCAGAGCGGCTTAAAGCACCGTTCTCCCGGCATGCAGCTTATGGATCTAGTCTTTTTCGGCCTCAAGATGGCTCCTATGTTATGAACATATGTTCATAACAAGTATACCGCTTTTTAGGGATGATGTCAATAGTTCGTTGCAAGGATGCCTGATCCTCATTCAAATATTCCTCTCCATGAGGCTGTCGGACCGTTAGGGTGGGTCTGTCGCGGACGCTCGCTCGGATTAGCCATCCTCGCTCGCTCCGTAAAATTTCGATGGCCGACCAACCCGGACTATAAGGAAGAACTATTGACAGGTTTGTTCGGCCTTGCTGTATCGGCTTAAGGGATCGAAATTTTACAAGGCCGTTCCAAACCCACCCTAACGGTCCGCGCCTACAATATGAGGAAAATCTCACTCGTCGAAGGCGAGAGTGGCTATTGATATTGACTTGTAGCCATGTCTACCCCAGAGGGAGACATGGTTGGTGAACGACGAGTGAGGATATTCGCCTTGCCAAGGGCACTGGCCCGCCCCGAGAGGGACAGTGCCTCTATAAAAGGAATATTCGAATGAGGAGAAGATGCTTGGCGTGGAGTGGCTTGAGGAAGACATCTCCTTATCTCGTGAGAGACTTAATCGACAACGGCCCTTATTTTTCCACGACTTGGATTGAAATAGCCGAAGATCAGCTTTGGGAAGCGTTTTTCCAGGGACTGCATCATGCTGCGTACGCCAAGGATATCGGAGCGGTCGACTGCGATATCTATCTCTTTAAAATATTCCATCGGGTCATAGTTTAAGTTGCGCCACTGGATCATGTCGATGTGATATTTCTCTATTAGTTTCGAGACTGCCGCTAGCTCAGGCTCGGTATCAGTGAATCCGGGCATTGTAAGGTAATTCAGCGAAACGAACCCGCCCTTCTTCTTTGCTATCTTTATAGAGGCAAGGACATCGTGGAATGCATAACCTATGGGCTTATAATATCTTGAGTAGTATTCGATCCTTGCGCTGTTCATGCTGACCCGAATGGAATCAAGACCTGCGTCGAAAAGCCGAGAAACAATATCAGGCCTCGAGCCATTGGTGTTCACATTGATCATATTATCGGATCTTTTTGCCCGGATCAGCTTTACCGCTTCCACCAGCACATCACCCACGATAAGAGGCTCGCCGTCGCAACCCTGGCCGAAGCTCACAATGGTGTCCTTCACCCTATCCATATGGAATAATGCGATCTCGGCTATCTCCTGAGGTTCTGGGATGAATTTTATCCTAGGCTGGGTCTCGGAACATAGCTTGCGCGGCTGGTAAGATATGCATCCGAGACAGACCGCATTACAATACGGTGATGATGGCAGCGGCCCTTCATGCTTGCCTAAAAAAAAGTTCTGTGCTCCGGCGCATCCGTATTTAAGAGCGCAATCTTCAAGGTGGCGGACAAGCCTGTTCTTCGGGAATTTCTTGCGAAGGGCCTTTACGCCAATTTTAACCTTAGCTATATCTATCAAGGTGCAGTCATGGCGGGTATCGTCGTCTACCTTTATAGCGGCTGTATAATATTTGCCTTTATGTATGGCAACGGCTGCGTACGAGAATAGCGGCAATAGCTTCGGCTTGTCCAGTTCCATATAAGCAGCTGAATGCGTTGTCGTGTGGCCGGGCGAGACGAATGCTCCTACGGCAAAAAGTTTTTCTTCAGGCGCGACAAAGCTTTTGCTTGAAGGATCATACCCTACAGGTCGCCTATCAGGAAGGGTGAATAGCTGGCTTCCGCGGGGTAATTTGATGAGGTCTTTTGTATCTAGCCGAAAAAAATGGCCGGCTTCCATACCGGCCGGCTCAAGATGTTTTATTGGGTATATGCGATTCTTGCTATCGCAAACAAGGAGCTCCATCTAGGCCCCGATCTTCAACAGATTCAAGCCTGTCCTTGGGTCGATGTCTTTCGATGCTTTGACGCCCTTCAGTTCAAATACGATAGCCTCTATGACCAGGAAGACTTTTGAGTCTTTCCTGACGCAGCCGGTGATGACATCATCCTTTTTTCCCATCGAAGTATGGATGTGTATCTGCGGGCCGGATTTATTCGTAAATATCGTGCCGATCCCCATGGCCTCCCAGCCGTCCTTAAAGCTCTTCCAATTAGGATCCGGCGGGATGACCGGCACCTTCGGTCCGGTGACTATGTCGCCTTTTTTCAGGGCTCCTATAAATACGAATGATGCCGCCCTTATGCGCTCTTTCCGCGCCAGTCTCTCTATTTCCTTCAGAAGGATATCGTCATCCTCGAACTTTAAGAGGAATATCCTTCCTATAGAGCCTTTAGTATATTTCATTTTACTACCTCGGCCGATTCAAGGAGTATCGTCACATGATCCTTCAGCACGTCCATGAAACCGTCGCCGCTTGACTTTATCAGTATGGTCTGGCCCGAATCCGTCCTTACCGTTACTTTGCCTGGGATGAGCGAGGTTATTATAGGAGCATGGCTATGCAGTATGCCGAGATATCCTATCTCTCCCGGAGCCACAAGCGATGTGGCGCTGCCTTCGTACAGCGTTCCTTCGCGTGATGCTATGCTTACGCTGAATGTCGCGCTCATTTGTTCCTAGGGGCTTCTTCTTTCTTCATCTCTTCCGCCTTCTCAAACACCTCTTCGATGGGACCGACCATGTAGAATGCCTGTTCAGGTATCTGGTCCATCTTTCCGTCGAGTATCATCCTGAAGCCTTTGAGCGTATCTTCCAGCTTTACATAACGCCCTTTTAAACCTGTGAACTGCTCGGCAACGAAGAAAGGCTGGGAGAAGAACTTCTGTATCTTTCTCGCGCGAGCGACCACAAGCTTGTCCTCGTCCGACAGCTCGTCGATACCTAATATCGAAATGATGTCGCGCAGGTCCTTGTATCGCTGGAGCACCTTCTGGACATCCATCGATGTATTGTAATGGTTTTCGCCCAATATCCTCTGGTCCATGATCCTCGAACTTGAATCGAGCGGGTCTACGGCCGGGTATATGCCAAGCTCCATGATCTGGCGCGACAGGACCATCTTTGCGTCCAGGTGCGAGAATGTGGTTGCAGGCGCCGGGTCCGTCAGGTCATCCGCCGGGACATAGACCGCCTGGACGGATGTTATGGAACCGCGTTTGGTAGAAACTATCCTCTCCTGGAGTTGCGCCATCTCCGTGGCAAGGCTCGGCTGGTACCCTACGGCAGAAGGCATCCTGCCAAGGAGCGTGGAGACTTCGGATCCGGCCTGGACGAACCTGTAGATATTGTCTATGAAGAGGAGGACATCCATGCCCTTTTCGTCACGGAAGTATTCGGCCATCGTAAGAGCGGATAGCCCTACTCTGAACCTTGCCCCGGGCGGCTCGCTCATCTGTCCGAATACAAGAGCCGTCTTCTTTATGACGCCGGATTCTTTCAACTCAAGCCAGAGCTCGTTGCCCTCTCTCGTCCTTTCGCCGACGCCGCCGAATACCGATACTCCGCCGTGTTCCGACGCCATAGTCCTGATAAGCTCCATGACTATGACCGTCTTTCCTACACCGGCGCCGCCGAACAGGCCTATCTTTCCGCCTCTCGGGTATGGAGCTATGAGATCTATGACCTTAAGTCCCGTCTCAAGCATTGCGGAGACAGGCAATTGTTCTTCAAATGTAGGAGGCGTCCTGTGGATGGGCATCCTCTTGCTCGGGTCCTGAGCAGGTCCCAGATTATCGATCGTCTCTCCCAAAAGGTTGAATATGCGGCCGAGGGTCTGTTCGCCTACGGGTACGGTTATCGGCGAGCCGGTGTCCGTGACATTCATTCCGCGGACGAGCTCGTCAGTCGAACCGAGCGCGATACAGCGGGCAGTGTTATTACCGGTCAGCTGCTCGACCTCAAGGGTCAGGTCTATCTTCTTCTCCGGCAGCTCTATCTTGACAGCGTTCAATATCTCGGGCAGTTCCCCTTCAGGGAATACCACGTCGACGACCGGGCCGATGACCTGTATTATCTTGCCGTTAGCCATAAATTATCCTTTCAAAGCTTCCGCCGACATCGATATCTCGAGTATCTCTTTCGTGATAGCCGCCTGCCGGGCTTTATTTTTTAAGAGTGTCAATGTGTCTATGAGTTCCGTAGCATTATCTTTCGCGCTCTTCATGGCCACCATGCGCGAGGCATGTTCAGACGTGAATGCATCCATGAGTATGTGTCTTATCTTCTCCGCTATATATTTAGGCAATATCTTGTCGAATATCGCCTGTATATCAGGCTCGGCAAGATACTCTATTACCGGCTCGCCGGGTGATTCGATGTCAAGTATCTTTTCAAGCACCGGCTTATGGCGCAAGACGCCCCCGAAGTGCGTGTACGCCATATATACCTCGCTCACTTTTTTTTCAAGGAACATGCCCGTCAGGTTGGATGTTATCTTTTCGGATAATTCCTTAGTAAGGCGGCCATGGTGGTCGATGTAGGCATCTTTAATGTCGATATTCTGGCGTTTGAAATAATTGAACCCCTCGCGGCCTATCGCTAAGAGCATGGTCTTCTCTTTCCCGCGTTTTGCTATAAAATTTTCAGCCTGGCGTATTGCGGAATGGTTGTAGGTGCTGCAAAGCCCTGTGTCGGAGGTGACAAGTACAAGCGCCGCCGGTTTTTCGGCAGGCCCTTTCTCTAAGAATGGATGAGGTGGCATGTCTACGCTTTCAAGCATGTGGGTCACCATCCCGTCGAGCTTAAGATAATAAGGAAGATGCGCAAAGAGGGCCTGTTTTGCACGGTTAAACTTGGAAGAGGATATCATCTCCATGGCGCGAGTTATCTTCCTGGTGTTCTCTATCGAGCGTATCCTGAGCCTGAGGGTCCTTAAGGACTGTATCATTTTGCGAACTCTACCTTGAACTCTGTTATTGCGTTATTCAGGTTTTTCTTTATATCTTCCGTCAGTTCCTTCTTCATGTCTATCTCAACGCCTATGTCAGGGTGGTATTTGTCGATATACGCGTAGAATGCGATTTCAAATTTCCTCACTTTATTTACGGGGATATCGTCCAGGAAGCCGTTCGTGCCGGCATATAGTATCATTACCTGCTTCGATACGGGCAGCGGCTCGTATTGCCCCTGCTTTAACAGCTCGACCATCCTTTCGCCGCGAGCGAGCTGCGCCTGCGTGGCCTTGTCGAGCTCTGACCCGAACTGTGTGAATGCGGCAAGCTCTCGATATTGCGCCAGGTCAAGCCTCAGGCGACCCGCCACCTGCTTCATGGCCTTCGTCTGGGCATTGCCGCCAACGCGCGATACCGACAACCCGACATTTATGGCAGGCCTTACGCCGGCATAGAAAAGATCCGTTTCAAGGTATATCTGCCCGTCGGTGATGGAGATGACGTTAGTGGGTATGTAGCTCGTTATGTCGCCTGCCTGTGTCTCGATTATCGGGATGGCTGTAAGCGATCCGCCTCCTAAAGAGTCGTTAAGCTTTGCGGCTCGTTCAAGGAGTCTGGCGTGCAGGTAGAATATGTCGCCTGGATATGCCTCTCTTCCCGGCGGACGCCTCAAAAGCAGGGACAATTGGCGATAGCTCTGTGCATGCTTGGAAAGATCGTCGTAGATTATGAGCGCGTGCTTCCCCGAGCGCATCAGCTCCTCTCCTATGGCAGTGCCGGCATAGGGCGCTAGATACTGCATCGATGCTGCGGCTCTTGATGAAGCGCTTACTATGATCGTGTATTCCATTGCGCCGTATTTTTCAAGCGTCTGGGATACGGCTACTATGTTCGACATCTTTTGGCCTATGGCGACATAGATGCAATGAACGCCTTTGCCTTTCTGATTTATGATCGTATCGAGGACTATCGCCGTTTTGCCGGTCTGGCGGTCTGCTATGATAAGCTCTCTCTGGCCCCGGCCGATAGGTATCATCGAATCGATAGCCTTGATGCCTGTCTGGAGCGGTTCCTTGACCGGTTGGCGCTCGACTACGCTCGGCGCGCGCGCCTCAAGCGGCCTGTACCTGTGGATCTCTATATCGCCTTTTCCGTCGATAGGTTTTCCGAGCGCGTTTACTACGCGGCCCAATAAAGACTCCCCGACGGGCATCTGGGTTATCTTGTCGGTCCTCTTTACCGTGTCACCCTCTCTTATATCCTTTTCGGATCCGAGTATGACTATGCCGACACTATCTTCTTCGAGATTAAAGACCATGCCCATGGTGCCGTTAGCGAACTGGACAAGCTCTCCGGCCATTACGTCCGTCAGGCCGTACACCAGCGCGATCCCGTCACCTACCTGGAGGACCGTGCCGGTAGATTCCATCCTCAAGCGGACCTTGTATTTTTCAAGCTCCTTTTTTATTATTGACGTCACTTCTTCCGGTCTTATCGGCATATCAGTTCATCCTAACTGCCATCAACTTGCGCCTCAAGTCTACAAGGCGCCTCTTCAGAGATCCGTCGATGACGAAGTGGCCTATCTCCGCCCTTACTCCGCCAAGGAGTTCAGGGGCCAGGTTCATGTATATATGTAATTTCTTTTCCATAGTTTCTTCCAGCATCCGCTTTATCCGTTCAAGGACTGCCGTGTCGAGAGGATAGCTTGCTTTTAATACAGCCTCTACCTCATCCCCGTGTGCATACTTCACTCTGGCGTATTCTGCTATATGATCAAATTCATGTATGCGGTCTTTCTTAAGAAGGAGCATGAGAAGTATAAGGGTCTCCCGCGAGAAACTCTTGCCCAGGGCATTGTTAAGAGTTGCGCATTTTTCGGAATATCCGATCGCGGGATTCTCTAAGAGCGATTTGAATTCAGGATTATCGCGCAGAACGCTTCTTAGGGCACCCATTTCCTCCAAGCCCTCCTTGAACCCTATGGTCTCTTTGGCGAATTCAAGGAATCCGTCGGCATATCTTTTGACTATCTGGCTACCATCCATTCTTCTTCTTTTCCAGCATATCCAGGAATTCTTCTATCGCTTTCCTGTCATGCTTATCGGTAACCTTCTCTCCAATTACTTTTTCTGCCGCGCTTATAGTAAGGTCCACTATGTCTTCTTTGAGGATATCATGCGCTTTTTGGGTCTCATCCTTGATGACATCCTTGGCGTCTGCGATCATGCGCTCAGCGTCTTTTACGGCCCCTTGCTTTATGACATCGGCCATGCGCCTGCCTTCTTTTACGCCCTCTTCGATCTTTTCTTTCGCGATCCGCTCGATAGCGCTAAGCTTCGTCTCATATTCGGACTTCATCCTCTCGGCTTCGCCCTTTATCTCGTCAATTTCCTTGAATTCCGATTCGATCTTGTTCTTTCTTTCGTCAAGGACTTTGAGGACAGGCTTCCACGCAAAGCGCTTCAATATGAAGAGCAATATGAGAAAGCTTACGATCTGGGCTACCAGCTCATTAGCGCTTAGGAGCTTTAGCAATTCCATGAAAGATTATATCTTTCCGGCTAAGCCGAAGACGAATACAAGCGCGTAGATCGTGAGCGCCTCTATGAACGCGCAACCCGTCGCCATGTTAATGAGTATCTTGGTTGCCGCTTCCGGTTGTCTTCCGGTGGCGTCCATCGCCGCCGCAACTACCCTGCCAAGGCCTATCGCTGAACCGAATGCCGCAATCGCCAACCCAAGCGGCAGAGCGAATGCCAGTGCTGTTTTGTAATCCATCTAACGCCTCCTTTTAGTTATGTGTAAGGGTCAAGGGACAAGGGTCCAGGGTCCAGAATAAAATTTTACCGGACCCTTGACCCTGGCCCCTGGGCCCTACGTTAATGCTCTTCACCTGTCACGATGAGCGTGAAGTATATTGTCGTTAACAGGCAGAATACCAGCGTCTGGACTATGCCTGCGATTATTACAAGGAACGTATTAAAAAGAAGGAGCGGCACCCCGCCCAACCCGAATCCGGCGAGAACGGCCAGGAGCGTGTCATCTCCCCAGATATTGCTTCGTAAACGCAAGGAGAGGCTCAAGGGCCGAACAAGCTCCGATATGACATGCAGGAAGAACATGAGTATCGGTATTATGACCGAGAATGCCAGTATCCCTCTTGGCTTTTCAGCCAGGTGGTCGATATAACCCAAAAACCCAAGCCTCCTGAAGCCGGTGAATTGGACGTAAACGAAAACGCAGAGGGCGAGCGCGAGAGTTATGGACCAGTTTGACGTAGGAGATTTAAATAACGGTATGAGCCCCGAGAGGTTCATGAAGAGTATGTAGATGAAGAGCGTTCCGATGAATGGGACGAACTGTCTTCCCGCCGGCCCCATTATGCCGCATACGAAATCATCCACTCCGCCCACGAACATCTCCCACGCGCACTGGAAACGCCCAGGCACCATGGAGTTCTTTTTGGAAACAAAATATGCCACCACGGTGATCATGAATATGATGATCAGAGAGAATATTATGTTCTCCCACGCCTTCAGGAAATGCGCGAAGGAAGTTCCCTCGAATGTCTTTTCGAGTATTGTGACAAGGTTGGGCAGTTCCGGGTTAGTCGCTACGTGCGCTTCGGCCATAATTTTATAGCTCCGACAAGTAATAGTGTTGATGTCAGGCCTGCAAGTATACTTGATATCGGGAAGATGCCGGAATTCAGTATCAGGAATCCGACGAGATAAAGCACCGGAAATTTCAAAAGAAGTATAGCCCCCAGCTTTGTCTTCGGTTTTTCGAGCATAGATATCTTAAGAATGGATAATATGAGAAGGAAATTTACGGCGCTCCAGCCGGCGCCGATAAGAAAACCGCTCAACCACATAAGTTTCGGATTGCCCATCTCTAGTCTTTCTCCTCTGCGCGCAGCGCCATCTTGATCACTTTAACAGTTTCGACGGCGCTTCCGAGGAATCCAAGTATTATGCATATCGCCATCGTTATCGGAGGAAGTCCCAGCTTTTTCTGCAGGAGCTCGCCCATCAGGTATCCCCCGAGAGGTCCGGCAGCCATTACGAACGGCAGGAATGATAATAGCCCACCGATCTTGATCCACTTGTAGACCTTCTTTTTTTGCATAAAAAATGCCCTCCAGCATTCGTCGCCAGAAGACATCGCCATTGGTGTTAATTAATATTATATTAGGGTAATATTATTTGTCAACCTATCTTTTTTGGCATATTTATTGAATGAATGTCAGCCAAGGTCTTCTTTCGAAGTGATGATCTTGGTCATTTCTGCGGCCAGGCCATTTAAGCGTTCTGCTTCAGCCCGTATCTTCCGTATCAGTTTATCGCGTTTTGCCGGGTCATGCGCGTTTTCCGGTATTAACAGGCTTGCGGCTGCCTCAGAGATAGCTGTTAACGGGGCCGGAATGTCGAAAGAAAATGTGCTTAATAGCATGTTCCGAAGGCGCTCGTTCTCGACCTCGGTCTCTGCCTTTACGGTCGCGGCGGCAAGCTGGGCTCCCTCTACCGCCAATGCAGTCTGATTTACGAACATCTCGAGCATGTGCAAATGCTCAGGATCCGTAAACTGTTTATCTTCATGCGGGAATATGCCGATAACGCCCACGGTCTTTTCTGACCCCGCAAGTGGCAGATAGAGGCCTCTAGACCCCGGCAGCGTGTCCGTATCTTTGCCAGCCATCTTCTTGTGCTCGTACACCCATTGGGCTACAGCCTGTTCATTTTCCATGAGTGCCGTGCCCTTTGAGTTATCAAAAAATATCTCTATCTTTCCTTTTTTGTCGGGTGAAAATATAGCGCTCCGGCATTTAAAAAATTTCTGTATATGCATGGCCGCTACCTGGAATAGTTCTTTTGGATCGGAGCTTTTGGCAAGGTCCCTGCTTAACTGGTAAAGGGCCTGTGTCCTGCTTTCGCGCAGTCGCATGGAGATGGCCTGCTGCCTGAGCCGTCCCGTTAGAACGCTTATCGTGATGCCTACGATCAACATGACCACAAATGTGACCAGGTCTTTTTTGACATCCGCTACCACAAAAGTAAAATAAGGCAGCACAAAAAAATAATCGAAGGCGAGGACGCTGAGGAATGAGGCTATGACAGATGCCCTGAGGCCATATCTATAAGCGATCCACACCACTCCCAGCAGATACATCATGACCACGTTTTCCGGGCCCAGGTAACGGGATAATATCCTTCCGATTATGCTGCAGAGCGCGACCGTTATGACGGTCGATAACAGGCTTTTCCACGGAAATGGTTTTGACAGACGCAGCTCGAATTTTACAGGATCTCCGTGCGCTTCTCCGCTTATAAGGTACAGGTCTATTTCGCCACATTTGCGGGCAAGCCCATTGACGGTTGAGCCGAATAGCAGCTCATGCCATCGGGGTTTCCCGGGCTTCCCTGCTATGATCTTTGTGATGTTCCGCGAACGTGCATAAGAGACCAAGCTCTCCGCGACATCCTGGCCGGTCAAAGTAATGGTCTCGGCCCCAAGCTCTTCTGCAAAGCGCATCATCTCGGCTACCCGAGCCCTATCCTTTTTGTTGTATGTGTAGGAAGGAGTTTCTACGTTTACCACGATCCATTCTACGCCCAGGCCCGACGCTATACGCTTTCCCGCTCTTATCAGGTTTATGGCGTGCGGCGACGGGCTGATGCTTACCAGGAATCGGTCACGCACGTTCCAGACCTTCGATACCGAATAGGTCTGTTTATAGGTACGCATATTGGCGTCCACAAGGCGCGAAGTATATTGCAGCGCCAGCTGCCTTAATGCGATGAGATTGCCTATCTGGAAGAAATTTTGGATAGCGCGCTCAGCCTGATCTCCCAGGTACACCCTGCCTTCCTTAAGACGCTTTAAAAGGTCTTCGGGCGGAAGGTCTACCAACTCTATGTCGTCAGCCTTTTCTATGAACGTATCGGGGACAGTTTCGCGAACCGTTATGCCGGTGATCTGCGCCACTACGTCGTTTATGCTTTCACAATGCTGGACATTTAAAGTGGTGTAGACGTCGATGCCCGCCTCGAGCAGTTCTTCGACATCTTGCCAGCGTTTTAAATTACGGGAGTCAGGGGCATTCGAATGGGCCAGCTCGTCTACCAATATTATGGCGGGATGTCTCTTTAAAGCGAGATCTATATCGAATTCGCTGATATCCACGCCTTTATATACGATATTTTTTCTAGGTAGTATCTCAAGGCCTTCCAAGAGGGCATCTGTTTCAGCGCGTTTATGGGTTTCAACGTATCCGGCAACGACGTCGACGCCCTCTTTCTTCTGGGCCCTGGCTGCCTCGAGCATGGTGTAGGTCTTGCCGACCCCGGCCATGGCGCCAAAGAAGATCTTCAATTTACCGCGGTTGGGTTCCTCGGTCTTTACTTTCGCCAATATAGCCCCTATGTCCGATCTTTCATCAACCATGTGTATAATATACTCTATTATTTGTGAGAATCCAAATCTATATTTACCTTTAATACATTGACTACCGACTCACCCATCAAACCGAAAAGACGGCCGGTTGTATTGCGATCTATGATATGTTTTATAGCCTCTTCCGGCATGCCTCTTGTCCTTGCTATGCGCCTTATCTGGTAATAGCCGGCTGCTCGGCTTATATGCGGGTCGAGCCCGCTTGCCGACGAAGTGACGAGGTCTACGGGGATCGGCAGATTGTTGTCCGGATCAGAGGATCTTAAGACCGTTATTCGCGCTTTTAAATTATTCACAAGCGCCGGATTCGAAGGGCCTAGATTCGAACCGGCTGAGGAGGCGGAATTATATGGCACCGTCGATGTTGCAGATATGCGTCCCCATAAATATTTTGGGTCATCGAACTGCTGGCCAATAAGAGCCGATCCTGTCGGTTTTCCATCGCGGTATATCAAGCTGCCGTTAGCCTGGGAATGAAAAAATGCTTGAGCGACCCAGGTGATGAACATCGGGTAAAGGATCCCTGTAATAACGGTCAGGATCAAGAATATCAAGATCGCCGGTCTGATATGCCCTCTTAGCATGTTTCTCCTTATCTGACTAAATGCAATGCCACCAAGATCATGTCGATCAATTTAATGCCTATAAATGGCGCAACTATCCCTCCGACCCCATATATCAACAGGTTGTCTTTCAGAAGGCGGTTCGCCGGCATCGGTTTATATGGCACGCCGCGCAGGGCGAGCGGGATGAGAAAAATAATTACGAGCGCGTTGAAGATAACCGCCGATAATACGGCGCTTTCCGGTGTCGCCAGGTGCATGATATTAAGCGCTCCCAATGCTGGATAGATTCCTACAAATGCCGCCGGTATGATGGCAAAGTATTTAGATATGTCATTGGCGATGCTGAATGTTGTCAATGAACCGCGTGTCATGAGAAGCTGCTTGCCTATCTCTACGATCTCGATAAGTTTTGTAGGGTTTGAATCAAGGTCTACCATATTGCCTGCCTCTTTAGCAGGCTGCGTGCCGGTGTTCATGGCAACCGCGACATCAGCTTGCGCGAGAGCCGGCGCGTCATTGGTCCCGTCTCCCGTCATTGCTACGAGCCTGCCCCCGGATTGCATTTCACGGATAAGCTTAAGCTTCGTTTCAGGCGTAGCCTTGGCCAGAAAATCATCCATACCCGCTTCGGCGGCAATGGCCGCGGCAGTTAAAGGATTATCCCCTGTTATCATGACGGTCTTTATTCCCATACGGCGCAGCTCCGCAAACCGTTCCTTTATGCCGCCCTTTACGATATCCTTTAACTGTACGACACCAAGCACGTTCTTGTGTTCTGCTACGACAAGCGGCGTGCCGCCGGACTTGGCTATCGATTCAATGCTTGCCTTTAAATCTTCAGGGAAGGAACCACCTAGCGCTTTCACGTAATCTTCGATAGCGTCAACCGAGCCTTTTCTTATTTGTCTGCCGTCGCCCAGGTCTACACCGCTCATGCGCGTCTGGGCGGTAAATGGGATGAATTTTGCTTCGAGCTCATGGATGTGGCGGCCTCTTATTCCGTATTTTTCTTTTGCTAAAACCACGATGCTTCTCCCCTCGGGCGTTTCGTCAGATAGCGAAGAGAGCTGCGCCGCATCTGCCAGCGATCCAACGCTTACATCCTTGGACGGTATAAAAGATACAGCCTGCCTGTTCCCTAGAGTTATCGTACCGGTTTTGTCGAGTAACAGGACATCCACATCCCCTGCCGCCTCAACGGCACGACCGGATGTGGCTATGACATTGGCCTGGATCATCCTGTCCATGCCCGCGATGCCTATCGCGGGAAGCAGCCCTCCGATAGTCGTAGGGATAAGGCATACGAGTAAAGCCACCAGCACAGTAACCGTGATCGGCGCTCCGTGGCCGGCTGCCGAAACGCTATATATCGAGAGGGGTAATAATGTTACCGTAGCTAAAAGAAATATTATGGTGAACACTGCCAATAAAATACTTAGAGCGATCTCGTTGGGGGTCTTTCGGCGTTTGGCGCCTTCGACCATGGCGATCATGCGGTCGAGAAATGTCTCGCCGGGATTGGAACTGATGCGTATGACAAGCCAGTCTGAAAGCACCCTTGTCCCGCCCGTAACAGAGCTGCGGTCACCGCCTGATTCGCGTATTACAGGTGCGCTCTCGCCGGTGATAGCGCTTTCATCGACAGAGGCTATGCCTTCTATTGCCTCACCGTCCATGGGGATCGCGTCTCCGGCTTCTACCAGAACGACATCACCCTTCTTGAGAGTTGTAGCGGAAACAGTTTTAAAATCCGACCCATATTTTGGGCTTGAGAGTTTCTTTGCCGGAGTGTCTTTCCGGGCGCGCCGGAGGCTTGCCGCTTGCGCCTTTCCGCGGCCTTCAGCCATGGCTTCGGCGAAGTTGGCGAAGATCAGAGTGAACCATAACCATAATGAGATAGCGAGAATAAAATCTGCCGGCGCCTCTCCCTGGCCTAGCACAGCCTGGATATACAGTCCCGTAGTCAGTATGCTCCCTATCAGGACAACGAACATCACTGGATTCTTGATCTGGTGCCTGGGATCCAGCTTTTTTAAAGAATCGATGACAGCCGGCCCGACTATTGCCAGGTCAAATAACGATCTTTTTTTATGTGATGTCTTCATGCGGCCTTTTTTAAACTAATGGAGCATTAGATGTTCAGCTATGGGCCCCAGCGCCAATGCCGGAAAGAATGTCAGGGCGCCGACAATGAGAACGACCATTACAAGAAATATGACGAAGAGCGGCGTATGCGTTGGTAGAGTCCCCTGGCTCACAGGCACGATCTTCTTCTTCGAAAGCGACCCGGCGATGGCAAGGGTCGGGATGATAAGCCAGTATCTGGAGAAGAACATGGCAAGCCCTAGCGCGATATTATAATAGATATTGTTCGTCGAAAGGCCGGCGAACGCGCTCCCGTTATTGTTGCCTGCGGATGAAAAAGCATAAAGCACTTCACTCAGGCCATGCGCGCCAAGGTTCAATATCGCCTGCCGTGCCTGGGGTAAAATAACAGATATGGCGGTTCCGGCAAGCACAAGCATGTGCGGGATTAGGAGTACAAGAGCGGCCATCTTCATCTCATACGATTCTATCTTTTTGCCCAGATATTCCGGAGTGCGGCCTATCATGAGGCCTGCTATGAATACGGCAACGATCACAAATGCGAGCAGTCCGTAAAGTCCGGAGCCCACTCCGCCAAATATGACCTCGCCCAACTGCATGAGCCACATTGGTACCAATCCACCCAGGGGCATGAAAGAATCATGCATTGAGTTGACAGAGCCATTCGAAGCGGCTGTTGTCGCTGCAGCCCATATGGCGGAATTTGCTATACCGAAACGGGCCTCTTTCCCTTCCATATTGCCGCCCGGCTGGAAAGCGGATGCTTTTTGGTCGATGCCTAGCCGATCAAATAATGGGTTTCCCTTTTGCTCAAAGTGCATCGAACTCCACAGGCACGGTATGAATATTATGAGCATTACAGCCAATAGCGCCCATCCCTGGCGTTTGTCTTTGACCATGCAGCCGAATGTATAACATAGGGCGGCCGGTATCAAAAGAATGGCGATGACCTCTAAGAAGTTGGATAGAGGCGTCGGGTTTTCGAATGGGTGTGAAGAATTTGTATTAAAAAAACCGCCGCCATTTGTCCCCAATTGTTTAATAGCTATCTGTGAAGCGGCCGGGCCTAACGCAATTACCTGCTCCTGGGCGGCCGTTCCATTATTATTTATCGGCTGGACCATAGCCACTTTTTCATATGGCTTGAACGTCTGCACCACGCCTTGCGAAACTAATATGATGGACAAGAGTATTGATAGCGGTAATAAAATATAGAGCGTTGATCTGACCAGATCAACCCAGAAATTTCCTATTCTGTCTGACTGTTTTTGGATAAAACCTCTGATCAATGCTGCGAGCACAGCCATGCCTGTCGCTGCCGACACAAAGTTCTGGACCGTTAATCCGAGCATCTGGGTAAAATAACTTAATGTTGTCTCGCCGCCATAACTCTGCCAGTTCGTATTTGTGGCAAAGCTGACAGCCGTGTTGAATGCTAGGTCCGGTGCCACGGCAGGTATCGACATCGGGTTTAAAGGAAGGAATACCTGAAGACGCTGGATAGCATATACGGTAATTATGCCAAAAAAATTAAAGATCATCGCAGCAACGGCATATGCCCTCCAGGTCATCTCTTGTTCAGGGTTTACCCCTGACAGGCGATAGATGACCCTCTCTATCCATCCCAGCCAAACATTCATGCCCGCAGGCTTGCCTTCATATATCCTGGCCATATACATACCAAGAGGCTTGACGAAGACTAGTATGGTTATGATGTAGATGGAGGCCTGGGTGAGATTGCTCCAGTTCATGAGAATATCTCCGGCTTAAGAAGGGCTATCAAGAGATAGATAAATAGAAGAAGAGAAATTGTGCCGCCGATCCAGTATATCATTGTCATGGCGTGTCTCCGCTCATAGCTTGGCGCATAGCGCTATAAAGGCAAAAGAGATCATTGCCAGAATCGCAATGATCCCTATAAAAAGAATATCCATATTTTCCCGACCTTGCTGCGTATCAGAAATAGCAAATAGCTTTCTGAGACACTATATCAGATACGATCTTTAAGCCTTTTCCTTTGACGTCCAGCACCTTTACGACATCCTCGTACTTGCTGTATTGCGGCACGAGCTCTTTGAGGCCTTTGGGCATGGAATCGAAGAACTTCTGGTTTGTGAATGCGCTCCGGTCATCGGGATACAATGCAATATAGAAGATGCCTGTCTCGACAAGGTCCTGGAAGAAGTGCGTGCCGAATGATATCTCAGGCGCGGCATTGACCGTGGCGAACGCGATCTCGCCAAGCACCGTTATGTTATTTATCTCCGCGAAGGATACCGGCACGCCTAAAGAAGGCGTGGTTGTCCCCCACCGGCCGGGCCCTAGCACCATGACCGACATCTTTTCCTTGGACTCTATCTGCCTGTTCAGCATCCCGACCAGTCTGGCTATGTCATATCTCTCGGATTGAGTGGCCAGGCTGCAGTATGCCTTGGGGTCTACATAGATTATCCTGTCGATCGCCTGAGATATGTTGCCTCCCAGGAAATTACCGGTCGACTGGAATATCGTCTTGTCTTTTGATACGGTCTTAGGCATGCTCACCCTGCGCCCCAATCCTCTTGTCTGCATTGGACGGCACTGGACGAGGTTTATCTGGAATGCACCGCCCGTCTTAAAATTGACTGTAAATTCTATGTCGATAGGATATCCGTAAGCCGACTCAAGGGTCCGTAAGATCTTGCGCATGGTCTGTGAAAAATCCGTTTTCGAAAGCAGCTCGTCAAATGTTATTATCCAGGACTCTTCATCCACATCCATCTCGCGCAGCTTTTCGGTCGCTTCCTCGTCTTTGGTCCCTATGAGGTCGAGTTTCATGTCGACATTCTCCATCAAGAGCTCTCTTAATGATATGGTCTGGAATGCATTCTCTCTAACATTTATAACATCCACTTCATGCTGGGAGAATCTCTGGATGCTCTTTATGCCGGCGTGAGCCTTAAGGAGCGGATCGTCGAGGGCCACGATCCTGGGGTAATCCCCTTCAACCCGGTCGACCGCTCTTGTGCCGAGTCCTGCGACCAGGCGCAACATCCCCGCCTTCGGGTCCAGGGTGTTTTTCCAGACATAGATATTTGAGGATATGCCCACACCTGCGACATCGGGGAAGAAATAATCCTTATGATAGGATCCCGAAACGCGCTGCACGAGGAGCGCCATCTGCTCATCCATCTGGTCGAGGCCGCGCTGCAGGCGGTACACAAGGGCATCCTCATTCATCGTTGAAGCGTATATCCGGCGTATGGCATCCACGAATTTCGAGTACCTCTGTTCGGGCGTCCCCTGGTTTGCAAGGAATACGCTCTCGTATTTTCCGGCAAAGGCATTGCCATAGCTGTCTTCGAGGAGGCTCGATGAGCGGACTATGATCGGGGATTGCCCGAAATATTCCATCATCTGCATGAACTGCTCTTTGATCTCTTCTGGGAATACCCCGGTCAATAACTTATCTTTGAGGGTCTTAGCCACTTCGAAGTAACCCTCTTTAGTCCTCTGCTCCATGCGGGCCTTCCACCAGCCGTTCTCTACGATGTAGGTGTAGAATACGTCTGAACCTACATAGAAAGAGTCGTGAGTCTCGAACAGAGTTTCCGTCTCAAGAGACTTTTCTTTTGAAAGGATATTGCGTGCTATCAGCATGCCGACAGATTTTCCTCCTATAAAACCTGTCCCGATCATCCTCGATTTTATATTAAGAAAATCTTCGAGCGTTATATTCTCTTTTGCGAGCTCCAGCATCTTCTCGTCTCGCGCTATCACTATCCTTGAAAGCTTGTCTATCATTTTTGTCTTCTTTTCGCGTGCCGTGCCCTTTTGGTTTGCCAGTTCCTCGGCATCTATGAAGAGCCTGTCCCAGTAGTCGAGCTTCCTCTCGGTGCTCTTTATCCCTTTCTTGAATATGTTAGAGAAGAGCTTGGCCGTGTCTACGCTGTTAGCGATAGGGACGAATGCATCTTTTGTCCTGATATGCGGCAGGAACATCGTCGGAGAATAACGGTTCCAGACTTTTAAAGGATGTATATAACATTTATCATTATAATTATAAACATCTATGAGTAGCTGCGTAGTGTCGCGGATACGCGCGACAGTCTTGAATGAGTGCCTGTTGCGAAGGAGGGAAAAATAGGCTATTGTGTTCAGCTCGAAGAGGAACGGGCAGGTGATCTTAAAGAAGTTGCCTATCATGAGGTCATTCGACCATGCAGAGAGAAGGTCCGAGAGGCAATCGAATACGTAGAATACCCCTTCACCTTCTTTTTTTGCAATACTGTTTATCTGCGCGGAAAATGATTCAAACCCTTCGGTAGCATTAAGCTCATAGACTGTGATGCCCTTCTCTTTCTTTAACAGAGGTTTGTGGTTGGCGAAACGTATATAGACAAGCCGCCTGTTCTCCTCAAGGGCTTTCTTTACGAATGGGTCCACGAATTCGGTATAGTCGCTGATAGAGTCTATCTGCCAGACCACATTGTCCCCGAGCTGCAGCCCGGTTATGACTTTATCCAGTCCGCTTATTCCTGTGCTGATCATATATGTCCTTTTCTTTCGATATTTGTGCGGGATAGCTTGAGCCCTATCGGGGCGCTTCTTAAGCGCTTGCCGATCTTGTATTTGGATCGGAGGTCAAAGAATATCCTCTCCAGTTGTTCCGTGTTCACTCTGACGCTTTTCTTGATCCTTGCTAAAGGCGTTTTATTTATGAAAGAATATAATAACATATCCAGCTTGCCGTAAGGTAGCCTAAAGTAGAAGTCTTCGTCACTTACCGGATAACTGAATGTATCAGGGCTAGGGGTGCGGCCTATGATCACATCCGGCAGTTTTAAATATCTTGCCAATTGATATACCTGCGTCTTATAGAGATGCCTGATAGGATCAATATCCGCTCCGCCATCCCCATATTTTACAAAAAATCCAAGAAGGAATTCTGTTAAATTAGTAGTTCCGGCCACAAGGTAATTATTCTTTTCCGCATAATAGTAAAGGGCGGACATCCTGACGCGATGCTTTACATTCGTAGCCGCTATCATAGAACGATAATCATCGGCCGATAGCATATCTTTGTGAAGGCGCCCGAAATTATCCTTCATCTCCAGGCACGGGATATTGAGCTGCCTGTTAGTCAAGATGCTTCCGGGCATGGTTATCCGGAACCGCTCCCCCGCACGAAAATCCCGGAAATATCTTTTTACTATAGAATCCCTTTCCCTATAAATGCCGAAAGAGTCCAGCACGGCGGTGATATCCCTCTTCTCCGCCCTTATGCCTAATCTTTTGGCCAATGCAATGGCATAGCTTGAGCTCTTGCCCGCAGATTCCCTTTCGGGCAAAAGCACTCCTAAAACATTTTTCGGGCTGATGGCCCTTGCGCATAATGCTGCGGTCACTGATGAGTCAAGCCCGCCGCTGAGGCCGACCACAGCACCTTTCTTTTTAAATCCGGACTGAACCTCTTGCCTTATGAACCTTTCGATCTGGCTGGCAGTTTTCTTGCAGTCTATCTTTAGCATAAGATCATTATCCCGGAGGCAGGCGCGTTGTTCCCATCAGATACTTGTCGATGGAATATGCGGCGCGTCTTCCTTCTGATATCGCCCAGACTATGAGCGATTGCCCTCTTCTCATATCGCCTGCTGAGAATACGCCTTTTGCTGAAGTCGCATACGATGCATCCGTTTTGACATTACCCCTATGGTCGAATTGCACTCCCAGGTCTTTTAAAAGCTTATTGTGTTCCGGATGAAGGAATCCGACCGCCAGAATAACCATATCAGTCTCTATTGCAAATTCGCTTCTCGGAACTTCTTGCATCACCGGGCAGCCCTTATCGTCTTTATTGAACTCCACCCTGACGCATGAAAGCTTCGTTACATGGCCGTTTTTCCCGCTGAATTTTTTTGTGAGGACAGCCCAGTGGCGTTCTCCGCCTTCTTCGTGGCTTGAAGATGTTTTTAACAAGAGCGGGTATTTTGGCCATGGGTATTCCTTTGTGCGGCACTCCGGAGGCTGCGGCAGGACCTCTATCTGGACAACGCAACTCGCGCCCTGCCTGTGGCTTGTGCCGACGCAGTCAGCGCCGGTATCCCCGCCGCCTATCACTACGACCTTTTTGCCTTTGGCGTTTATGATCTTATCGGGCGCTATCTTTTCGCCAGAGGCGCATCTGTTGGCCTGTATAAGGAAGTCCATTGCAAAATATATGCCGTCAAGTTCCCTGCCATCTATCTTTAAGTCGCGCGGCACGCGGCTTCCTCCTGCAAGACATATAGCATCAAAATCTTTTTTGAGTTTTGAGGTCAAGATATCAGTTCCGGCCTCGACACCGGGCTTGAATTTTATGCCCTCTTTCGCTAACAGTTTGGCGCGCCTGTCGATTATAGTCTTTTCAAGTTTAAAGTCCGGTATCCCGTATCTTAGAATGCCGCCTATCTTATCATCCTTCTCAAAAACTGTGACTTCATGACCCGCCTTATTCAATTGGTCGGCTGCAGCAAGCCCTGTCGGGCCGGAACCTATCACGGCTATTTTTTTTCCGGTCCGCTTCTTGGACGGCCTGGGTTTTATCAAGCCGGCTTTAAAGGCATGCTCGATTATGCCTAATTCATTTTCCCGGATGGTCACCGGGTCGTCATTGATACCCAGGACGCATGCCGCTTCGCATAGTGCCGGGCATAGCCTTCCCGTTATCTCCGGAAGATTGTTTGTTGCATGCAAAAGCTCTAAGGCTTTACCCCATTTCTTGTGGAACACAAGGTCATTCCATTCAGGTATGACATTCCCGATCGGGCATCCCCAGTGGCAGAATGGCGTGCCGCAGTCCATGCAGCGGGAACTCTGCTCTTCGGTCAGCTTATCGGTGCGCAATACGGAGACTTCCGCATAGTCTTTTACGCGCTCGCATACAGGCCTGTATAGCGAATATAGTCTCTTAAGTTTCAGGAAACCTTTAGGATCACCCATCTGATACCTCTGTTAGGTCCAACTTCTCGTCCATCTTCTTTGTGTCTAAAATGCGCTTGTATTCTGTCGGCATGACCTTTATGAATTTCTTAATGTTTGACTTGAAATCGTCGATTATTTTCTTCGCGATAGGGCTTTGAGTGTACCTGTAATGATTAATAAGAAGGTCATTAATAATCAGGAGGTCATCTCTTCCGACTTTCTCAAGCTCTACCATCTCGGTGTTGCATTTGTATTTGAAGTCTCCGGATTCGTCATAGATATACGCGATCCCTCCTGACATGCCGGCGCCGAAGTTCCTGCCGGTCTTGCCCAGCACTATGACGCGCCCGCCGGTCATGTATTCGCATCCATGGTCGCCTACGCCTTCGACTACAGCCAGAAGCCCGGAGTTTCTTATGCAGAACCTCTCCCCGGCCATCCCACGTATGTAGGCCTCTCCCTTTATGGCGCCGTAGAAAGTGGTATTGCCGATTATTATATTCTCTTCCGGCTTATATCCGGCATTCTTATCGGGATAGATGATGATCTTGCCGGATGATATGCCTTTACCGACATAATCGTTCGCCATGCCTTCGAGCTCGAACGTGACGCCCTTGGCAAGAAATGCACCGAAACTCTGCCCTGCCACGCCTTTAAACTTGCAGTGTATAGTATCTTCGGCAAGGCCATTCTCTCCCCATATCCTGCAGACCTCTCCGGATAGTGTGGCGCCGGCGGTCCTGTTGACATTACTTATCGGTAAGGATATTTTTACGGCTTCAGCCCTTTCCAGGGCATCCTTAGACAGCTCTATAAGTTTCCGGTCCAATGTTTTGTCGATACCATGGTCCTGAGCTTTTGTGCAATAGATCCCCACCGAAGACGGGACTTCAGGCTTGTATAGTATGCGGGAAAAATCTATTCCTTTTGCTTTCCATGGAAGGATGTCCGAGTTGGTCTCTAACAGGTCCGACCTTCCAACCATCTCATCAAGCTTGCGTATCCCGAGGGATGCCATTATCTCGCGCAATTCTTCTATGACGAACCGGAAATAATTGATCACATATTCCGGCTTGCCCCTGAAATGTTTCTCGAGTATCTCGTCCTGGGTCGCGACTCCGACAGAACAGTTGTTGAGATGGCAATGCCTCAGCATCACGCATCCCAATACTATCAGGGCTGCCGTGCAGAATCCGAACTCTTCGGCTCCCAACATAGCGGCTATAGCGACATCCCGGCCGGTCCGCATCTGGCCGTCGGTCTGAAGTCGCACCCGGCTTCTCAAGTCATTCAGGACAAGGGTCTGGTGGGCTTCGGATAATCCGAGCTCCCACGGAAGCCCGGCGTGTTTTATGGAGCTTAAAGGCGATGCGCCTGTCCCGCCATCCCCTCCCGATATCAGGATCATGTCTGCATGGCCCTTGGCGACGCCGGCCGCTACTGTGCCAACGCCTATTTCGGATACGAGCTTCACGCTTATCCTGGCGCGAGGGTTGACATTTTTTAAGTCAAATATAAGCTGTGCCAGGTCCTCAATGGAGTAGATATCATGATGAGGCGGAGGCGATATCAGGGTAACTCTCGGAGTGGTGTAGCGTGTCTTCGCGATGATGGCGCTTACCTTGTGCCCGGGCAGCTGCCCGCCCTCTCCGGGTTTTGCGCCTTGCGCTATCTTTATTTGGAGCTCGTCCGCGTTTATAAGATAATTTGTGGTCACGCCGAATCTGCCGGATGCGACTTGCTTGATAGCGCTCCTTGCAGAGTCACCGTTCGGGAGAGACTGGAACCTTGCAGGATCTTCCCCGCCCTCTCCGGTATTGGACTTTGCTTTCAGGCGGTTCATAGCGATGGCGAGCGTCTCGTGGGCGCCTTTACTTATCGAACCGAAGCTCATAGCTCCGGTAGCGAAACGCTTCACTATCTCCTCGAAAGGCTCTACTTCATCTATTGTGATAGGCTTTCCCGGCTTAAATCGCAGCAACCCTCTCAATGTGCACGGATTATCTGACTGGTCATTTATCAGCCTTGCAAATTCCTTATATCTTTCCCGGTCATTGAATCTTGTGGCATCCTGGAGGGCTGCAATCGAGTCGGGATTCCAAAGGTGAAAATCCCCGTCCATGCGCCATTGATATATGCCGCCGGGCGGAAGGATCGGAGATCGTACGGCGTCTTTCGGATATGCATCTTCATGCCTTATGAGGCATTCCTTGCCGAGCACCTCGAAGTCTACGCCGCCTATACGGGAAGGAGTTCCTGTAAAACATTTAGCTATTACTTTCTCGCCTATACCCAATGCCTCGAATATCTGCGCTCCGCGGTAGCTCTGTAATGTAGAGATGCCCATCTTCGAAAGTATTTTAAGGATGCCTTTATTGATCGCTTTTTTGTAATTAGACACAGCGTTCTTCGCGTCGATATCAAGCTCGCCTTCCTTTACCAGGTATTCGACTGCTTCGTAAGCAAGATATGGATTTACGCAATCTGCGCCATAACCGAAGAGAAGAGCGAAATGGTGTACTTCTCTGGGCTCGGCGCTCTCCACTATTATGCCTATCTGCGTGCGCATGGCTTTCTTGATAAGGTATTGGTGGACGGCCCCTGTGGCCAAAAGGGCCGGCAGCGCAGCTTTAGCTTTATTCACTCCGCGGTCGCTCAATATGACGAAAGTGTATCCATCCCTGATCGCTTTCACGGTCTGGCTGCATATGGCATCAAGGGTTTTTGTGAAGTCTTTGCTGTCCGAAGCGCTGAACAATATCGGGATAGTGCGGGTCCGGAAGCCATTCACCTTGATATGACGTATCTTTTCAAGCTCCTCATTGCTAAGTATGGGCTTTGAAACCTTGAGTTTATTGCAATGTTCCGGTGTCTCATCAAGCAGGTTCTCTTCGGGTCCGATATAACTGTCGAGGCTCATAACAAGCTCTTCCCTTATCGGGTCTATGGCAGGATTGGTGACCTGGGCAAAAAGATGCTTGAAGTATGTATATAAGAGATGCGGCTTCTTGGATATGACAGCATGAGGCGCGTCATTGCCCATGGAGCCGATAGGCTCCTGGCCTTTTGCGGCCATCGGCTTGATTATCATCCGCAGGTCTTCCCGCGTATATCCGAATGCCTTTAAGGCTGTGAGCGTATCGCCGGTCTTCCCTTTAGCAGCTTTATGTCCCGGCAGATCATCCAAGTTCTTCAGGTGATCCTTGAGCCATTTCGAGTAAGGTTGTTTTTCAGCCGTCTCCTTCTTAAGCTCCGCATCATTTATGATGCGCCCGGCTTCGGTGTCTATGAAGAATGTCTTGCCTGGCTCAAGCCTGCCTGATATAGCAATATCTTTTGCGTCAATATCAAGCACTCCGGCTTCCGAGGCCATAACGACCATACCGGTCTTTGTAACTATATAACGAGCCGGTCTTAAGCCATTTCTATCAAGGACTGCACCTATCCTTGTTCCGTCAGTAAATGCTATCGCTGCCGGTCCATCCCACGGCTCGGTGAGGCAGGCGTGGTAGCGATAGAAATCTTTAAGCTTGTTGTCCATGAGCTTATCCTGCTGCCATGCCGCCGGGATGAGCATCATCATCGCATGATGTATGGGCCTGCCGGATAGGACCAGAAGCTCAAATACATTATCTAGAGCCGCAGAGTCGCTACCGCCCGGAACTATTATAGGAGATATCTTATTGATATCTTTCCCGAAGAGCTTGCTCTTGAGCAGCCCTTCTCTTGCGGCCATCCAGTTGATATTTCCCCGAAGAGTGTTTATCTCGCCGTTATGGGCAAGGAAACGGAATGGCTGCGATAAGTCCCATGTAGGGAAGGTGTTGGTGCTATAGCGTGAATGGACAAGGGATATAGCGCTTTGGATGGAGCTCTCTTTTAAGTCCGGGAAGAAATTGCCCAGCTGGTGCGGCATCAAGAGGCCCTTATACGAGAATGTGCGGCTTGAGAGATTGGTTATGTAGAAGAAGGATCTCTGCTTAATATCAGACGAGCGTATAGCGTTCTCTATTTTCTTTCTTATTATGTAGAGGCGCCTCTCGAATTCCAGAGAGTTTTTTATGCCGTCTGCCTTTCTGATAAATGGCTGCTCGATGACGGGTTCTGTCTGTTTGGCGGTCTGGCCTATGTCCGAATCATCTACCGGCACAATGCGCCAGCCGATAAGCGCCTGCCCGTCTTTTTCAACGGCCGCCTTGAATACGCCTTTACAGAACTCGCGTTCTTTTGTATCCGTTGGCAGGAATACCAGGCCTGTAGCATAATCGCCCGAAGACGGGAGATCTATCTTAGCGCTCTGACATGCCTTAGCGAAGAACTCATGCGGCATCTGCATGAGGATGCCCGCGCCGTCGCCGGTTTTAGGGTCGGATCCCGTAGCGCCCCTGTTAGCGAGGCGGTTCAATACCTCGAGTCCCTGTTTTACGATCTCGTTTGACCTCTCGCCTTTTATGTTGCAGACAAAGCCTACCCCGCAGGCATCATGTTCGTATGCCGGATCGTAAAGTCCCTGTTTTTTCGGAAGATGGTAATTCGTCATTTTAATGGTCCTTCCATCTCGTTAAGTCTATGCCGAGCTTCTTTATCTTTGCGCGTATCGTATTCCGGTTCATGCCCAGCATCTTTGCCGCCTTGAGCTGATTTCCTTCGGTGCGCTCAAGAGCATGCTCTATCATGGGCTTCTCGACATTTTCTAAAATGGATTTATATAATACACCCTTTTTCTGATAATATAAAGAGTTTTCTAGCTCGACGATCTTGTTCTTTAAGGAGAATTTGCCGTCGTGGATCTCCTTCGGCACGACTTTTATTATGCTAGGGTCATTCTCGTCCGGCTGGGTGACATATCCTTCTCTGCGCAAAAATCCGCTCAGCAGCTCTTTCAACTTGTTTTCGTTGTCATCTATCAAGATGGTTATCATCTTTAGCACCTCATGCCTAATGCTTAGGCATTAAAACTTAAAAATTTTTTATGCTCTTCTAATTTCCGAGCTTTTTATTATATCAGCGAAATCCATGTATATTGAATTAGCCTGGCTGCTATATGATTCTTTCCTTAAATATGCTTCATCTAGCATGGCCCTGGAGTCATTCTTCTGTATATTGCCTTCGGTCAGCCAGCTTTCTATCATAGGCGGTGTTACTTCGATATGGAATTGCAGGCCGTACGCATTCTTGCCGATGCGAAATGCCTGGTTCTCGCACCGGTCGGATCTCGCCAGCAATACGCCATTCTCGGGCAGCTCGAAAGTGTCTTCATGCCATTGGAATACCATAAAGTTAGAAGGAGCGCTCCTAAAGAGCCTGTCTTTTTTTCCATCCTTTGTAAGGCTTACCTGGTACCAGCCGATCTCTTTAGCGGGCGCCTTCATCACTTTTGCGCCCGCAGCCTTTGCGAGCAATTGGGCGCCCAGGCATAGGCCGAGGAAAGGGATCCTGAAAGCTATTACCTGCTTAATGAATGCATCCTCATTCTTAAGGAACGGATATTTCTCTTCCTCGTAGGCGTTCATCGGGCCGCCCATACATATGACCGCATCCATCCCTTCCGGCGATGCCGGCAGCATCTCGCCTGAGCCGAGGTTAATTTGCGACACATTCCAGCCCGAATCGACAAGGAACTCTTCGATCGTCCCCGGGCCCTCTATGTCCACATGTTTTATTATCAGTATTTTTTTCATATAAAAATGAGGCGTTCAAACAGGCCGGTACGATTCGACCTTTTTGAACGCCTCTGTTCTTTTGTCTCTATCTAAGCACGACCCTGTGCTTTATAATTTTTTCTTTTCCCTGGACCCTTGACCCTGGCCCCTGGACCCTATTTAATGAACAACATCTCTCTGTACTTCGGCAGATCCCAATGCTCGTCTGAAACGACGCATTCGAGCTGATCCACGTGCTTCCTGATGTGGTCCATAAGCGGCTTTAACTCCTCGAAATACAGCTCGGCGCGCTTCTCAGCCGACAATGTGTGAGCCTTTTCAAGGAGCTTTACCATCTCGCCCGTATTACGTCTTACGTAATATATCTTCGATGAAACGTCTTTTAAGTGCTCGACCTTGTCCTTTAATACCGCTGTGTCGAGCTTCATGCCGGCAACCTTCTTTAGTTCTGCCAGCCTGCCCAGATTGGTGGCCAGGAGTTTTTCGTATTCATAACCTGCCGGGACGATGCTCGCATTGACCATCTCGACTAGCGTATTGGCTTCTATCTCTAGGATCAGGTCATAGGTGTGTATCCATATGTGGTAGCGGGCTACGAGCTCCTCTTTTGAGAAGACTTTGTATTTTTCGAATAATGCTATGTTCTTCTCTTTAGTGAGAGCCTCTAGCGATTCGTATGTCGAGGCTATATTCGGCAGCCCTCTCTTCTTGGCCTCTTTCACCCACTCTTCGGCATAATTATTGCCTTCGAAGCGGATATCCTTAGTCTCCTTGATTATCTGGGCTATTACTTGCAGAGCCGCTGTGTTGAAATCCTTGCCGCTAGATGCCTTCTTGATCTTATCGGCAACATAGTCCAACGAATCAGCGATGATCGTGTTAACGATCGTGATCGGCGTAGATATGTTCTGGCTTGAACCGACAGCCCTGAACTCAAACTTATTGCCTGTAAATGCGAATGGCGAAGTCCTGTTCCTGTCGGTCGCATCCTTATTGAACCTTGGCAGCCTGGCGATCCCGAGATCGATGATATCTTTCTTCGATACGCTGGACTTTGCCCCCTTTTCGATCACGTCCAGGACCTTTGTAAGCTGCGCTCCCAGGAATACGCTTATGATGGCCGGAGGGGCCTCATTGGCGCCGAGACGGTGCTCATTTCCCGCCATGGCAACGCTTGCGCGCAGAAGATCCGAATGCAGGTATACGGCTCTCAATACTGCCGCGAGCACGGCAAGGAACTGAAGGCTGTCTTCAGGGGTGTCTCCGGGATTGAGGAGGTTGTTGCCCTTATCATCCCCCAACGACCAGTTCACATGCTTGCCGCTGCCGTTAATGCCGGCGAACGGTTTCTCGTGGAGGAGACAGACCATGTTATGTCTTAGAGCCACCTTCTTCATTATCTCCATCAAGAGCTGGTTATGGTCTGCTGCTATATTGGATTCTTCGAAGATCGGAGCGAACTCATATTGATGCGGAGCGACCTCATTATGCCTTGTCATTACAGGTATGCCCAGCTTATATGCCTCTTCCGCGACCTCGAACATATAGTTTACTACGCGTTCCTTGATCGTCCCAAAATACTGGTCTTCAAGCTGCTGTCCCTTGGGAGAAGCGGCTCCGACTAGCGTGCGGCCTGTCATGACCAGGTCTTGCCTTAAGTTGTAGTAATTCTTGTCGATCAGGAAATATTCCTGTTCCGGACCGCATGTGGAGAAGGCCTTCTTTACATCCTTATGCCCGAAGAGCTTTAGGAGATTTACGGCCGCCTTTGAAAGCGCCTCATCCGAACGCAGGAGCGGCAATTTCTTATCAAGAGCCTCTCCGTGATAGGAGATGAATATTGTCGGTATGCAAAGGGTCTTCCCGAGCTGTGATTCGATTATGAATGCCGGGCTTGACGGGTCCCATGCGGTATAGCCGCGCGCTTCAAATGTAGCGCGTATGCCACCGGATGGGAATGAGCTTGCATCAGGCTCACCCTGTATCAGTTTTGAACCGGAGAACTTCTCTATTACCTTTCCCGGCCCTGTGATAGATATGAAGCTGTCGTGTTTTTCAGCTGTGAGGCCTGTCATAGGTTGGAACCAGTGGGTGTAGTATGTGGCGCCTTTTGACATAGCCCAGTCTTTCATGGCATTGGCTATCTCATCGGCCTGGTCCTTGGATATCGTAACGCCTTCCGACATCCATTTCTTAAAAGCGTCAAAGGTATTCTTTGACAGGTACTTCTGCATGGCAGTTATGCTGAAAGTGTTCTCGCCGAAATATGAAGAGACCTTCTTAGGCATGTCGATCTTCTTGAGCTCTACGCCTTTTATCTTGTTCAATGTCTCCTGCCTCACACCCATCTTGCCACCTCCAATGTCGATCCCATTGATCCTGCTCAATGTCTCTTGTCTTATGCTCATTTAAACCTCCCGTATTATACCATAAAATAAAAAAACGTTCACATTATCTCGGCATTTCGAGATAATTAGTGAACGTCAATGTTCTATTTGGTCGTCTACGCCTTACTTCGCACTGCAATGTGCTAGAAATACTATACAACTTTTCATCTGATATTACAAGTAAAAAATACATATTTTTGGTAACAAGCCAAAGGTTCTACTAACCTATCGCCTGGCCTCCTTTTTCGCCTGTTCGTATCCTTACGCATTCAGCAAGCGCTACGACGAATATCTTCCCATCGCCGATATTGCCTGTTCTGGCCCCTTTCACGATGGCGTCGATGGTTTGCTGCACGAACTGGTCATTTACTGCGATCTCAAGGCGTATCTTTTTTAGCAGGTTCCCAGTCTCTTTCCTGCCGCGATATACCTCTGTGCGGCCTTTCTGCCTTCCGCATCCGAGGGCATTCGAGACGGTCTTTAGATGTATCTCTGCTTTTTCCAATTCCTGTAATACGTCTTCGAGCTTGTGGGGTTGTATAATTGCGGTCACGAGTTTCATATTCGATCCTCCTTATATATTAATCCAATAAAGTATACGCCGACTCCTCATGCTGCGTTATATCTAAACCTACAACCTCCTCCTCATCCGTCACCCTTAAGCCTATAGTCGCATCGAGGACTTTCAAAATGATGAGCGTGAGGCCTACCGAATAAGCTATGACCGCAATTACTCCGAGCGCCTGCGTGATGAATAGCGAAGCATTGCCGAAGAATAACCCGTCGTTCCCTGAAGGGTTGATAAGTTTCTGCGCGAAGAGGCCTACCGATAACGTGCCTACCGCGCCTCCGATCCCGTGGACGCCGAAAGCATCCAATGAATCGTCATAAGCGAACTTTAGCTTGATAATAGCCACGGCTGTATAGCATATCGAGGAAGCGGCTATGCCTATTAAAATGGCGGAGAGCGGCGAGACAAATCCTGAAGCCGGGGTTATTGTGGCAAGTCCCGCGACCGCCCCCGTAGCCCCGCCCAGTATGGTGGGTTTTCCCGTTATTTTCCACTCGATAAGCATCCAGGTGAGCCCGGCAGCCGCAGCCGCAGTATTGGTTACCACAAATGTTGTTGCGGCAATGCCATTTGCCGCAAGAGCGCTGCCCGCATTAAATCCGAACCATCCGAACCACAAGAGGCCTGCGCCTATTATTGTAAGGGGCAGGTTATGCGGCGGCATAGGCTCGCGGCCATAACCGCGCCTCTTCCCCATGATGAGCGCGCAAGCAAGGGCCGAGAATCCCGAAGTGACGTGGACGACTATCCCTCCTGCAAAATCGAGCACTCCGTGAGTTTTGAGCCATCCTCCGGTCCCCCAGACCCAGTGGCATACGGGGTTATAGACGAGTGTTGCCCATAATAAGGTAAAGGCCACATAGCTTGAGAATTTCATCCTCTCAGCGAACGCGCCTGTTATGAGCCCGGGAGTGATCACCGCGAACATCATCTGATAGGCCATGAACAGGATGTGCGGTATCGTGGGCGCGTAATCGGCGTTGGGGATGATACTTACCCCTTTTAAGCCGAGCCATGCAAGGTTACCTATTATATGTCCCTTGTCCGGACCGAATGAAAGCGTATAGCCGAAAAGTACCCACTGAATGCTTATCAGGCACAATACGAAGAATGACTGCATCATGGTGGCAAGGACATTCTTCCTGCGGACCAAGCCTCCGTAAAATAGCGCTAAACCGGGTATCGTCATCAGCATGACAAGAGCGGTCGATACTAAGATCCAGGCAGTATCTCCGGAATTGATCATATTATCCCTTTCTTTTTATTCAACTGCGTATTCAATTGAGTAAAAATTGAGCAAAAAAAGAGGCGCCCAATTTAGTCATAAAACCAAATTGAACGCCTCTGTTCTTTTCACTACACTACGCTGTGTTTGATATACAAGTAAAATGCGTAGTCTTTTGGTAACCACTAATTATTATCCGATCGCTTCCCCGTCGGTTTCGCCGGTCCTTATCCTTATGCATTGGCCAAGGTCCACAACGAATATCTTACCGTCTCCTATGTTTCCCGTGCGGGCTCCTTTTGCTATGGCCTCGATCGTAGGAGTGACGAATTTTTCGTTCACGGCGATCTCGAGGCGGACCTTCTTGAGGAGGTTGCCGGTCTCTTTCCTTCCTCTATATACTTCTGTGCGCCCCTTCTGCCTGCCGCAGCCCAGGACATTCGAGACGGTCCTAAGATAGATCTCTCTGGTATCCAGCTCATGCAGGACATCTTCCAGTTTGTGAGGCTGTATAATTGCGATCACGAGTTTCATGCATCATTCTCCTTATATTAGTCTAAGAGCGTATACGCCGACTCTTCATGTTGCGTTATGTCGAGGCCGACAGTCTCATCCTCATCAGTGACCCTGATGCCTATAAGGGCATCAATGGCTTTCAATAGGATGAAAGTCACTACTATTGAATAGGCCATGGTGGCCAGTACACCGGTTGCTTGTATCGCGAACTGCGCCGGATTGCCGAAGAATAGCCCGTTGTTGCCTGCCGGATTCACTATCTTTTGAGCGAATAGTCCTGTAAGGAGCGCGCCAAGGGTTCCTCCTACACCGTGGACGCCGAATGCGTCGAGCGAATCATCATACGCAAGCTTGAGCTTTATTATGGCGACCGCCGCGTAGCAGACGAATGCGACCGCTACGCCTATAAGTATGGAGGAGAGCGGCGTTACGAAACCTGCCGCTGGCGTTATGGCGACGAGGCCTGCAACTGCGCCTGTTGCACCGCCTAGGATCGTGGGTTTACCTATGGCCTTCCATTCTATGAACATCCACGTAAGAGCTGCTGCAGCTGCGGCTGTATTTGTCGCAATAAATGCAGATACTGCAAGCTCATTTGCCCCTAGCGCGCTGCCGGCATTAAACCCGAACCATCCGAACCATAATAATGAGGCACCCAGTATCGTAAGAGGAAGGTTGTGAGGAGGCATCGGTTCTTTGCCATAGCCGCGCCTCTTACCTAAATATAAGGCGCATACAAGAGCTGATATTCCGGATGAGACATGGACGACCGTGCCCCCGGCGAAATCGAGCGCGCCCATATTTCTTAACCAGCCACCCATACCCCACACCCAGTGGCAAACAGGGTCATAGACGAGCGTTGCCCATAATAAGGTAAATATCACGTAGCCGGAGAATTTCATCCTTTCGGCAAAAGCTCCCGTGATAAGCCCGGGCGTGATGACCGCGAACATCATCTGGTATGCCATAAATAAGAGATGCGGTATCGTAGAGGCATAATCAGGGTTAGGGGCCATTCCCACGCCCTTTAAACCGAACCATGCAAGGCTTCCTATAAGATGCCCCTTGTCAGGCCCGAACGCCAGGCTGTAACCCCACAATATCCATTGAATGCTTATCAGACACAACACAAAGAACGATTGCATCATTGTTGCGAGCACGTTCTTTCTCCTCACCAGGCCGCCGTAAAAGAACGCCAAGCCCGGAGCCGTCATCATCATGACAAGCGCCGTTGACACTAAGATCCAGGCAACATCACCAGAATTTATCATTTGAACCACTCTCCTTTCATGTTAAAAGTTTATGTCTACTTGTACAGTGAATGTATCGGCGTAATTCTTGTTATTATAAAACTGATAACCTCCGAGAACAGAGATATTCTTCGTAAACTGCCATGAGCCGCCCAGGTTGAATGCGCCATAGATAGATTCGGTTGCCTGGTATTCGATGCAGACCCACAGCTTGTCGTTTATCTCTGTCATAGTCCTCTCCCAGGCCCAGAAGACGCCCTCATTGTCCCTGGCGCCGTCTTTATTAAGGAGAAGTTCATTGTTGCCCCAGAAGTATCCCAAAGAGAATCTGCCGAGGTTAAGGTCCTTCACTTTAATGGTCTTTGCCGCTTTTATATAGAAGACATCAAAATTGGTCTTCGCATTTCTTGTTCCCACGTCATATACGCCGATCGCTATTGCGGGGAAGAATTTGCCGTACGAGTCTTCCGGTATAGCGAGCTTTCCGTTAAAGTACATTGGCCAGCTGTCCAGGTCGCCATATCCTGTCTTAAAGTCAAAACCTGCTTCCGCCCTCAGCTTGTTGAACGGCAATAAACCGAATTCTAGCCCCTCGTCCGTGATCGTTCGAGCCCTAGATCCATCGCGATTTGTCTCTACAGGTACATATATGTCTGCAGTGACATGTCCGGTTTTCCAGTCCTGAGTGTCAGTAGATGGCGCCCATATGTGCGTGGAAGCCGTTGAATGCGCCTCATTCACCGCCAAGCACGATAGCATTATCGCCAAGCTAGATATTATTATCCTGTTTATAAGTTCCCGCATATCACGCCCCTTTTTTTATTACTATAAATAAAAAACGTCTTTCATCCATCGATGGAATTGAAAGACGTCACCGTCTAAATAAATATGGCGTTCTCATCTACGAACGCCTGTGTTTGCTACACAACAATGTGTTTTACAGCTTTTACAACTATACAAGTAAAGATATGCGCTATTTGGTAACCTCGTTCTTCAGTTCGCCCTTCAGCTTGGCGTATTTCTCTTTCAACTTGCCCCTTAATTTTACTACCATAACATGAGAGATCCCAAGTTTTTCACCTATTTCGCGAACTGTTGATCCCTCCATGGAGAGCGTGAGCACCTCTTTCTCCCTATCGGTCAATCCATTAAGCGTGGCGTCATCAACGATGATTCTCTCTTCCGCTGCATCCATGGCGGTCCTACCTTTTATCGTAATAACATCTTCAAGTGTGCAGTCGTCTTCGTCTATGAGCTTATATAGGCTTACCATCTTTGCCTTATCAAGCGTCATGCGAAGATAATTCTTCAGATAATAATAACACCCTTGGAGGATATAGCTATCCGTCTTATCGCCCAAAACGTCATGCTGATAATCTATCCAGAGGTGCATCACAGCCTCCTGGTAGAGGTCGTCATCACTGAAGAACGTGAAATGGCCGTTCATCCTGTGCGTTATCCGCTTAAGTGTCGGTGAAAGCCTGGCCATCATTGCATCAAATGTTTCATACATTGAAGATCACCTGCCTTATAAATAAAAAACCCTTTCGCGCGCTTCTCTTGGCGCATGAAAGGGCATCCTTGTCCTTGTTGCTATCTTACTTAGATAGATTATTGCTTGTACTTATTCGTTATCGGCATCCGCCTGTCCCTGCCGAATGCTTTGGGAGTTATCTTAATACCTGGAGGCGACTGCCTCCTTTTGTATTCACTCTTATCTACCATGTTAGAGACTTTCAGCACTGTCTCTTTATTGAAGCCCATGGCAACTATCTCTTTAAGGTCTCTGTCTTCCTCTATATATGCCTTTAATATCGCATCCAACGTCTCATACGGCGGAAGGGTGTCCTGGTCCTTCTGGTCAGGCCTTAGTTCCGCGGTAGGAGCTTTTGTTATGATCCTGTCCGGTATGACTTTCGAGATGCCGTTCCTGTATTTGGCCAGCTTATAGACCAGCGTCTTCGGGACATCCTTTATGACCGCGAAGCCGCCTGCCATGTCTCCATAAAGCGTGGCATAGCCGGTTGACATCTCGGACTTGTTTCCTGTCGTCAGGACCAGCCATCCGAATTTATTAGAGAGGGCCATCATTATATTACCCCTTATCCTGGCCTGTATGTTCTCTTCCGTTATGTCACGCTCTTTGCCCGCAAAATGCGGCTCAAGGGTCATGAGATATATCTTGAATATGTGCTCTATGGATATATCCATGAAATTTATGCCTAAGTTTGCTGCGAGCGCTTTTGCGTCTATTTCAGAATCCTCGGATGAATATCGCGTGGGCATAAATACTCCGCTTACATTCTCCTTGCCCAGCGCGTCAACGGCAATGGCGGCAACTAAAGCCGAATCTATCCCACCGCTTAAACCTATGGCTACTTTTTTAAAACCATTCTTTGCTACATAGTCTTTAAGGCCTGCGGTAAGGGCCTGATACACTTCAGCGACCGGCTCAAGCGGCTTGGCATCTTTCTTGACCGCTGACGGCTTGGTCCTGGTTTCCATTTTATCAGCTACGACTATCGCTTTTGCGGCTGCCTTTAAACCGTTTTCAGGCAACTCGATATCTGCTACCAGAAGCTCCTCTTTAAATGCCTCGGCCCGGCACAGCACTTTACCCGCATTGTCCACGACCATGCTCTGGCCGTCGAATACGAGTTCGTCCTGGCCTCCTACCAGGTTAGCGTATACGATGAATGCCCCGCTATCTTTCGCCCGTTCTTTTACGACGTCTTCCCTCTCCCTGGTCTTTCCGGCATAATATGGAGACGCGTTTATGTTTATTATAAGCCTGGCTCCGGACGCCGCCTGCGCCTTGGTCGGCCCGCCCTTATGCCATATATCCTCGCATATATTCACCCCGAAAGTCATGTCCCCGGCTCTGAAGACCGAAGCCTCCTGTCCGGGTTTGAAATATCTGCGTTCGTCAAATACTCCGTAATTCGGAAGGAATACCTTGTCATATATTCCTTTTACATGTCCTTTATATATGACGGCCGCGGAATTGAATATATCTCCTGCCCTCTTATCGGCGAAACCCGCAACCACTAGGATATCTTCCGCGCTTTTTGCGAACTTCTTCAGCGCCGCGATATTGTCATCGACGAACCTCTCCTTATGCAGCAGGTCCTCGGGAGGATAACCCGGTATCGCCAGCTCCGGGAATACGACAATGTCGGCTGCAAGCGTCCGGGCCTTCTGGACGTATTCCTCCATCTTCTTGACATTGCCGTCTATATCCCCGACCGTCAGATTGATCTGCGCTATCGCTATGCGTATGTGCTTTCCCATCGTATTCACCTTATCGTATAAACAGAAAGCGCCCTAAATCCATCAATGGATCCGGACGCCTGAGTCCTTGTAAATATAAAAAGCCTTCCGGCGATCATTGCCAGAAGACTTCGCTGTCTTTCATTACATAATAAGTATACCATAGTTGCGCGGCCTCGTCAAGAGCTATTTTTTCATCTTCGATATCAGTATCACGGCCTCCGCGATCTCGCGCATAGATTTCCTGAGGTCCATGCTCTCCTTCTGTATTTTGCGGAATGCATCTTCTTCGCTCAAGCTCTGCTCGCGCATCAGTATCCCCTTGGCCCGTTCGATCAATTTCCTGGTCTCAAGCTCTTCCTGTATGGTCCTGGTCTTCACCATGAGGTCCGCGTTCTCTATCAATATAGCCGCCTGATTGGCGATGGTCGTAAGGAGGCTTATCTCATCTTCGGTGAATTTGTGCGCGAATGACGTATAGTTGTTGAGGGCTCCGATGACGCGCCCCTTTACGGCGATCGGCACCGATAGGAGCGACTTCAGCCCCTCGTTCTTGGCTATGTCCTTGAACTTATATTCCGATTCCTTCGATATGTCGTATACCACGATAGGTTTATTCAGAAGAGCGACCTTGCCGGCTATGCCCTCACCGAGCTTTAGCGGCGGCTTCTTGTTATATGTGTCGCTCATGGACTGGGTGGCTTTCAGGACCAGCGCGCCTTCTTTTTCGTTCAAGAGCATGAGAGAGCATATCTTGGAGTTCATAGTTTCGGCGGTGACAGTGACTATGAGTTTCAGTATGTCGTCAAGGGAGAGGTTCGAGGTTATGGACCTCGATACCTTGGTTATCGCTTCTATATGCTTCGCTTGCGTTGCGTTAGTCTTGGAGGTCTTTTTCGTAGGCATCTTCTATAGCTCTGTCTTAGGTTTAATATTAGTCCCCAGGAAGCGCCCGCCTTCTTCTTCGGGGCTTTCTTGTATCCATCCATTATTTAACCCCAACTCATGTGCCTCGTCAACAATAATCTTGTATTCGGCGGCAGTTATCCGTCGGGAGATCGGGCTGTGGCTATAGGCTTTGAACGTAGGATAATACTGGCTCATTATGCTTAAGTATGTATTCGGGGATATGCTGTTCTTTATGAATCTTAAGCTTTCAATGGTGCCTGAAACGCCTTCCGGCAGGGCCAGGAGCCTTATTATGATGCCTTTTAACGCTACTCCGTTATCGTCAAGTGACATGTCGCCGACCTGGCGGAACATCTCCTTTACGCTGGCCCGGTCGCGCTCAACATAATCCGGGGCGTCGGAATATATCCTGGCCGCCTCATTAGCGGAGTATCGCATGTCAGGCAGGTATATATCGACTACCCCATCCAGGAGCTTTATCGTCTCCGGGAGTTCGTATCCGCTCGTGTTATAAACAATAGGTATGCTGAGGCCTTCTTTAAGCGCGAGCTCCAGCGCTGTCATTATCTGGGGCATGAAATGCGTAGGCGTTACGAGATTAATGTTGTGGCATCCCTCGTTTTGGAGCTTGAGCATGAACCTTGAGAGTCTTTCAGCGGAGACCTTCTCGCCTTTATCAAGCTGGCTGAAGTAATAGTTCTGGCAATAGACGCACTTCATGTTGCAGTGGCTGAAAAATATGGTTCCGGACCCACGGGTCCCGGAGATGGGCGGCTCTTCGCCAAGGTGCGGCGAATAGCTGTAGACGATCGGTTCCGCGCCCGCTCTGCAGTATCCGAGCGAGCCTGTAGTCCTGTCGACCCCGCATTTGCGAGGGCATATCCTGCAGTTTTTGAGGGAATCTTTCAGCGCCTCGTTCGTTTTCCGGACAGCCTCAAGTTTTTTTATTCCTCTTTCCTCTCTCTTCCCTCTTCCCTCGTCCATAGCCGCTATGCTACCTTCCCGAGTACTTCCTCGACAGCGTGAATATGAAAAGACCCATCACATAGATGCCCATGAATGCTTCGGTCGCCGCCAGGAGCCTGTATAGCGTTCCGGGTTTCGGGATAAAATCGCCGTATCCTACGGTCGTGAATGTTATGGTGGAATAATACAAGTAATCGCTCCACTTCATCAGATAGTCCGGAGACGAGGCGTTCTGGACGGAGCCGAGCGCCGCATAGAGCGCCGCGAAGAGGCATATGGCGCCGAAGGCGGATATTATTATCCTGTAAGGTTTTTCGCCGTATCCGCACAAGAGGTTCATGATAAGGCTTGGTATGTAGTTAAGGTCGCCCCTCTTCAGGAAGATCTTGCGTTCCATCGCCTTCTCCCTGAAGGCGGCCCAGCTGGCGTCATTATACATGCCGTTCAAGATAAAGTATCCTTTAAGGTCCCGATAGGCCTCTTCTGCAGACAAAATGCCGCTCTCGTTTATCATGACGGTCTTGGAGAGCGAGCCGGAGCCTTTAGAGAAATTCTTTTTGGCGAGAGATTTCGCTCCGGCGAAAGTCGTATGCCACAACCTGGCATTGTATAGCTTCGCGCTCCAGAGATCCGCTCCGGAAAGGTCTGCCTCCGTGAGGTTAGAGCCCATCAGGTCAGTATTCCACAACCTCGCGCGGACGAGCGTTGCTTTCGTGAGGTCGCTACCATGCATATCGCAATGTGAAAGATCCGAATCCGTGAGATCGGCACCTATCAGATCGGCGTTCTCAAGCTTCGAATCGAAGAGCCGTGTTCCAGATAGGTTCGCCTGCGAGAGGTTCACCCTTGATAGGAGCGCCTTTTCAATATGCGCGCCGCTTAGATCCACCTTTTCAAGATTCTCTCCGCTCAAGTCCTGCCCGCTGTCGATGGCCTTGATAAGGGCCGTCCGGTACTCATTTTTATCGGGAAGATGGCCCCAGCAGTGCTCGCTTAAGGCAAGCGCATACTTGTAACAGCCTTTGGCGGAACAATCCTTTTTGACCGGAGGTTTTTTATGCATCCTATCTCCTCATGAGGGGTTTTGGATCTACGCACACGGCGTTCTTTCTTATCTCGAAATGCAGGTGCGCATGCATCATTGCGGCGCCCGCATTTCCGGTCTTTCCCACGAAGCCTATGACGTCGCCCTGCCTGACATTCTGCGTGGAGATGACATTGTAATCCTTCAGGTGGCTGTAGAGGCTCTGCGTACGGTCCGGATGATATATCATAACATATTTCCCGTAGCCGGTGGGAACAGTAAGACGGAACGCTATGCCGCTTTTGGCGGCGCATACCGGCGTGCCTTCATCGGCCAATATGTCTATCCCGTCATGGGCGCGCCCTCCGGCCCTTTTGGAGCCATACTCGCCGCTTCCGAGCTCGTCCTCGCGGATGGTGAGCGTCCCGTCCGCTGTCTTTATCGGGTATTTAAAATACGGCTCCCTAAGCTTAAAGACGGCCAGTGACACCGGCTGGAAGAGAATTGCAGTGAGCAGCGAGGACAGGATGGCAGCTGCTATTATGGATGGAACTATCTGTCTCATAAGATATTCGATCGTTTTTGCAGAAAAAGCCATATCTTCTTTAAGTGAAGATATGGCTTTTTCTCACTCATTTAAGAGCTGTTACTTCGTCTCTGCTGCGTCCGGATTAGACTGCTTCGCTGCCTCAACAGGCATGTTAGCTGTGTCTTTTACGGCATTGTAAGTGGCTTCGCCAGTCGCCTTTACGGGCTCGGTGACGAGATCAGAAGTCTTTGCGACATCGCCTGAAGTGACCTGACCGATCGTCTTCACTTCGGTAGTTACGGTGTTGACGGTGCTCTTTCCGGCTTCGCCGACGATATTGGCTGTATCTTTCGTCACGTTTGCAGGATAGTTGAATAATCTCTGCCAGAAATTTTTAGCCTTTGCCCCGACCGACTGCTGTGTTTCAGCAGCGTACGAGAACGAAAGGACGACAAATGACAAGGCCAAGATTACGCAGAATACGCTTAAAAGTCTTTTTCCCATTTTTCCCTCCTTTCACGCGGATTACTATACAACAAATCGGTAATATAATCAAGGAAAACTTAGGAGCCTTCGGTATTATCTGGGGAGGATCATTTGAGCAGCCCGGCGACAAGCTGGCTTACGACTTTGCCATCAGCCTTACCCCTGGTCTTTTCCGTAACGGCTTTCATCACTTTGCCCATATCGGCCTTGGTCGAGGCGCCGGTATCGGTCATAGCCTGGCGGATAACGGCCATCAGCTCTTCTTCACTGAGCTGTTTGGGGAGGTATGCTTCCAGGATCTTGAGCTCCTTCGCCTCTTTCTCGGCCAGTTCCGGGCGGTTGCCCTTGGTAAACTGGTCTATCGACTCCTTGCGCTGCTTTGCATGCTTTTGCAGTATCTGTATTACATCGCCGTCTTCGATGCTTTTCAGCTGTTTCTCGAGCTCCAGCATCCTAACAGACGAAATAAGCATCCTTAATGTAGATAGCTTAAGAGCATCACCTTGCTTAAGGGCAGCTTTCATATCATCTTCTATGTTTTTATATAGCGCCATATGTATTTATGCCGTTTTTGGGAAATAAATCCCCTTCACGCCCTTTTCTTTTACCAAATCCAATGAAAATACTTACCGGATGCATGAAAAGTCGCTATCTTTACTAAAGAGGTAATAACGGTAAACAATTCTTACGACAGCTTAACAACTTTCGTTGCCTGGTCCCCCTTCGGACCCTGGACTATCTCGAACTGAACCTTCTCCCCTTCTTTCAGGCTTTTATAACCTTCGCCTTCAATAGCCGTGTGATGAACAAATACATCCTTGCCATCCTCGGATATGATGAAGCCAAAGCCCTTCTTATCATTGAACCACTTTACTGAACCTTGAGCCATTTTTCTTTCTACACCTCCTTTCGGATATGATTTACGCCTAAAATAAAAATAGCCACCCAAAGCTCTTCTCTTTTTTAGAGAAAGGCTGAATGGCTGCTGCGTTAGTTATGCAAAATATTGAACACCAAAATACCTGCTAACTATATCCTGTCCGGTTCGTAAAATAACATCTTATAGCGTTTTTTAATATTCGTCAAGGCCTATTTTTCTTCGCGAATAACTTTCGCAGCGGCCCTAGGTAATCCACTATCAGCTTTCCATTAAGGTGGTCGAGCTCATGCTGTATCACCCTTGCAAGCAGCCCGTCGGCGGTTATCCTCAAGACCTCGCCGTTCTCATTAAGGAATTCTGCCGTTATCTTTGCCGAACGCTTCACCTTTACCGAGAGCTCGGGGACGCTCAGGCAGCCCTCTTCCTGCGACACCGTTCCCTCGCGCTTGACTATGCACGGATTTATCATCTTCATAAGCCCGTCTCCCGCGTCGACCACGGCAAGCTGCTTATCGATGCCGACCTGCTGCGCTGCCAGGCCCACTCCGTTATTAAGGTACATAGTCTCCGCCATGTCGGCGAGGGTCTTCCGTTCCGCGTCGGTCACTTCACCGACCGCTCGAGCTTTTTTTCTCAGTACGCTGTTTGGGAGTTTCTTTATTGGGAGGCTAGCCATCTGTCTTTGGATTTTATCCTGTTCTTTGGATCGACCAGGATGCGTTTCATCTTAAGTTTCTTGGCCTTCTTCTCTTCCAGAAGGCAATTTGATAGTATTATGACAAGATCGCCTATCTTGCCAAGATGGGCCGCGGCTCCGTAAAGGCCTATCGTGCCTGAGCCGGCTTTCTCTTCGAAGGCGTATGTCTCGAACCTCGAGCCGTTATTTACATTCACCACCTGGACTATCTCTCCCGGGTAGATGTCGCTTGCCGCAAGCAGATCCTTGTCGATGCCTATCGAGCCCTCGTAATGGAGGTCAACCTTTGTGAGGGTCGCCCTGTGGATCTTGGATTTGCACATTATTCTTAGCATAAGTTATTTTGCATCCTCTGGCAGGCTGTAGATCAGATCGCACAGGAATTTGAGGAAGGTATTCTTGTTGTCATCCTCTATTTCGAGGAATTCCACGCCGACGTCGAACGGCGCGCTGTCCTCCAAGGAAAGTTTCGATTTCCATATGACGCGCCCCTTGATATGTACGGCGCTGGCCACGTTCGGGATGTCGAGCTTAAGCTCTATCACGCTTGATTCCTTGATGGCCCTTTCGTGGGTCTCGAACCTTATGCCGTCCGCAGATATGTTCTTGGCTACAGCCGTGTATATTTTATGAAGCTCGGGTATGGTATAAGTTACTTTAAGCGGCACCTCGAGCCTTATATATCGGCGTCTTTCGATCAGCTTATCCTTTATCTTGTCCATGGGTATCCTTATTGAATTAAAAAGCAGGGCTATCATCGTCTCTTACAATAATAACCCTGCAAGCGATATATCATATCATAATTTTGATATAAAGTCAAACAATTTCTAGGTCGTGTTTTCTGCTGCAGCCGCCGGTGTAGCCACTGGTGCGGCCTCTGGGGGCGGTTCGGCCAGCGCTTCATCAAGCCACTTCTTTGTCGCATCGACCACCGATGGGTCTGTCACATAATGGATCTTATGCTTGCCATCTATTATGCTTGCCGCCATGAAGTGATCAAGATAACCGAAGTATGTAAGCGTGTGGTCCTTATTGCCGCTCTCTTCAAGAGCCTTATCTATCTTTGCGGCCGAATCGGCAAGCGATATGCCGTCTTCCTTCCCCTGCAATATGAGGACAGGCGCCTTTATCTTTCCGGCCACGGCTATCGGGTCTTCGGACATCTCTTCCTGCATCTTCCCTGCGAAACAGCGCTTCCCCAGTAGCGAAACACGGCCGCGCTTTGCGTTCCTGGCTTTATCGAGGGTCTCTACCTGGGACTTCATGACACTCTTGAGATAATCTTCGCTCCAACCGTATCTTTTGGCCATTTCGATGAGATCTGCGAAGTCCGTTGCCTGCTGCTTCGACTCAAGCGATGCTCTCGGGGCGATGAACACAAGAGCCTTTATGTCGTCTCTGGACGAGCAGACCCTCGAAGCGTAGAAAGAACCTTTCGAATGTCCGATGAGGGCTATCTTGTCCGGGTCGACATCCTTCTCTGCCTTTAAGAAGTCTACGGCTGAGCCTATGTCATCCACCGCATCAGTATCCGTAGTTGTGTTAGGATCGCCGCCGCTTCCGCCGACCCCGCGCTTGTCGAACGTGAGCGCAATAAACCCCTCCTTTGCCAGCCCTGCGGCCATGGATGAAAAGAGCCCCTGGTATGCGCCCTTTTCGGGCCCGTCTCCCCATACAAGGATGACAGCCGGGCGCTTGCCTTCGATCTTCGGCATGTATAGCGTGCCGGCCAGCTCACCGCCTTTACCCGGGAATTTCACGTCTTTAACAGAGGCTCTCTCCATGTCCGGCGAATACTCGACAGCCGATATGTTTTTCGGCAGGAAAGATCTGCGTATCGTTATGCCGGCTGTCGGCAGGTCGATCATTATTATGCTCCTGTCCGACCTTGCGACCCAGACGGTCCCCTGGGGATAGTTCCTTATCTTAAGGAGCAGACACTCTGTCTTTATCTTGCGCCTGTCAACCTTGATATATTCATTCCTTATGGATGTAAGCGTGACGAACCGTTTCATGGGAGGATATAGCTCGGAGAATGGCGTTATCGCGTCGAAACCCTGGGACTTGCCTCTGCGGAAATCATAATTCTCTATCAAAGGAAGATACGTGACCGGAGAATCCTCCTTAAAGACGAATGTCATGTCTCTTATGGGCATATCGCGCAGATAGGAGAACTTCGACCTTGCTATAGAGATGAAAGATACGCGGTTATCGCTATTTTCGATCTGGATGGCCTCGCTGGCGCCGGAACCCGATCGCTCATAGGAATAGGTCTCGAGTTTATAGTCCTTGTCAAAGACCATCCTCGTCTTGTCCGAATCGAATACCGGATTGAACGGCATCTCCGACCAGGATTTATAGAGGCGCTTCTCTTCGGTCACGAATTTGTCTATCTTTATCGTGCCGATATCATGGCCCTTGAGGCTCACTACAAAATGGTAGACATTGCGCTTCTGGCTGTCGAGATAGAAGAACGACCCGACGAACAGGAGCACGCAGGCTATAAAACCCGTTATTAAGAAGAAGTAGAATTTTCTCAAAAGATATGTGCCTTTTTATTATAGCCTATTTCCCGACTGTCTGAGCCGCTCTTTCGCTGGCCTTCAGCCTGATCATAAGTTTTTGGTATGAGGATTCGGACTCTCTGGTCTTTAGCTCCATATAAATAAGGTATGATGCCAGCGTCAATAACAGGACCAGCGCTATCAGGAAACTCGAGAGGAGCGCGACTATAAGGCTTTTCGTTTTTATAAGCATGTCAGGCGACCTTGTCTGTTTCTTGTATATCCCCCGCATATTTTCGAATATTTCGCGATATTCGCGGCTCTGGTAGTCGGGGTATGTCCAGGGCCATATATCGAAAGCTCCGTTCTTATAATGGAGCGTCACTTCGGCGTATATGCCTTTATTAAGGTGTATCCTGTGCGTGTAATCTTTTGTCGAGAAGAGGACTAGCTTGGCCATGTCGAGATAGCCTGGGTCTATGTTAACGGTCCTTTTCCCGCATTTCGACAGCTTCCGCTCCAGCGCATTAGTCTTTATCTTTATTTTGTAAGCGCCGTCAAGACCTATCAGATCCTTGAAGCCGAAGAATATCCTCTTTAAGCCCGGTCCCATCTCCTCTTTGTAATAACTGGTCTTGTCAAAGTCCAGTATCGGGCTTTCGTAGTCTATGAGGTTTTTTAAAAGGCGCTCCAGGGGTCTCTTGAGCCGGGAAAACATTTCCGGATCGTTTGAGATGAGCCCGGCGATAAGCTTAACCCTGTCAGGGGAGTGGATCCCGCCCATCTCTAGGCCGTCTTTTTCGAGACGTAGCTGGCGATGGCCTCTCTGTCCTTCTGCGAGATATCCTCGAAGAATATGGCCAGATCATAATGCTGCGTCTTGCCGTCGACGACTACAGGATGTTCCCTGACAACGACGCCGGTGACCTCGATGCGCCTTGTGGGCGAGCCCGCCTTTTCGGGGTCGGGGAGCATTATTACTATCTTCACTCTCGACATGAGGGGCACTTCCTTGTCGATCTTGCAATAAGCGCCGGACGCGCTTATGTTCAATGCGTAGATCGCGGTATCAAGCTCTCCGAGCTTAAGTTTCATCGCGAGATCTTTTTCCGGCGCCCTCGGGGCTCCCCTTCTTTCCACTTTTACCATTTCATTCTCCTTTTATCCGGGAGGCCACTTCATCGCCCTGCCGCCCAACAGGTGCAGGTGCAGGTGAAATACGGCCTGCCCGCCGTCTTTATTGCAGTTCATGACAATACGATAACCCGACTCCTGTATGCCGTTCTCCTTAGCGATATTCTTAGCCGCCATGACCATCCTGCCTGCAAGCTGAGAGTCTTTTTCGGCGAGATCCGACAGCTTCTCAATATGGTTCTTTGAGATAACGACGATATGGACCGGCGCCTGGGGATTTATGTCCTCGAACGCGACTATCTCGTCGTCCTCATATACAGCCTTCGAAGGTATCTTCTTAGCGGCTATCTTGCAGAAGATGCAGTCGTCTTTTTGCATTGTGGGTATATTGTATCACAGTTCCGGATAAAACTCAAAAGGATGGTTTAGCGGGAGGAAAAACCGTGGCTTCCGATATTTTTGCCGAGGTCCCAGTATTCGCCCTGGTTGTATGTAAACGGCCTTGCTTTGGCGTAGTCTATGGCGCCGTTCTCGCCCATGATGCTCTCGTCCGCGCGCACCGTAAGGACCTCGCCTATGAACATGTCATGGGTACCGAGCTTGATCACGCTTTTTAGCGCGCACTCGATATTTACCGGGCATTCTTTTATTGCGGGAGAGGATATTTTTAACGAAGCCGCGGGCGTGAGCGAGCATGCCTTGAACTTATCGGTGTCCCTGCCGGACTTGACCCCGCAGAGATCTACCTTCCTCGCCATATCGCTTGTGGGAATATTTATCACGAAGTCTTTGGTCTGGCTTATGATGCTGTGGGATAGACGGCTCGGCCTTATCGATATGCTGACCATGGGAGGGTCTGAGCATATGTTGCCGCACCATGCGATCGTTATTATGTTGATTTTGCCGGTTGCTTTATCGATCGAGCTTACTAGCGCGACCGGTACCGGATATAGCGCCGGGCATGGCGATAGCTCTGATTTTTTCATGAGGCCTTAAAGTCGTACTACTTAGCTTCCGGGACAGCGCCCTCTTTAGGGGCTTCCTGTTTCTTCACGGCAGCCTGCCAGCAGGTCTTCGTGCAGTAGAACTTGCCGTCCCTGTAGTACCAGCGGGTCTTCTTTACGGACTTGTTGCAGGATGCGCAGTTTGACGGCCTTGCGGCTTTTCCGCGCGGCTTTGCCACTTCCTTCGGCTTTTCAGCCGCAGGAGTCGCTGCGGCGGCCGACGTTGCCGGTGCAGCGGCCGGAGCATCCGGAGTTGCCGGCGCGGCAGCCGGCGTCGCGGGCACAGCGGGAGCTGCGGCCTGCGGTTCCGGCTTCACTTCTTCTTTCTTCTGTTCTTCAACCATTGTCTCTCACCTTCCTATATGAATCGTCGATATGACTAACGAGAGCTATCCAAGAATTTTAACCACTGGGTATAGATGTATTCCAGGAGCCTTCCCTTGTCAGCGTTGTCTATCTTTGTGAATTTCACTCCCGTTTCATATCCTTTGGGAGCGTTACTGCTTGAGATCTTCTGCCAGGCCACTTCGCATGATGCGAATACAGGCACATTGTCGCCCGGGACATCCATCGATAGTTTCAGTTCCGAACCTTGCGTTAATTGCTTTGCAAGTATGAGGAGCGCGCCGTCCTTGCTGATATTCTTTATTTCAGAAGAGGATCTGCCGTTCTCGCTTACCGTTTCGCACAGGGCGTTAAGCACGGTCTCAAAACGCATGAATCTTCTTCTTTCGGTCACATCCGCTCCTTTTTTAATGGCCTAATTCTATTATAAATATATATAAGTTGCAAGCTAATTTTTAAAAAAATAAGGGGATAAAAATTTCTTTTTATCCCCTTATTTTTTATCAGCGTAAGCTGATTACTTACCCTTAAACACAAACTCCGGCTCTAAAACCGGGGCATAGCCCTCAGGTATCGGGAACGGGAATGTAACTGTTTCGTACACTCCAGCGCCAGTTCTTACGATGGTCATACCTAAACCCTTAGCCAGACCGATCGTCAGACCAGAGAGAGGATTATCTTCTACGCTCGTGTCGTAGATGTTCTTCGGAAGCTCAACCCAGCCTGTCAGGATGTTGGCAACTCCTCTTCCGAGTTTCTTTGCCGGATCCTGGGCATAGCTTGAGGCCGCTATATTAAGCACCATCAATATAGCAACACATATAATAAGACCCTTTAATACGTTCTTCATTTTGATTCACCTCCTTTATTATAAATTTTACCAAGTATAACATACGCCCGGCCCTTTGTCAAGGGCGCAAGCCGAATTTTTACTTGCTATATACTTTCTTTTTAAGGATCATGTCAACGACCGCAGTTATCCTGTCTCTGTCCTCAGGCCTTATGTCGATGAATTCTATTCCGGTATCATACAGGTAAGAGCCTTTCTGCTTCGGCTCGCCCTTCTTAACTACCCAGACTATCGTGCCGCCGCACTTGACCGGCATGTTGCTGTCTTCAAGCGTTATCTCGAGGTCAACTCCCTGGAAGAGCCCGAGGTCCTCTTTGAGGAGCACGCATATCCCGCCTGCTCCGAGGTTCTCGGTATGCGTTGATATGTTCTTGGCCGTAAGCCTCTTCTTAATAGTGATGACGCACTTGTAGTTCGCTCTTGGGAATTTTCTTCTGTTTATGCCGTTCCACATTTTGTATGTTCCTCCGATCCGGTATTAATTATACCTATCCTGCACGTAAAATGCAAGCGATCATAAGTTTTTATAAAATTTTTGGAGCTCGTAAAAGATGAGCTTGGGCTTGCGGTCGGCGTCGAATATGCCGAAGTATTCCTCGTTCGCGACGTCATCCGGGAATGAGCCCTTCATGATCAACCCTTCGGGGTTATAGGTAGAGTAGCTCGTGCCTTCCTGCGGGTCATTGTAATTTATGAGGTCTCCCAGCAATACATGGTATGAGCCTACCTTCCACAGGGAATCGTTAAAAGAATGTACGATGCCCCCTATGCAAACATTCTTGGGATTTACGGCCGAAAGATTTTTTGCCACGTCATTCCACATCTTTATGTTCCATGTCGCCTGGGCATCCTGGTCTTCCCCGCCCTTGATATCCGCCGCATAAATCTCATTTCTCACTTTATAGGTCTTTGTGGCGAATGAATCTATTCCGAACTCGCTTATGTATAAAGGTTTAGTCGTAGTCGCCTGCCATCTTTTAAAAAGGTCGCCCAGGCTCATGCCGCGGTAGATGTTGAGCCCCCACACATCGACATCCGGACATTTTTTCACGATCCACTTTACCGTATTTTTGGGATCCTTGTCTTCAAAGCGGTCGCCGAGGCAGGAGCTTACCGGATGATTCCGGTCTATCTTCTTTATGGTTTTTGCAGCTTCTTCGGTGGCTGTGGCGGCATCCGCGACGGTCTCGTATCCGTAGTATTTATTGTATTCCAGGTTCCATTCATTGCCGAGCGACCACACGAGTATCGCCGGATGGTCCTTGCACATCTTCACTATGCGCAGGTATCTGTATGTCTCGATATCATCTTTTGACGCCGCTATCGCCATTATGACCATTATGCCGTTCTTGTAGAACTCGTCGAGGATGGCCTTGTTGACTTCGGGGCTTTCGCCGAAGCCGTCATAGACCCTCACGGTGTTCGCGTTCATCTCTTTCATGAGAGGGATGTCGGTCTTGTAGTATCTGGAGGTCTCTTGTATCAGCCAGGAACGGAATATGGTCCGTCCTTGAGGCGCGCGGCCGGGCCAGTCGAAGAAGAACCCGTAAGGCACTATCTTCGCGGCGTTTGCCGGGTCCGGGCCATCATCCGGCGCGCGGGTCGCGGGAGACCATGTCACGCCTTTCATTAAATAGGCCTTCGGCTGGTCGAGCGAGCCGTTCTCAAGGCGTTTTTGGACGATGAGCTCGGTCCCCTTCACCTGGACGATGCTAGGGCCCTTAGGCGCCTCGGCGCCCAGATGCGGCGATAGCGCGATAATGACCGCAAGCGCGACTGCGGATATGAAGACCATGCCCTTCGACTTCATCTTTTATCCCCCACGGTTGATAAGTATATCATAAATATATTATTCTTCACAAAGATAATTTTTTTTGATACTATGAGGTCAAATGATATGCCAGCTTACCATACAGAATTTCGGGCTCATCGACAAGATCTCTCTTGAGTTATCCCCTGCGCTTAACATCCTTACCGGGGAGACCGGCGCCGGCAAGTCCATAGTCATAGACGCGTTGCGCTATGCCCTCGGCGAGCGGCTCGACCAAAACCAGATGCGGGATGCGGCCAAGCCGTGCGTCGTCGAGGCTGTATTTGAGCTTTCGAAAAGAGAGCTCCGCGAGAATCCCGCCATATCGGAATTTCTTGCCGGCAAGGATGAGCCGCTCATCATAAGCCGCTCCCATCTTCCGGATGGCAAGACAAGGATAAAGATAAACGGCATGTCCGTTACCGTCTCCCAGCTTAAGGAGGTCGGAAACCACCTGGTCGATTTTCACGGTCCGAATGACCATCAGATGCTCCTCCTCGAGGACTCACACATAAAGATACTCGACAGGCTCTGCGATCTCGGCGCCCTTAAGGGCGCCTACTCAAAGGTATACGGCGAATATGCCGAAGCTCGTAAAGCCCTCGAGGAGATAAAAGCGAGCGCTGCTACGAAGGAGCGCGAGCTGGACCTTCTCGCCCACCAGATAAAGGAGCTCGAGCGCGTGAAGCTGGACCAAGGCCGCTATGAAGAGCTTCTAGAAAAAGAGAAGCGTCTTAAAAACTCCGAACAGCTTTACGAGAACGCTTCCCGGATGATCGAGATATTTGAGAATGCCGAGACCGGGATCGGCGAAGCGATATCCAAGGCATTCGGCCCCATGAAGACATTGAATAGTCTGGATGAGGGTTCGCGCGCCTTCGCCGAAACGCTTGCCCAACTGCAGGAATCTAACGACAGGCTGATAAATGAACTGCGCAGCTATCTGGAGTCTTTGTCCTTCGAGCCGGACGAGGCGCGTGACATAAGGGCAAGATACGATATCTACGAAGAGATAAAGCGCAAATACGGCCCCGCCATCGAGGATGCAAAGAATCTCTATGATGCGGCAAAAAAACGCTATGGTCTTCTTGCCGACCTTGAGCATAATGATGCCGAGCTCCGCGGGAGGATCAAAGAGATCGAATCGGACCTTATAAATATCGCCAAGAAGCTGACGGGCGCCAGGAAGAAGACGGCTCAGGACCTCGAGAAGACTATCGAAAAAGAATTGAAAGAGCTCGGCATAAAGAACGTGAGGTTCGAATGCCGCATTGAAAAGGCTGAGCTCGGTCCCGCGGGGCAGGACAGGGTAATATTCTATATCAGCCCTAACGCCGGCGAGGACTTAAAACCGCTTGCGGAAATAGTGTCGTCGGGCGAAGCGGCGCGCGTCATGCTGGCGCTTAAGAAGGCCCTTACAAAAGTCGACCCAATGCCTGTACTCATATTCGACGAGATAGACTCTCAGATAGGCGGGCGCCTCGGGACCATAACCGGCAAGAAGCTGCGCGAGCTTTCGAGAGACAGGCAGGTCATCCTCATAACCCATCTCCCCCAGATCGCGTCATTCGCCGAGTCGCATTTTAAAGTAACTAAGAAGGTGGAGAATAACCGCACCACGACCGCAGTAGGGCTTCTTGATGAAGGAGCGCGCGTGAAGGAGCTTGCAAAGATGATGTCCGGTGAAAAGGAGAGCTCTATTTCTATCACCCATGCCGAGGAGATGTTGGGCCAGGCAAGGGCTGCCTAGAAGCCGCGAGGGTTACTTCTTATCTTTATCGTATAATTCCTTGGCCTTACCGAGATTCTCTTCCGCGCTCTTGTCATCACCCATCAGCTTATTGACTTTTCCCAGGAAGAGGTATGCCTTGGCATTGTTATAATTTATCTGGATGGCATGCTGGTAGGCGCTAGCCGCGAGCTGATAATCCCCTTCATATACGGCCGCCATTCCGATGCCCATATGAGCTTCGCTGATATTGGGATTGAGCACTATCGCCTTTCTGTAACATCCGATCGCCTTGTCATATCGGCGAAATATAGAATACACATTCCCTAGCGCCACATAGGCTTCGGCAAAATAAGGGCTGATCTCTATGGCTCTGGTGAATTCTGCCCCTGCCTTTTCAAAGAGGCCAAGCTCAAAAAAATCCATCCCATCCTTATAATGCTGGAGGCTTTCTTCGCAGATGGTATCTTTGTCGTCGGGAAAAGATGCTGCGGGCGCGGCGGCCAGGATGGCCGCCGTCAATATGGCTATTATCAGGTTCTTTGGCATGATCGCGAATTTTTGTGCAAAGTGAGCTATGAATTCTTCCTGGTCGCAATGTCGATCCAGACAGCCAACAGAAGTATGAGGCCTTTGATCATGAATTGGTATGTGACGTTAGTGTTCATGAGGCTCATTCCATTATCAAGGCTTGCCATGATGAGCGCGCCTATGACGGAGCCGAGTATCGTCCCCTCGCCGCCCATGAGACTCGTGCCGCCTATGACCGCTGCCGCGATGACGTCTAGTTCAAGGCCCTGGCCGGCCGAGGTAGTGGCGGCGTTAAGACGCGCCGTCAGGACAAGGCCGCCCAATGCTGTCAGCGCGCCGAATATGATGTATAGCCACATCACCCGCTTCTTGATGTCCACGCCTGAGAGCGTCGCGGCGTCCGGGTTGCCGCCTATGGCATATAGCTGCCTGCCGAATACTGTGTGCTGGGCGATGAAGTTAAAAACGAGCGCTAGCCCCATGACCAGAAGCACTGCGTACGGTATTCCCCTGTTGACTACAAGTATCGTAAAGAAAGCGGCTATCGCCAGGCATATGGCCGTGATCTTGAGGAGCGCTATGGGGAGCTTAGGAACGGCGAAGCCGTATTTCTTCCGTTTCAGCCGTTTGCGTATATCGAAAAATATATAGCATGCTATGGCCAGTATGCCGATAACTATAGCGATATGGGGCGGCAGATAATGCTGGCCTATCGCCTTGAAGGCATTTGCAAGGGGAGCGATCGTGGCGCCATTAGTAACGCCGAGGACCGCGCCGCGGAATATCATCATGCTGGCAAGAGTTACTATGAACGCGGGAACAAGTTGATATGCTATCCAGAAGCCGTGCCAGGCGCCGATCAGGAGGCCCACGCCGAGAGTCGTCGTAATAGCTACGCTCGTAGGCAATCCCATCTTGACCTGCAGGAAGGCTGCTACGGCGCCGGCAAATGCCGCGACAGATCCTACGGAGAGGTCTATGTTCCTCGTCACGATGACGAGCGTCATGCCTATGGTGAGTATGGCGACCGTCGCAGTCTGGATGAATAGGTTTGACAAATTTCTCGGCGTGATGAATATCCCCTGCGTCATGACCGTGAATATCAGCCATATGGCGACGAGGGCTATAAGCATTGTGAATTTCCTGAGCGTCGCTAAATTGCTATGTTTAACTTTCATTTATCCTTACCTCCCGTAGCGTAATACATTATCTTCTCCTGTGTGGCTTCTTTGACCATGAGCTCGCCCGTGAATCTTCCCTCATGCATGACCAGTATCCTGTCGGCCATGCCAATCATCTCCGGCAGTTCCGATGAGATTATGATGACGCCGACTCCGTGGTCGACAAGCTCGTTAAGTATATTATATATCTCGACCTTGGCGCCGACATCTATTCCCCTTGTCGGCTCATCCAGTATGAGGACCTTGGGCATCGTCATTAACCATTTGCCGATGACTATTTTCTGCTGGTTGCCTCCGGAAAGGGTCTCCGCCTTTGATTCTATGGTCGGCGTCTTGATCTTGAGTTCTGTCCGGTACTTCTCAGCACTCCTTATCTCCTCGTTCTCATTAACGATGCTGTTCTTCGCTATCTTCTTGAGACTTGCGAGCGATATATTTTTGCAGACATCCTCGCTTAATATCAGCCCGTATCGCTTTCTGTCTTCCGATGCGAGGCTTATCCCCGCCTGTACGGCGTCACCCGCGTTCTTTAATGTCAGCTCTTTCCCTTCGAGATATATCTTTCCTGCAACCTGCCTGCCCCAGACATGGAACAGGCTCATGACCAGCTCCGTCCTGCCTGCGCCTACGAGGCCGGCCATCCCCAGTATCTCGCCCTCTCGCAGCGTGAAGTTAACATGGTCTATGACCTTGTTGATGGAAGGGTCATAGACTGTCCAATCTTTCACTTCCATGATGACCTTGCCGGGCGTGTGGGGTTTTCGCGGATAGACGTTGGTAAGTTCGCGGCCGACCATCAGGGCTATCAGTTTATTCTCGTCAAGCTCCGTCTTTTTCTTTGTGGCGACTGTCTTCCCGTCCCTGAGGATAGTGATCGTATCGGCTATTTCAAATACCTCTTTTAAGCGGTGCGATATGTAGATGCATGTCACTCCGTCGTCGCGCAGCTGCTTGAGGATGCGCAGGAGCTTTTCGGACTCGCCCTCTGAAAGCGCCGCCGTCGGTTCATCCAGGACTAGTATCCTTGCTTTCTTCGACAGGGCCTTTCCTATCGCGACAAGCTGCTGCTCTCCGACGCCGAGGACCGATACGGGATAAGCGGGACTGACGTTCAAGCCTACCTGCTTGATAGCTTTATCGGCTTTCAAGAACTCTTCGTCCCAGTTGATTACGCCGAATTTTTCTATCTCATTTCCAAGATTTATATTCTCGGTGATGCTTATCTCTTTTATCAGTGCGAGCTCCTGATAGATGATGGCGACGCCTGCATTCTCGGCGTCGCGTATGGTCTTGAACTCGCGCGGTTTACCGTATATGGTTATTGTCCCGTCGTATGTTCCGGCAGTATAGACGCCGCTCAATATCTTCATGAGCGTGGACTTTCCCGCGCCATTCTCGCCGACGAGCGCGTGTATCTCGCCCTTCCTGACGCTGAACGTGACATCGTCCAGCGCCTTGACGCCGGGGAATTCCTTGTGTATCCCCTTCATCTCGAGAATAAAGTCATTCATCATTTATAAACATCCTCTTTCTTCAAGTATCCCGAATCTATCAGCACCTTATCGATATTTGATTTATCGACCACTTGCGCCTTAAGGAGGATCGACGGAACATCCTTCTTGCGGTTATTGAGGGTCGCGTTGGATGCCACAGGCTCTCCCTTTACCATCTTGATGGCTGCCTGGATGGCTTCCGACGCCAGTTCCCTGGTATCCTTATATACAGTCATGGTCTGCGTGCCTTTTACTATCCTCTGGGCAGCGGTAACCTCGGCATCCTGTCCGGTTATGGGGACCTTGCCTGCCAGGCCTACCTGCTCGAGCGCCTGGATCACGCCGCCGGCCGTGTTGTCATTGGGCGCAAGGATCGCGTCTATCTTGTTATTGTTCGCTGTAAGGGCGTTCTGCACCAGGTTCATGGCGATCGTCGGCTGCCAGTCGGTTATCCACTGGTCCGTCACGATCTTGATGTCGCCCTTATCGGCTAAAGGTTTTATGAATTCCAGCGCGCCTTCCCTGTACAGCTTAGCGTTGTTATCTGTCGGCGAGCCTGCCAGGACTATATAATTGCCTTTTGGGGCAACATTTGTCAGGTACTTGCCCATAAGGCGTCCGACTTCCTTGTTATCGAAAGATATGTAAAGATCTACGTCAGAATCGAGGACTAGCCTGTCATATGTGATGACCTTAAGGCCGGCTGCCTTGGCTTCGTCAACTATGGCAGCTGCGCTTGTAGCGTCGTGCGGGGCCAGGATCAATATGTCTATGCCCTGGGCGATGAGGTTCTCGCATTGCGACATTTGCTTTGAAGCGTCGTTATCGCAGATCTGCATCTTGAGATCGATCGTGGGATCCTTTGCAGCCACTTCTTTCATCTTCTGGGCGTCCCTCACCCACCGCTCATCCCTCTGGGTGGGGAGCGACACGCCTATCTTTATCTTCTTGGGCTTAGCCGCAGCATGACAATTATCCGCAAGGCCAAAAATAAATAAGACCGAGAAAACTACAGCTGCTGCTCCGAGGATCTTTTTCATCTTCATTCTCCTTTTTTCCGGACCCTGGACCCATGCCCCCTAGTTTCATGACAAATGATAATGTCCTGTTATTGGTCGCATTCTTCCTGTGCGAAAAGTAGCCATCTGCCGAACAATGGCTGCATATATTATAATCGAAAAACATTTTTTCAGATAACCCTTTTTTGATTAATTCCGTTCGGGCGAATCCGACAGGGTCGAAATAATACACGCCTTCCCGCATGCCTACGAAGCCGTTGAACCGTCCGTGATCGAGGAATTCACTGCCGACCTGATAGCAGCAGTCTCGCATCCCGACGCCTGCGATCACCTCGAATGACGACAGGCCGAACGGGATATTCTCGAGTATCCCGTCCTTCGCGGAGCGCCAGCCCATGTGAACTGCGCCCGTGACGCCCTTCTCCTTACTGTAAAATAATAGAGGGAGGCAGTCAGCCGTTTTTACGAAGAGCGCAAGTTTTTCCGCTGCCGTAAATATGCCATCGCATGTATATTGTCCGGGGCGGTCCACTAGCTTTATATCAGCGCCGTGGACCTGCTTCATGAAGCTTGTGCCGAAAGCGCCTGCCGTTAAAGAGAGAGCTTTCGGCGCGTCTTCGGACGGATCGCCGCTTATGGTCGGTTTTGTAAAGCCTATTAGCGCCTCATCCCCATTCGGCGTATCGATCAATATCGAATGTTCTTTTTCTATAGAGCGCACTTTAAAACCATCTCTTTCCGGCGGCCTCAGCTTCAGCTCTTCTGAGGAAATCCCGCACTTTCTTTATGTATTCAATTGGTTTCTCGAGATGGTGGTTGGATGACGCATCCTTAAAAAACGCGATCTCTGCTCCCGGTAACTGGGAGCGGTATTGGGCTGTAGTTGCAGGAGCGGCTTCATCATACTGCCCGCAGGTAAACAAGGCCGGGACCCTTATATCAGCCAGCCGGTGGAAATATTCATAATTGCGGAGCATGCCTGTCATGGTGAATTCACTGGGCCCCCACATATATTCATAAAGAGGGCGGTTCATTTTTTCGAAAGCCCTCTTCAGGCTTTCCGGCCAAGGGTCTAGCCGGCAGAGATGGCGTTTATAATATAGGTCAGTTACCTCAAGGTATTCCTTGGATCTAAAATCCCCGGTACTTTCAGCCTTTGCCATTACGTCAAGCGCGGCTTGCGTAAACTCGTTTTTGAAATAGTTTTTCTGGTCATTTATAAAATATGTCGCGCTAAAGCGCGGGCTTGACAATACGATGCTGACTACGCCGACGGGTATTTTCCAGTCGGGTTTTTGCTCGAAAAGCATGTAGTTAGCGACTACCATAGTTCCCCACCCATGGCCAAGTATGTGTACTTTTTTCAGCTTGAGGGCGTCTCTTACCTGGTGGAGTTCTTTTGTTGAGCGTTTCAAGGTCCAGTTGTATTGCATTTTTGGTTTTGCTGAATTGCCGCAATCAAGCTGGTCATAGAATATCACGGGCCGCTCGTCGGAAAGAGCCTGTAGCGGCTCCAAATAATCATGAGACATTCCGGGCCCGCCGTGAACGACTATTAAAGGGACGCCATTTTTATCCGCTCCTACTATCTTATACCAGACATTGCCACCCTTGACAATGATGCGGCCTTCGCGGATGCCCTCTTTATTTTTAGTCTCACTCAATGTGCCTTTTGGAGCGCCCTTGCAGCCGGTTAATGCAACCGCTATCGACAGGGCTATGAAAAGCATCGAAAAGCGCCTCATCTACGCCACCTCTTTAATGTGCGGTTTATTGCGCATAGGTATCCTGCAATATTCAAACTTTGGATAGCCGACCATCATAGCGCCAAACGAACTCGTCCTCTTCGAAAGGCCGATGAACTTCTGGGCGTCGGGATACATGTTTATCGCCATGTGCGCGTATCCCGCCCAGCATGTCCCTAGTCCGAACGGAAGCGCGGCGAGCTCCAGGTATGTGAGCGCTATAGTGCAGGCCTGCGGCGCCATCGGGTCGTCTTTCAGGCCGTATGCTATTATGGTTGCCGGTGCGCCCCGAAGAACGCGGTCATTTCCCTTTTCCCATGCTTTTACGATATTTTCGAAACGGAGCGATGCGGCGAGCTCCGAGCCTTCTTTAATAAGGGTGCGCATCCACTCGACCGTCAATTCGGCCAGTCTGCGGACCTTATCCTTGTCATCTATGATAGCCCAATAGACAGGCTGCCTGTTGATGCCTGAAGGAGCGTAACGGGCTATGTCTATAAGTTTTTCGAGGGTCTGTCTTGGTACGGGAGTGTCTTTGTATGTCCGGATGGAGCGCCTGCCCTTTATGAATTGTTCTACAGCTTCGGGCCCAAGCCTCCAGCCCGGCTTTAAGGGCTCGCAAGAATCGACTGGCATTGATGTGAGTGACAGGGCGCCTTTAGGGCAGATCGCGACGCAGTGACCGCAGTTGATGCAGAGCTCTTCCTTGCCTTCTATTACAGCAGGCAGGCGGGTAGCTTCATCTATCTTTATTATTCTGACCGGGCAGACGGCAGCGCACTTACCATCCCCCGGGCACTTGTCTTTATTAACAGTAAATAATGGCATATTATTATGGCTCAAACTTATCTACGATGCCCCAGTAGGTCACTACCCTGAAGGTCACGTTCATCGTTTCCATGTAGGCGTATGTGCCGTCCTTCATCTTCGCTATTTTTATATAGCCGTCACCATCTGGGTTGACGAAATAATCGAACATCCCGGATTTGACGTGATTCAATGGTTTCATCTCGCGGGAAAGCCAGAAGTATTTGCCGCCCTCTTTTATGATCACGCATCTATAATTAGTCTGGTCGCGCACGGTGAGAGTCATGTTGAAAGTCTCTTCGGGCGAAGAGTAGTTCGCCATCTGCGGCGAGCCTTCGAAGACGATGGTTTCAGCGTAGCCGCTCGATGCGGCAAGAAGCAATAGTACTAATCCGGCGATCAACCTCTTCATCTTCTCTCCTTATTGGTTGCGCTTATTTTGTAACAATATAAAGATCGCGCCCAGACAGGCGATCAGTAAAGCGGTAAGGGTGCAGATCTTTATCTGCGCCAATCGTTTTTTTGCTTTCCAGGCCTTCGACTTCTCCGACCCCTTTATCGGCGTGGATAGCTGGCTCTTTTCTGGGCTGGCCGCAGCGGCCGAGAGTTTTTCTTCCGGGGCCTCTTTTAAAGGCCGCTGCCTGAATCCCAATGATATAGCTTTATTCACATCCGCAAGAGTTTGGCCATAGTTTTTCTTCGCAAAATATGCGATCGCCCGGGCGCTATATGCTAGGGGGAACTCAGGCCTCATCTCTATTACTTTATTAAAATCAACTATGGCTTGTTTTATATCGTTCTTTTTATAATAGGCGAGCCCGCGGCCATACAATGCGTCGGTAGCTCCGGGGGCGATCTCCATGACTTTGTTGTAGTCGGAAATAGCCTGGTCATAGCTGCCCTTTTTATAGTAGGCAAGCCCGCGATTATAGTAGACATCGGCAGAAGCGGGGTTCGCAGCAATGGCTTTATTGAATTCCCCTAGCGCCTCATCATCGCTGTCTTGCCGGCCAAAAGCTATCCCCTTCCTTAAAGCGTCCTCTCCTGGGCTCGCGGCATAGGCATAGCAGCAGAACAGGGACGCTATCATTATAGTCACTACGCAGGTCCGTATTGCATTTTTTTGTATTTTCATATTATTCTTTCGTAGCTTATGAATAAATGATACTACTTAGGTTCAAATAGGTCAATTTGAAAAGTGTCGGGACCGAGTAGGGGTATTCTGAAATAACCAGAGGCACGGCCTATTCGGACGTGCCTCTGGATTTAATTATTTCGTATATCAGTACTTGCGGACTATTTATGCTCCGCAGTATCTTTGGATACGGATGTGCTGGATTCGATCGACCAACCGCAAACTGAACACATTTTGCATGCGCAGTCTATCTCATCCCTCTTCTTACCGCAATGCGAACACTTCATGATATTCCTCTCTTTCCCCTGCTTATAAAACTATATATTAAGGCCATAAAAAAAGACCCATCGGCCACTCTCATGCTATCGTAGCAGATGGGCATTCCTGTACTCGACTTAAGTATACACTATGTTAGGCCAAATACAAGCTTAAATCTAAAATAGGGACGTTTCTAAATCTGATCTTGGGACGTTTGTAAAATCCATCCCACACCTGTCCCCTATATAGTTGTGGGGGATGGGCGTGGGATGGAATAATGTTACTTTGTAAATACAGCGAATGGATGAACAGTATCTACGATCTTAAAATTTTTTGATTTTAAAATAGG
>JAGVGJ010000012.1 GCA_020057115.1 Candidatus Omnitrophota bacterium | reverse complement strand
GACAGGTTTGTCCGGCCTTACTAAACCGGCATAAGGTATCAAAATTTTTCAACGGCCGCTCCAGACCCACCCCAGCGGGCCGCCACTCAATTTCTGCTCCACTTTTTTGCTTTTTCCGATCACGCACCAATTTTGCTCGAGATAGTGAACCAGTTTCCACTCCCCATATTTTTTGGCCCACTCGAAGGGGCCCCCGAGGGGTAGGAAGGGTGTCTTGAAGCGACGTCGAAGGCCACGATTTTTCAACGAAAATCGCGGCCTTCCGAGTGACATTCCCTTTGGGAATGGAACGTTCGCGTAAAGACACCCTTCCTACCCCGAGAGGGGGAGTGTCCAGTGGCCGAAAAATCGCTCATTTGAGTTCGTGTTTTATGGTATAATTCGAAAATCGACCATGATAACTTATATCTCTAAGCGATTACTCGGCCTTATACCCGTATTCTTCGGGATAACGGTGATATCTTTCTTCGTGATACACCTTGCCCCGGGCAAGCCCACCGATATACAGACGACGCTTAACCCGAAGGTCTCTTACGAGGCCAGGCTCAGGCTCGAGAAACTCTATGGCCTGGATAAGCCTATTCATGTCCAATATCTTGCGTGGGTTAAGCGGTTCGTGATGCTCGACTTCGGCCGGTCGTTCCTGGACGACAGGCCAGTTTCTGCGAAGATAGCCGAGAGGCTGCCTATCACCATCCTCATAAATGTTTCATCGCTTCTCCTTATCCTCATAATAGGCATACCTATAGGCGTTTTGTCAGCAGTAAAGCGCGGCTCTATTCTGGACAGGTTGACCACGATATCGGTATTTATTGGTTTCTCTACGCCCGAATTCTGGCTCGCGCTATTATTGATGAGCCTCTTCGGCATAACGCTTGGGTGGCTTCCAATATCAGGCATTAAGTCGCTCGACTTCGAGTATCTTACGCTGCCGGGCAAGATCATCGACGTTGCGAGGCACATCATCCTGCCTGTATCCATAGCGGCATTTGGAAGCCTTGCGGGCATCTCGCGCTACATGCGCTCATCGATGATAGGCATAATCGGCCAGGATTATATAAGGACTCACCGCGCCAAGGGCTTGCCGGAGCGCGAAGTCATATATAAACACGCATTAAAGAACGCAATGCTTCCCGTAATAACGATACTCGGCCTCTCGGTGCCGGGCTTGATAGGCGGCAGCGTGATATTCGAATCTATATTCGCCATCCCGGGCATGGGAAGGCTTTTTTATGAGTCTGTCATGGCGCGCGACTATTCGACGATAATGGGCGTCCTTTCGATCGGCGCGCTCCTCACGCTTCTGGGTAATTTTATGGCGGACCTGGCGTATTTTTATGCAGATCCAAGGATAAGGGTTTCAAAAGAATGATACTAGACCTGATCAGGAATAAGATGGCATTCGCGGGGCTTCTATTCATAGTCCTCATACTCTTATTTGCGCTCTTTGCCCCGGCGATAGCTACTAACGATCCTTCGAAGGTAGATGCCTCCTCGATATTGAGCGCCCCGTCCCGGGATCATATCTTCGGGACAGATATGCTCGGAAGGGACATATTCTCAAGGATAGTCTATGGCTCGAGGATATCCCTTTCCATAGGATTTATCGCCGTCGGCATAGCCGTTTTAATAGGAATAGTCTTCGGCTCGGTATCCGGATATTACGGGGGCAGGGTCGATTCTGCGATGATGAGGTTCGTAGATATAATGTTATGTTTCCCGACGTTCTTTTTGATACTCGCCGTCATAGCGGTGCTCGAACCTTCTATATTCAACATAATGGTCGTGATCGGTGCGACGAGCTGGATGGGCGTGGCGCGCCTTGTAAGGGCCGAGGTCCTCACCCTTAAAGAGAGGGATTATGTCGCGGCGGCAAGGGTTATGGGCGCAAGCGACCTATGGATAATAACAAAACATCTGATACCGAATGCGATAGGGCCGGTCCTTGTGAGCGCCACCCTTGGGGTCGGCGGAGCGATATTGGTAGAGTCTGCATTGAGTTTTCTCGGGATAGGCGTCCAGCCTCCGACCCCGAGCTGGGGCAATATCCTGATGGACGGAAAATCTACCCTCGGAGTGGCATGGTGGCTTACGATATATCCGGGCATATTCATATTATTGACCGTGTTGGCGTATAATTTGTTAGGTGAGGGGCTGAGGGATATTTTGGAGCCGAGGCTTAAAGAGCGATGAGCTTATTAAAAATAGAGAACCTTGAAGTCTGTTTTCCCGGACCAGATGGCCTGCTGAAGGTCGTTGACGGCGTGTCTTTCGAGATCGCCGAGGGCGAGGTATTCGGCATCGTCGGAGAATCCGGGTCAGGCAAGACATTGACAGCATTGTCCGTATTGAAGCTTGTGCCGTATCCCGGGAGGATCGCCTCAGGGCAGATCTCTTTCAAGGGAGAAGATATCCTCTCCATGAGCGAGGAGTCTTTGCGGAATATAAGAGGGTCGAAGATATCGATGGTATTCCAGGAGCCGGCGGCGTCTTTCGATCCGGTATTTACCGTAGGAAGCCAGCTCGTCGAAGCCATCCGCATCCACCGGCCCCAGGCCAATGCCCGCAGAGCGCGGGATATAGCGCTGGAGTATCTTGAGAAGACGCATATCCAGGACCCGGAGAGGGTATTCGGTGAATATCCGCACCGTCTTTCGGGCGGGATGAAGCAGCGCATCATGATCGCCATGGCGCTCGTAAATTCGCCCGACCTTATAATCCTGGACGAGCCTACGACGGCGCTCGACGTTACTATCCAGGCGCAGGTCCTGGATCTTTTGTGCGAGATAAGAGAGGCCGAGAAGTTATCGATGCTGTTTATCAGCCATGACTTCGGCGTAATAAAGAAGATGTGCGGCCGCGTCGCGGTGATGAATAAAGGCAAGATCGTCGAAACCGGCGCAACATCCCGGATAATCGATAGCCCCAAAGAGGCATATACCATATCCCTCATAGAGTCTGTAAAGGCATTGTCATGAATATGGTGAAGTGCATAGATATAAAGAAACATTTCCCGATCCGGCGCGGGTATCTTAAAGGAGCTGCGGGTTTCCTCAAGGCTCTAGACGGAGTGTCTATCGAAATAGAAAAGGGCAAGACCCTGGGCCTGGTAGGGGAATCCGGCTGCGGCAAGACGACGCTTGGAAAGATAATACTGGGCATCATAAAACCGGATTCCGGGCGCGTGGAGCTTGAGACGAACAAGCTGCAGGTCATATTCCAGGATCCTCACAATAGCCTGGACCCGAAGATGCGCGTTAAGGATATATTGTCAGAAGGATTGATATTAAATAAAGAGTCCAAGGAAAGGATAGGCGGGAAGATAAAAGATGCGCTCGATCTCGTGAGGCTCCCGCAAAATGCGCTCGCCAGGTATCCTCACCAGTTCTCGGGAGGCGAGCGGCAGAGAATAGCGATCGCAAGGGCCGTTCTCACGGAGCCGGAGCTTGTGGTCTGCGATGAGCCGGTGTCGAGCCTGGATATCACCATACAGCTCCAGATACTCGAGCTCCTTAAGGATATTCAGAAACGCTTTTCGATGACATATCTATTCATCAGCCATGACCTTAGGGTGGTCAGGCACATGGCGGAGGATATCGCCGTTATGCAGCACGGGAGGATCGTTGAAAAAGGGCCTACCCGCAAGGTCTATTCCGAACCGAGCCATCCATATACGAAGATCCTGCTCTCATCCGTTCTGGGTATTATAAAATAAGCTCGCCTCGAACCTTGCCCCTTTCAATATTTCATGATAATATTGATATATGCCAAATATGCCTGCCGGAAGAAGCATAAAGACCAAGATCTTAGGGATCATCCTTCTCTCCGTCTTCTTGATAACCACTATCCTCGGAATCATGACGTTTGAGTTCTCGAAGGCGCGCCTCGTGGCTATGCTCGGTGGTTCCATAAAGAGCATAGCGTCTACCATAGCCAGTTTTATCGATCCGGAAGACCTGTCTCTGATCATGTCGAAATCCGAGAAGATAAACGAGCGCCGCCTGGCCACAAGTTCCGCAGTCTATTCGCACGTGTATGGCAAGCAGGTCGAGATGGGCGAGATCGCGCCTGATCCGGGCCTTGAGAAGGCGATCAATGCCTATTTGAAATATACGAAACTTCTCGCCGACATAAAGAGGTCGAACAAGATAGACAGCCCTCTCAATGTTTATATCGTAGATAATAACCGGCTGCGCCATGTGCTTACGAGCGATCCGGTGATACTGACGGGCGCTTTCTACACCATGAGGCCCGAGGCCAAAGAGGCATTCTCTACCGGGATGCCGCAGTGCACGCGCATCTACAAGGATAAGGACGGCACCTGGATATCAGCCTATGCCACGATCCCGGGCAGCAGCATAGGTATGATCGAGATCAACTATAAGATAAATTCATACCTGGCGATGCTGAACCGCGAGCTCTGGATCATTATCCTTATATGCTTTATAGGATTTTTCGCCGCGGCATTCATAAGCTATAAACTCGTCGCTCCGCTGGTCTCGGACATACAGGCGTTGGATGAGGCCGTATTCGAACTGGAAGAAGGGCGCTACCATACGCCGATCAAAACCATGTCCGATGATGAGATAGGCCATCTTGCCAACACTTTCGAGACGCTAAGGCTGTCTATAAGGTCAAAGATAGACGAGCTTAAGCTCTCCCTCGCCAGGGAGAAGCGCGCCCACATGGAATCTATCATAGCGCTGACCAATGCCATAGAGACGAGAGATCCTTACACCAAGGAACACTTAAGCCGCGTCGAGAGGTATGCGCTATTGATAGCCAAGGAGATGCACCTTACGCGGGAAGAGATGACGAACCTGATGTACAGCTGCTTCCTTCACGACATAGGGAAGATATATATCGATACGGCGCTCCTCCAGAAGCCCAAGCTTACGACCGAGGAGTTCGCCGAAATAAAGAAGCATTCGGAGAATGGCGCCAAGATCATCGAGGGGATACAGTTCCTGGAGGGCGTGAGAGAAGCCGTCTTGTATCACCAGGAAAGGTATGACGGTAAGGGCTATCCAGCCGGGCTTAAAGGAAAAGACATACCCCTTCTTGCCAGGATAATAGCAGTGGCAGACGCCTTTGATGCCATGACGACGGACAGGCCGTACAAGCCGAAGATAAGCTATGCGGCGGCCATGGATGAGATAGCCAAGTGCGCAGGGACGCAGTTCGATCCGGACATATGCCAGTTCTTCCTTAAATACAGATACCACATAGAGTCCATAGCCAAGAAGCACTTCGAGCGCTCTGACGAAGACCTCGCATAGATAGTCCCGATTTTTTCCTTGATAATGCCCATCCTTTCCCTTATAATATGGCTCTTTTATGGACCTTACGTCGAAGATCACCAGGATATTGCGCTCTTTATACAAGGCGTACGGCAGGGTGCCGGCCTTGAAGAGGTCCGATCCTGTCGACGAAATAATACGCACGGTTCTTTCGCAGAACACATCAGACAAGAATTCGGTGCCGGCTTTCTACGCGCTCAAGAGAAGTTTCCGTTCCTGGGAGCGCGTATTAAAAGCAGATACCGGGAAGATAGCGTCTGTAATTAAACATGCGGGCCTTGCGAATATAAAGGCGCAGCGCATAAAGGAAGTTCTCGCCGAGATAAAGCGGCGAGAGGGCATGATAAGCCTGGCGCGGCTAGAGGGCATGGGTCTAGAAGAGTCGGAAGGCTATTTGAGGTCGATAAAAGGCATAGGCCCGAAGACGGCGGCATGCGTCCTCCTGTTCAGCTTCGCGAAACCGGTAATGCCGGTCGATACCCATATATTCAGGGTCTCAAAAAGGCTAGGCCTTATCGATAATGATCTCACGATAGAAGATGCTCACAAAGCCCTTACGGCGATGGTCCCGAAGGGCTTGATATATAGATTTCATTTAGGTATAATAGAACACGGCCGTAGGACATGCAAGGCGGCAAGGCCATCATGCGAAGCTTGCGTCCTGTACGAAATGTGCGGATTCAAGCTTAAATCATTTTATAGGAAGAATAGAAGACAATGATAAGAAAAGCCGATGTATCCGACGTAAAGAAGATACAGCGAATAGTCAATTACTACGCTAAGCGCGACAAGATGCTCCCGAGGTCCCTCAATGAGCTTTATGAGAATATCAGGGATTTCAATGTTTACGCCGAAGGCAAGAATGTCTACGGTTGCTGCGCGCTCCACGTGGACTGGGAGGACCTTGCCGAGATAAAGAGCCTCGCGGTTTCGCCTTCCAGGGCCAACAAGGGGATAGGCACCAAGCTTTTGGCCAAATGTCTTAAAGAGGCTAAGGACCTTAAAGTTAAAAAGGTGTTCGCCCTGACCTATGTGCCGGATTTTTTCAAGGCGGCGGGTTTCAAGGTGATAAATAAAAAGAGGCTTCCGCACAAGATATGGAACGAGTGCATAAAATGCGTCTATTTCCCGAACTGCAAGGAAATCGCGATGCTTAAGGAGATATAGCAGATGGGACATACGATAACAGAGAAGATACTATTAAAACATACCAAGCTTAAAGAGATACATCCTCACGAGTTCATAAGTGCCAAGGTCGACATATGCCTTGGCAATGACATCACGGCGCCGCTGGCCATAGAAGAGTTCGAGAAGATGGGGGCGAAGAAGGTCTTCGACAATAAGAGGGTCGTCCTGGTTCCCGACCATTTCACTCCCGCAAAGGATATGCAGAGCGCCAACCAGTGCAAGATGCTCGCCCAGTTCTCAAAAAAATATGACATAAAGAATTATTTCGAGATAGGCAAGATGGGCGTGGAACACGCGCTCCTGCCGGAAGTAGGCCTTGTCCTGCCGGGCGACCTTGTGGTAGGGGCAGATTCCCACACCTGCACGTACGGCGCGCTGGGCGCATTCTCTACCGGAGTAGGCTCGACCGACCTTGCGGCCGCGATGATCACCGGAGAGTGCTGGTTCAAAGTGCCGGAGTCGATGAAGTTCGTATTTAAGGGCAAGCTCGGCAAGTGGGTCGGAGGCAAGGACCTGATACTCCACACCATCGGCAAGATAGGCGTAGACGGCGCATTGTATAAAGCGATGGAGTTCTGCGGCGATACTATCGAGAACCTTCCTATAGATGACAGGCTCACCATGTGCAATATGGCGATCGAGGCCGGCGGAAAGAGCGGCATCATAGCTCCGGATAAGACGACGCTGAGATATGTCAAGGCGATAAAAGATAAGAGGCGCGCCGGGAACGGCAAGTTCTATGAAAGCGATGACGACGCGGTATATTCGTCGGTGACGGAATTCGACGCAAAGAAGATCGAGCCGCTAGTGGCATGTCCCAACCTGCCCAGCAATGTCAAGAAGGCGAGCGAGCTTAAAGACGTTTCTCTGGACCAGGTCGTCATAGGTTCCTGCACGAACGGCAGGATGTCCGACATGAGGATCGCGGCGAAGATACTTAAAGGCAAGAAGGTAAAGTCCAATGTCCGGCTCATAGTGATACCCGCGACCCAGAAGGTGTATCTTGAGTGCGTCGAAGAGGGGCTCGCCAAGATATTCATAGAGGCGGGCGGGGTCTTCTCTACGCCCACCTGCGGGCCTTGCCTCGGCGGGCATATGGGCATACTCGCGGAGGGCGAGAAGGCCATTGCGACCACGAACAGGAATTTCGTAGGCAGGATGGGGCATCCGAACAGCGGCGTATATCTTTCTAACCCGGCCGTAGCCGCGGCTAGCGCAGTTAAGGGCAGGATAGCTCATCCGGAAGAGGTGATATAACATGGCATACAAAGGAAAAGTCCACAAATTCGGCGCAGACATAAATACGGACGAGATCATACCGGCCCGTTATCTCAATACGATCGATAAGGCGGAACTTGCCAAGCATTGCATGGAAGACGCGGACAAGCATTTTGCCTCCAAGGTGAAGCACGGCGATATCATAGTGGCCGGCAAGAACTTCGGATGCGGCTCATCAAGAGAACATGCCCCCGTATCGATAAAGGCTGTCGGCGTATCATGCGTCATAGCCGAGAGCTTTGCGCGCATATTCTTCAGGAATTGCATCAATATAGGCCTTCCTATCATAGAGTCTAAAGAGGCCTCGGAGAGGATAAAGGCCGGCGACATAGTCTCCGTAGATACGGCTGGCGGCATAATAAAGGACCTGACGACAAAGGAGTCGTTCAAGATAGAGAAGTACCCCGCCTTTATGCAGAAGATAATATCTGCCGGCGGGCTGATGGCGCACATAGGGAAAAAATAATAACGAAAGGGAGCAGAGAAAGATGGCAAGCAAGAATTATAAGATCGCAGTCATAGGCGGTGACGGAACGGGGCCGGAGGTGGTGGCAGAAGGCCTGAAGGTCCTTAAAGCCGCATCCAATAAATTCGGTTTTAAATATGAGACGACCATGTTCGACTATGGCGGGGACAGGTATCTTAAGACAGGAAAGACGATAACCCCGGAAGAGATAGAAGGCTTGAAGAAGTTCGACGCCATATATCTCGGAGCCATAGGACATCCTGATGTGAAACCTGGCATCCTGGAGCAGGGAATACTTCTTGCGACCAGGTTCGGCCTTGACCAGTATATAAATTTGAGGCCCGTAAAGCTCTACAAGGAAGAGTTCACCCCCGTGAAGAACAAACAGCCCAAAGATATAGATTTTGTGGTGATCAGGGAGAATTCCGAAGGGCTTTATAAGGGCATGGGCGAGTTCCGCGATAAAGGGACGAAGAATGAGGTAGCCATACAGATATCCTACAATACCCGTAAGGGCGTGGAGCGCTGCATCAGATATGCTTTCGATTATTGCCGGAAGCGCAATAAAGCCAAGAAGCTGACCCTCTGCGGCAAGACGAACGTGCTCACCTTTGCGTGGGACCTGTGGCAGAGGACATTCGATGACGTGAAGAAAGATTATCCGGATATCCAGACAGACTATGCCCATGTCGATGCAACGACGATGTGGTTCGTCAAGAACCCGGAGTGGTTCGATTGCATAGTTACTGACAATATGTTCGGAGATATCATAACCGACCTCGGCGCCATGATACAGGGTGGCATGGGCATCGCTGCCGGAGGCAACATCAATCCCCAGGGCGTTTCCATGTTCGAACCGATCGGCGGTTCTGCTCCGAAATATACGGGAAAGCATGTCATCAATCCGCTTGCGGCGATATGCGCGCTTGGGATGCTGTTGGAGACCATAGGCGAGGATAAGGCGGGCAAGGCGGTCGAAGCGGCTGTAATAAAGGTAGCGACGACGAAGATGAAGAGCCTGGCGGCCGGTAAGATGGGATATTCTACCGAAGAGGTAGGCGATCTCGTCGCATCTAATATATAAAAACAGCTTAAAGGAAATGAACAATGAGTAAGACTTATAATGTAGCAATAATGGGCGCCACCGGCGCAGTCGGAAATTGTTTTTTGCGGATACTGGAACAGAGAAAATTCCCCATAAAACACTTAAGGCTTCTCGCGTCGGAACGCTCCAAGGGGAAAGACCTTGAGTTCAGCGGTAAGCCGTATCCTGTCGAGGTCCTGACGCACGACTCCTTCAAGGATATCGATATAGTGCTTGCTTCCGCCGGGGCTTCAAGGAGCCTTGAGTTCCTCCCGAGCGCCGTGAAAGCGGGAGCTGTCTGCGTGGATAATTCAAGCGCGTTCAGGATGGAGAAGGATACCCCTCTGGTAGTGCCGGAAGTGAATGGCACGCGCATAAAAGACCATAAAGGCATAATCGCAAATCCCAACTGTTCTACTATCCAGATGGTCGTGGCCTTAAAGCCTATACACGATGCCGCAAAGATAAAGAGGATCGTCGTAACGACATTCCAGTCAGTATCGGGCGGGGGCCAGAAGAAGGTGACCGAGCTCTGGGAGCAGTCGAAGGATTTTCTTGCGAAGAAGAAGGTGACCCCGAAAGAGTTCCCGCACCAGATCGCTTTTAATTTACTGCCGCAGATCGACGTCTTTCTTGACAATGGCTACACCAAGGAAGAGATGAAGATGGTCAATGAGACCAGGAAGATCATGGAGGCCCCGGATATGCAGGTCAATGCGACATGCGTGAGGGTGCCGGTCTTCTACGCGCATTCCGAGAGCGTCAACATAGAGACCGAGAAGCATATTTCTCCAGACGAGGTCAGGAAGCTTTTGGCGAAGGCCCCGGGCGTCAAGGTCATAGATGATCCGAAAAGCGGGAAATATCCCATGCCGATAGACGCCGAAGGCCTTGACGATACCTTCGTTGGCAGGATCAGGCAGGATGAGTCCGTAAAGAACGGCATATCCATGTGGGTAGTAAGCGATAATATCCGCAAGGGCGCGGCGCTGAATGCCGTCCAGATAGCGGAAGATCTCATAAAGGAGGGCCTTGTATGAAGAGAATAGTCATAGCGCTTTTCTTATTAGGTTCTATCGTTTCCGTCTCTTGCGCCGAGACGGCGCAGGATGCTCAAGATGCTAAAGAGATGGACAGGCTCCACGACAAGATCGTCCGCACCAAGAAGCAGGTCGACAGGCTGATGAAGGATATCCTGACGACTTATTCCGACCAGACAGATGCCGTTATCGGCACATTCGGCCCCGACATAAAAGTGGATATTATTGATGCGGGCAAGAACATGATAGTCAAGGCAGATCTCCCCGGGATGGAGAAGGACAAAATAGAGATAACGCTCGAGAAGAACAAGTTCCTTAAGATATCCGGTTCCAGAGAGATAGTGAAGAGCCAGACTGCTCCGGGCATGGTACGCCAGGAGAGGTCCATCGGAAAGTTCGACAGGGTCATAGAGCTGCCGTTCGAAGGAGCCGCCCAGGGCATAATGGCGTCATATAAAGACGGCGTTCTCGAGATAGTGATACCCAAAAAAGAGCCGTCGAAAGAAGATACCGTAAAGATAAAGGTCTTGTAGATCGGAGGATATGCAGGTGAAGGCTTCTGAATTAAAGAAGGGGATGATAATACAGGAAGGCGGGGAATACTTTGTGGTCATCGAGATGGACCACAAGACGCCCGGTAACCTGAGAGCCATATACCAGGCGACGCTGAAGAGCTTGATCAATCCTAAGACGGTCAACAGGCGTTACAGCCCTTCCGACATGGTCGATAAGGCTGAGCTTGACTCGAAAAAGGTCCAATACCTGTTCCATGACCACGCAGGATTCCATTTTATGGACATGGAGACATACGAGACTCTGACAATTTCCGACGAGCTTGTCGGGGACGCCAAAAATTATCTTAAAGAGAACCTTGCGGCGGAGCTTTTATATCACGAGCACCGCCCGCTGGCCGTAGAGCTGCCGGCTAGCGTAGATCTCAAAGTCATCGAATCCGCTCCCGGGATAAGGGGCGATACGAGCGGCAAAGCCATGAAACCGGCGAAGGTCGAGACTGGGCTCATCGTCAATGTCCCGCTGTTCGTCGAAGAGGGCGAGATCATAAAGGTCGATACCCGGACCAATGATTATCTTGGCAGGGCGTAAGATATCTCTTGTGAACAAACCCGCACAATTCTCATGAATATATTTTCTGTAAGTCCAGCCAAAGAAACAGAGCTGCGTTTAAAGATGGCTCGCCTCGGCATCAGAGAATCCGACATTGAAGAATCGTTCGTGCGCTCGAGCGGCCCGGGCGGGCAGAATGTCAATAAAGTTTCGACGGGCGTTTATCTGAAACATCTGCTTACCGGCATAGAAGTGAAATGTTTCGGCGGCAGGTCCCAGGCCCTCAATCGCTTCAAGGCAAGGCGTCTTCTGGCGTCTAAGGTAGAGGCTGCGGTCCTGGGGCGCGAGTCAGAAGAGAGGAAGAGGATAGAGAAGATACGGAGGCAGAAGCGCAAGCGCTCTAAGCGCGCGAAAGATAAGATGCTGGAGTCCAAGAAGCGGCAGTCTGACAAGAAGTCGATGCGCCGCAAACCGATGATCACAGGAGAATAAAATGGGAAAAGACAATTTTTCATTCGATATCGTTTCGGAAGTGGATCTTCAGGAAGTGGACAACGCGGTCAATCAGGCGAAGAAGGAGCTTGCCCAGAGATATGATTTCAAGGGCTCGAAGTCTTATATTGATTTCAAGCGGGACGAGAAGAAGATAATAATGTTCGCGGATGAGGCTTACAGGCTGAATGCTCTTACGGATATGCTCGCCGGAAAACTCGTGAAACGAGGCATATCGGTCAAGTCCCTCACTTTCAAGGATGTGCAGAAGACCACAGGCAGCTCCATTACCCAGGAAGTCGATATCACCATGGGGATAGCAAAGGATAAGGCTAAGGACCTGGTCGCCATAATAAAGGGGTTGGGCCTTAAAGTCCAGCCGCAGATAGAAGGCGAAAAGGTGAGGGTCTTCTCTCCGAAAAAGGATGACCTTCAGGAGGTCATGGCGCATTTAAGGAAGACGGATTTCCCGCTTGCGCTGAGTTTCAATAACTACAGATAAGATGAAGCGTAATATCAAGCTTACCATCAAATACGAAGGCACCAATTATTCCGGATGGCAGTTCCAGAAGAATGCCAGGACCGTCCAGGAAGTGATGGAGGAAGCTCTTGGGCTCATCACCGGCGAGAAGGTGAGCCTCATAGGATCGGGCCGTACCGATGCCGGAGTCCACGCAAGACATCAGGTAGCGAACTTCAAGACCGGCTCGAAGCTCCCTTTGAAAAATATCTGGATGGCCCTCAACTCGAACCTCCCCAGAGATATCGTTGTCTCATCCGTAGAAGAGGTCAAAGCTAAGTTCAATGCCCAGCATAGCGCGAGATCAAAAATTTACAGATATACGATAGCGAACACCAACTTCGTAGACCCTTTTATCAGAAGATATGCGGCAAAGTGCTTTTACGAGCTTGACGTAAACCTCATGAAGCGCGCCGCAAAACACCTGGTCGGCAGGCATGACTTCAAGTCTTTTCAGGCAAAGGACGTAATTGAGAGGGATTCTGTCAGGCGGATAAAGAGCATAAGCATTAAAAAAGACGGCGAGCTAGTCTATGTCGATATCGAAGCCGACGGGTTCCTTTACAACATGGTCAGGAACATCGCAGGGACATTGATAGAGGTCGGGCGCGGAAAATTTACCGCAGACCGGGTCAAGGAGATATTGAAGAAACGGGACAGGCGGTTCTGCGGGCCCACGGCGCCTGCCGAAGGGCTGTGCCTGATGAAAGTGAAGTATTGATGAAAAACAGCAAATATTCGACCATAGTCTTTGATCTGGGCAATACGCTCATACGGTTTGACCATTACATAGCCGTCAGGAAGCTTGAGAAACGCTTTAACATAGACCAGAAGAGGACATATGAACTCTTCTTCGATTCAGAGATAACCCGTCTTTTCGAGAAGGGCCAGATAACACCCCAGGATTTCCATAAACAGGCGTCGGCGCTCCTCGGGATAGACATAACTTACAGCGAGTTTGTGGATATATGGAATGACATATTCTGGGAAGACGAGGGGTCTTGCAGGATAGCAAGGGATCTTAAGAAGGATTATAAGCTGTTCCTTCTGTCAAACGTAAACAAGGTCCATTTTGAGTATGTGCAAGGTAAATTCGACATACTTGGCATATTCGATGAGATGATACTCTCCTTTAAGCTTGGCGCCATGAAGCCGGATAGGGCCATCTACGATGATGTTGTAGCCAAGGCCGGCGGCGACAGGTCGAAACTCATATATATAGATGACAGGGAGGACCTCATCAAAGCCTCCACAGCCCTCGGCATAGACTCCATTAAGTACGAAGGCGCGGAAAAGCTCGCCCTAACCCTCCGAGATAAAGGCGTCATTTAGAAGGGCCCTCTTCGGGTGGGGTGTCCTTACGCGAACGCTCACTTTCCAGAGGAAAGCTCGCTCGAAAGGCCGCAATCTTCGTTGAAAGATTGCGGCCTTCGACGTCGCTCCAGGACACCCCACCCTTCGAGGGCTTACATGCCGCGACCCCCTCAAGGTTACTGACTCGTGCTATCTTGTGATGGCGCAT
>JAGVGJ010000004.1 GCA_020057115.1 Candidatus Omnitrophota bacterium | reverse complement strand
CCTTACTAAACCGGCATAAGGTATCAAAATTTTTCAACGGCCGCTCCAGACCCACCCCAGCGGGCCGCGCCTACTCTATGAGGAAAATTCTTCCTTCATCTTTTTCCAATCACGCACCAGCTTTACTCGAGATAGCGAACAAGTTCCCGCTCCCTAAATTTTGCGATCCTCGTGGCGGGGCCCCCGAGGGGTGGTAAGGGTGTCTGGAAGCGACGTCGAAGAGCGCAATTTTTCAACGAAAATTGCGCTCTTCCGAGTGAACTTTCCTCTGGAAAGTGAACGTTCGCTGTAAGACACCCTTACCACCCCGAGAGGGGGCTGATCGGCCATCAAAATTTTTGATGCTTGGCCTTGGGGCTATAGAGGAAATTTTTCTTGACATAATTATGATATTATTGTATAAATATAGTACACTTTTAACTTTGAAGGAGGAAAAGTGGGTTTATACATACGTAGACCCACTTTTTTATTGACATGGACCAGGATGTGATCGAGCGCGTTAAGGCGCTGGCGGACAACTACTTAAAGGACCACGGGATAGAACTCGTAGGCATCATATACAGGCGCGAGTCACCCGGCATGGTATTAAGGCTTCTGGTAGATACGGCCCAGGGCATAACGATAGAAGAATGCGAAGATCTGAATAAGTTCTTGAGCGAGATCCTCGACAAAGAGGACGTGATCGAGGACCGTTTCGTGCTCGAGGTCTCGTCTCCCGGCCTCGACAGGCCGCTCAAGACGGATAGGGATTTCGAGCGCGTAATAGGCAATGAGCTCATGATAACGACTTTTGAGCCGATAGAAGGCAGGAGAACCATAGAAGGGAAGCTTGCAAGTTCAGGCAAGGATAATATCGTGATAGACGCATTGGATAAGAGCATCACCGTCCCGAGGAACAAGATAGCCAAGGCGACATTAAAGATCGAATTCTAGACAGAGGTGGAAGATGAACAATGAAGAGTTGCTGACAATTTTGGAGCATATAGAGCGCGAGAAGGGCGTCGATAAGGAGATCCTTTTCCAGGCGATAGAGTCTGCCCTGGCAAGCGCGGCGCGCAAGATAGTAGGCAATAAAGAGGCTGAGGTTACCGCGACCATCAGCAGGGAGACCGGCGAGATAAAGATAATAAGCGAAGGCAAAGAGATAAAGTCGGCCGAATTCGGCAGGATCGCCGCCCAGACCGCCAAGCAGGTCATAATCCAGAAGATCCGCGAGGCGGAGCGCGACATAATTTCGGAGGAGTATGCCAAGAGGGTGGGCATGATAACATCCGGCACTGTCCACAGGTTCGAAAAGGGCGACATAATCGCCGACCTGGGCAAGACCGAGGCCGTCCTTCCGCGCTCTCAGCAGTGCCCCGGAGAGAGATATAAACAGGGCGACAGGATCCGCGCCTACATACTCGAGGTCAATAAGACAGCCCACGGCCCGCAGGTCGTGCTCTCGAGGTCTGACGCCATGTTCGTTAAGAAACTTTTCGAGATCGAGGTGCCGGAGATAACCGAAGGAGTCGTAGAGGTAAGGGCTATCGCCCGCGAAGCCGGCGACAGGACCAAGATCGCTGTCTGGTCTAAGGATGACAAGATAGACCCGGTGGGCGCATGCGTCGGCATGAGAGGCTCCAGGGTGAAAGATATAGTGCGCGAGCTCCACGGCGAACGCGTAGACATAGTGAGATGGTCGGAGGACATAAAAGAGTTCGCCAAGGGCGCGTTAAACCCGGCCGAGCCCACGGAGATAAAGGTCGACAAGGCCAACAAGAAGATATCCGTGGTAGTCCCTGATGACCAGCTTTCGATAGGCATCGGAAAACACGGCCAGAATGTTCGGCTCGCGTCAAAGCTCGTAGGATGGGAGATAGACATTAGAGGCAAAGAGGCCAAGCCTAAGGCCGAGAAGCTGTTGAGCGGTATTGGTGAAGGCCAGCCCCAGGAGACACCGGCTCCGGCCGAGGAAGCCTCCGTGGCCGAAGTCCCGGAAGGAGCGTCGGACATGTCCGCGCTTACCGGGCTCGAAGGCGTAGGGCAAAAGACGGCCAAGGCTTTGATAGCGGCCGGATATGATACGATCGATAAGATAAAGATCCTGACCGTCGAAGATCTTACAAAGCTTGAAGGTATCGGCAAGAAGACGGCAGAGAAGATCATAAATTCAGCGAAAGAGAAAAACTAAATAATGGAAGAGAATACCAAGGAAAAAGAGGTAAAAGTGAAGAAGGCCGCCGCGGCCGTAAAGGCCAAGGTCAAGAAGCCGGTTTCGGAGAAGCCTGCCGCCAAGAAGAAGGTCCTGGCCAAGAAGAAGCCTGACGTGAAGAAGCCTAAGGCAGCCCCGGCAAAAAAAATGGAGGTCAAGCCTCAGGACAAGCCTGTGGAAGTCAAGACCGAAAGGCCTGCTCCGGTCCAGAAGGCGCCCGTAGCCGCTCCTAAGGCCGCTCCGGTCATGCCGAAGCCCGCTATGCCGGTATCTAAACCCGCTGCACCAGTGTCTAAACCCGCACCCCAGCCTGTTAAGCCAGTGACTCCGCCTGCATCTGTAAAACCTGTTCCGCCTCCTAATGCAAAACCCGTTGCGCCAAAGCCGCAGGCCCCGGTTGCTCCGGTTGCTCCAGTCGCTCAGGCGCCGGCCCCGATCCAGGAAGAAACAAAACCTCCGGAGCCGCCCGAGAAGAAAGTTATGGAGTTTGAAGTCCCGATCTCGCTTAAAGACCTGGCCGTAAAGATGAGGCTGAAGCCGAATGAGCTGATATTGAAGCTCATGGACAAGAAGATACTGGCTACGATAAACCAGAACCTGGGCGAGGACCTTGTTAAGGATGTTTTAAACGGTTACGGGATAGATTATAAAAAGCCGGCGGCAGTCGTAGAAGCGATGAATGCCGAGCACAAAGAGGCCGAAGATAAGCAGGACGTGAAACATCTTGTGACAAGGTCTCCGGTCGTCACTTTTATGGGACACGTAGACCACGGAAAGACGAGCCTTCTCGACTTCATCAGAAAGACACGCGTCGCAGACAAGGAGAAGGGCGGCATCACGCAGCATATAGGCGCATACGAGGTCCATTTCAAAAAAGGATCAGTCACGTTTCTTGATACGCCGGGTCACGAGGCATTCACTGCCATGAGGGCTCGCGGGGCCAACGCGACCGACGTCGTAGTCCTCGTAGTGGCCGCTGATGACGGAGTCATGCCGCAGACCAAAGAGGCCCTGGACCATGCAAGAGCCGCAGGCGTCACTATAGTCGTCGCGATAAATAAGTGCGACCTTCCCGGAGCCAATATTGAAAAGGTGAAGAACCAGCTTACGCAGGCAGGGCTCATGCCGGAAGACTGGGGAGGCACGACGAGCGTTATCCCCGTATCCGCCAAGACGGGCGAAGGCGTGGACGATCTGCTCGAGATACTGACGCTCGAATCCGAACTCCTGGAGCTGAAGGCGAATCCGAAGCTCAAGGCAAGAGGCGTTGTCATAGAAGGAAAGCTTTCAAGCGGCCAGGGACCGGTGGCTACAATTCTGGTAAAGAACGGGACGCTCCGCCAGGGCGAGATGGTCGTTAGCGGCATGCATTACGGACGCATCAAGGCCATGATAAACGATAAGGGCGAGCGGATCAACGAGGCGGGCCCGTCCAAACCCGTATCCATACTTGGGCTTTCAGGGGTTCCCATGGCGGGCGATGAGTTCTTCGTCGTGAAAGACGAGAAGAAGGCCAGGACCATCGCCATATTGAAACAGGATGAGGACCGTTCCCGCAAGCTCAGGCTTTCGAAGAGGATCACGCTTGAAGATTTCTATAAGAACATGAAAGAGAGCGGCGTAAAGGAATTGGCGATATTGATAAAGGGCGATGTCCAGGGTTCTATCGAGGCATTGCGCGAATCATTGTTCGAGCTCAGCACTAGAGACGTGAAGGTGAACATAATCCACTCCGACGTAGGGAACATCAACGAATCGGACGTCATGCTTGCGGTAGTCTCTAATGCAGTCGTGATGGGATTCAATATAAAGATAGACGAAAAGGCGGAGGCCGTTGCATCTAAAGAGGATATAGAGATAAAGATGTACGGAATAATATATGAGGCCATAGCCGATGTGAAGGCGGCCATGGAGGGCTTGCTCGAACCGATATCCAAAGAGGTATTTGTGGGCCGGGCTCAGGTGAAGCAGGTCTTCAAGGTCACCAAGGCAGGCACCATAGCCGGTTCCATGGTGGTGAGAGGCAAGATGATAAGGTCGGGCATCGTAAAATTAATAAGAGATAAAGAGGTCGTTTATACAGGCAAGATAGCGGGCTTAAAACGTTTCAAGGATGACGTGCGCGAAGTCGCCGAGGGATTCGAATGCGGCATCGGGCTTGATAAGCATAACGACGTGAGGGCCGGCGACCTGATAGAGATATACCAGATAGAGAAGATCGCAAGAAGGCTTGAGTCCAGGTAATGAAAAAACGTATACTAAGCGGAATGCGTCCGACAGGTAAGCTCCACTTAGGGCATCTTGTCGGCGCTCTCTCGAATTGGGTGAAGCTCCAGGAGGCATACCAGTGTTTCTTCATGGTCGCTGACTGGCATGCCCTCATGAGCGAATATGAGGACCCGAAAGAACTCGACGCCAATTCTTTTGAGGTGGCGCGCGATATGCTCGCCGCAGGAATAGACCCCGAAAAGTCCGTGCTATTCATCCAGTCGCATGTCCCCGAGCACTTAGAGCTCGCCATGATATTCAATGTCATTACGCCGCTATCCTGGCTTGAGAGATGCCCTACGTATAAAGAGCAGCTGCGCGACCTGGCGGGCAGGGACCTTACCACATACGGTTTTCTCGGATATCCCGTGCTCCAGGCCGCGGATATCGCGATCTATAAGGCTAATGCCGTGCCGGTGGGCGTAGACCAGTTGCCGCATCTTGAGCTTACCAGGGAGATAATCCGCAGGTTCCACGGGCTATACAAAAAGAATATTTTCCCGGAGCCGGAACCGCTCTTAACCTCGACGCCGAAACTCGCGGGGCTGGACAACAGGAAGATGTCGAAGTCGCTCGGTAATTTTATAGCCCTGTCAGACTCGCCGGATACAATAGAGAAGAAGGTGACGCAGATGATAACAGACCCGGAGAGGATAAGGCTCAAGGATAAAGGGCATCCGGATATATGCACCGTATTCAGTTATTATTTGATATTCGCCGGCGTGAAGAAGGACGAGGTCAGGGCATGGTGCGAAGGCGCCCAGATAGGATGTACGGAATGTAAAAAGCGCCTGGCCGGGATAATTATCGACATGCTCGCGCCTGTCAGGAAGAAGCGCGAGGAGCTTACCGATAAAAAAGTTGAAGAGATATTGAAAGAAGGGGCCGGAAAAGCGCGTAAAGCGGCTGCTGCGACGCTCGACGAAGCCAAGCGCCTCATAAACCTGGTGCCTGATAAATATGACCTATAAAGTTAAGCTCGACGTATTCGAAGGGCCTCTCGATCTTCTTCTGTATCTTATCAAGAAGAACGAGGTCGACATATATAACATACCGATAGCCAGGATCACCGACCAGTACCTTGAGTACATGGAGCTGATGCAGCTATTGGACCTGAATATCGCGGGCGAATTCCTCGTCATGGCCGCGACGCTCATGCATATAAAATCGAAGATGCTCCTGCCTCCGGAACAGACCGAGGAGGCGGAGGAGGAGAACGATCCCAGGGCAGAGCTCGTAAACAGGCTCCTTGAGTACAAGAAATTCAAGGAAGCCGCTTCGGAGCTCTCCCAGATGGAGGCGCACCAGAAGCATTTCTTTGCGAGGGTAGGGCCGGGCTTCGACGAGAGCATACTGCCGAAGGACGAGATGTTCGAGGCCAGCCTCTTCGACCTCATAACGGCGTTCACCAAAGTCTTAAAAGAGATACCGCGCGACGTTTTTCACCAGGTCATAAAGGACGAGTTCACGGTATCGGAGAAGATACACGACATACTTCACATGCTTGTCGATAAGCCGGCGCTTTCGTTCATGGCCCTGCTCCGGTCGGCGAAGAACAAGATGGAGATAATAACGATATTCCTCGCTACGCTGGAACTGATAAGGCTTAAGGAGATAGTGATAAGACAGACGGCCGTTTTTGAGGATATAGAGATAATACGGAATACGGAATCGATAACCCCGGCTAAGGCTCGACAGGAAGAGCCCTCCGTGACTCCGGGCGCGCCGCCTAAGGATGCCGCGGGCGATGTGAGAGTGTCTGATCAGTAAAACAGGTGAGAGATATGGATAGAGAAGAATCTAAACGCGTGATAGAGGCATTGCTGTTCGTAAGCGATAAGCCGGTAACGGTCGAGACGCTGAAAGACGTGCTTTCCGAGAAGTCCGTAGGCAACAAGGAGATAATGGAGATCATCGAGGCGCTGAACGCCGAATACGCCTCTTCAGGCCGCTCATTCGCAATAAGGGAGATAGCCGGCGGTTTCCAGATGCTGACCGACCCAGTCTTCTCAAAATGGATAGCGGAGCTCTACAAGAGGCCCGCCGATAAACTTAGAGGCCCCGCACTTGAGACGCTGGCCATAATAGCTTACAAGCAGCCGCTGGCAAGGAGCGAGATCGAGGCGATAAGGGGTGTCAACGTGGACGGCGTCCTGAACACGCTCGAGGACAGAAAGCTCATAAGGACAAGAGGCCGCGCGGAAGGCCCGGGCAGGCCCATACTTTACGGCACGACAAACGAATTTCTGGTACATTTCGGCTTGAAGTCGCTCGACGAGCTGCCGAACCTGAAAGAGTTCAAGGAAGCGGACCTTGATTTTATTAAAGAGATGAAGAAGTCGGAGGTCATAAATAAAGAGACCGGTGAGCTTGAAGTGCGCGAGGCGGCGGATCCTTCAACGCCTGCGCCGGCCGATAACGCCCAGACCGTTATTGAGCCCGCATCGCTTGCCGTCGACAAGGAGACTAAAGATGAGCCTCGAGAAACTTAGAAGAAAGATCGACTCACTCGATTCCGAGATCCTGGCCCTGCTCAATAAGAGGGCTCGCGTGATACTTGAGATAGGCAAGCTCAAGGCCAGGGAGAAGAAGTCCATATATGTGCCCGACAGGGAAGCGGAGGTCTACAAGAGGATCCTGGCTGACAATAAAGGGCCGCTCTCCGGCAGGTCGGTAGGCGCGATATTCAGGGAGATAATGTCAGGCTCGTTCCAGCTCGAGAGGCCGCTTGCCATAGCGTATCTTGGCCCTGAGTTCACGTTCACGTATTTGGCCAGCATGAAGAAGTTCGGTTCAAGCGTCACCTACGCCGGCTGCGAGACGATAAGGGATGTCTTCAGCGAGGTCGAGAAGGAAAGGGCGGATTATGGGGTCGTGCCTATAGAGAATTCCATAGAGGGCGCGGTCAATTACACCCTTGACGTATTCACCGAATCCGAACTCAAGATATGCTCCGAGGTCTATCTGGAGATATCCCATAATCTTCTGTCGAAGGAGACGAATCTTTCGAAGATAAAGAAGCTCTATTCGAAGGCCGAGGTATTTGGCCAGTGCAGGCTCTGGCTGGAGACGAACCTGCCCCATGTGGACCTTGTCGAGGTGTCGAGCACCGCGAAGGCGGCCGAGATAGCTTCAAAAGAGAATGGCTCGGGATGCATAGCGAGCTCTCTCGCCGGAGAAAAGTATAAACTTAATGTCCTGTGCAAGTCGATAGAGGATTCCATACACAACGTGACGCGCTTCCTTGTAATAGGAAGGACGGAGGCTAAGCCGACAAGGCGCGACAAGACCTCTATCATGGTGTCTATAAAGGACAAGGTGGGCGGGCTCCACGACATACTCATGCCGTTCAAGAGGCTCGGCATAAATCTGACCAAGATAGAGTCGAGGCCTTCGAAGACAAGGGCGTGGGAATATTTCTTCTTCGTAGACCTTGAGGGGCATCACCATGACCCCAAGGTGAAGAAGGCTTTGGATTCATTAAAGGACGAGACCGCATATCTAAAGATCCTCGGGTCGTATCCCGTAGGAACAGGCGTATGAATAACATAGTAAGAAAGAACATATTAAAAGTAAAACCATACGTGCCGGGCAAGCCTATCGAGGATGTCCAGCGCGAGTTTGGTTTGAAGAGGGTCATCAAGCTTGCCTCGAACGAGAATTGTCTCGGGCCATCTCCCAAAGCCCTGGCTGCCGTCAAGAAGGGCATGGCGAGCATAAACAGGTATCCCGACGCCTCCAGCTTCTATTTAAAAAAGAAGCTATCAAGGGAGCTCGGCGTGTCCGAGGATATGATAATACTCGGCAATGGCTCGGACGAGGTCATAGTCGTCGCGATAAGGACATTCCTTAATGAGGGCGAGAAGGTGATCATCGCAAGGCCCACGTTCCTTATCTACGAAATAGCTTCCCAGATATCGAATACGGAGATGCAGTTCGTGCCTTTGACGAAAGACTTTAAATACGATCTAAAGGCGATGCGGGATGCGATATGCCCGAATACCAAGATGGTGTTCATCGCGAATCCAGATAATCCTACCGGCACTTACGTGACGAAGAAGGATCTCGAGGCTTTTATCGAAGGCGTCCCCAGGGATGTCATCATATTCCTCGACGAGGCGTATTTTGAGTTCGCGAATTACGGTTTCAAGGATTATCCCAACGGGATGGATTATCTCGACAGGCCGAATATCATAGTCTCGAGGTCATTCTCCAAGGCCTATGGTCTTGCGGGCCTGCGCGTCGGATACGGCGTCGCAAACCCTGAGCTCGTAGCTTATATGGAGCGCGTGAGAGACCCGTTCAATATAAACCTTCTCGCCCAGGTCGGGGCGCTGGCAGCTTTAGACGATAAGGCGTTCCTTAATAAGACGCTCAAGTTCACCGCGAAAGAGAAGGAAGTCCTTTATAAGGCGTTTGACAGGATGGAGCTTAAATATATTACCAGCGCGACGAATTTCATACTGGTGGACGTGAAGAAGGACTGCAAAGCAGTATTTAATGAGTTATTGAAGAGAGGCATCATCGTCCGCGACATGAAGGCATGGGGCCTCGATACATATATCCGCGTGACAGTGGGAACGGCGGAAGAGAATAAGATGTTCTTGAAAGCGTTGAAAGAGATATTGTAGGGTCAAGGGTCCAGAATAAAATTTTCTGGACCCCGGACCCTTGCCCCCCAAAAAGGAATTTTATATGATCATAGTTTTAAAACCAGGCACCAGTAAAAAAGATATTTCCCATCTCGTAGCCAAGATAAAGAAGCTCGGCCTCAAGCCATGGGTTTCCAAAGGCGTCGAGAGGACGATCATAGGCGTTATAGGCGAGGAAGATATTATACGCGCCAAGCCGCTCGAGGCGTTTCCCGGCGTAGAAGAGGTCCTTCCTATATTAAAGCCGTATAAGCTGGCCTCTCGCGACTTTAAGAAAGAGGATAGCGTAATTTCCGTCGGCAATATCAAGATCGGCGCTAAGAAGCTGGTAGTAATGGCCGGGCCTTGCTCTGTGGAGTCGGAAAAGCTGCTGATCGAGATAGCGGTGGCCGTAAAAAAGGCCGGGGCGGATATTTTAAGAGGTGGCGCCTTCAAGCCAAGGACTTCGCCGTATTCTTTTCAGGGCCTGGGAGCGAAGGGGCTGAAGTATCTTGCCAAGGCGAGGGAAGAGACGGGTTTAAAAATAGTCACGGAACTTATGGATGTGCGCGACATGGACCTTGTCGTAAAATATGCCGACATGATACAGATAGGCGCCCGCAACATGCAGAACTTTAACCTGCTAAAAGAGGTAGGGAAGACCAAGAAGCCGGTCCTCTTGAAACGCGGCATGTCCAATACTATAAAAGAGATGCTCATGTCGGCCGAGTACATCTTGGCGGGCGGGAACTTTAACGTAGTCCTGTGCGAGCGCGGGATAAGGACATTCGAGGATTCTACGAGATTTACGTTTGACGTGAATGCGATACCGGTAGTAAAGGCCCTGACGCATCTTCCGATAATAGCCGATCCGTCGCATGCCACAGGGAAGTGGGGACTTGTCGCGCCATGTTCGAAGGCCGCCATAGCCGCTGGAGCCGACGGCCTTATAGTGGAAGTCCATCCGAACCCGGAAGAGGCATTTTCCGACGGAGAGCAGTCGCTCCTGCCCAAGAATTTCGAGAAACTCATGAAGGAGTGCGCTGAAGTGGCAAAGGCTGTAGGAAGAGAAATGTAGATTTGTTTTGCGTGTTGCGTGTTGAGTGTTGCGAAAAAAATGTTTGCGCAACACGCACAACGCCACACGCAGCACTAACTGATAACATTTGAGCTATGAGATCATTTAACAAGATCGCAATAATCGGAGTCGGGCTGATCGGAGGCTCAATAGGCCTTGCCGCGCAGAAGCGGGGCATCGCCAGGCATGTGGTCGGCGTATTCAGGCGCACCTCGACCATGGCCAGGGCATTGAGGATGAAGGCCGTGACAAGCGTATCCATGGATATCGCCGAAGGCGTCAAGGATGCGGATATCGTCATAATAGCGACCCCGGTCTCTCTAATCCCGGTGATGGCAAAGAGGTGCGCTCCTTTCATGAAAAAAGGCGCCATACTGACCGACGCCGGAAGCGTTAAAGGTTTTGTCGTAAAAGAGATCTCGAAGGCCATCCCTAAAGGCGTGAGATTCGTAGGCAGCCATCCGATGGCCGGCTCGGAAAAGACGAGCGTTCGGTTTGCGAGGGCCGACCTATTTCAGGGAGCATTCACGATATTGACCATGGCCCAGAGGACAGACAAAGCCGCTCTTGCCGTTATAAGGCGGTTCTGGGCGTCGCTTGGCTCTAAAGTGGTGGTTGCTACCCCCGAAGAGCATGACCGGATAGTCGCTCTTGTAAGCCATCTGCCTCATGTCATCGCGCAGGAGCTCTGTATCCTGCAGGACAAGAAGAGCTTGCCATACGCCGCCGGCGGATTCAAGGACACTACAAGGATAGCTTCTTCGGATCCAGACATGTGGATGGACATATTCATGGCGAACAGGCTGGAAGTGACCAGGGCTATCGACAGGTTTATCGAAGAGCTTGAGACTTTTAAAACTGACCTGAAGTCCGGAAGAACAAAGAAGATATTGGCCAGGTCCAGGATGGCCAAGGCCATAAGAGACAGAATTTAGAAGATGAAACAGCATATCGTTATAGCCATAGACGGGCCTGCGGGAAGCGGCAAGTCCACTATATCGAAGATGATAGCAAAGCGCCTCGGACTCTTGTATATCGATACGGGCGCGATGTACAGGGCGCTCACCCTTAAAGCGATGAATACCGGCGCGGACCTTGAAGATACCCAGGCCCTGACAGAACTCGCGCGCTCTACGGAGATAGAGTTGAGGGATGGCCCAAAGCTGCGCGTGTTCCTGGACGGCAAGGATGTATCAGAGGCGATCAGGACGGTAGAAGTAACCGATAAGATAAAGCATGTGGCAAAAGTTCCCGGAGTGCGCCATGAGATGGTCATCCTCCAGCGCGATATAGGACGGCGGGCGAGTTCCGTGCTGGAAGGCAGGGACATCGGGACCGTCGTATTTCCGGATGCCGAGTACAAATTTTACCTGGATGCCGATGTCAAAGAGCGCGCCAGGCGCAGGCAGGAAGATTTTGCGACAGCCGGTAAAAAGATCGAGCTGGATGTATTGATAAAGGATGTTTTAGAGAGAGATGCTTCAGACTTTAACAGGAAAGTGGGGCCGCTAAAGAAGGCCGATGGGGCGGTCGTTATAGACACAACCGGCATGAGTATCGATCAGGTTGTCGAAAAACTTCTGTCATACATCAAATAGCGTGACGGCTTGATGAAGATACAGCTGGCAAAGAAGATAGGGTTCTGTTTCGGCGTGAAGCGCGCGATCGATATGGCCGAGGATGCGCTCGAGACGAACAAGCCGATACATTCGCTCGGCTCGATAATACATAATAAGCAAGTCGTAAACGATCTTTCAAAAAGAGGCCTTAAAGTAGTAAAGAGGGCCTGCGATATCAAGAGCGGCGCCTGCGTCATATCGTCGCATGGCATCAGCCCGAAGATAGCAAAGTCGATCTCAGGCCGCGGCATAAAGATAATTGATACGACATGCCCGTTCGTCCTGAAGGCGCAAAGAATAGCCAAGTCCATGAGCGACTCCGGCTATAACGTGATAATAGTCGGCGATGCGGGGCATCCCGAGGTGAAGGCGCTCGTCGATTTTGTCTCGAAGAGGGCGTTCGTAGTAAAGGATGCCGAAGGGGCAAAGTCGCTGAAGCTCGACAAGAGCCGGAAGCATATCGTCATATCGCAGACTACGCAGTCGACGCAGAATTTCCTTAACGTCGTTGAGCTGATATTGTCGAAGGCCCCGAAAGAATTAAAAGTCTATAATACTATCTGCAGAGACGCAGAAGCTAGGCAGGAAGCCGCGAGGAAGCTGGCTAGATCGCAAGAGGCGATGCTGGTGGTTGGCGGCAAGAACAGCGCGAACACGAGGAGGTTGCTCGAGGTTTGCGAAAAGATCTTGAAGAATTCACATCTGGTGGAGACTGAAGAAGACCTGAAGAAGAGGTGGTTCAAAGACATTTGCTCGGTCGGAGTAACGAGCGGAGCTTCTACGCCGGATTGGATCGTCAAGAGAGTAGTAAAGGCAGTAAAAAATATAGCTTAAAGCTTATAGCTTAAAGCTACAAAGAAAGGGCGGTTAGTAAAAATGTTAGAAGAGAACGAGTTAAAAGAGAACCTTAAATCCAATGAGAAGGAGGAAGAGACTGACTTTGCGAAGCTATATCACGACTCGATCGTCAAGTTCGAGGAGGGATCTATCGTAAAGGGCAAGATCATCGCTATCACCAAGAAGGATGTGATAGTCGATATCGGCTACAAGTCGGAAGGCGCCATAGCGCTGTCCGAGTTTTCCGATCCGGAATCTCTGGCAGTCGGCGGCGAAGTGGACGTGTATCTTGAGTCTAAAGAAGATGATAATGGCATGCTCATCCTGTCGAAACAGAAGGCTGAGCGCGCCGTAGGATGGGAGATGGTCATAAGCCGTTACGGAGAAGGCGATTCTGTCGACGGCAAGGTCACCAAGAAGGTCAAAGGCGGCTTCATGGTAGATATCGGGGTCGAGGCATTCCTCCCGGCATCGCTTGCGGCGCTGAAGACTTTCGGTAACCTGAACCAGATGGTCGGCCAGATCTTCCCGTTCAAGATCGTAAAGATCAATAAGCCGAGGAAGAACATAGTCGTATCACGCAAAGATGTCCTGATGGCTCAGAGAGAAGAGGATAAGAAGAAGGTCATGGAAAGCCTTGTAAAGGGCACCCTCATAAAAGGCATAGTGAGGAACATAACCGACTTCGGAGCCTTCGTAGATCTTGGCGGCGGCATCATAGGGCTCCTGCACATATCAGATATGAGCTGGGGTAGGGTGTCACATCCTAGCGAAGTCCTTGCGATAGGCGATGAGATCGAGGTCATGATACTCGATTTTGATCTTACCACTATGAAGGTGTCACTGGGATTAAAGCAGAAGACGCAGGACCCGTGGGAGACGGTAGACACCAAGTTTGCCGTAGCCACCAAGATAAAAGGGACGGTCGTCAATCTCATGCCTTACGGAGCGTTCGTTGAGCTCGAGAAGGGCGTCGAGGGGCTCCTGCACATATCCGAGCTCTCATGGGTGAAGAAGTATAATCATCCGAACGAGCTCCTGGCCATAGGCGACAGGATAGAGGCGCAGGTCTTGGATATCGATAAGGCGAATAAGAAGATATCTCTGGGCCTGAAACAGCTTGAGTCGAATCCATGGCTCCAGGCTGAGTCTAAGTATCCGGTCGAGACCAATGTCAAGGGCAAGATACGCAACCTTACCGACTACGGAGCTTTTGTCGAGCTCGAGGACGGCATAGACGGGCTTATCCATGTCTCTGACATCTCATGGACCAAGAGGATCGCCCATCCGAAGGATGTATTCAAGAAGGGCGAGAAGATCGAAGCAGTCGTCCTTTCTGTCGATGCCGCTAACCGCCGCATATCGTTAGGCGTCAAGCAGCTTTCGCAGGATCCGTGGGATGACATCGCGGGCAAATTAGCTCCCGAGACCGTCATGCAGGGCAAGGTGACTAAGGCCACGAACTTCGGGCTCTTCGTAGAGATAGAGAAGGACCTCGAGGGGCTTGTCCACATCTCCGAGATATCGCTTCAGGAGAATGAGAAGCTCGAGGAGAGATATAAAGTCGGCGACGAGCTGAAGGTCAAAGTGCTGAAGGTGGATTCAATACAGCACAAGATCGCTTTAAGCCTCAAAGGAGTATAAGCGAAGGGTCAAGGGGCCAGGGTCATGGGTCCAGGTAAAGAGTAAGATTTTTTTTCTGGACCCCGGACCCTTGTCCCTGGACCCTACAAGGTTACTATGGAAAAAGATTTAAATAAACAATTAGACCTGATCAAGCGCGGCACGGTGAATATCATCCAGCTCGATGCCCTTAAGAAGAAGCTTGAGCGCGCGATCAAGACCAATAAGCCGCTCATCATAAAGGCAGGCTTTGATCCCACAGCGCCTGATATCCATCTCGGACACACCGTCCTATTAAGAAAGCTCAGGCATTTCCAACAGCTCGGCCATAAGGTAATATTTTTAATAGGCGATGCGACCGCCATGGTCGGTGACCCTACGGGAAAGAATGCATCAAGAAAAGTTTTGACCACTGAAGAAGTGGATGCAAATGCCAAGACATATGAGAAGCAGGTTGCGAAGATCCTCGATGTCGGCGATCATGCCACTTTTGAGCGCAAGCACAATAGGACATGGTTCTCTGAAGATAACTTCGGGTTCGAAGAATTTGTCGAGCTGGCACAGCGCTACACGATAGCAAGGCTCCTGGAAAGGGAAGACTTCCAGAACCGCCTGAAAGATAATAAGCCCATAAGCTTCCTGGAGACATTCTATCCTCTTATGCAGGGCTATGATTCAGTAATGCTAAAGGCCGATGTCGAGCTTGGCGGCACTGACCAGACATTCAACATGTTAGTAGGCCGGGACCTGCAGCCATCATATGGCCAGGAGCCTCAGATAGTCCTTACCATGCCTATCCTGGAGGGCCTTGATGGGGTCAATAAGATGTCTAAGTCACTTGGTAACTATGTAGGCATAAACGAACATCCAAAGGACATATTTGGCAAGATAATGTCAGTTTCTGATGACTTAATGCTCAAATATTATGAGCTATTAACAGATAATAACGTTAGTAATATTAAAAGTGAGATAGCTTCAGGCAAGCTCCATCCTAAAGATGCAAAGAAGAACCTTGCCAAGATAATAGTCTCCCAATACCATAGCCAGGAGGAGGCTAACAGCCAGGCAGAGGAGTTTGACAGGGCTTTTAAGGACAAAGGTTTCCCAAATGATATAGCTTTGCAGGAGATATCTATTGCCTCTGATAAGGCCCCTGTATTAGCAGTACTGGTAGATTCCATAAAACTCCTGCCATCAAGGGGCGAGGCGAAGAGAAAGATACAGGAAGGCGCGCTTGAGATCAACGGTCAAAAAGTATCGGATGTAAATCTCGAATTACCGTCGGGAATAGAGCACAAGATACGGATAGGCAAGAAGTTCGCCAGGGTTCTTTTAAAAAAAATATAAAATAAGTATTGACAAAATCGGCCATTTTTGTATAATGTGCTAACCTGCCGGATAGAATGAAATCAACGCTATTGACAGGTCACAGAAATGTGATATACTTAGTAATTGGGAGGGGAAGGTTATTGAATACTTCGCCTTAACAATTTAACTGATCGTCATACGATAGAAGATGTTCATGAATGCATCGTTCTTCGATGCATTTTTTGTCATTAAAATAGGTTTTTTAGCAGCAATTTGCTCTTTCTAAACGAGTTTAAACATAGACCGACCAAGCAATATAATGCACATTATATTGCGAAATACAAGCCGGATGAAGCTCTCTGATTTAAATACAATTGGAGAGTTTGATTCTGGCTCAGAGTGAACGCTGGCGGCGTGGTTTAGGCATGCAAGTCGAACGATCTCGCAAGAGATAGTGGCAAAAGGGTGAGTAACGAGTGAGAAATCTGCCCTCAAGTGGGGAATAACTCTGGGAAACCGGGGCTAAAACCGCATATGACCACGGCTCGGCATCGAGCTGTGATGAAAAGTGGGGACCGCAAGGCCTACTGCTTGAGGATGATCTCGCTTCCTATCAGCTTGTTGGCGGGGTAATGGCCCACCAAGGCTTTTGACGGGTAGCTGGTCTGAGAGGATGGTCAGCCACATTGGGACTGAGACACTGCCCAGACTCCTACGGGAGGCTGCAGTCGAGAATCTTTTGCAATGCCCGAAAGGGTGACAATGCGACGCCGCGTGTGCGATGAAGGCCTTCGGGTCGTAAAGCACTGTCAGCTGGGAGGAATCTCTGGAGTCATAACATGATTGCAGGGTGACAGTACCAGCAGAGGAAGCCACGGCTAACTCCGTGCCAGCAGCCGCGGTAATACGGAGGTGGCAGGCGTTACTCGGATTGATTGGGTGTAAAGGGTGCGTAGGTGGTGAATTAAGTCGAACGTGAAATCCCATGGCTCAACCATGGAACTGCGTTCGATACTGATTTGCTTGAGCGATAGAGAGGTAGATGGAATTCCCGGTGTAACAGTGAAATGTGTAGATATCGGGAGGAACACCAGTGGCGAAGGCGATCTACTGGCTATCCGCTGACACTGAAGCACGAGAGCATGGGGAGCAAACAGGATTAGATACCCTGGTAGTCCATGCCGTAAACGATGTTCACTAGGTGTCGGGCCCTCTGGGTTCGGTGCCGCCGTTAACACATTAAGTGAACCACCTGGGGAGTACGGTCGCAAGACTGAAACTCAAAGAAATTGACGGGGACCCGCACAAGCGGTGGAGCATGTGGTTTAATACGACGCTACGCGTGGAACCTTACCAAGGCTTGACATGTATTTGAAATCCCTATGAAAGTAGGGACCTGTCCTAAAGACACAATTACACAGGTGTTGCATGGCTGTCGTCAGCTCGTGTCGTGAGATGTTGGGTTAAGTCCCGCAACGAGCGCAACCCCTTTTGCTAGTTGCCATCCCGCAAGGGGGCACTCTAGTGAGACTGCCAGTGTTTAACTGGAGGAAGGTGGGGACGACGTCAAGTCAGTACGGCCCTTATGCCTTGGGCTACACACGTGCTACAATCCCGGCTACAAAGAGACGCGATACCGTAAGGTGGGGCAAATCTCAGAAAAGCCGGGCCAGTTCAGATCGAGGGCTGCAATTCGCCCTCGTGAAGCCGGAATCGCTAGTAATCGCGCATCAGACACGGCGCGATGAATACGTTCCCGGGTCTTGTACACACCGCCCGTCAAGCCACCTGAATTGACTGCACCCAAAACCGTTACTTCTGACCCGCAAGGGAGGAAGGCGTCTAAGGTGTGGTCGGTGAGGAGGGCTAAGTCGTAACAAGGTAGCCGTACCGGAAGGTGCGGCTGGATCACCTCCTTTCTAAGGAGATTAAACACAACTTCCGTGTAGTTTCACATACGCGGACGACTAAAATGGTGAGATATAAAAGAGTTTCATTCGGCTTGTATTTCGCGATTATTTATGCGCGTGAGTCAGGTCTATGTTTATAAGAGCAAAGCCAAATTTAGAGTAAGGCGCTATTCGAATCAGGGCCTATAGCTCAGATGGCTAGAGCGCCGTGCTGATAACGCGGAGGTCTCTGGTTCGATTCCAGATGGGCCCACCATATCAAAATGGGGATATAGCTCAATTGGGAGAGCACCAGCTTTGCAAGCTGGGGGTTACCGGTTCGATCCCGGTTATCTCCACCAGTTTTGCGACAGCGTAAAATTTTAAAGCTTTGGCCGGTTTTATAAAAACCGGTGACTCGTTCTTTGACAACACATAGTAATAGGTGAACCGAGCATCAAATCAAATCCATTTTTTAGAAATAAAAAATGGTCAAGCTACTAAGAGCTTATGTATGGATGACTTGGCACAGAGAGGCGATGAAGGACGTGGTAAGCAGCGATATGCCTCGGGGAGTCGCAAACAGACTTTGATCCGAGGATCTCCGAATGGGGCAACCCCTTACGGGTAATGCCGTAAGATCCTGACATGAATACATAGTGTCAGGAAGCGAAACCGGGAGAAGTGAAACATCTCAGTAACCCGAGGAATAGAAAAAGACATTGATTTTCCTAGTAGCGGCGAGCGAACGGGAAACAGCCTAAACCATCAGTGCTTGCACTGGTGGGGTTGCGGGACCGCAATGTGGGATTGTAAAGGGATAATAGAAAGTGCTGGAAAACACTGCCATAGAGGGTGAGAGCCCCGTAAATTACATCTCCGAGCACCCTAGCGGAATCCCAAGTAATGCTAGACACGTGAAACCTAGTATGAATCTGGCCTGACCACGGGCTAAGGCTAAATACTACTCTGTGACCGATAGTGCACAAGTACCGTGAGGGAAAGTTGAAAAGCACCCCTGTAAGGGGAGTGAAATAGTACCTGAAATCATAAGCTTACAAGCGGTGGGAGCTCTATGCATATCTTCGGATATGAATGAGTGACCGCATGCCTTTTGGATAATGATCCGGCGAGTTGCTGGGCATTGCAAGGTTAACCCTTTATCTAACGATAATGGGGTAGCCGTAGCGAAAGCGAGTCCTAATAGGGCGATTAAGTAATGTCAAGCAGACCCGAATGCCAGGTGATCTACCCTTGGCCAGCGCGAAGGTCGAGTAAAATCGGCTGGAGGTGCGAACCCGTAAACGTTGAAAAGTTTTGGGATGAGCTGAGGGTCGGAGTGAAAGGCTAATCAAACTTGGTTATTGCTGGTTCTCCCCGAAATAGCTTTAGGGCTAGCCTCGTGTCATTAGTTAGCAGAGGTAAAGTACTCGATGGGCTAGGCGGCTTACCGGCTTGCCGAACCCAACGAAACTCTGAATGCTGCTAACCGTATCACGGGAGTAAGAAAGCGAGGGCTAAGCTTCGTTCTCAAAAGGGAAACAGCCCAGACCTACGGCTAAGGTTCCTAAATCTACGCTAAGTGGTAAAGGATGTGAGATTTCTTAGACAACCAGGATGTTGGCTTAGAGGCAGCCATCATTTAAAGAGTGCGTAACAGCTCACTGGTCGAGTGATCTCGCGCCGAAAATGATCGGAGCTAAGCGTAGTACCGAAGCCTGGGATTTTCGTTCTTCTTCGGAAGAGCAAAGTGGTAGGGGAGCGTTCCGTTGTACTGTGAAGGCAGACCGAGAGGACTGCTGGAGGAACCGGAAGTGATTATGCCGGAATAAGTAGCGCAAAAATACGCGAGAAACGTATTCGCCGTAAGCATAAGGTTTCCTGGGGAAGGTTAATCCACCCAGGGTTAGTCGATCCTAAGTCGAGGCCGAAAGGCGTAGATGATGGCCAATCTGTCAATATTCAGATACCACTCATTCCGCGTTATCAGCCTTGGAGTGACGCAGGAGGTAGAAACATCCACCTGTTGGACATGGTGGTCTAAACCCGTAGGTCTTAACAGACTGAGAGGTGAATGGGAGCTCAATCTACGGAGCGAGCGAACTGTTTTGTTCCACACTGCCGAGAAAAACCTCTAAGGTCAGTTGGATGAGTGATCGTACCGCAAACCGACACAGGTATGCGAGGAGAGTATCCTCAGGCGCTCGAACTAACTCTCGTTAAGGAACTAGGCAAAATAGCCCCGTAACTTCGGAAGAAGGGGTACTCTATTAGCGTAAAGTAGTTTCCTATGTAGCGCGAAAGAGTGACACTAAAGTGGGTTTTGTGACTGTTTAGCAAAAACACATGACTCTGCAAACTCGTAAGAGGATGTATAGGGTCTGATACCTGCCCGGTGCTGGAAGGTTAAAAGAAGGGGTCAGCTGCGAGCAATCGCGGTAAAGCTCTGACTTGAAGCCCCAGTAAACGGCGGCCGTAACTATAACGGTCCTAAGGTAGCGAAATTCCTTGTCGGGTAAGTTCCGACCCGCACGAATGGTATAGCAACAGAACCGCTGTCT
>JAGVGJ010000025.1 GCA_020057115.1 Candidatus Omnitrophota bacterium | reverse complement strand
GCCGGTTTAGAAAGGCCGGACAAATCGGTCAATTATTTTACTTATAGTCCGGGTTGGACGGCCATCAAAATTTTTCGGAGTGAGCGAAGATGGCTAATCCGAACGAACGTCAAGCGACAGACCTACCCCAGAAGGGCCGCCCTGCTTAGCGTTCGCGTAAGGATGCCCCACGCTGAGAGGGCGCACGAGCTACCAAAAATCGCTTTATTTTACATTTGACATCCGGCCGAATAGTGCTATAATTGTCAAGTAGCTCAACGTAGACTTACTACAAGAAAACAAAGACGTTTTTAGGACGAAGTATCGGTCCTGAAAACGTTTTTTTATTTTATAACCATGAGGGACGGCATGACAAAATACATATTCACTACAGGCGGGGTGATATCCAGCCTCGGCAAAGGGATAGCGTCGGCTTCCATAGGCAAGATCCTGGAGTCGAGGGGGTTCAAGATTGCCCTGGTCAAGCTAGACCCTTATATAAACGTCGATCCGGGAACCATGAACCCGTTCCAGCACGGGGAGGTCTATGTAACGGATGACGGAGCAGAGACTGACCTTGACCTGGGCCATTATGAGCGCTTCACGGACGCAAAGACCACGAAGTTCTCAAATGCAACTACCGGCCAGGTTTATAATGCCGTCATCTCAAGGGAGCGCAGGGGAGATTATCTCGGCAAGACCATACAGGTGATACCCCATATTACAAACGAGATCAAGGACCGCGTCAAAAAGGCTGCCCATGCTTCCGGCGCTGATATAGTCATAGTCGAGATAGGCGGAACTGTCGGCGACATAGAGAGCCTGCCATTCGTAGAAGCGGCGAGGCAATTCAGGATCGACACCGGCTACCATGACACGCTCTATGTGCATCTGACGCTCATCCCGTTCGTAAAGAGCGCTGGCGAGATAAAGACCAAGCCCACTCAGCATAGCGTCGGGAAATTGCGCGAGATAGGCATACAGCCGGATATCCTGATATGCAGGACCGAGAAACCGCTGTCGGATGAAATAAAAGAGAAGATATCGCTATTCTGTAACGTTAAAAAAGAGGCGGTAATAGAAGCCCCGGACGCCGAGACGATATACCAGGTGCCTTTGATATTCAAGGACCAGCATCTGGACAAGATAGTCCTCGACCATTTCCAGATGCGCGCGAAGACCACAGACCTTAAGGACTGGCGCAAGAAGGTCGTTGAGAAGGCTTTGCACCCGAAGCACAGGATAACCGTAGCTGTAGTAGGAAAATATATAGGCCTGCAGGACGCGTATAAATCGATATATGAATCGCTGCACCACGCGGGGATACACAATGACACCAAGGTCATATTCAAGAAAGTCGATTCCGAGGATATCGAGAAGGGCGGCGCCGATAAGTTCTTGAGCGACGTTTCGGGGATACTTGTCCCAGGAGGATTCGGCTACCGCGGCATAGAAGGCAAGATCGCTACGATAAGATATGCCCGCGAGAACAATATACCTTTCCTGGGGCTATGCCTCGGAATGCAGTGCGCCGTGATAGAATTCGCCAGGAATAAGTGCGGCTTGAAAGACGCAAATTCAACAGAATTCAAGCTTAAGGCAAAGCATCCCATCATAAGCCTGCTCGAAGAGCAGAGGGGCATAAAGGACATGGGCGGAACGATGCGCCTGGGCGCATATCCGTGCAAAATAAAGAAGGGGACGCTCGCTCGCAAGGTGTACGGCAAAGAGCGCATCTCGGAACGCCACCGGCACAGATATGAGTTTAATAATAAATACCGTGCGCTATTGACCAAAAAAGGCATGGTTTTCTCAGGCACATATCCGGAGAAGAACCTGATCGAAATAGTAGAGATAAAGGACCACCCGTATTTCATAGCAGTCCAGTATCACCCTGAATTCAAGTCGAAGCCTGATAAAGCGCACCCGCTTTTCAGGGATTTCATAAAGGCATCCTTGAAGGTAGGCGCCCTTCTTTAAAGGCCGGGGGTTTATCCTTTACAATACATTTCTTATATATTATAATACCCCAAAATATTAACATATGGGGAGCCGGCCTATGATAAAGAAGACAGGATTTGATAATGAGAAATATCTAAAAGAGCAGACCGCGGCTATTTTGGACAGAGTGAAGAAGTTCGACAATAAGCTTTATCTCGAGTTCGGAGGAAAGCTGTGTTACGACTATCACGCCGCACGCGTCCTTCCAGGGTATGACCCGAACGTAAAATTAAGGCTCCTCCAGAAACTTAAAGATAAGATCGACATCGTGCTCGCGATCTATGCCGGAGACATAGAATCCGGCAGGGTAAGAGGCGATTTCGGCATAACATACGATGCCGCCACGCTGAAGCTCATCGACGACCTGAGGAAGTGGGGGCTGGACATACTTGCGGTAGTCATCACCAGGTTCAACAACCAGCCGTCAGCAGTCATATTCAAAAATAAGCTCGAACGCAGGGGCATAAAGGTCTATCTGCATTATCCGATCGAAGGATACCCCACGAATACAGACAACATCGTCAGCGACAACGGATTCGGAAAGAACGATTATATCGAAACGAAGAATCCGATCGTGGTCGTGACCGCTCCGGGACCTAATAGCGGAAAGCTCGCCGTATGTTTGTCGCAGGTATGCCAGGAACATAAGCGCGGGATAAACTCCGGCTACGCTAAATTCGAGACATTCCCTATATGGAACCTGCCGTTGAAGCATCCTGTAAACGTGGCATACGAGGCTGCGACAGCTGACATACTTGACTATAACCTTGTAGACCCATTCCACTTGAGCACCTACAAGGAGACGGCGATAAATTATAATCGCGACGTAGAGAGCTTCCCAATATTGAAGGTCATGCTCAATAAGATACTCCAGAAGAACGCCAATGTCCCGACGTATAATTCGCCGACCGATATGGGGGTGAACCGCGCGGGTTTCGGCATAGTAAATGACGGCGTAGTGCAGGAAGCCGCCCAGCAGGAACTCATACGAAGATATTTCCGGTATAACACGGAATACCTGTTAGGTATCGAGAAGAAGGCGACGGTAGACAGGGCCATGCTTCTCATGGAAGAGAACAATGTCAAGGTCACCGATAGGCCCGTAGTATCCATAGCGAGAAAAACGGCTGAAGATGCTGAGGCTAAAGGAAAAGGGAATGGCAGCATATACTGCGGAGCCGCCATAGAGCTTGCCGATGGCAGGATCCTGACCGGCAAGAACTCGAAGCTCATGCACGCGGCTTCAAGCCTGATACTTAACGCTATCAAGGTCCTGGCCAATATTCCCGACGAGATACTGCTCTTGTCGCCCAACATCATCGCCCAGATATCGAAATTGAAAGAGGGCATATTGAATTCGGAGTCGGCAAGCCTGGACTTGGAAGAGACGTTGATCGCGCTCTCGATAAGCGCTGCGACAAACCACACGGCCGAAGTCGCGATGGAGAAACTCAAAGATTTAAAGAATTGCGAGATACATATGACCCATATTCCGACTCCCGGAGATGAGGTCGGACTGAAGCGTCTTGGCGTAAATCTTACCACAGACGGCAAGTTCACATCCCGCAACCTCTTTATGACCTAAGACAGAGCTTATGACAAACGCCATACTCGCATTAGAGGACGGACGGATATTTAGAGGTGTGTCTTTCGGCGCATCCGGAGAAAGACTTGGCGAGGTAGTCTTCAATACCGCGATGGCCGGCTACCAGGAGATAATCACCGATCCTTCCTATAAAGGGCAGATCGTCACAATGACTTACCCATTGATCGGCAACTATGGCGTCAATGACGAAGACGCGGAATCGTACAAGCCGTTCGTTGAAGGTTTTGTCGTAAAAGAATATTCCAAAATAGCTTCCAATTGGCGCTCAAAGAAGACTCTCGGCGATTACCTGAAAGAGCACAATATCGTTGCTGTAGAGGGGATAGATACCAGGGCGCTCACGCTCCACATACGCCAAGCGGGCGAGCTTAAAGCCGTCCTCTCCACAACTGAGACCGACGAAAAGAAGCTGGTCGAAAAGGCGAAGGCCTCCCTGGGCCTGATCGGACGCGACCTTGTAAAAGAGGTCATCCACCCGAAGAAGTTCGAATGGAACCCCAAGGGCAAATACAGGGTAGTGGCAATAGACTGCGGCATAAAATATAACCAGCTGAAAGAACTTGCCAAGAATAATTGCCGCATCACGGTAGTACCTCCCAGCACGACATCGAAGGAGATCCTGCAGATGAATCCGGATGGGCTATTCCTGTCTAACGGCCCTGGAGATCCCTCAGCGCTCCAGCACATCGTAAAGACGGCCCAGGAACTTATAGGCAAACTTCCTATATTCGGGATATGTCTCGGGCACCAGATGCTCGGACAGGCGTTCGGCGGAAAAACATTCAAATTAAAGTTCGGCCACCACGGCGGAAACCATCCTGTAATGGACTTAAAAACGAGAAAGGTCGCGATCACCGTGCAGAACCACGGCTTCTGCGTGGACATCGATACATTGAACAAGAAAGAGATAGAAATAACCCACATCAACCTGAATGACCAGACGCTCGAGGGAATGCGACACAAGAAACTGCCGATATTCTCGGTGCAATACCATCCCGAAGCAGCTCCTGGACCAAGAGACGCGGAATATCTTTTCGGGAAGTTTGTGGATCTGATGAAATAACATGCCTAAAAGAACTGACATCAAAAAGATACTGATAATCGGCTCCGGCCCGATAGTGATAGGCCAGGGGTGCGAATTTGACTACTCAGGCTCACAGGCCTGCAAGGTATTGAGGCAAGAAGGATATCATGTCATCCTCGTCAACTCAAACCCCGCGACCATCATGACGGATCCCGACATGGCTGACAAGACATACATCGAGCCGATAACGGTCGAAGCCGTCGAGAAGATAATAGCAAAAGAGAGGCCGGATGCGCTTCTTCCTACGCTCGGAGGACAGACGGCGCTCAACACTACCGTAGGCCTTGCAGAAAAAGGCGTCCTGAAGAAATATAAAGTCGAGACCATCGGCGCTGATATTAGATCGATAAAGAAAGCCGAAGATAGAAGCCTGTTTAAAGAGGCCATGTTAAAGATAGGCCTCGACCTTCCCAGGAGCGATAAGGCATATAAACTGGAAGATGCCTGCAAGGTCGCGGAAAGAATAGGCTTTCCCATAATCATACGGCCAAGCTTCACCCTGGGCGGTACGGGCGGCGCCGTAGCCTATAACATACAGGAGTTCAGGGAGCTCGCCAAGATAGGCTTAGAGTCCAGCATGATAAGCGAGATCCTGGTCGAGGAATCTGTCATCGGATGGAAAGAGTTCGAGCTCGAGGTGATGCGCGACCTGAAGGACAATGTCGTCATCATCTGCTCGATAGAGAACTTTGACCCGATGGGCGTCCATACCGGCGACTCGATAACGGTCGCGCCTGCCCAGACGCTGACGGACAAAGAATACCAGATCATGCGTAATGCGGCGATCGCCGTAATAAGGGAGATAGGCGTCGCGACCGGCGGTTCGAACATCCAGTTCGCCGTTAACCCCGATACGGGCAGGATGGTAGTCATAGAGATGAACCCGCGCGTTTCAAGGTCATCGGCGCTCGCCTCCAAGGCCACGGGATTCCCGATAGCCAAGATAGCCGCGAAACTTTCGGTGGGCTACACGCTCGACGAGATCCCCAATGACATAACGAGATCAACGCCTGCGTGTTTTGAGCCTGCCATAGATTACTGCGTCGTCAAGATACCCAGATTTACTTTTGAGAAGTTCCCTGCGGCCGACCCGACGTTGACCATAGCCATGAAGTCTGTCGGAGAGGCGATGTCTATAGGCCGCACATTCAAGGAAGCGCTTCAGAAAGGCTTAAGGTCGCTAGAGATAAAGAAGTCGGGCCTTGAAACTATATTATTCAAAGATTGCCTGAAAGAGATAAAAGCTGATGGTGAAACCCTTGAGAAGATATTCCAGAAGCTGAGAACGCCGAATGCCGAGAGGGTGTTCTATGTCGGAGACGCGCTTCGAGCCGGCGTAACCATGGATAAGATATTCGAACTTACTAAAATAGACAGGTGGTTCCTATATAACATGAAAGAGATCGTAGAGCTTGAAAGAGAGATAGCGGAGCTCGGAGGGAGCCTGCCGACAAAACTATTATTAAAAGCCAAACAATATGGTTTCAGCGACAGGCAGCTTGGAATGCTCGTCAATAAGACATCCGATGATATTACCGCATTAAGAAAGACCCATAAGATAGAGCCTGTATTCAAGCTCGTCGATACATGCGCGGCCGAATTCGAGGCCAAGACGCCGTATTATTATTCTACGTATGATCAGTAGTAGGATCCAGGGCCCAGGGTCCAGGGTCCAGGGTCCAGGGTCCAGAAAATGGAGGATCGCAATGTATAAGGTCGTACTGCTAAGACACGGAGAGAGCAACTGGAACAAAGAGAATAGGTTCACAGGATGGACGGATGTCGACCTTTCGGAGAAGGGTGTCCTGGAAGCGAATAAAGCGGGCGAGGTCCTCAAGAAGGAAGGCTATGTATTCGACGTAGCGTTCACGTCGGTATTGAAGAGGGCCATACGCACACTATGGATAACGCTCGAGAAGATGGACCTTATGTGGATCCCTGTCCATAATTCATGGAGGCTGAATGAAAGACACTATGGCGCCCTCCAGGGACTTAATAAATCGGAGACAGCTGCGAAATTCGGCGAGGATCAGGTGCTCGTATGGCGCCGCAGTTACGATGTCCCGCCGCCGCCTCTTGAGAAGACCGACCCGAGATATCCCGGAAATGATCCGAGATATAAAGACCTGAAACAAAACGAGCTTCCTGTCACAGAATGCCTGAAAGACACTGTCGCGCGTTTCATGCCTTACTGGCATGACACTATCGCGCCCGCCATAAAAGCAGGGAAGAAAGTAATAATAGCCGCTCATGGCAATAGCTTAAGGGCCCTTGTGAAATATCTGGATAATGTTTCGGAGAAGGATATCATCGAGCTGAATATACCTACGGGAATGCCGCTTGTTTACGAGCTTGACAAAGACCTGAAGCCGATAAAACATTATTATCTTGGCGATCCGGAAGAGGTCAAGAAAGCCATGGCTGCCGTCGCGAGTCAGGGGAAGGCGAAGAAATAAAATAGAGAGACCTGCTTAGGTCATAGGTCTTGGTTCTTAGTAAAAAATAAATTTTTTTTGTCTTATTTGTTAAGAAACAAAAAATTAAGATATATCGGTTTGCATTTTATAAATTATGTGTTAAACTATTAGCAAGTTTGTTTTTCACTCCAACCATAAACTTAAAAGGTCTAATGAAAATAGCTTTCAAAATCATATCCATAATTCTAATAGGCGCCTTTCTGCTCCAGGATATCGCATGGGCAAATCCTGAAATAGTTTCGGGGAACCAGTCTGCATACAATCTTCAGATACCTTCGCTCTTCCAGGGCCTTCGTAATATACGCGCCGAGAAGGCGGATGATATCGTCCGCGCAAACCTCGAATACATAATACGCTCCTATCCGGATATCAGAAATTTTGTCTTCCCAATAAACTATACGAATCTGGATGGCGCCGAGATAGATCTGGATTTCCCGAACAGAGAGATTAAGGATGGTGCTGCAACTGTTCGCTGTACGGTGGCCTTCAATGGTAAAAAGGAACTCTACAACGCCGTAATTGATACGAATGACAGATCGCTCAAGCTAAATAGATTCGGATGTTCCGGAGAAGAACGTCCGACAGCGCACTTAAGCCAAGTACCTGAGCAGCGAATAACCAAAAACTCCAGGAAATCGATCAAGGTCGACCTTGTCAGCTTTACAGCATCCCGCCACCCGCAAAGATCCATAACTACCGCCCTGTATGCGCTATCAGGGAATTTAAAAGCAGCTTTGATCAGATCCCGCGTCAAATATGATGTAAAAATTCACGATATGTATGCCGACCATGACCTCACGATCAAAAGCGTAGCTAAAGAGATACGGGAGCGAAGGCCGCAAGTCCTGGCCTTATCCCTCGCCCTTGGAACGCTTGAAAATGCCAAGGCCCTATTTAATGAGATAGAAGCGCTCCCTGCGGATGACAGACCTATCATAGTCATGGGAGGAGCCCTGCTGGCGCACTACCGCGACATGCAGAAGCTGAATTCCGCATTCCCGAAAGCCATTGTAGTCATGGGCGAAGGAGAGGTGGCTCTTGGCGAAATAGCAAAAATAGTGGCTGAAAAAGGGAAGGCCGCATACGAGCAAGCGAACCGCTATCCGGGAGCGATATATTTTACGGAACGCGGAAATCAGCTGGGATCGGATGAACTAAAAAAAGCGGATCCTGCGAATATATACATGCCGCCTATCGCGGAACTTGCCAGGGCAGACGTAAAAGAGCTTATAAAAATTGCTAAGAAGGGCGCAAAGCCATATCTGGAAGCATCCAGAGGATGCCCATGGGGAAGATGCAAATACTGCGTGCCCAATGCTAACGGCTTCAAATCTTTCAGGAAGCGCCCTCTTGAACATATATTTTACGAGGTTAGAGAACTTGCCAGTGCGGGAATATATTCATTCGATTTCGCGGATGAAGAATTCATAGGCATAAGCGGCGCTAACCTGGACCGGGTCATAGAGCTCGCCAAAGGCATCCAAAAGATATCTACAGAACTTGGCCTTGAGAGATCCGGCAAGAAACTGAATTTCACCATCTCTTGCCGCGCCAATTCAATTTTTAATAGAAAGGATAGTAAAGATTCTGGATTGCGAAGGAAAAGGATCGAGGCCCTTAAGGAACTACAAAAGGCGGGACTAAAAAAGATATTTTTAGGGGCTGAATCGGGAAGCAAGGCACAGCTTGATAGATACAATAAAGACTTGACCTTGAAAGAGACGAAACTTGCTATACGCATAATACGCCACCTTAAGATCGATCTCGAGGTAGGATTCATCATGTTCGACCCTAAGGTGGAGCTTAAAGAAATAATAGAGAATATACGATTTCTTGAGAAGACGGACCTTTTCAACGATGTCTCGTGGTTCCTCAATGAGCTGAGGCTTCAAGCTGGCAGCAAGCTCGAGGATGAATATACTGGAGCCGAAGACATATACATGGCAGAATCTCCGGATGAGAGCAGTAAGAGCTATAAACATACCTATATAGATAGCGATGTCGAAAGTCTTGTTGAAACGATGAAGGAAGCCTTCGATGATATGCATACGACTTTCTACCATCTTAAATCGATAATGCGCTCCGGCACTGCCGATGCCACGGAAGAGGATAAGAGGGCGTATCCTATATACAGAAAATACCGGGATGAGCTGATCAAACAATTCCGCTCCTCTTTTGATGAGATGATCCGCATAGCGATAGACTCCAAGGACGGGAAGTTCAAGGAAGGCGAGCGCGACCTTGCTAACAATAAGGCGATAATAAAAGCCAGGCTTGCACTTATAAGGACCTTGAGCGGGATGATGAAAGAGATAAAACAATGCGATCTGCACAAACTGCAGGCATCCAAGCAGATGAGGCATCATGTAAATAATTACATCGGAACTGCTTGCCGGAAGATCGCGGCGAATGTCATAAACAGGCGGGGAACCGGTGTGGGGCAGAATACAAAGGTCGACATCATAAAAGTGCCTCCCGCGGAGCCGATGACTGATTATGAAGGATATGAAGAGATAGTGTGCTGGATAAAGCCGGAAGGCACATTCAGCGAGTATGTTATGGGCCGGATACTGAAACAGATACTCAGGACCGGATATTCCCTGGAAGGCATATCGATATCTTCGGGCAGCAGGGTCGAGCTGAAACAAATATTTGAAAGGCTCCACCCCTTAGCGTTTCGCGTAGCAAGAGAGGGCGCAAAATTATTCAACAAGGATGATAAGGATAGACTGCGAAAGATATACCGAGAAGACCCTGACAAGATGAAGATGGTGCCAGCATATGACCTTGAGAAGTTATTGGGCAAGAAAGGCGTAATAGATCTTTGGGAGGCGCAATATGATAAGGATAATTATTTCAATGATACTAATGCGGTCGGCATAAAGAGGCTCGACAAAGGCAAGTATGTCGCGCGCGTCAGCCACAAAGACATAGATGGCGGCAAGCCGTTCCTGCTGATAAACGGGGTATGCTTCCAATTAAGGGCGATCGAGCAGAAGGAGAATACCGTGGCTCTCTTCCTGAGGGGAAGGCGCGGCAATGTGATCGGCCAGAGGGAGTTCAGGGAAAATGTAATAGGCCACGCCATACCTCGGGACTGCAAAGATACCAGCGTAAGAAAACGCTATATAAACCGCGAACTCGTCAGGGAGCCGACATTCTACTATAAAATAATCGGCATGGGCTACGGACCTTTGGAAACACTTTCGGCTTCAAAGATATGGTTCGATGACATGTCTTATAGCAATACCGCTTTCGGGAAGATGTTAATGGCTGAGGGCTATACGAAAGAAGAGATCGATGCCTTGATAAAAGAGCCGCTCATCGATATGGATGGAAAAACAAAGGACCTCTCAAGTTGGGTCGAAGAGATGGGCCCGGTGGAAGCCAAGGGGTTCCTTAAGAAGGTATTACCGTCTTCGGGAGGCGCATCACCCGACATGGCCGCGCGGTCGGTACTTCACATGGAGCGGAATGATGCCTTAAGGAGAGAGATACGCGCAGGTAATGTCTTCAGGGTCAATAAAGACGGGGTTACCCCTGAAATATATAAGAAGGAGATCGTCCGAGGCCCTGCGGACAGCAAGATATCCATCTTCCAGAGCGCCATTATAAAGATAAGCACGCTCTCTGCCATCAGGAACATTAGGAATACGGTGCATGAGAGGCTCAAGCGCATAAGAGGTCCGGGCGGAGCCTTATGGCATGCCGCCGATACCTTCAAGCTACAGCCCGGATTATTGATAGCCGCGAACTCAAGCCCAAATGAGTTCCGGGCCAGATTATACAGGACGGCACAGGAAGTTGACATCCTCATAGCAAAAGACCGCTTCACCCTCCACGAGAATGGCCCCATTGCCCATACAAAGAGGGGCGTCTCCGCAAACGATAGGGCGATATGGCTCGGCGAAAAATTGTTCACCTGCGAAAACATAACCGACGAGGATATAGCAAGTCTTATCCTCGAAGAGGCGAAACATATACTTATCCCTGACGCGGACCATGCAACCATAGCCCACTCAGAGAACCTCAAGAACAGGCTTACCAAAATCGCGTTCAACCTCGGAGAAGAGCCGGCCAGGACATTCTGCGAAGCGGACATGAGTGAAGATAACAAAATACCGCAAGCCGATACCAAAACGCCAAGATTGATAAGGAGCGAAGACGAAGAATACTTCGGTGTAAAATTAGATCTGGAAGATATGGGTAGAAGGAAAATATTCATTACTGTCGACGACATGCTTGTCTTGCGCGGCGCAGGAGACCCTGAACCAGAAGCAGCGCTTGTTCGGAAGGCGCATACGGAGAAAAGTTTTAAGGCCCTGCTAACTGAAAATGGATTGGGCGGGCTGATCGATCTTTCAGTGACAGGGGTTATTCGTGGCATACCCGGCAAAGACCCTTTTATCTCTACTACCTTTTCTTTGGCAAAATCCGCGGAGCTTTCTCAGCGGAGCCCTGCTTATTCCGGATTTATATACATCATTAAAATACCCAAGGGAACTAAGGTTATCTTTGACTTTGAAGGCGCGGAATTTACAGTTTTAGTGCCTTTAAAAATACCCAAAGAGTGGGTATTAGGAATACTACGGACGAAAAATGTTTATACTTACAAGAGTGCCTCAAAAATAATAAACCAAAAGATCCAGCAGGCAATTATACAGACGCTTAAGGGGACTAAAGACGCTCTTAATGAAACCGATTTCGACCGCCATGGCACATATTTCTTAAGGGAATGGGCGCGCAAGCTTTTGCCGGAAAAATACGGAAAGAATCTCACCGAGGAAAGCAATGAGACTTACCGAGACAAACCAGACGGGATATATCTGCCGTTGCCTGGTTTAAGCGACGCGGATATGGCAACAGGCAGTTCGATCCTCAAGAAAGATACGATCGTCAAAATAAGGGCCGCCTACGAAAATCTCAATAGCGGCGCAGCATCCGAAGCACTGATAGGAGATGTAAGTTGCCTTGCCGACGTGAACCACGGAGACCTAAAAGAGATATTCCCAACTCCTGATGGCGGGAGAATTACAAAACGCAAAGCTATTGGCACTGGCTATGGCCTTGCCGCCTTAGATCTAAGGATAGAGAAGGGAGAAGCGGGTGAAATAGTCCTGGTATTCGATTATAAGAAGATAGGCGGTGAAACAGGAGTATCAAGGCTTGCATGGAAACAAGACAAGTTCTTAACCGCCGCAGAAGTGGCCATAGCTAAGATAAAAACCGCTTACGCTGCCATAGACAGCGGCGCCACGGAAGTGGAGATAGGTGACATAAGCTGCCTGGTCAATATGAAGTTCGGCGTCTTCAGCTCAAAATTCCCGCTACCGGACGGAGCGACCACAGGTAAAGATAGGTGGATAGGCGCAGGGAAAGACCTTGTTCTGTTAAATTTGAAGATCGGCATAGATGGATCCGGAAGAAAAGCGCTTATCTTCGATTATGAACGGAAGAATGGCAAAAAAGGAACGCTAAGATCGGTTTGGAACGATGGTAAACTGATAATTGATAAGCAGACAAGGATGACGCCGAAAAAGGCGTCTAAGTCTAAAGGCCAGCCAAAGGAACCTCGCATTCCAAAAAAAATAAGAGATATACTGGAAGCGCCCGATGACTACATAGTGATGGAAAAACCTATTTCAAGGAAACATCTCAGCATACCGTCGATAAAATATTCATTCGATAATGCCTTTATGCGGCTGTGCCTAGAGGAGTTCATCTCCGGATTAAAACCAAGGGACAGGCAGGTGATCGATCTCTACATTAAAGGATTCAGTTGCGTAAGTATCGGAAAAATATTTAACTTCACCGGGGCCTGGGCCCAGGCTACCGTAAAGAGGATCCAGGAAGAACTAAAAGATATGGCCGAGGGCAAACTCAACAGGGTCGGTAAGTACAAGGCTGAAAGAGAGGCGAGCGATAAAATAAAGCGCTTGATAGACTCTCTCAAAGCAACCGTAGTTGCCGCGCGCGTAGACCATATCATATCGGCATTAAAAGATATCGAAAGATCGGCCGAAGAGAAGGCCCTGTCTCTCAAGATCGTGAATATGGCGAAAGATGCCATCGAGAGAGCGGAGACGCAAAGATCGAGCATAATAGAAGCTTATGAGAAAGCGGCAAGCGCCCGTAATGCATTCAGGCAACTCTATCTTTCAGTACCCGCCGTCAGGCTGGGGGCTTATGATTGGCGAATAGTGAACCACTATCTTATGGGTTTTGACCACAAGCAGATAGGAACGATGCTTAAAATAACGGCTAAAGAGGTCATCTCTGCCTTGAACAGCATAGAAATAGACCTTCTGGATATGAGGGAAGGTAAGCCCGGCAGGTTAGAAAAACACGAAATGGAGAAAGCGGCCAAAGCAAAGATAGAGAAGCTGCTGAAGTCGCTAAGAAAGACGCGAAAGATCAATGAACTGGACGCTATCATAAAAGCATTGGAAGAGGTCAGGTCATCGGCCGAAGCGAAGGGTCTGTCCGGCGACATATCGGACATGGTTAAAGACGCCGTCAAGACAGCGGAAATGCGTAAATCAAATATGCACGACGCATCTTCGTCGCTAACCCAAGAGGGCTGGAAGATGCGCATATCAATAGGAAAGCTTTCCGACATCCTGGAACGCAGAGGAGAGCACGAGCTTGAGATAATGGATGCTGTCAGGAAGTTGATCAAGCTTGCTGACGGAATAGTGCGCAAGACGAGAGATGACCAGCCCGATGAAGACTCGCTAAAAAAGATATATTCCGCTCTCATGCAGGCTCATATAAGCTATGCAAGATTGCGCGGATCTATTATTAATGAGCTATGTAAATTGCCCCGCGAAGCTACGATATATAAATTCCATCCCAAGATGCAGAAACAGATGGACGAAGCTATCGCCGCCAGGCGCAATAGACCGACGCATCTGTTAAGCGTCAATCCGTTCATATTAATGGCATTGCCGCCTATAGTGACTGAATTTTTCGGCGCGCTAGAATGGCAGAATGCGCCCATATTGGCAGGGCTGGCAACTATCGCATTAATATTCGCATATGTGATCATTAAAAAAATACGGCATAAGACGCGCGTCCATTCTATAAGTCAAAGCGTAAAGGGACCCGAGCCCGTCCAACCCGACCGAATTCAGCCGGAAAAGCCAAGGACTATAGCCATAGAAGTGCATAACCGCAATGCCTACGGCGCCATGCTTTCCAAGGTGAAGGATGCCGGCATCGCCTTCGACAAAGGCATCATACTCGCATATCCTGCAGCCATGCACGGTAATGAGGTCGAGTATCTGCCTCAAGGGATCGTCAAGGTCCACTCAGATACCGGCAATATGGATTTGCGGAGGAATATAGACAGCAAGGCCGACCACGATATCATGGAAAAACTATTCGCCGGCGGCGTGCCGCAGGACATCATCCTGTCAGGCGAATTCTACAATGGCTGCATCGTGGAGGCATTTAAGGACATACTGGAATACCTGCCAAAGCATGAGGGAGATGTAAATATACATTTTGTCGGAAGCATAACTAACATGGCCATAACCGGAGGCACGGAATCCGCGAATGCTAAATTCTCTGAATTAAAAGATGATGGCAAGTGGAAAAGCCAGCTCTATTACATGCTTTCAAAGGACCGCTACTCGACAGCCGTCTATATAGACGGTGAAAGAGTAACGCCTTATTTCGGTGATGAGAAACCCAGGATAAGCCTTTATTATTGGACGAGCCTTAACGGCAAAGGACCGGCGGATATAAATGATATACTGGTCCGGAGGCGCATAGTGGATGCGATCGCTGAATACTATGACAACGGGCAGCGCAGGGGGACTATAACCTATGCGGCCGATGTTCCGGAGAGCGACGGGATATTCCTTTCTTCTTCTACAAGGATAGTACTGGATGTCGCGAAGGCGTTCCTGACCGGAAAAGAGAATGTCCTGGACCTGGGCAGCGGCAATGGAGAGACGGTATTTAAATTTTCGCAATTTGCAAAACATGTCACCGGTATCGAGCTTTCGCCCAGCCTTTACGAAGAATCAAAAACATGCCGTCTTCATCTCGGAAAACAGATAGACCTTGAGAACACAGAGCTTATGAACAAGGATTTCTTTGATGAGGATTTTTCGAAATACGACGTCATATATATATTCTGGCCAAACTATGGCAATATGAAGAATTTTAAGGTTAAGGCGCGCCTGGAAGAGAAGCTTCTCAAAGAGATGAAACCTGGCGCTGTCTTCGTAATAAACGAAGTGGGGAATATCGGCAGATTCACAAAGCTGGATGAGGTTAAGCTGCCGGATTCAATATCAGACTATCTGTCGGTGTATAAGAGACCCCTCGAGACGCACCAAAGTCTCGGCGCCGCTATAATAAATGATGAAAACAATATGCCTAAGTCAGGCCAAGAGATGCTCGAATCGATCGGCATTATGAAGCTCCCTCAGATCCAGGTCCAAAAAACATACGTGGACCAGGCCATATTTACCGTCGCGATAGACTATCTTAAGGGGTTAAAACAGGATCTCCAAGTAGAAGCCGAGTCTAGCGGCGTGTCAACGATCCAGGCAGGACTGCATAACACAAAGCAGGAGATAATAGATTACGGCAACCGTGCATCCGAGATCGCAAATACCAGCTTAGCGGATATAAACGGAGATGTTCTGATCGATAGGGTCAGAAACATAATACTGGCCATAGAATTACTGCGCTCGTTCAAGGTGCCTGACGGGAATGATAAGCACTATATAGAATATTTCGGAAATGTTATCCAGCACCTTGCGGTAGCAGAGAGCGGCGCCAAGACTCTTGGCGGGCACCTGGCCGGCAAAATAGACGGGATCCGTCAAGAGGTACTCCGGTCACAGGAATTTCTGGATAAAAAAGAGGAGATCGAGCTCTTGGAAGGCGCCAAAGAGAGAGGCTCCAAAGACGGCCTCGTCTATCTGGAAAGGATGTCACATATCGACGCCACGCTTAAGCTGATCTACCAGATGGCGGGTGACGAAGAATACGTGAAAGGCGCAAGAGGCATATTCGTATGCAATCAGGATCCTGTCGTCAAAAAAAGCGGGATCGGCTATTATATGGACCCGGATTCCGGAAACGTATACCTGAGCAGGCCTCCGACAAAAGGCCGCACCCTGGCGTTGCAGCTATTATCCGCTTTCAGCTTCAGGCAATTATTGATAGATGAATACATAAAGGAGATAGAGAAGCAGCTTCCAGCGGAGAGGATAGGATATGGAAATCCGGCCAATGACACCCTGGGAAAGCAGAAGCATAAGGAAATGATGGATGCCCTGTTTGCCGAAGAGCAGAGGTTCAAACGCGAAAAATGCCTTGGAAAGAGCGAAGGGCTATTTTCAAAATGGCTTTATAAAATAATAGACCGTCCCGGTTTTGCAACAGCGCTCCTGGAGAAGCGTAAAGGTATAACCAGCTGGGTAGCTCAATTGATCCTGAACCAGGGTGGCAGCATGAAAGAGCTGGGCATGAGGCCCAAGAAAAGTTTCACATTGACGGGCTCCGAGAGAAGGGCCCTTGAAAGACAGGCGCGCAACGAAGGGACCCTTGTCTCAATTGAAGGCGTAGAAGCAAAGACGATGTTCGTAGATTTTGAAAAGACTTTCGGGCCGCGCGCAAAGAAGATGGGCGCCTTCCATATTGATAGTGAAAACGACGATCATATCATCGCGATAAATAAGGCTTTGCCGGATAATGTGGTCCAGGAAGCGATATATCACGAGACCCGCGAGATATACTGGATGACGCATCGCAATATGAGAAAGCGCTTCAGCCCCCACCAGGCGCATACAATAGCATGGGCTGAAGGCATAAAGAAATTCTCGAATAATTATACCGAACTTACGCCATACCAGAAATGGCAGGTCGAGGAGCTCCTGGATAAGTCCGAACTTGAAGCGCTCATCCGTGAGGATGATGAGATGCGCGCGTGGCACAAGAGAGCCCTCAGGCTTTTCCAGTATTCTCAAAGAGAAGTGAAGGTCGACCTCGATGCCATCTCTAATCATGAAAAGATGTTCAGAGATAAGGTCAAAGATAAGCTCGACCGCATGGCGGGGATTCCGCATGATGATTTTAAAGCAAAGATATCCGAACTTGTAAATATACTTAAAAATCTTTTCACAGGCATGAAACTGGGCTGCATAAGCGCCAATGGAACGCTGGGCAAGGTTCTTGAAAAGATAGTCACCAAGGATAGCATCCGGCTGGTCTGCAAGATGGACGGAGTTTCCGAACATTGGTTCCTCCTGATAAAAAATAGGTATGTTGTCGATATAATGCCTACCGCTGACGTAAAAGCAAAGCTTGGCGATGATGCTATAGTCGTTGAAGAGCTGGAGAGAGCGAAAAACATCAGTCCTTGGTATGCGATAGACCCTGACACGATCGATATAGATCCTTATGTGTATATAGCGGCGGAAGCGCTGCGCAACAGAACATACGAGGACCTGGTCTCTGCCAGACCTGAACTTGCACGGTACATATCTACGCTGAGAAGAGCATGGGATAATGAGCCTGCGCCAAGCGCTAGTTCCGCTGAAGATCTATTGCTTCAGGATCTTTTAAGGCGTTTCCTTGCGACACCGGCCGGAACTGCTGACATCATCCCGGATGCCGCCAAAAATATAGGTCAGGACTCAGGCGAGATCTACATATTACCGGCGATCTCGCAAGCAGTCGATGAATCAGGCCATAAGATACAGGCGGTAGCGGCTGAACAAAAAGCCAGGGCCGTAGCTGAAGGATATCTTGCCGACCGCACTCTACCCGGAGGTGTATTCGGCGACATAGGAAGAGCCGTTTACGAGCTGGCCACTAACTGCATCAAGCGCGGCGATGGCGGCGTAGTGAAGATAGAGGCGAAGAAGACAACCGACGATGTGCTCCTCCGTATTGTGGCAAGAGATCTGGGCAAGGGAATAGAAGACATGGAGCGGGAAAGGGCCAAGAGCTTCTCAGAGTCTACGGCAAGCGACAAAAGAGGGCATGGCTTCAGGGCCTTGACCGCGGAATGGTCTCCATTCACAAAAGGCAGCATAGTCTACCAGACAAAAGGCAAGACTTGGACATATGATCCTGTGCAGAACAAATTCATGCAAACAGGAGAAAGCGCTGTCAATAAGGGCACATATATCACTCTCGAGGTCACTAAAAAACAGCTCTTGGCAAAAACCCAGCCCATAGGCGGAGGAATGAACGCTGAACAGGTAAAACAATTCGCGCGGACCGGCACGCCCGCGCAATTAGTCACGTATCTCATGACTTCGGGCCTTTTGAAAATGCAGGGAGATATGATCCGTAAAGAACTGTCGTCGAATCAAGCGAAACTGGCAGAATTCGAACGGCTGATAGCGGTTCAAGGATCCGGGGCTGCAACTTCCGCTAAGGATAAATTATTGTTATGCCAAGCAAAGATGCTTGAGCTTGCCAGAAATAGCAACCCACAGTGGCATGATCTTGCGGAAGAGGGGTTGAAACTATTGGCACAGCTAAGATACGCTGATCTTGATTTCCCTAAAACCGTGCATGGCTTTGTCGCGATATTCGAAGAAGCAGACGCATCCTATGAACCCATCGAGGAGTTCCTCACAAAAGACGAGCCATCTTATGCAGAGTTGGAGAAGTATGATTCCATGAAGGAGATGTTACCTCAATATCAGCTCATAGCCAGTTTCAGAGAGCTTACAGACAGCGGTTTCTTCGGAGGGGCATTAAAGGCCTGGGCAGAGATCAAGGATAAAAGCGGACCCGATAATATGGTCTATAACAAAGCTCTGGATGGATACTTTGCCGCGCGGGAGCAGTTGAAACAGCCGGAAACTATCAAAAAGACAGGCCGTTTCGATCTCTATTTAAAGACCTTGGCTGATTCGATCGTGAGGGAAGATAAAGATGGTGAAGCTAAGGCCATAGCATATTTTAGAGAAAGAATATATAAATCAAAGCGCCAGGCAAAGACCATACTCCATGATACGATGAAACTTCTCGATTTGAATGACGCCTCAGCCACAGGGGCATTTAAGAATATCGCGGCGATGCGCATACTTGCAGAGTTCCCGGACGAATACAAGACTTTGGCATTAACAAAGAAACTGGTCGACATCCTGGGGTATAAGGGCTACTATTCGGAAGCTGTAATGGCCGCGGGAAAGAGTTTCTTTGAGAGCATACCCGACGCTCTTACGTATAAACCAATGGATCCCGAAATAAAGAAGACCATGCCTGTTTCCAATAACAGCGTCGGTGAATATATAAAAGAGGTAATGGGATACCCGATGCTGACCGATCTGGGGGATCTCAGGCTGACCATGCTCATGAATCTTGGAGATATTGCCGCGCGGCAAAGATTGATCCAAGCCAATTACAGGGCCCCGCTCTCGATAGCGAAGAAATACTCGCGCCTGGGCGTAGACTTTATGGGGATGGTAAACGCAGGCAATGAGGGCCTTTTGAAGGCAACTGAGAAATATGACCCGCGAAGAGGGGCAAAATTCATTACATACGCTACATGGTGGATAAAGAATCGCATATTCGAATATATCGACCAAGAGAAGAACATCGTCAGGCTCCCTCGCAATACATTTATAACATTTATAAAGGGCTGCGAGAAGGCGGGGCTGGATCCTGCGGATATGAGCATCCCGTCCGGCGAGATCGCCAGGGCTATAGATATGAGCATAGGGACGGTGAATGCCGTAAGGGAGAGGATAGGCGCCACTACCATATCTCTGGATCTTCAAGATAAAGCCGGCGGCAAAAACAGCGATTCCAGATCCATGGACCTCGTGGAGACGCAAGACAAAGACCTCGAAGCCCTGATCGGCGAGACAGAGCGAAAGGCCTTCGAAACCGTGCAGAAGGAAGAAGATGCCGCTACCGCAGAAGAAAATATGGATGCCGCAACAAAAGCGGTCATGCTTTCATCCGGCCATACGGACCTGGCGAACATTAAAAGGAATATGACGAATTTTGCCGGCTCCTCCAACAAACTCTGGCTCGACTCTGCGATAAGAGGGCTTGGAATATTGATCAACATGAGAAGCATCGACCCGGCCTTTGCAGACACGCTATCAGATTTTAAAGGATCCTTTGACAAGGCCAAGAGCGCCTACCAGCCTTCGCGCGACCCGACCTACAAGCATCTGGGGAAGACCGGCCAGATCGACAATATATCCATAGCGAGGGAATTGACGAGGCATTCAAAATATCTGAGAGAGGTGGACGATGCCATGAAGGCATTGGATGAATTGATCGACGGCAGCCAAAATACCAAGGCCGCCGCTGACACATACCTGCGCGACATCCGCGACCCCAAAGAATTGACCCGCAACATGATCGGCGCGATGATATCTGTCCAGCTCTCCGGCAAGCGGCTGGTCCTGGCATTCCATAAAGACGTGAGCGGCGCGAGAGCCAAAAAGCTTCTGCCGATCCTGAGAAAGCTGGAGGCATTAAAGGATAAGGAAGGCTTCGATAAGCTGCTCAAGAACATGGTCATAGTGCCTTCTTACAGCTCCAGAGAAGACCTTGCAGAACAGCTGGAGAGAAGGAATGTAGACCCTGATGACAAGGCCCATAATGCAATATTCGCCTTTGCTCCGGAGTCTCAAAAATATATGGTGCAGGGCCAGACTATCATGACCGTATTAATAGCCGATAAAGGATTTGATCCCACATTCCACTACTACCCGCTATTTGAGATCATCACTATGTCGCTTGCCAAATACCTCAAAAATTACAGCGTTAAAGAGATAAAAGACGTCATAAAGACGATGCAGATAGACCAGGCCCAGATCAACATAAAAGACATATCCGCAAGCGACTCTGCATTCCTCATAATAAGCCTTGCCCCGAGCTCGGAAAGATATGACCCGCGCGAGATGGAAGAGCGGTACAGGCGCATCTCTGAATACATCTCCACAAAGGCATAAAAGGCACTAGTTGTTCCACCCCGCCATATATACTACTAATAGTATAATATTTTGCTAATTCCCCTTGACACATCATATAGGCCGTGCTACAATTCGGCTTGATGAAGAAAACGCACATTCCAAGGAGTGTGGAGAGATGTTAAACGCATTTGTTTCGGAAATATTTAATGTTTATAACAAAGGGGAGTATAAGCCGGACAGCGAGTAGCTGTATTATGCAACCCACAAAGAAGTGGCCAGAGGGACTGTCGTCTCTGCTGGCCTTTTCTATTTAATACGGAAAATACGATGGATCCCAAGCAAGAATTACAGGAAGACAAGATATCTAGCAATAAAAAGGTCATGATCCTGGGTGGCGGACCCAATAGGATAGGGCAGGGCATAGAGTTCGACTACTGCTGCTGTCATGCCTCTTTCGCATTAAAAGAAGAAGGCATAGAGAGCATCATGGTCAATTGCAACCCAGAGACAGTCTCTACCGATTACGATACCTCGGATAAGCTCTATTTCGAGCCGCTCACGGTCGAAGACGTGCTCAGTATAGTCGATATTGAAAAACCGATGGGCCTGATCGTCCAGTTCGGCGGCCAGACGCCGCTGAACATATCCGGAGCCCTGTCCAGGGCCGGCGTGAATATCCTCGGCACGAGCCCCGACTCCATCGATATAGCCGAAGACCGCAAGCGCTTCCAACAGATGATCAAGAAATTGAAACTGGTACAGCCTGACAATGGCACAGCCACCTCTTTCGAAGAGGCCAAGGCCGTAACTTCCAGGGTAGGGTATCCTGTCGTAGTGAGGCCTTCGTTCGTCCTGGGCGGACGGGCGATGGAGATAGTCTATGACGAGAAGGCGCTCTGCGATTACATGGAGAAGGCTGTCGAGGCATCGCCGGAACGCCCGATACTTATAGATAAGTTCCTCGAGGATGCGATAGAGGTAGATGTCGATGCCATTGCAGACGGCAAGACATGCGTAATAGGCGGGATACTCGAGCATATCGAAGAGGCCGGCATACATTCAGGCGATAGCGCCATGGTCCTGCCGCCGCACACGCTCGGCAAAGACATCATCGAAGTGATAAGGCGCAATACTTATGCGATGGCAAAAGAACTTAACGTCAAAGGGCTCATGAATGTGCAGTATGCAGTAAAGAACAATATCGTATATGTCCTTGAAGTGAACCCGCGCGCGTCCAGGACGATACCCTTTATAAGCAAGGCCATCGGCGTACCGCTTGCGAAACTCGCGACAAAGATCATGGTCGGCAAGACCCTGCAGGAGCTCGGATTCGATAAAGAGAAGAAGATAGATTATGTTACAGTCAAAGAATCCGTATTCCCGTTCGCGCGGTTCCCAGGAGTAGACGCGATACTGGGTCCCGAGATGAAATCTACAGGCGAGGTCATGGGCATAGATACCACATTCGGCGCTGCCTATGCGAAGAGCCAGATAGCCGCCGGGCAGAAACTCCCGAAGAAGGGGAATGTCTTTATAAGCGTAAAGAACCAGGATAAGCGAAATATCATATTCGTGGCAAAAAAGCTCGCAGACCTGGGATTCAAGATATTCGCGACATCAGGGACAGCCGATGCGCTCAAGAGCAATGATATAGACGTCCATGTCCTGCCAAGGCTTGACGAGGGAAGGCCGAACATAATCGACCTCATCAAGGACGGGAAGATAAATATGCTGATAAATACACCGTCCGGAAAAACGACAAAGGGGGATGAGGTAAAGATACGATCCCAGGCGATAGCTTACGGAATACCGCTCATAACTACGGTCTCCGGCGCGCAAGCCTCCGTCAATGGCATAGAGCACCTGATAAAAAAACCGGATAGCGGCGTCAAGGCGATACAGGAATATCACAAAAAAGCTAAATAGAGGGGAGTGGTTGTGAAAGAATATTGCGGTGTAGTAGGTATATACGGCCATAAGAACGCTGCTCAGCTAGCATACCTTGCGCTATACGCGCTCCAGCACCGGGGCGAGGAATCGACCGGCATAGTAAGTTTCGACGGCAAGAAGGTCCATCAGCACAAGGGAATGGGCAAGGTCGGGGATGTGTTCAATGAGGCCAATTTAAAGAAACTGAAAGGCCCGATGGCGATAGGCCATGTCAGGTATTCGACGACAGGTTCCAGCACCGTAAAGAATGTCCAGCCGCTCCTGGTAAACCATAAAAGAGGATTCATAGCTGTAGCGCATAATGGCAATCTCACCAATTCCGTCGAGCTGAGGAATGAGCTCGAGGATTCAGGCTCGATACTCCAGACCACCATGGATTCAGAATTGATAGTCCACTTCCTCGTAAGGGACCACAAGAATGACTATGTCGGCAAGATCGTGCCTTTAAGCGCGAAGCTTGAGGGCGCATTTTCATTCGTCCTCATGATAAACGACAAGATATATGCCATGCGCGATGCTCAAGGCTTCCGGCCGCTCTGCATAGGAAAGCTCGGAGACGCCTATGTAGTGGCAAGCGAAACATGCGCGCTAGACATACTCCAGGCTACATATGTAAGAGATGTCGAGCCGGGCGAGACGGTCGTGATCGACCAGAACGGCTTAACATCCCTCAAGCAGCCGGAAGCGAAGAAGCACGCATTCTGCATATTCGAATATATATACTTCTCGAGGCCTGATTCAAATATATTCACGAAGAGCGTGTATCTTTCGAGAAAGAATCTTGGCAAAGCTCTCGCAAGGGAATATCCCGTAGAGGCCGACATGGTATTGCCTGTGCCGGATTCAGGGACTTATGCCGCGCTCGGATATGCCGAAGAGTCGAAATTGCCTTTCGAGATGGCGCTCGTCAGGAACCATTATATCGGAAGGACATTCATACAGCCGAGCCAGCTCATAAGGGATTTCAAGGTCAAGATCAAACTTAATCCAATTACCGACGTCTTAAAAGGAAAACGCGTAGTCATAGTCGAGGACTCCATAGTGAGAGGGACTACGTCGAAGGGCAGGGTAAGGACGCTCAGGAGCGCCGGCGTAAAAGAGATACACATGCGCGTAAGCTGCCCGCCGCTCATATCGCCTTGTTTCTACGGAATAGACTTCCCGACGAAGAAGGAGCTCATAGCGGCCAGGTATAGCGTCGAAGAGATAAAAAATTACATAGGCGTCGACAGCCTTGAATATTTAAGCCTCGACGGAATGCTGAACTCGATGCTCTTGCCTAAAGAAGAGTTCTGCACGGCCTGCTTTACCGGGAATTACCCGACAAAGATATGTAAGCCACCTTCAAAGAAGGCCCTAGAGAAGAAATGCTGCATGGGGATAAAAAAATGAGCAAAGAGAGCATACTCATAATAGATTTTGGAAGCCAGTACAACCAGCTTATAGCGCGAAAAGTGCGCGAAGAGAATGTATTCTGCGAGATAGTCCCGCCGACCATATCCGCCGATTCAATAGACCTCTCTGAAGTAAAAGGCATAATATTGTCCGGCGGGCCTGCGAGCGTATACCAAAAGGGCGCGCCTACCTGCGATCCGAGGCTTTTATCTCTCGGCATACCGGTCCTAGGCATCTGTTACGGCATGCAGCTCATGGCAAAGACGCTCGGCGGGACAGTCGAGCATGCGCCCTCAAGAGAATACGGACGCGCGACGCTCACAGTATTAAACCATGACATGCTTTATAAAGGCGTCCCGAAGGACAGCGTGACATGGATGAGCCACGGGGATAAGGTAAAGAAGATGCCTAAGGGCTTTACGAGGCTTGCGATGTCGCACAACACTGCCATAGCTTCATTCGCGAATTTCGAAAGAAAACTTTTCGGCGTCCAGTTCCATCCCGAGGTCGCCCATACGCGCCACGGCAAGGCGATACTGAAGAATTTCGTAAAAGGCATCTGCAGGGCGCGCGGCGACTGGTCGATGAAATCATTCATCAAGGATACCATTAACGAGATAAGGATGACCGCGGGGCGGGACAAGGTCGTCCTCGGGCTGTCCGGAGGCGTGGATTCATCGGTAGCCGCAGTGCTGATACATAAAGCTATCGGCCACAGGCTGGCCTGCATATTCGTCGATAACGGCCTTTTGAGAAAGAACGAGGCAAAGGTCGTCCGAGAAATATTCCAGAAGCATTTCAAGATAAACCTGCGCTGTATCGACGCATCGGAAGAATTCCTGAAAGCGCTTAAAGGCGTAACCGAACCTGAGAAAAAGAGAAAGATCATAGGACGCACCTTCATAAAGGTCTTCGACAGGGAGGCCAAGAAGATAGGCAACGTGAAGTTCCTGGCTCAGGGCACGCTCTATCCGGATCTCATAGAATCACGCTCGGCATTCGGCGGTCCGAGCGCCACGATCAAGACGCACCACAATGTCGGCGGACTGCCGAAGAAGATGAACTTAAAGCTGATAGAACCGTTAAAATATCTCTTTAAAGACGAGGTAAGGCGGGTGGGAAAAGAGCTGGACATACCTCAGGAGGTCCTGGGCAGGCATCCTTTCCCCGGGCCCGGACTTGCGGTGAGGATCCTGGGAGATATCACAAAAGACAGGTGCGACATATTAAGAGAGGTCGATGACCGCTTCATACAAACACTGCACAAAGAAAATCTTTACGATAAGATATGGCAGGCGTTCGCTGTGCTTCTGCCCATAAAGTCGGTCGGCGTAATGGGCGACGAAAGGACATACGAGAATGTCGTCGCGATAAGGGCTGTCACAAGCGTTGACGGCATGACTGCCGACTGGGCCAGGATACCGTATGATGTCCTGGGTAAAGTATCGAACAGGATAATAAACGAGGTCAAGGGCGTGAACCGCGTGGCTTACGACATAAGCTCCAAGCCGCCGTCGACCATCGAATGGGAGTAGGATGATCTGGAGAGTTGAAGTAAAAGAGAAGGCCGGATTTTACGACGCTATGGGCCAGAGCGTAAAGAAGGATATCCATGATCTCGGCCTTGGCAAGAAAGTAAAAGAAGTCAAGTATGTCCAGGTCTATCTATTAGAAGGCGACCTGGAAGATCGCAACATAAAGGATATCTGCGAAAACCTCCTGATCGATCCGGTCACTCAGGATTACAGCTATGACGGTAATGTATCCGACGAAAAATGTTATAAGGCTGTCGAGGTGGCTTATAATCCTGGCGTGATGGACCCTGTCGAGGATAGCGCCCTAAAAGCCATATTGGATCTTGGCGTCGAAGGCATCCGCACCGTAAGGACCGCGAAGAAATACCTCATAAAGGGGAGCCTCTCGCACGGCGAGATACGCTCAATAGCCGAAAAGATCCTGTACAATAAGGTCATACAGCACCTCGTCACGGGAAAATCGGGCATAGCCCCAGAGCCTCCGCCGTACAAATTCCAGCTGAACCACTTCAATATCATCAACGCAAGCAATAAAGCGCTGGAGCGCATATCAAAAGAAGGCCAGCTGTTCATGAGCCTCGACGAGATGCGCGCCGTAAAACAATATTTCAAAAAGCTCGGGAGGAACCCGACCGACTGCGAGCTTGAGACGATAGCCCAGACATGGTCGGAGCACTGCAAGCACAAGACATTCCGCGGGCTTATCGAATACGATGGCAAGATCATAGACAACCTCTTAAAGAACACGGTCATGAAAGCGACGAAGGAGTTAGCCAAGCCTTGGTGCGTCTCAGTATTCAAGGACAATTCCGGAATAATCCGTTTTGACGACAAATACGATGTCTGCTTTAAAGTGGAAACGCATAACCACCCGTCGGCCCTCGAACCTTACGGAGGCGCCGGCACAGGTATCGGCGGAGTCATAAGGGACCCTCTCGGGACCGGGATGGGCGCGAAACCGATCATCAATACCGACGTATTTTGTTTCGGCCTGCCTGACCACCCATACAACAGGCTGCCGAAAGGCGCCATACATCCCAAGAGGATCATGAAGGGCGTTGTAGCGGGGGTCAGGGATTACGGCAACCGCATGGGCATACCTACATCGAACGGCGCGGTCCTGTTCGACGAGGACTTCGTAGGAAATCCGCTCGTATTCTGCGGCAATGTCGGCATACTGCCGAAGAACACGGCATTCAAGAAAGCCAATAAAGGCGATCTAGTGGTCGTTGTCGGCGGAAGGACGGGGCGGGACGGCATACACGGCGCGACATTCTCATCAGGCGAGCTTACCCACGAATCGGAGACAGTATCGGGTTCGTGCGTCCAGATAGGCAACCCCATCCAGGAAAAGAAGGTCACGGACACCATACTGCAGGCGCGCGACCTCGGGTTATATACAGCGATAACGGACTGCGGGGCCGGCGGACTTTCTAGCGCCGTAGGAGAGATGGGTGAGGAGCTTGGCGCAGAGGTCCATCTCGATAAAGTGCCGCTCAAGTATAAAGGCTTAAGACATGACGAGATATGGATATCCGAAGCCCAGGAGCGGATGGTCATCTCGGTAGATCCTAAAAAGATCGGGAAGCTTAAAAGCGTCTTTGAGAATGAGAATGTTGAAGCCACCGTAATAGGCCGCTTCACCGGAGATAAGCACTTAAGACTGTTCTACGAAGGCGATCTCGTCTGTGACATGGCCATGAAATTCATCCATGACGGCGTCCCTAACGTAAAACGGAAGGCTGTCTGGAAGAAACCGGTCTTCAAGGAACCGAGGATACGGGAAAAGAAAGACTATGCCAAAGACTTATTAAACCTGATGTCCATGCCGAACGTGGCTTCCAAAGAGTGGATCATAAGGCAATACGACCATGAAGTGCAGGGTGGCAGCGTGTTGAAGCCTCTTCAGGGAAAACACGAGGATGGCCCGGGCGACGCCTGCATAACAAGGCCGCGCCTGGATTCAAAGAAAGGCATAATACTCTCCTGCGGCATAAATATCGACTATGGAAAGATCGACCCATACTGGATGGCTGCAAGCTCCATAGACGAAGCATTGCGGCAAGTGACAGCTGTGGGCGGCAATATCGAGAAGGCCGCGATATTGGACAACTTCTGCTGGGGCAATTGCAATAAGCCTGACAGGCTAGGCGGGCTGGTTCGGGCATCGCAAGCCTGTTATGATATGGCAAAGGTTTACGGCGTCCCATTCATATCAGGGAAAGACAGCCTCAACAATGAATATGCCATGGGCCACAAGACCATATCCATACCTCCGACGCTTCTCATATCTTGCATAACCGTAATGGATGACACTGCTAAAGCCGTCACCATGGACGCGAAGAAAGCCGGAAATGCTATTTATCTTATAGGCCTCACGCGCGATGAGATGGGCGGATCGCAATATTACAAGATGCTTGGATACACGGGTAATTCCATACCGAAAGTAGACCCTCTATACGCTAAAAGCCTTATGAAGGCGCTGAATAAGACTATCGAGAAGGGGATCATTGCATCATGCCATGATTGTTCCGACGGCGGCATGGCTGTTGCTTTAGCGGAGATGGCTTTCGCAGGAGACCTCGGCATGGATATAGCGCTCAAGGCCCCGATACCGGAAGACCAGGAATGCCTGAGGGACCATGTGTTGTTATTCTCAGAATCTAATTCGCGCTTCGTGGCAGAGGTAAAAGATGAGAAGAAGTTCCTTGCGGCGATGAGGGGCGTGCCGGTATGGAAGCTCGGAAAAGTGACACCTGGCCGGACTTTCAGCGTGCGCGGCGGAGGCGGAAGAGAGATAATTTCAACCGACATAGATAAACTTAAGGCCGCGTGGAAAAGGCCTTTCAAGGATATGTAGAATGGTCAAAGTAATTGTCATACGAACGGCGGGAACGAACTGCGACAGGGAGACAGCATTCGCATTCCATCTCGCCGGCGCCGAGACGGAGCTCGTCCATATAAATCAGCTCGTCCGCGGCGACAAGAACATGAATGACTATCATATACTTGCCATCCCCGGCGGATTCACCTATGGGGATGACATAGCTAGCGGCAAGATCCTCGCCAATGAGCTTAAATATAAACTCGAGCAGGATCTGGAAAGATTTATCCGGGACGGCAAGCTGATCATCGGCATATGCAATGGCTTCCAGGTGCTTGTAAAGGCAGGGTTACTGCCAAACCTATCCGGGGATTTCCAGGAGATAGAGGCGACGCTCACGCTGAATGACTCGGCAAAATTCGAGGATCGTTGGGTGTATCTGAAGAAAGGGTCAAGGGGCCAGGGGCCAGGGTCCAGGAAAGACAAATGCGTGTGGACAAAGGGCATTAACGGAGTGATGAAACTTCCAGTGGCTCATGGCGAGGGTAAATTCATACCAAGAACTGATAAAGTATTAAGGCAGCTTAAGAAGAGCGGCCTTATCGTATTCGAGTATGTCGACGAAAACGGAAGGAGGAAGGGGTATCCGCACAACCCCAATGGCTCTGTAGAAGCGATAGCCGGAATATGCGATCCTACGGGCAGGATATTCGGCTTGATGCCGCATCCCGAAAGGCATGTGGCAAGGATCCAGCACCCGAGCTGGACCAGAAGCAATAAGGACGGTTCGGGGGATGGGCTGGCAATATTCCAGAGCGGAGTCAGTTTCGCGAAAAAATATTTATAATTGTAAAAAGTAGTGTATACTTATTGCGAGATCGAACAATATCAAAAAAAGGAGAGCGATAGATGAAGACGATATCGATTTCGAATCAGAAGGGCGGATGTGCTAAGACTACGACGGCCATTAACCTTTCCGGAGCGCTTGCGGCTCTCGGAAAAAAAGTCCTGATAATCGATCTTGATCCTCAGGCACATGCCACTTTCGGTCTCGGCATGACCAACCACACGGTGGATATATCGATCTATAATGTCCTCACCGAAAATCCGGCGAAGAGACGCACGGTCTATGACTGTATCGTCGGGATAGCCCAGAATCTTGACCTCATACCTTCAAACATCCTGCTAAGCACCCTCGAACAGGAATTGAAGGACAGGGAAGACGCCGTCTCGAAGCTCTATAACGTCATATCCATGAACAAGCTGACCTATGATTACGTCATAATCGACTGCCCTCCGAGCCTCGGGTTTTTGACATTTAACGCTTTGAGGGCGGCGGATACGGTCATAGTCCCCATAGACATGAGCGCATTCTCGCTCATGGGCGTTGGCAAGCTTCTGGGCATGCTTGAGCTGATAAAGCTTAAGATAAGCCATGCCCCCAGAGTGAAGGCCCTTGCCACTATATTCGACAAGAGAACGAAGTATTCCCAGACGATGCTCAATGAGATAAAGACATTCTTCAGGGAGCAGATGCTGGAGACCGTCATAAGGACCAATGTCGCTTTAAAACGCGCGGCGATGGCGGGCGTGCCTGTGACAAAGCTCGACAAGGACTCGAACGGCGCCAAGGACCATATAGCGCTCGCAAAAGAGCTGTTGCAGCTGGATGGCGATACGGCGTTCGAAGAAGCGCTGGCTGACGTGGAGAAAGCTCTCGAGAAGACGATCGATTCGATACCTCCGGAAAATGCCATATTCATGCATACCGCAGAAAGGATAGCTACGGACGCCGTCCTTCCTTCGCTGGCGGTAGAGAACCGCATCAAAGAGATAGCCGTCGCAAAGGAAGAGGCGAAGGCCGAGACTCTTGACGCGGGCGCGAGACCGTTCTTCGTCAACATGCCGGACGCGAAAGAAGTGTACGTGGTCGGCGATTTCAATAACTGGAAGATATCGAGCGAGAGCAGGCTCGCTAAACTGCAAGACGGCAAATGGAGCACCAACATACCGCTTGCCCCTGGAAAATATCGCTATAAGTTCGTCGTGGACGGTCAGTGGATGATCGACTCGCAGAACTCCGAAAAGGAGCAGAACCAGTACGGCACGTTCGACTCCATATTGAAGGTATAAAAACCGTCTTAAGATGAAACCTACCGGTCATGCGATAGCTTCGGGCGTGATAGGGTTCTTTGTATGGCTCTATTTTAAGTCCATTCCCGCCGCTATAGTTTCATTCTTAGCCGGCACATTGATAGACTTCGACCACTTCTTCGACTACTACGTAAACCACCACTTCACCCTCAGCATAAGAAAAGTCTACGCCGCTTCAAGCGAGACCGATTTCCCCAGGCTATATCTGCTTTTTCATTCATACGAGCTCGTGCTTATATTGTGGGCCTCTATAGGCATATTCTCACTTGGGATATTCTGGAAAGCGCTAGCTATAGGATTGACCCAGCACATCATACTTGATCAGATGACCAACCCCGTGACTCTCCCGGCTTATTTTATTATCTACAGGATAGTGAAAGGTTTTAAAAAAGAATACGTCACGCATTAAAACGGAGCTTGATATGAGCATACTAAGACAGGATTTCATAAAAGAGGACCCATGGCGCATATTCCGGATAATGAGCGAATTTGTCGACGGTTTTGAGACCATGTCTGACGTGAAGGATGCCGTATCCATATTCGGGTCCTCGAGAGCGAAGTCTAGCGGCAAATATTACAAGCTAGCGGAAGAGACGGCCTATGCAATGGCAAAGAATAACTATGCCGTCATAACGGGGGCCGGGCCGGGCATCATGGAGGCGGCCAATAAGGGCGCAAAGCGGGCAGGGGGAGTGTCGATAGGCCTGAACATCCTGATACCTACGATGCAGAAGCCTAACAAATACGTGACAAGGCTCTTAGAGTTCAAATACTTCTTCTGCCGAAAGGTCATGTTCGCGAAATACTCGAAGGCATTCCTCGTGTTCCCCGGAGGGTTCGGGACCCTGGATGAACTCTTTGAGGCGGTAACGCTCGTCCAGACCAAGAGGGTGGACCCGTTCCCGGTTATTCTCGTAGGAAGCGAATACTGGAAAGGCCTTGACCACTGGATACATAGCACCATGCTATCTAATGATGCTATCGAAAAGGAAGACCTGAAGATATACTCCATAGTGGACACGCCCAAAGAGATACTCGATATAATAAATAAATTTTACAGAAAATAGCCCTCGCGCCCATGCGAGGGAAGTGACTCCGGCGGTCTTCTTAAGGGTAGGCCTGTCGCTTGACCAAACCCCAAGTCAATCCCGCACTGAAAATTTCCCACTCACTGTAGTTCGGGTCGGCCTTTTGTCAGCCGAAAATTTTCAATGTGCGGTCTTGACTTGGGGTTCAGGTCCACTCGAAGGGGCCCCCGAGGGGTGGTAAGGGTGTCTGGAAGCGACGTCGAAGGGCGCAATCTTTCAACGAAGATTGCGCCCTTCCGAGTGAACTTTCCTATGGAAAGTGAATATTCGCTGGAAGACACCCTTACCACCCCAAGAGGGGATGGATTTGGAAAATATCTCCAGCGCCTTGCTTTTTGCGGAATATCGGGTATACTTGGAATTGGATGACAACAGCACAAAAACCCGTTCACGGGTTTTTAGGTACTAGATACCTACACAGAGCTGTTGCCATCCTTTTTTTATGCCCGCTTTTACTGGACCCTTGACCCTGGGCCCTTGCCCCCCAATTAGCAATATGTTAGAATACCCCCATGAACAACGAATACGACGTGATCGTGATAGGCGGCGGACATGCCGGCTGCGAAGCTGCGCTTGCATCGGCAAGGATGGGATGTAAGACGCTCCTTCTCACCATGAACGTCGACTCCATCGGCCTCATGCCGTGTAACCCCGCCATCGGCGGCCTTGCCAAGGGCCAGCTCGTAAAAGAGATAGATGCCCTGGGCGGCCAGATGGGCAAGGCCACGGACGCTACCGCCATACAATTCCGGACCCTAAATATGAGTAAAGGCCCGGCCGTCCGCTCAAGCCGTGCCCAGGTAGACCGGCATGCATACCAGCTGTATATGAGGTCTATAGTTGAGACGCAGCCCGGCCTGGACATAAAGCAGGGCCTTGCGGAAGAGATGATAAGAGGCGAGGGCAACTATATCCGCGGCATAAGGACATCTCTCGACGAGACCTTCTACGCAAAGGCGATAGTCATAACGCCCGGCACTTTTTTGAATGGGCTCATCCATATAGGCCTCGAACACTTCCCGGGAGGCAGGATCGATGAAAAACCTTCTTCATCTCTATCGAATTCCCTGAAGGACCTGGGGCTTAAGATGGGGCGGCTCAAGACCGGCACCTGCGCAAGGATAGACGGAAGGACTATAAATTTTGACATATTAATACCCCAGCACGGAGATAAAGAGATATCTCCTTTCTCTTTTACCACAAAACAGATAACAAGGGACCAGCTCCCGTGCTACATAACACACACCAATAAGAATACCCACGATATCATAAGAGAAAACCTCAACCGCTCGCCTCTATTCACCGGCATCATAAAAGGGACCGGCGTGCGCTATTGTCCATCCATAGAAGATAAGATATACCGTTTCCCGGAACGCGACAGCCATCATGTATTCTTAGAACCTGAAGGCCTGAACACTATCGAATATTACCCTAACGGCATATCGACCAGCCTTCCCGTAGATGTCCAGGAAAGGATCGTCCATTCCATAAAAGGCCTTGAGAATGCCAGAATAACAAGGCCCGGCTATGGTATAGAATATGACTTCGTCGACCCAACACAACTCTATCCGACGCTCGAAGCCAAGACAGTTCCAGGCCTTTATCTCGGAGGCCAGATAAACGGGACGACTGGTTATGAAGAGGCGGCAAGCCTTGGCCTAATGGCAGGCATAAATGCGGCCTTAAAAGTGAAGAGCGGGAAGCCGCTTATACTTGACCGTTCCCAAAGTTATATAGCCGTCCTCATCGATGACCTTGTGACCAAGGGAACAAATGAGCCATACAGGATGTTCACATCGCGCGTTGAGTACAGGCTCCTGATAAGGGAGGATAATGCCGACTTGAGGCTTACGCCCATAGGATACGAGATAGGCCTGATAGATGAGGAGAGGTATGCCAGGACAGTGAAAAAGAAGGAGCGTATAGAAGGCGAGATAAGAAGGCTGAAAGAGAGCCATGCCGAAAAGGTCTTGAGGCGTCCGGGCATATCATATTCAGACGTGACTACGGAAGAGGACAGGGAGAGGCTGTCGCCCGAAGAAGCAAAGGTGGTTGAGATAGAGATAAAGTATGAGGGTTTCATCCGGCGCCAGCTTAATGAGATAGACCGGTTCGAAAAGATAGAGCGAATATGCATGCCGGAGAATATGGATTATAAAAATATTCCCAGCATCTCGGCAGAGATCCAGGAAAAACTGACAAAAATAAAGCCGGCGAATCTCGGGCAAGCATCAAGAATATCAGGAGTTACGCCGGCAGCGATATCGATATTGATGGTTTACTTGGAAAAGATAAGACGAGAGAGGCGCAATGACAGTACTTTTATGAAACCCTATAACGACTACAACACATACCTGAAAGAGCGATTTGGAGAGAAGGTCTACCGCATCGGTATCGACGCCGGATTCGGATGCCCTAACCGCGACGGCACAAAAGGGACGGGCGGGTGCATATATTGTGATGAGAACGGGTCCAGGGCTTTATATGCAAAACCAGCCATATCCGTTCCTGAACAGCTCAAAACGCGCATAGACTATCTAAAAAAAGAGAAAGGCGCCGGCAAATTCATCGCATACTTCCAGGCATTCACAAATACATATGCGCCGGCCGATCAGCTAAAAAAGACATATGACCAGCTCCTTCCGTTCGAGGGGATAGTCGGCTTATCCATCGGCACGCGCCCCGATGCCGTAGACAGTGAAAAGCTGAAACTTATAGCTTCTTATAAGGATCGCTATGAGACATGGATAGAATACGGCCTGCAATCATCTCATGACAAGACCTTGAAGCTCTTAAACCGCGGCCATTCTTACGAAGATTTTGCTAAGGCCGTAAAACTCGCCAAAGAGCACAGTGTCCGAGTATGCACCCATGTGATACTTGGCCTTCCCGGAGAAGCAAGAGACGATATCATAGCTACGGCAAAAAAGCTTTCGGAGTTAAAGATAGACGGCATAAAGATACATCTCTTACATGTCTTAAAAGGGAGCGCCCTGGAGAAGCTTTATCTGGATGGGGAAATTAAACTATTGTCGCAGGATGAATATGCGGAACTCGCATGTGATTTTCTGGAAAACCTGTCGAAAGATATAATAGTCCAGCGTCTCACAGGCCAGGGCTCGCCTGAAAATCACGTAGCGCCGGATTGGGCGCTCAATAAGCTTGGTACGATAAGGAAGATGGAGGAGGCCTTCGCGAAGCGAGGAACCTGCCAGGGATACCGCACACACTAACCACTAATCACAAACCACTACCCACTAAATAATCGTCCCGTCTTTAACAACCGCTTTTTTAGGAATGATAACTATCCCGTCTCTGATGAAATAATTCTCGCCATCGAAATTCTGGACATTCTTGATATTCCTGATCACGACATTCTTCCCGATGCGAGCATTCTTGTCTACTATGGCGCGGTCTATTACGGTGCCGTCACCTATGCCTATCTTCACCGGCTCCTCGCTATTGGGAGCCTCATAATAATCCGCGCCCATCAGCACTGTCCGCGATATCTTGCAACCTTTACCGACTATCGAGCGCAGGCCCACCACGGAATTCTTTATCTCAGAGTTATTTATTATGCATCCTTCTGCTACCAATGCATGGGAGAGCTTGCAGTTCGTGACCCTGGCGGTGGGGAGGAAGCGCGGCCTTGTAAAGACATCTCCCCTGTAGAAGAACCCGAAATGGGGCTTATAGGTAGCCATGTCTATATTTGCTTCATAAAAAGACTTTATAGTCCCGACATCCATCCAGTAGCCATCGAACAGATATCCATACCCTTTGAATTTTTGTATAGAATGAGGAATGATCTCGCGGCCAAAATCTATATCTGTCGTTTCTAGGACTTTATGGAGCACCTTGGCTTTAAAAACATAGACGCCCATAGACGCCAGATATGAAGAGCGGGCCGTAAGCCTGTCAAAAGATGACCTCTTCTTTGTGAACTTGAAACCTTTAAGCTCCATAACGCTCTTCGGCTTCTCCTTAAAACCGGTTATCCTATCATCCTTATTAAGCTTGAGGACCCCGAACTCCTTAGCTTCATCCTGCCTTATAGGTATGACGGAGACTGTAAAATCGGCATTCTTCTCACGATGAAAATTTACAAATGACATATAATCCATCTCGTAAAGATGGTCTCCGGAGAGTATCAATATATCCTCTTCGCCTTTAAGCTCAAGATGCAAAAGGTTCTTGCGCACAGCATCAGCCGTGCCCTGGAACCAGATAGTGCTGTCACTGGTCTGTTCAGCGGCAAGTATCCTTACGAATGCGCGGGAAAAATAGTCGAACCTGTAGGTATTGTTTATATGATTATTGAGCGATTCGGAATTGAATTGCGTGAGGACGTAGATATCCTTGATGCTCGAATGGAGACAGTTAGATATGGGTATATCTATCAACCGGTATTTGCCGCCGATCGGGACAGCAGGTTTTGAACGGTACATAGTAAGAGGGAAGAGCCTTTTACCCTGGCCACCGCCTAAAATAAGCGCAACTATCCTTTTCATTTTCAGTCCTTTTGTTATTTGTATGATTATATCACAAAAAATACTGTGCAGCAAACATGCACAAGAGATATTATGCCTTGACACTGAAAGTCCGCGCCATTATAATGTGTTCAATTATAACTAAAGGAGCTATTATGTTTTCTATTTTCCTGCCCAAAGAACGGAACTTTTTCGACCTTTTCGAGAAACAGGCGGCTTGCGCCGTAGAAGCATCGGACTGCTTCAAGGAGCTTGTTTCTAAAAACCGCCTTGACGATGCCTCTCTCAAAAAAATGGAAGATATCGAGCACAAGGCTGACAATGTCGCCCACGACATCTTCGAACAGTTGAACAAGACTTTCATCACGCCTTTTGACCGGGAAGATATCCACTCACTAACCAAAGAGCTGGATGACGTAGTTGACATGATCTATACGATCTTAAACCGCATGAGAGTCTACAGGATTGAACATATCGACAAGAATCTTGTAGAATTTTCCGCCGTAATCGATGAATCTGTCCATGCCGTGGCTCTAGCTGTTAAAGGCTTGCGCAACATGAAGCACACGAAGTCCGTATTTGAGGCCTGCGTGGAGATAAACCGCCTAGAGAACGTAGGCGATGAGATGAGAGACAGATTCCTCGGACAGCTCTTCGAGAACGTGAAAGACCCAATATTTGTGATCAAATGGAAAGAGATCTACCAGGATGCGGAGACTATCCTTGATATTTGTGAAGACGTCGCCCATGTAGTTCAGTCGATACTTGTAAAACAGGCATGAAATGACTTTAGCGATATTACTGCTTATATTCCTCGCGCTATTATTCGATTTCCTCAATGGATTCCACGATTCAGCAAATTCCATAGCCACGATAGTCTCAACGCGCGTCCTTTCGCCGCGCTATGCCGTCATCTGGGCGGCATTCTTCAATTTTGTAGCATTCTTCTTCTTCGGACTCCATGTAGCCAACACTATCGGCAAAGGCATTATCGACATAACGATCATCGATAAGAACATCATCTTCGGGACTCTCGTAGGCGCCTGCGGATGGAACATAATCACATGGTATTTCGGCCTGCCGACAAGCTCTTCTCACGCATTGATAGGGGGGATGATAGGATCCGCCCTCGTAAAAGCCGGGCCAGGCGCTCTTGTATGGAAAGGCATATTAAAGACAGTCTCATTTATATTTATCTCACCTGTGCTGGGGCTTATATTAGGGCTTGGGCTCGGCACCCTCGTCTACTGGACATTCCGAAGGGCATCGCCATCGCAGGTAGACCATATCTTCAGAAAAGGGCAATTGGTGTCGGCCGCCTTCTACAGTATGGGCCACGGCGGGAATGATGCGCAAAAGACGATGGGTATCATCACAAGCCTTCTTTTCAGCGCAGGACTTCTGGGAACAACATATCATGTGCCTTTCTGGGTCGTAATAGCGTGTTATACGGCTATCGCGTGCGGCACAATGTTCGGAGGATGGCGCATTGTGAAGACTATGGGACAAAAGGTGGCAAAATTGAAACCTGTCGATGGATTTTGCGCAGAGACCGGCGCAGCCATTACATTGTTCTTTTCCACGGCCCTGGGTGTCCCGGTAAGCACAACTCATACCATCACTGGCGCGATCATGGGCATCGGATCGCTTAAGCGCGCAAGCGCCGTAAAATGGGGGGTCGCTGGCACCATAATCTGGGCCTGGATACTCACCATACCATGTTCTGCTATTATATCCGCAATAGCCTATATTCTTATCCACAAGATTGTGCAACTTTAGCCAGCAGTGGACACAATAGGCTCTTTTTAGGTTTGTAGATTTGATATTGGTCTGGGTGGATAGTGGGTTATAATAAATAGCCT
>JAGVGJ010000009.1 GCA_020057115.1 Candidatus Omnitrophota bacterium | reverse complement strand
GTAAACGGCGGCCGTAACTATAACGGTCCTAAGGTAGCGAAATTCCTTGTCGGGTAAGTTCCGACCCGCACGAATGGTATAGCAACAGAACCGCTGTCTCAACGAGAGAGTCGGCGAAATTGTAGTATCGGTGAAGATGCCGGTTACCTGCATCAAGACGAAAAGACCCCGGAACCTTTACTGTATCCTGGTACTGGATTTTGATCCTGTATGTGTAGCATAGGTGGGACGCTTTGAAGTCTCGGCGCTAGCCGGGATGGAGCGGAAATGTGAAATACCACCCTTACTGTATTAGAATTCTAACCTACGGCCCTTAACGGGCTGAGGGACAATGCCAGGTGGGCAGTTTGACTGGGGCGGTTACCTCCTAAATTGTAACGGAGGCGTACAAAGGTTACCTCAGTGCGGTCGGCAATCGCACGTTGAGTGCAAGAGCAGAAGGTAGCTTAACTGCGAGGCATACAAGCCGAGCAGATACGAAAGTAGGTTCTAGTGATCCGGTGGTGGCGTGTGGAAGCGCCATCGCTCAACGGATAAAAGGTACTCCGGGGATAACAGGCTGATCTCCTCCAAGAGTTCATATCGACGAGGAGGTTTGGCACCTCGATGTCGGCTCATCACATCCTGGGGCTGGAGAAGGTCCCAAGGGTCCGGCTGTTCGCCGGTTAAAGTGGTACGTGAGCTGGGTTCAGAACGTCGTAAGACAGTTCGGTCTCTATCTGGTGCAGGCGCAGGAAATTTGAAGGGCCCATTCCCTAGTACGAGAGGACCGGGAATGACAAACCTACGGTGTTCCAGTTGTCACGCCAGTGGCATACGCTGGGTAGCCGCGTTCGGAAAGGATAAACGCTGAATGCATCTAAGCGTGAAGCCTACCCTAAGAATAGATTTCCCTAAAGACGCCTTGAAGACTACAAGGTTGATAGGTGCTAAGTGTAAGAGCCGCGAGGCTTTCAGCTCAAGCATACTAATCCGTCGTTCGGCTTGACCATTTTTTTATAATTCTTGAAATGGTGATGCGATTCGATCTCGGATACCCTATTTACTATGTGTTGTTATCGATATTGAATTCCCGGTGCTATGAGCGGAGGGGTCACACCCGTTCCCATTCCGAATACGGTAGTTAAGCCCTCCAGCGCTGATGGTACTTATCGGGCAACTGATTGGGAGAGTAGGCCAGTGCCGGGTTAAAATTAGCGCGTGGTGATGAAAGTCACCACGCGCATTTTATTTCTATAGATGTCGCAAGCCCAGAGCAAGGTATCTTTACGCGAACGCTCACTTTCCGGAGGAAAGTTCGCTCGGAAGGCCGCTAAATTCTATGCAATTTAGCGGCCTTCGACGTCGCTCCAAGATACCTTGCTATGGGCTTGCCTATATCTGGTGGAAACAATTCACGAGGATAACTTTCGCTACATACGCGCTTGGGGTGGGTGCGATGGGGAAATATATACTGTCATTGCGAGGAGGCCGAAGGCCGACGAAGCAATCTATTATATTGCTTCGCCCAGCAAGACGCCGACACGAAAGACCAGGAAGCCTATGACGACGCTCAATAAGACGTTCAGGAATGCGTTCAATGTTTCGCCGTCCTTGATGAGCGTGTTCGTATCGAGGATGAGCGAGGAGAATGTCGTGAATGCGCCGCAGAAGCCTACCATCAGAAGCATTCGGGCATTCGGATCTATGAGGAACTTGTTCTCTGATATCGAGACCAGAAATCCTATGATAAAACAGCCCAACACATTGACAGCCATGGTCCCATAGGGGAATTCAGTCCCGAACAGGCGGTGCACAACGCCTCCGAGCGCATAGCGCGCGATCGTTCCCGTCGTTCCGCCAATAACCAAATTTAATATCTTTATTCCCATTTTAAGGCTCCTATAAAACAAAAAAACCTCTACCCGTAAGGTAGAGGTCATCAGCCCGAAACTTCCGGGCGGTTAAACTATGGCGAACCTCATCGCCAACAAATATATGATAGCAAATGCGGTGCATAAAGTCAAGCAATCCCTCAAGGGCTTCGTCATTCTGAGGCCACACAGTGGCCGAAGAATCTATACCGTGAACTTTCGCTCCTGCGCGCTCGGTGGGGTGCGATTAGAAAAATATTTTAAAATAAATTGCAACAATTTGGGCCTTTTCAGCGTCTTATATAGTAGGGGGCGAATAATGCCCCGAAACGCTAAAAAGGAGGGATTATGAGTGAATTGGTACCGGTTGCAAGGATAGAGGCAAGGATATATCAGATCAGAGGCAAGAAGGTAATGCTGGATAGAGATTTGGCAGAGTTGTATGAGGTCGAGACCTATCAGTTAACTCGCCAGGTCAGAAGAAATATTGAAAGATTTCCAGAAGATTTTATGTTTCGGCTAACGAAAGAAGAGATCTTGAGCTGCCAAATTGGCAGCTCAAGTTATGGTGGTCGAAGATATCTGCCTTATGTATTCACTGAACAAGGCGTTGCCATGTTGTCAAGTGTCCTGAATAGCAGGCGGGCAATAATGGTCAACATCCAAATCATGCGCGCATTTGCGAATATTAGAAGAGTCGCCCTCACCTATGCTGGCTTAAAGCGCAAGATAGATGAAATGGAGAAGAAATACGATGCCCAATTTGGCGTAGTATTTAAAGCGCTTCGCCAGCTCATGGAACCGCCTCCAGAGCCGCTGAAGCGGAGGATAGGGTTTCATCCATAAATACGTATTTTTTACGTCGCTATCTGACGCGGATGGTTACTGCGAAGGTTTTGACGGGAGGGGTTTGGCCTTCCCATGGACGGATGTAGATGGTCTTGACCTCTGCTGTGCCTGGAGCTATTGCACGGAATTTCCATTCTTCGTGGCCGCCGGAGCCTACGAGCTTTGTCGGTGTGCGAATATACTTTGAATAATATAATCGCAACACCCGTCTGTCAGTAGGCGAGACTAGCTTCCAATTGTAGCCGGTAGTGGGATTTGATTCGAGAGATAGCTTAATAGTCCTGAAGCGCAAGACATCAATGGTCTTCCCATTGTCGGCATCGGTTATAGTGATTGGGACCAGAGCCATACAAGCGATGGCTACTAGCACTACTACAGCTATGAGGATTAGTGTTTTTATCATCATTTTCTCCAAGCGCATTATAGCACATTTTTCAGCTTGAAATCCCTATATAATAGTATTATGATACTATTATGTTAATGAACAAGGCGGTACACATGGTGTACGGCTGGTAAAGATCGGAGCAATGTCCGTAAGGGCGTTGCTCTCTTTGTTTATGCCTCAAGGAGTCCGATGATACGATACGCAAGGAAATACGGCTGGGTGCCGGATGTGCCGGACCAGAGGGATTACCTCTATAGCGCGATTCAGCCTGTAGTAAGGCTCCCGAAGGTTGTAGATCTGCGTAATGATTGCTCCGAGATCGAGTATCAGGGGAGACTCGGCAGCTGCACCGCCCAGGCGCTTGCGGGCAATCTCGAATTCCTTGACCGCAAAGTAGATGACAAATACACTGACGTAAGCAGGCTATTCATCTACTACAATGAGCGCAAACTCATGAATAGCGTTTATTATGACTCAGGAGCCACGCTGCGCGATGGCATCAAAACGCTCCGCAATGATGGCGCCTGCCACGAAGTCACCTGGCCCTATGACATATACAAATTCGACGTCAAACCGCCTGTAAGGTGCTACACAGAGGCGAAGAAGCACCTTATCAGCTCATACTACAGACTTACTACCATTAGAGAGCTGTTGACGTGCCTGGCGGACGGATATCCGTTCGTGTTCGGGTTCGCGGTCTACGAAAGCTTTGATTCAGCAAAAGTAAGGATGACCGGCAAGGTCAATATGCCCAAGAAGGATGAGAAGCAGGTGGGTGGACATGCGGTCATGGCGGTGGGCTATGACCAGGACTTAAAGCGGTTCATTGTAAGGAATTCGTGGGGCAAGGCGTGGGGGCGCGAGGGGTATTTCACGATGCCCTTCAAGTATGTTGAGACGCTGGCAGACGACTTCTGGACGATCAGGCGATAGCGATAGGGCGGCCCTTTCGGGGGTGGTCCTTACGCGAACGTTCGCTTTCCAGAGGAAAGCTCACTCGGAATGTCACGATTTTCTTTGAAAAATCGCGACATTCGACGTCGCTCCAGGACCACCCCCTACGGTCCGCCTACTCGAGGAGCCGAAATCATTACGCTGTCATTGCGAGGCCGCGAAGCGGCCGAAGCAATCATACTAATGGCAGCACGATGCGCATCACACTCCTCGCGTCATCATTCACCGCGAGGGAGGCTGGATTGGATCAAACCCAACCAGAAAAGCAGGTGGTTGATCCAATAAAATATTGTAGAGCACAGCTGTGGACCGGGGCTGTGTAGGGAAAAGTAGGGCGTACCTAAATATGACGGCTGCGAAATATTTATTAGGAGCTAGCTTAATGAATTCTTATCATAAAGATTTCCAGAAATGGCTTCGAAAGTATCATAAAGAAATAGCAGGGCTTACAGGAATTGGTGTTCTGATCGTTACGATTATTGGAGTAGCTCTATCTCTGCCTAGTTGCCGTGGCGAAGAAACATATATCTCAAAAAGGCCCAATATTAAAATAAAATCTGTATATCTTAAAACTATTCCATATCAAGCCGCAGACGGAAGCCAAGCTCTAGCACTCAAATTTTACATTCCGATAAGAAATGACGGTGATGCGACAGCTTATGATGTTGAGATCAAAAAAAGAGCTTCGCTTAGTTAGAGGGCCATTCGATTTAAATACTCCAAGTCTTCAGACCCTGTACACAAGTTCTCCTTTTGACCTTAAGCCACGAGTGCTAATAGAAGACACTATTTTCATCGATGAGAACCCTACCCTTATGTATAAGGTTTTGAATGGTGAAGAATCATTCTCGCTAAAATATGAGATTCACTTCTATGTAGACAAAAAAGTGAAACGTGATCCTTTCGTTTATGAATATGAAACTAAATTTACCAAGGGACAATTTCAGGTTGTGTATGAGAGCTTGCGACAGGAAACAAGCAATAGCATTTCGAGGAATGAATAATACCAGATAAGGAGCCAAGTCTTCGTTCTGAACAAGTGGATTTTAACTGTGGATCACAGCTGTGGACCGGGATTGTGGAGGGAAAAGTAGGGTGTGCTCAAATAGGACGTCTGCAAAATAGCAGTTTAAGATGGGAGTGATTATATGAATGTGAGCTATTTAGAGATTTATAAAGAAATAACGCAAATTGCTGCGTCGCTTATTGCGCTTGTTGGAGTTTTTGTAATATTTAGAATTCAAATGCAACGCGAGCGTATACGCGATTCTTTTTATTGCTCTAGCGACTTTGATGGACTTTGAAATATATCTTTCGGAAAAAATATTAGCTGCCAAAGTAGCAACGGCACCTATTTTTGCCGGAGAGAAATTTGAATCCGCAAAGCAAGAAGCGAGCAATTGTGCGAAGCAATTAACAATAATGAGCCACACAAAACTATTCAGCAGTTTTCTAATCTCGGGGATAGTCGTATCTTTCTTATCAAGCTTCATAAGCCAATGTTTATCTGACAGCAGCTTTCTATTGCTAGTTAATGTGGGTTTATTTATTCTAGTATTATTTTTTATAATTATTTGCATAATATTTTGCATAGACCATGATTTTGTAGTTGTCCGTGATATTATTAATGGTCTCTTTGGCAAGCACATTCCTAAGGATGTTATTGAAAAAATTGACAATTTAAATTCATTCGCGACAAGGAGCTGAGATTTGAAAATAGAGGAACATAGGGACGGTTCTCGGAGCAAAGCTGGGCCTGTTCCCGGATGCAGATCTAGCAGAGAGGATATGCAATGAAAATAGTTAGAATAGCTATATTAGTATTAGTTTTTCTAATTTCTTCGTGGTTTTTAACGAGTTTTATGTGTGATAGCATAAAAATTTCGTCAGCAAATAGAGCTACCGGGATTGCTGCATCTGGTGGTGCTCATGTAAACGTTTATGATTCCATTACTCAAGCGTCGGTGGTTGATAATAGCACTATTAATGTGGTGGCAACAAAAAATATGGGAAATGTTTTTCTTAAGTTTACCTTTCCATTAACCATAAATATAATTTCACTTGCTTTAATTTTTAAAAAATAAGGATTTAGGGAGGGATTAGGGACGTTTGTAAATTCCATCCCAGACCTGTCCCTGGGTGAGAAAAAGTGGAGCACAGCTGTGGACTGGGCTGCAGAGGGAAAAGTAGGGTGTATCCAAATAGGACGGCTACAAAAATTACGTTCTCCTGTTAAAATGATTTTTGCGCAAAAGGAAGGCATATTTCACGTATGAAATACGAAACTATAGTTATCAACGGTTTGATATTTGTCGGGTTACTCGGAAGGGATTAGGGACGTTTGTAAATGTAATCCTGCACCTGTCCCTAAAAATAAGCTCAGACCTGTCCCCAGAGGCAGGGGTGACAAGGGGAGTGGCTCCATGAGAAACGGACTCAAAGAGTCTGCAAAATTTAAAGGAGTTTCGAAATGAAAATAGGAGTTATAATTTCAAGTAATGACGCGGAGACCAGCTGGAACGCCCTTCGCTATGCAAATTTTTGCCTGGGACAGAAAGACGAAGTTAAAGTGTTTTTGGCTGGCAAGGGCGTCGAATATCAGTCGATCAGCACTGAGAAGTTCAATACCATAGAGCAGGCGGAAAAGCTTCTGCAAGGAGGCGGGAAGATACTTGCCTGTGGGACCTGCATTAAGTCCCGCAATCAGGTAGGCAGCGAGATGTGCCCTATCAATACAATGAAGGACATGTATGAAATTATCAAGGATAGCGATAAAGTCGTGACCTTTTAGTTGCCAGGAAGCAAGGAACTAGGGACGTGTGTAAATGGAATCCTGCACCTGTCCCTAAAAATGAGCTCAGACCTGTCCCTTTGGCAAGTTTTAAACTGATAGCTGAAAGTTACAAATAACGGGGTGGTGCCTGAAAATGGAACGAAAAGAATTCGAGAAGCTGGTCAGGCAGGCGCTTAAAGCTTTACCCAGAGAATTCAGGGATAAGCTTGAGAATGTAGATGTCGTGATAGAGGATGAGGCGGATATCGAGGCTGCGCGGAAGCTGGGGCTTGGTTCAAAGGGGAGGATCCTCGGGCTCTATCAGGGCGTACCGCTAAAGGACAGGACACACTATTACGGCATGGTGATGCCGGATAAGATAACATTATTCAAAAATAGCATCGAGCGCTCGTGCGAAGAGGACGGGAAGGATATCTGCGCGGAAGTGAAACATGTCCTCGAGCATGAGATAGCGCACCATTTCGGGATATCGGATAAGCGGTTGCGCGACATCGGAACATACTAGACATTTGAGGGAGAAAAGGGATTAGGGACGTTTGCAAAAGAAATCTCGAAAGGACAAAGAGATGAGCAAACATACAGCTTTGTATTATGAGTCTGAAAAAAACTTACTAGAGTTTATAGTCCCTTATTTTGAGCAAGGATTTAGAGAGAATGAGCTGTGCATGTGGGTTGTTCCGCAATCCCTAGGAGTCGAGGGCGCGAAGGCAGTGTTGGGTGAGAGAATAAAAGATCTGAATAAATATCTAGAAAAAGGACAAATCGAAGTATTAAGTCACAAAGATGCGTATCTCAAGGCCGGGGAGTTTAGCCCTGATAATATTTTGAGAATGGTGGATAAAAAAATGGAGTATGCATTAAAGCAGGGCTTCAGCGGACTTCGTTCAAGCGGTGATGTTTCCTGGCTTCAAGAAAAAGATTGGGATAAGTGGGTTGCTTATGAAGAAGTCTTAGACAAATTAATATCCAAAAAGAATATAATCGGTCTGTGTACTTTCCCTGTTGAAAAGTTTGATGTAAGTAAGTTGCTGAATTTAAGCGCTTCACACGGCGTTACTATTAGAAAAAAAGACGGCAATACGGATATTTTCGATGGACAGAAGGAAGGGATTAGGGACATGTGTAAATGTGATCCTGCACCTGCCCCTAAAAATAAGATAACACCTGTCCCCTTAGGAGGAAAGTAAGAGGCGATGGAAAAGCTGAATGATAGGATGAATTGGGTCGTTTGTATTGTTATCACGATAGGTATCATTGTTTGGAGCATGCCAGGCAGATTCGTGATGTAGGAGAAGGGTAGATGGCCGGTGATATAGAAAGAGACCTCGGAGAGCAGCCGATAGGGAAGATCATGGCTCTCTACGGATTAAAGGCACAGGATCTTGTGGCAAGCTCGACCGAGCAGATCACGCACAAGATGATAAGCCGCGCGGTTAAAGGCAGGCGATTGACGCTAAACGTTCAGTCGAAGATCCTTAATGCCCTTAACAAGGTCACCGGGAAAGAGCATAAGCTCAACGACCTTTTTAGCTACAAAGGAGAATAGCGGGGGCGTTCCCCAGGATGCCGCAGCCGATAAATTTACTGATCGTTAAATATGAGGAGGTAGAGATGTCATTGAAGAGATGTTTAACCGTTTTGATGCTTGCAGCAGCAATGTTTTCGGTAGTTGCGATCGCGGGTGCTGTGAACGTGAGTGCTCAGGAGAAAGAAGCTGTATCCACAACGACGCTTGATAACCTTATGGCAGCTTATAACGGCGAGAATAATGCCCATGTCAGGTATCTTGCATTTGCAAAACAGGCGGAGCTTGAAGGTTATGGCATTGTTGCCAGCCTTTTTAGGGCGGCTGCGCTGGCGGAACAGTTCCATTATGAGCGTGATGCCAAATTGATCGCGAAGCTTGGCGGGACTCCAAAAGCCAACATAGAGACTCCGGTCGTGAAGAGCACGAAGGAGAACATCGAAGCAGCAATAAAGGCAGAGACTTACGAGAATAAAACGATGTATCCGGATTTCGTGAAACAGGCCAAGAAGGAAGGCCACCCGGACGCGGCCGATGCATTTGAGGATGCAGGGGCTGCCGAAGGCTCTCATGCTCAATTGTATCAAAGGGTACTGAATAACCTGGCGCTTTCGCAGGGATTGGTCAGAGATTATTATGTGTGCCCTGTTTGCGGTAATATCATGGACTCTATCACGAGATCCATGTGCCCCATATGCATGACAAGCGCTAAAGAATTTAAAAGGGTCCGGTAAAGGGATCAGGAATAAGGAGATGAAGGGACGAGATGATGGATAGACGCAAAAAAACGGGATTTGGGTTGATCGAGATTTTGGTGGTCCTTGTCCTGGTCGTCATGGTATTCTTTCTCATAAGGGGCGTGTACGGCAAAAAAGGTATAGGTGTAGAGGGCTCGCGTTATGATAAGATATTTAATGACGCCAAGCAGCAGATAGAGAAGATAGACAAGCGAGAAGATGACAAAAAAAGATAATCCAAGGTCGCCGAGACCGAAGATCCGTTTGGAAAAAAGGGCCGGGAAGGCCGTTGTCGTAATCGCAGGGCTTCATACATATGGAGCAAATCGCCTGGATGCCATTGCCAGGGAATTAAAAACAGCTCTCGGCGCAGGCGGAACGGTCAAAAACGGAACGATCGAGATCCAGGGCGACAAGGTCGAAGCCATTAAAACCTGGTTCATTAAGCAGGAAAGCAGGGAGAAATAGCTGGGGCGGGCTCCAATACGGTGGTCCCAAGGGAGGAATGCATGATCAAAAAATTGGCAGTTATCTTTGCAGTGGTTGCATTAGCGATCTCACAGGTGCCGGTATTTGCCTGTACCAATTTTACGGTAAAGGCCGATGATGGTACGGTGGTGATAGCGCGTTCAAACGAATTTCCCATAGATGCAAATTCCCAGATCGTATTTGAACCTGCCGGGAAGAAATTTACGACGAAAGCCCCGGGCGATAAAGATGGCAAGACCTGGACATCGCGCTATGCGTTCCTCGGGATCAATGGGATGGGGCTTAAAGAGAATTTTGTGGATGGCATGAACGAGGCCGGCCTTTCCACGGAAGGCCTGCTTTTCGTTGAAGGCAAATATGAAACTCCCGGCCCGGGCGATACTGCGAACGCCGTCAGCTCTAATGACTTTATTTCATGGGTGCTTAGCAATTTCGCTACTGTTGATGAAGTGAAGGAAGCGCTGCCTTCCATTAAAGTGTGGGGAGAGACTGTTGCCGTATTTGGCGGGCCGCTAATGCTCCATTTTGCTATCCACGACGCTTCCGGAAAATGCATTGTTGTAGAATTTATCAATGGAGAAAAGAAGGTGTACGATAATCCTGTCGGGGCCATGACGAATATGCCGGACTTCCCATGGCAGGTCACTCATCTGCGCAGTTACCTGAATTTCAACGAGTTCAATCCGAAGCCGAAGGACTTTAACGGCTTAACGATCAACCCGACCGGCCAGGGCGCCGGCTGGCTCGGTATGCCAGGGGACTGGAGCCCTCCATCTCGCTTCGTCCGCGTTGCGTATTTATCGAATGTGACTTCACCGGCGAAGGACCGTACCGAGGCTCTCAACCTGGCTAAACACATATTGAATACCGTAGATATTCCTGTTGGTATCATCGACGAGAAGACGAAGGACAAAGATGGCGCTGAAACTGTGATAAAAGAATATACCCAGTGGTCGCTGCTCTTGGATCTGACCAACAGCGCGATGTATTACTATACATATGACGACATGAACCTGAAGTTCATAAACCTGAAAAAAATGGCTGCAGATGGCACGTCGACGGTCAAGTTCATACCAATGTCCGATGGCTTTTCAGCAGTGAATACAACGGACAAGATGACGGAAATGAGATAGAGCCATGTTGATAAAGACTACGCGCTGGTTCGATCTCGGGCCTATCAAGAAATTGAAGAAGAGTAAGCTCCAGCACATGATGATCGGGAAGACGCCTATTGCGCTTGTCTACAAGAACGGCGAATTTACCGCAGTCTCCGGGGAGTGCAATCATGAAAAAGGCCCTTTGGGCAAGGGGCGCATGGAGGGCGATTATGTGGTATGCCCGTGGCATGGCTGGAGCTATCATAGGAAGACGGGGCATGCCAAACCGCCGTACTATGCCGCATGCCTGCCGCGCCACGCAGTCAGTCAGAAGGGCGGCCATCTGTTCGTCAATTTACAGCCCCAGAACAGGCGCACCCATTACCTGCACCCTACGCATCCCTTATCACGGGAAGTCAGGCGCAAGGCCGGCCCGATAAGGGTGGTCGGCATCTCCACAACTCCGATGAGCAATGTCTTGCGGAGATATTCGACATCCGAGCATCTTCTGGAGACGGCGCTAAAACATGCCGCATCAAAATTGAAGGCAGAGACAAAGCTGATAAAATTGCGCGACTTGAGGTTTAGCCATTGCGGCGGCTTCTATTCGATAGATGAGAAGGCCTGTACATGGCCCTGCACATTCACTCAGGTCGATGAAAAAGATAAGTTGAGCGAGGTGTATGAAGCGCTCGTATTCTGGGCCGATGTCATTCTCGTCTCCTCGCCGGTCAGATGGGGAAGCGCCAGCTCCCTCTATTATAAGATGGCTGAGCGGTTAAACTGCATAGAGAACCAGGTCCTGGTCAAGAATAAGATGCTGATCAAAAATAAGGTCGCCGCATTCATTATAACCGGAGGGCAGGATAATGTTCAGTCGGTCGCGGGACAGATGATGATGTTCTTCGGACAGCTCGGGTTCTTATTTCCCCAGATCCCATTTATCGGCCATAGCCGCGGCTGGGCCGCCGAAGACATGAATAATAACATAGCATACGTGAAGTCCAGCAAAGAATTGCATAGAGAGTCTAAAGCGCTGGTTGACCGGGCAGTAGCCATGGCTCGTGCGCTATTAAAAAATAAATAGAGACCAAATAACCAAAGGAGGCAGCGATGGAAGAGAAGCAGATAGGTGCGGTAGACCATTTCTTTGACAAGATCAGCGTGAGCATGATCAGGTTGACGGATGCGTTGAAGGTGGGTGATAAGATATGCATTAAGAGCAAGGGTGCCGATCTTGTCCAGGCGGTATCATCCATGCAGATCGATCGCGTTCCTGCGCAGGAGGCGAAGGCGGGCGATCTTATAAGCGTAAAGATCGACCAGAAAGTCCATAAAGGTGACGCGGTATATAAAGTATCGGAATAAACATGAAGATGTTCCAAAATATCCTGCAATATTAAACGGAGAGGGTTTCGATGGAAGAAAGTCAAGTACGCCTTAGGCACGTAATTGAGACAGGCATTGCCATAGAATCTCAAGGCAGCATATTTTATGAGGGTCTTGCGGAAAATGCCGAAGATCAGAAAGCGCAGGATCTGTTCTATCGGTTATCCAAGGCCGAGCTCCGCCATAAAGCGGCACTTGAAAAGATCTTGTCGCAATGGGTCCAATTGCCGCGGCCGCAGGAGGTGGTAGATATGTTCGAGAGAGAACTGAAAGATAGGGGCGTCTTCGCAGAGCCGCCTTCCAAGTTCTCCAGCGAAGAGGATGCCGTTAAATATGCCATTGATCAAGAGCGCAAGATGGCCGACTTCTACCGCTCATTCGGAAAATTTTTCCCGGACCCGTGGAAGCTCGCGCATCTTACGGAAATGATCATGGAGGAGATGAAGCACATGGCCGAGCTCGTCGCCCTTTACCCTCACCTAAAGGTTTACGCAAAGGCGTAGGGAGCGCTATCCATTTTGTTTATTGCTTTATGCGCGATATAATAATATAATACTACTCGGATAGGGATAGCAATAAAAGGAGCAAAAGATGGCGAAGGTCTTACTTGTTTTGATCATAGTGATGTTCGTCGGCTTCATAGCGTATGCCGACCAACTGAAGCCCGGAGAAGAGGACTTTGTGTCTAGCACCATCAGGACGGTCTGCGACAAAGTTAACCAATATGTTACCGGAGAGAAGAAGTTGATCCCCCTTGACGAGCAGAGCTGGACAGGCGAAAAGTCGCGCAAGCCGGACATGACGGAACGGCAGCTTGAAAACGTGACGATAAGGTCCACGACGACCCCGACCTCAGATAAAAAATAGTCTTTATATTTAACATGGATAATGGGGTGCCTTTTTTAGGCACCCCATTATCGTATATGAAAGGATACGGTATTGACCAGGCGCGGGATAGCGGCAGCTTTATATATTTCATGCATCGTTCTTTCGGCGTCCGCCGCTTTTGCGGACGGAGAGGTCAAGAACCTTAAGGCGTACGAGTACAGGACGAGCGGAACGCCCTGGAGGTGCACGGTATACGATCCTATGACCGGTAAGATGAAAGGGAAGATCTATTACGACGGTGAGGGGGTCCTGAATAAGGTCGAGCGGTTCGATGAAATGGGCGGGCAGACGGAAGCGGCATTTTATGACGCTAAAAGGCATCTCAAGATGGGCCCTGACAACTGGGCTGCGATGAGGTGGTATTATCAGGATTCGGTACTGAGGCTCAGGGTTTCTTACGATGCGCTGGGCAAGCCCATAGAGCGGTTATTCTTCAGCGAATCGGGCAAGCTGATAGGACGGCAGTACCGGGATGATGAAAACGTGAATCCTTACGTGAATGCGGCAATGTACAGGATGCTGGGGGCGAACAATATGGGCTATTATGACCCCAGCGAGTCCCGGGACTCGGTTACGCGGCTGGCGGACGAGTAAGCTAAAAAAGATAATAAAAAACGCGCAGATAAAACTCTGCGCGTTTTTTATTTTTGATCGGATACTTACATTCCGCAGCCGCTTGCGCTGTCTGAACCTGCGCCGGATTCCGGAACATCGGTCCCTTCTGCGGTATCGGCTTCCATGTCTGCCGGCGCCTGAGCCGCAGGCTCAGCCTTTACTCCTTCTGCGGCTGGAGCATTGGCTTTTGTGGCCGTTATCTTTTCGCCTTCATGAGCGTAAGAAATGCTTGCAAGCGCTACCATAGCAACGAATACCGTCATTATTAAGATCTTTTTCATCAGATTCACCTCCTTAACGGGAAATATTATATCATAAATATCATGATTAAATAATAGATATTTCTCTTGCCATAATAGTAGGTGGGTATTATTATGCTGAATAGGATAGAGGTCCCAGGCGCCAGGTTCCAGGACCCAGAGGGCCAGAAAAAGGGGTTATGGGTAAGAGCAAAAATCTTATTATACTTTTAATATCCATCATAATAGCGCTCGGCATATTTTTCGGGATGGGGGAGATATATGCGAGGTTCATAGCCAAGAAACCCTATCTCTCCGGGCTTGTAAGCCCCAACAGCGTATTTCATCATATGCCTCCGCCTTACTACAAATATACGATGCGCAGCGAGGATGATTATGACACATCGTTCGAGACGAATAATCGCGGGATGCGCGGTCCCTGGGATTATGTTTACGCAAAAGATAAAGACGTCTTCCGCATAGCCGTGCTCGGCGACTCTTTCGTGTTCGGGGTCGGCGTTCCCGTAGAAGAGACAGCCTGCTATCTTCTTGAAAAGGCCCTCAATAAAGACGGCGGCCGAAGGTACCAGGTTTATAATTTCGGGGTCTACAGCTTCTCCCCGGTCCTGGAATATATATACGTAAAGAGAGAGATCGTCAAATACGATCCCGACCTTGTTATCCTAATGCTTGATATAAGCGACGTCCAGGATGACTACTTCTACGAGCCGCATATAGTGCGCACCCCTTCCGGAGAGATCACAGGATGCGACCCTTTCATGGTCAACGGAAGGCCGGACATCTGGGCTATATGCATGAAATATTCGCGCTTCTCTTATTTCTTGGACCAGAAGATCATCCAGTCGCTAAGGAAGATCGCGACCATAGGTTTTGTGGACTATTATTCGAATAAATTCAAAGGTATCCGGAACAAGACGGAGATACTCCTGAATAAAGATATAGACAATATATATTTCGACAAGCTGATGCTTGTGAGGGAAGGCAAAAATAAGGCGGTGGTGAAACGCCATTGGGACAGGACCGCGGAATACCTGCTCATGATAAAAGAGACCCTGGGTAAGCGCGGCATGCGGCTCGCTCTGGTCGTATATCCTTACGGCCATCAGGCCGGCAAGGACCAGTGGGCGAAGGGGCGCGGATATTGGGCCCTTGAAAAAGGCAAGATGTATGATGCGGATGAGGGGTTTTCGATCGTGAAAGAGTTTGCCGCGGCCAATAACATAGACTACCTCGACATGTCAAAGGCATTCATAGCCAATAACTCCGAGCCGTTATATTTCAATAATGACGGGCATTGGAATAAGCGAGGCAATGAGGTCGCCTCTAGCGCTCTGGCCGGCTCCGGTATCATTAACCGCTAAATGAGGGAGGCTCTATGAAGAGAAATCTCGGCTCTACAGATAAAGCGCTGCGGCTGGTCGCGGGGTTTTCCATGATCGCGGCAGGCTTCCATTTCGGCAATATCTTGTGGGCCTTCGGCTTGCCGATAGCGGTCACCGGTATCGCGGGATGGTGCCCGGTATATGCGTTCTTCGGCAAATCGACGCATGAAAAATAACTCGGCAGATCGATCAAGAAAGAGAAGGTGTTCCATGTTGAAAAAGGCACTAGCATCAGCGTTCGTAATCTGCTCCATCGCCTCATATCAGGCCTTTGCGGAAGATGGGACCATCGGCCATCTCTTTAAGGATAAACCGGCCGTTAAGGTCTATGTTAAAGATGTGTCTAATGAATCCGGCTCAACTAATATAACGGCTGAAGCGTTCAAGAGTATTCTTGAAGAGAGCCTCGCAAACAGAAAGGCGATGACATTCAGGATAGTGAGCGATCCAGCTGAAAGCGATATCCGGATATCCGCCGTGATAAAGAAATTCCAGTATCTCAAGAAAGGGCCATTTAAGCCGAGCATTGGCATACAAACGACGCTTCTGGACGCCGCGGCTACGATGACAGAGAATTATGCGGAGATGGCCGTTGGTTTCATCGTTACTGACACGAAGAACGATAAAGTCTTATGGAAGGCCGACGTAGACGATTACATCAAGAAGCTCATGACCGCCGAGTGCAGCACTGTTTTGATGTGCGATAAGATAGCCCGGGGATTCATATGGCAGTGTTTTGGCAAGGCTAACCGGAGAGAAGGGCGCGGCAGGTTCCTTATATAAAAATGGAAATATTCGTCATAATATCGCTGGCTGCAGAGGTCCTGGTTGCGGTGCTTGGGCTGATGCTGGCCATAGCCAGGAAGAAGGATTTCGGATGGGGCATAGCGCTCACGTTCTCGATATACGTCTTCTATGACCTGGTGAGATTCCTCGCCCTGCCGGTTTCGAACGAGATAATAGGCTCCCTCTTCTTTATAGCCAGCATATCGGTATTATGGGCTGTCTGGCGGATCTACGAAGAGGCGAAATAGGAGGGTCGAATGAAAAAGATAACAGCGTTTTTTATAGCGCTTGCAGTTTTGGCTGTATTCGCGTCGGATCTGTTCGCCATCAACTGGCATAATGACATGGCAAAGGCCCAGGTCGAAGCCAGGCAGTCCGGCAAGCCGGTGATGGCAGATTTCTATACCGATTGGTGCGGCTGGTGCAAAAAGCTGGACAGGGACACATATTCCGATAAAGACGTAAGCGCTCTCGCCGATCAATTCATCTCGGTAAAGATAGACGGGGACAGGAACAGGCCGCTTGCGTCTAAATTCGGCGTGCGCGGCTATCCCACCATAATATTCCTAAATTTCGAAGGAAGCATAGACGACGTCGTTTCCGGGTATCTTCCGCCCAGGGAATTTTTGAAGGTGATGACCGCTGTCCTCAAGAAGACGAAGAAGGCGGTCGCGGCTAAAGGTAGCGGCGCAGCCGTCCCGGTCGGGCCCGCGCTCAAGCTTAGCGGTATAATCCTGGATCCGAGCCTGCCCAAGGCCATAATAAATGATGCCATTGTCAGAGTTGGTGATGTGGTGGAGGGGGCTAAGGTCGTCAAGATAACGGCGACTAACGTGGTCCTGACAGCCGGCGGGCGCGAGATATCGCTTAAGATGGAAGAATAATGAATATGAAAAAGACGATGATCGTGATTGCGGGCCTGACGCTCGTTCTTGTTGGGGCATGGGATCTTCGAGCGGATGACGCAGAGGACAGGGTCTTTATCCTGAAGTCGATCGTAAGGTCCTCTGTCGAAGCGAATGATTACGGCAGGATCACGGAGGCCTTAAGCGCCGTGAGCGACACGGATTCTCTCTCGTGGTCGAATGAGGATATAGCTTATTTTAAGACGGAGATCTTGAAAGCCGCTGCGGCTGCCGAAAATACGGTCGATCCGCAGACGACAGGCGCAATGCTTGACGAGGCCTCAAGGGTCTTTCCCAATGACTTCGATCTTTCCGTCAAGCTTTTGAAATCATATCTGGAGGTCGGGCAGTTCGGCCAGGCGCGCGAGCTGGCCGCGGAGCTTAGCGTAAAATACGCCCACCAGCAGGAAGATGCGGAATTTTCCGCGGCATTCTTCGCGAATAAGGCCGTGGATCTTATAATGGACGGTGACTATGATGTCGCAAAGGCCGATCTTGAGATTACAATAGAAAAAGACCCGAACTGGACCGGAGGGTATTTTCTGATGGCAGCGCTGATGCTGAAGGTGAATGACGCTTACGCGGCTGAGAAGAACCTCAAAAAATGCCTTGAGCTTAACCCGAATCATGAGGGCGCGAGGAAAGTCCTCGACGAGGTGTTGCCGAGGAAGAGGGCTGGCGATGACAAAACTTAATGTCTTTATCGCGAAGGCAGGGGTCTGTTCCAGGCGCAAAGCGGATATCCTCATAAAGGACGGCAAGGTCAAGATAAACGGCAAAGTCGTCCTCGAGCCGTGGACCGAAGTGGGAGATAAGGATTTTGTCGCGGTTAGAGGCAAGCCCCTGAGGCCCGAGAATGAGATATATCTAATAATCAATAAGCCAAGAGGGGTGACCGTCACTCTTGAGGATGAACACGCAAAGCGCAAGATAAGCGATATTATACCCAAAAAGTACGGAAGGGTATTCCCGGTCGGCCGTCTCGACAAGGATACCTCAGGACTTATAATAATGACCAATGACGGGAAGCTGTGCCACGAGCTCACGCATCCGAAGTTCGAGATAGAGAAGGAGTATGTGGCGACGATCGAGGGCTCGATCGAGAAGGGTTTGTTCGACAGGATGAAGGCCGGTATCGAGGATGAGGGCGAAGTGCTCAAAGTAAAATCCGCCTCGATGATGAGCCGCAATGCCAAAAAGACAGACGTCAAGGTCATTATATCGGAAGGCAAGAAGCGGCATATCCGCAGAATGTTCAAACAGCTTGGCGCAAGGCTCGTCTCGTTAAAAAGGGTGCGCATAGGCGATCTTACGCTGGGCGATATGGGGGAGGGCAGGTTCAAGTCGATCGAAAAAAAGATCATCTATCGCCTTGCCCTTGGAAAGTAAGATATGGATAATGTGACGCTGATAGGCGTGCTGGCTGCTATTTGCACGACACTATCCTTCGTGCCGCAGGTCATCAAAATATTCCGCACCAAAGAGACCCATGACCTTTCGCTTCTCATGTACGCGATATTTTCGGTCGGGGTATTCCTGTGGCTATGCTACGGTCTTATGATAAAGAGCATGCCGATCACTATAGCTAATTCAGCGACATTAGTGATGTCGCTTTATATACTTATCATGAAGTTGAGGAGGGGGTAGATATGGATATAAAAGTAGAGAAACTGGCAAAGAGGGACCTTGATAGTATGGACGTATTCTCCTGGCCTATATGGGAGAAAGAGGTGTCGCGCTTCGATTGGTGTTATAATGATGAGGAGCGGTGTTATTTTCTTGCCGGGAAGGTGACTGTCGAGACGAAGAACGGTAAAGTGAGTTTTGGTAAAGGCGATTTTGTGACTTTTCCAAAGGGCTTGAAATGCGTATGGGACATAAAAGAGCCTGTCAGGAAGCATTATAATTTTAGATAGTGAAAATACTCCACTCATGAGCCATAAAAATGCTTTAGTCGCAGTCATCTTGCTAGTTATAATAGGATTTTCGGCGCTTTATTTAGGCGGTATAGGACCGTATTGGAAGATAACCCCTGACAGCACCACTTATGTGCTTGGCGCCAAGTCCATAGCCGAAGGACATGGTTATAAAGAGCGAGAAAAGCCCGCCCATCTTTTTCCTCCAGCAACATCTATCATATACGCATTTTTCATCCGATTCTTTCCCGACAACTATCTTGTTTTGCGTGCAGTTACTGTTGTCGCGGCACTGCTGGCGCTCCTCTGCTTTTTTCTATTGTTTAAGAAGGAGAAGGGAATCTTAACGAGCTCCGTACTTATATTGCTGTCCGCTGGTTCCATAATGCTGTTCACTCAGACCACATTTCTACTTTCAGATATTTTTTATTTGCTGTTCTCGGGCCTTTCGCTACTTCTTATCTATGATATTTTTAAAGGAGATGCGGGCAAGCTCGAATATGCGGCTATGGGCGCAGCTGTGTTCGTCGCGTGCATGACGCGCGAGATCGGCCTGGCGCTTGTTGCCGCCGTCATGGTAGCTAGCGCGGCTTGTATCTTCAAAAAAGAGCGCAAAGTCAGCGTGGTTTTAACATCGCTGCTCATGTTGATCGCACTTGTGGCAGTGCTTGCGTGGGAATTGAGATCATATAAGGTGGGCGGGTATTCGTACATCAGCCTCTTTCTTCAGAAAGAAGAGTATGTCCCAGGGTCCGGAATGGCCTCGCTGGCAGATATTGTTAATAGTTTTATTGCAAATTTCGGAAGATACGGCAGGATGGGCGACCTTATCATGAATAAGCACTATCAGCAAACCGCAGCATTCCATTCATATTTTCATATGGCTATGCTCGCGATTTTCTTTATCGGACTTCTCAACTCGTTCAGAAAGAAGTCAAACGTTACAGGCATATACACAGTTCTCTATCTTATTTCGGTGGGGTTGAACAAAGGCGATGCCGGGCTCAGATATTTTGTTCCGATAGTGCCCCTGTTATTTTATTATGTTCTTGAAGGACTCGGATTCATCCGTGATCTGGCGAAGCCTTTAATAAGGCCATTTTTGGCGATGCTATGTTATGCCATGCTTGTAGCCGCGGTCCTTATGTATGCTTGGCATGGTATGACGTATATGATAAAAGCCATCCCAAAAGAGAGGGCGTCTCCTTTTGGCGATTTTAAGATCAAATACGAACGGAATTATGATTACCAGTCGCTCGCAATATGGTTAAGGGATAACACCGATGATAAAGCGCGTTACGTATGCTTCCATCCTAACGTTGTCGACGTAATAACGCATAGAAAAGGATATGCGTTCCCGCTATCCAGAAATCCCAGCAAGTTAATCGACCTCATCAATAAAGTTAGTGCAGAATACGTTCTTGTTGATAAGGATGATGCCGGAGATAACGAGTTCCTTGTGCCTGTCATCAAGGCATTCCCTTCCAACTTCAAGATTATCAAAGACGAAAAGAAGGCTATGCTTTACGAGTTTAAGGCCAACTGATCCTGCTCCTTTCGGTTTTTCTTGACTTCTTATAGCTAACAATTATAATAAATATATAATTAGCATATAAAGACATTAAAAAGGGGGAATAGATGCCTACTTTTGAAGCGAAAGATGTCAGGAATATCGTGTTATTGGGCCATTCAGGCAGCGGTAAGACGACCCTTATAGAGGCCATGCTAGCCTCGGCTGGCGCCATACCCAGGATGGGATCGGTCAATGAAGGCACGACAGTTTCTGACTATAATGAGGATGAAAAAGAGAAAAAGCATTCCGCCAGTTCATCGCTCATGAGCTTCATATATAATTCCAAGAAGATAAATGTCATAGATACTCCCGGATACACCGATTTCGTTGGCGAGATGATAAGCGGCATTCGCGCCGCGGACGCCTGCATAGTCGTCGTGAATGGCACCAGCGGCATCGAGATAGGCACTGAGAAGTCCTACAGGATGGCCAAGGAGAACAATGTCCCGTGCCTGTTCTTCGTCAACATGCTCGACAAGGAACACTCCGACTATGACAAGAGTTTTGAGGATATAAAGAAGAAGTTCCGCAAGCACTGCGTTGCCGTCGATTATCCTGTTGGGAAAGAATCCGCTTTTAAAGATGTCATAAGCGTCATCACGCGTAAAGGCATAGAGGGTCTCACGGACGTCGATAAGTCGCGCGTTACGAGCCTGGGGGGAGAGCTTGCCGAGGCCGTGGCTGAGACTGACGACGCCCTCCTGGAGAAATATCTGGAGAAGGGTGAGCTTACGCCGGATGAGCTTTCGTCCGCGCTCAGGAAGGCGATGATAGCCGGTGAGGTGACGCCTATAATGGCCGGCTCAGCCGCAAAGAGCATAGGCATTAAAGAGCTCCTTGATATGATAATCAATTATCTCCCTTCAGCCGCAGATAGGCCGCCTGTCGAGGGTACAAAGCCCGACAGCTCCGAAAAGGTAAGCCTCGAGACAAAGGCATCCGGTCCGTTTTCAGCGATCGTGTTTAAGACTCTCTCCGATCCGTACATAGGCCAGATATCCATGTTTAAGGTATTGTCCGGGAAATTGCAGTCTAACAGCGGATTCTATAATGTGAATAAAGGCGTAAGAGAGAAGATAGGCCCGCTATTTATGCTTCTCGGGAAGGCGCAGACTCCGGTCGAAGCTGTCCAGGCGGGCGATATAGGCTGCGTTGCCAAATTAAAGGATACCGTGACCGGGGATTCCATAGGCGACGAGAAGAGCCCAATAAGATTGGGGGATGTTCAATTCCCTGAGCCGGCCATATCATTCTCGCTTAAACCAAAGACAAGATCGGATGAGGACAAGATAGGTACCGCCCTGCATAAGCTCGTAGCCGAAGACCCGACTTTTAAGGTCACAAGAGACGAGCAAACCAAAGAGATGATAGCGTCCGGCATGGGCGACATGCATATCAATACTATGATCAACCGCATGAAGATGCGTTATGGCGTACAGGTTGAGCTTGGAACGCCCAAGGTCGCATATAAAGAGACGATCACCAGCAAGGGCGACGCCCAGTATCGCCACAAGAAACAGTCCGGCGGCGCAGGGCAGTTCGGCGAGGTCTGGATGAGGATAGAGCCTCTCCAGCGCGGCACGGGTTTCGAATTCGTGGACGAGGTCGTGGGCGGCTCCATACCGAAACCGTTCATCGTAAGCTGCGAGAAAGGCATACATTCGGCCTTGCAGGCAGGCCCTCTGGCAGGATTTCCCGTAGTAGACGTAAGAGCGATAGTTTATGACGGCAAGACCCACCCTGTAGATTCAAAGGATATAGCTTTCCAGATAGCGGCCAGGCACGCCTTTCAGGAATCGGTGTTAAAGGCAAGGCCCGTATTGCTTGAGCCGATAATGGATGTCGATATAGTGGTGCCCGATGAATTCATGGGCAGCATAGCAGGAAGCCTCAATTCAAGGCGCGGCCGCGTCATGGGCATGGGGCCCGGTGACGGCGCCCAGACCATCAAGGCGAAGGTGCCTCTTGAGGAGATGTACAAGTACGTTAACGAGCTTAAATCTATTACCGGTGGCAGGGGCACGTATACGATGACCTTCTCCCATTATGAGGTAGTGCCGGGTAACTTGGCCCAGGCTATCATAGACAAAGCTAAACAGAACAAGAAAGAGGAAGCGGAGGATTAAATGAGCGGACATTCTAAATGGGCGACGATCAAGCACAAGAAGGCTGCCACTGACGCCAAGAGAGGCAGTCTCTTCACAAAGCTGATCAAGGAAATAACAGTGGCGGCAAGAGGCGGCGGCAACCCCGATACCAACCCGAGGTTAAGGGTCGCGATAGAGCGCGGAAAAGAGGCGAGCATGCCGTCCGATAACATAGACCGCGCGATAAAGAAAGGCACCGGAGAGCTTGAAGGCGTAAGCTACGAGGACATAGTATTGGAAGGATATGCCCCGGGCGGCGTCGCGATATACGTCGAAGGCGTAAGCGATAACAGGAACAGGACGACGAGCGAGGTGCGGACCATATTCACCAAGAAGGGCGGCAATATGGCCGGGGCCGGATCCGTGGCCTGGATGTTCGAGAAGAAGGGCTACATAGTCGTTTCAAAGAAGGCGATAGACGAGGACAAATTGATGACGGTCGCCCTTGATGCGGGCGCCGAGGACATGATAGTAGAGGAAGAGAACTACGCGATAAAGACAGTACCGATAGACTTCCTCAAGGTAAAGAAGGCGATAGACGATAACAAGATACCGACCGAGGATGCCGAGATAACGTTCCTGCCGAAGAACACGGTAAAGATCGAGGGTGATGAAGCAAAGAAGGTGCTGGACCTGGTTGAGGCTCTTGAGGAGCACGAAGACGTCCAGCACGTGTATGCGAATTTTGACATACCGGATGAGCTATTGCCGAAGGAATGATGAAAATACTGGGGGTAGACCCGGGGTTAGGCACTACCGGATACGGCGTCATAGAGGACGAGACCTTTAATGTGGTCGAGGCCGGCGTGATACGGACTAAAGCCGGCATCCCCATACAGGCGAGGCTTAAGAAGATATCCGATTCGCTGGAAGACATAATCAAGGAACATAAGCCCGCCGTCCTTGTACTCGAAAAGATCTATTCCCATTACAAGCATCCGACTACGGCTATATTGATGGGCCACGCCAGGGGAGCCATATGTCTTGCGTGCGGCCTTCACAGCATAAAACTCGTCAATTACCCTTCCACCCGCATAAAGAAGGCGGTTACCGGTAATGGACATGCCTCGAAGACGCAGGTGCAGAGGATGGTCCAAAGCCTGCTTAAATTGAAAGATCCCCCCGAGCCGGTAGACGTTTCAGACGCGCTCGCAATGGCGATGAGCTATTGTTTTATCGAGCAGAATAGAAAGATATTTTGATGATATCCCATATATCGGGCAAGATACGGTCGAAGAAGGATCTGAGCATCATACTGGACCTGAACGGCCTGTGTTATGAAGTGCTCGTCCCGCCTGTCATCATGAAGTCGCTCGATAAAGCCAAAAGGGAAGACGGCACGATAACGCTAGTCACTTTCCACTATTACCAGATGGAGCCGTCTAAAGCGGTGCCTGTCCTTGTCGGTTTTCTGAACGAGATCGAGAAGGAGTTTTTTGAGCAGTTCATAAAGGTCTCCGGCGTAGGCCCCAAGGCGGCATGCAAGGCATTGAGCCTGCCGTTCTCCGTGATAGCCGAGGCAATAGATAAAGGCGATGCTTCGCTCTTGAAGACATTGCCCGGTATCGGCGATCAGAAGGCGCGCGAGATAATCGCGAAACTCCAGGGCAAGGTCGGCAAGTTCGGCCTTATACAGGACAGGAGCATCTCTGGGGGCGCGGCGGGCGGCAAGGAAGACATGAAAGAAGAGGCGCTGAGCGTCCTTCTGCAATTGCAATACAAGAAGGCGGAGGCGATCGCGATGATAGATAAGGCCATGCAGAGAAATACCAAGATCGCGACTTGCGAAGACATGTTGAATGAAGTATATAAGGGGCAAGGGTCCGGGGTCCAGGGTCCAAGGTAAAAATATGGCGAAAAATATTAAAAGCAAGAGAGATGCGGACAAGGCGGGGCTTGAGGCCCTATCGGCCTTAGCTCAAGGCCGGGAGAAACTGATCACTACCCAGGAGACAGATGAGGACCAGATCCTCAATATCTCCTTGAGGCCCTCGAAGCTCGATGAGTTTATCGGCCAAAAGGATGTGGTGGAGAACCTTAAGGTGTCTCTCGAGGCGGCCAAGAAGAGGGGCGAGCCGATGGAGCACACTCTCCTTTCCGGGCCTCCGGGATTGGGGAAGACGTCGCTTGCGCATATCATCTCTCACGAGATGGCGACAAAGATAACCGCGACAAGCGGCCCGGCCATAGAGAGGGCGGGGGACCTTATAGGCATACTCACGAACCTCTCGGACGGAGACATTCTTTTTATCGACGAGATACACAGGCTCTCCAAGACGGTCGAAGAATTCATCTATCCTGCGATGGAGAACTACGAAATAGATTTTATTATCGACAAGGGGCCGTATGCAAAGACGATAAAGTTCAATCTGAAGCGCTTCACTTTGATAGGAGCGACTACGCGCGCAGGGCTCCTTACCGCGCCGTTAAGAAGCAGGTTCGGAATATTCTACCATCTCGATTTTTACGAGGTCGCCGACCTCGTTAAGGTGATAACGCGTTCCGCCAAGATACTCAACATACCCATAGATCCGGGCGCGGCTGAAGAGATAGCTAGGCGCTCGCGCGGTTCTCCGAGGGTGGCGAACAGGCTCTTAAGGCGCGTCAGGGACTGGGCCGAGGTCAAGCGCGACGGCAAGATAACGGTTGCGGCTACGGAAGAGGCGCTCAAGAGCCATGGCATAGACAAGATGGGGCTGGACGCTGTGGATAGGAAGGTCATAAACGTGATGAATGAATCCTTCGGCGGCGGTCCGGCAGGGATAGAGTCGATAGCGGCTACTTTGAACGAAGAGCCTGACACGATCGTGGACATAGTCGAGCCATTTTTGCTAAAGATAGGGTTTCTCAAAAGGACGCCGCGCGGCAGGGAGCTCACGAAGGCGGCGTACGAGCATATGGGTTTCAAGGCTCGAGATAAACAACTTTTCGAATAACTTAAAGCTAAAAAATGAACATACTTTTACACATATGCTGCGCGCCGTGCTCGATCTATCCGATCGAGGCATTGCGCAAAGAAGGGCACAGAATAGGCGGGTATTTTTATAACCCGAACATACACCCTTATTCCGAATACCTGAAGAGAAAAGAAGAGGTGGAGAAATACTCCAAAGAGGTCGGGCTCAATGTCACCTACGCAGATTATATCATAGAGGACTATTTCCAGTATATATCGTGTAATGAGACCCAGGAGGACAGGTGCCCGGTTTGCTGGTGGATCAGGCTTAAAGAGGCCGTTAAGTTCGCCAAAGAGAACGGGTTTGAAGCTTTCACTACCACGCTTCTCGGCAGCCCATATCAGGACCACGAAGTCTTGAAGAATATTTGCGCGGAGATAGCAGAGAAAGCGGATATCAAATTCCATTACGCGGATTTCAGGACAGGCTTCAATGCCGCGCGCGATAATGCAAGATCAAAAGGCATATATCTTCAGAAATATTGCGGGTGCCTTATGTCGGAGAAGGACAGAATAGATAATAAGGGTCAAGGGTCAAGGGGCCAGGGTCCAGAAAATAAATGAGAAAAATATTCTTAGCGATACTCATAGTTGTGAATCTTTTGTCGGTCGCTTGCGCCGGAGATGCGCCGGCCTCTTCCGAAAAGGACCTTAATCCCGTGATGCGCGTCTGCATCATAGACGGCAGCCCCTCGATACGCCTTGCGCTGAAAGGCGCATATTCGATATGCGCGATCGATACAGGCAAGGCCATAATGGATGGCAGCTTGCTGGATACCGTTGTCACAGGCGCTAAAGACGGGTTATTGATAGGAGATAAGGAGCTTAAGACATATGGCGTTGCCGTGAAGGTCGAGAAGGATTCGACCATATATGTCGACGGCAAAAGGTTCAGGGGCGAGATCGACGTCATCACTAAAGATGGCTCAAAGCTCATGGTGATAAATCATATACCCGTAGAGGATTATCTTTACGGGGTGCTTCATCATGAGGTCTCAGACCGCTGGCCGATAGCGGCTTTAAAGGCCCAGGCCATCGCTGCCAGGACATTCGCCATCTATCAGGCAAGGCAGAACAAGCTCCAGCCGTATGACTTGAGAAGCGACATATACTCGCAGGTTTATGGAGGCAGCGGCTCGGAGAAATGGGCCACTACGAAAGCTGTCAACCTGACGCGCTCCAAAGTGCTTACCTATAAAGGGGAGCTTTTCCCGACTTATTATCATGCCACTTGCGCCGGCAGCACGGAAGACGCCGCTTCGTTATGGAATATAAATATCCCTCCGCTAAAGGGCGCAAGGTGCAGCTTCTGTTTCTCATCCCCTCATTATAAGTGGGCAAAAGAGATACCGCTTTCGGATATCGAAGATAAGCTTAAGAAGAGCGGTTACAATATAGGGAAGATAAGCTCCGTAGCCGTACTCTCCCGGAACAGGTCCGGCAGGGTTGACAAACTTGAGATAAAGGACGCATCCGGCGTCTCCATCGTTCTGAAGGCAAAAGAGTTCAGACAGCTATTGGGCCCCAACGAAATACGCTCGACCCGCTTCGAAGCAGCGGTAAAGCAGGACCGCCTGGCAGTAACAGGACGCGGGTGGGGGCATGGCGTCGGCATGTGTCAGTGGGGCGCGTACGGCCTTTCCAAGCGCGGCAGGACAGCCGAAGAGATAATCAAGTTCTATTATCCCGGAGCAAAGATCACATCCCTGGACAAGATCAAAGACAAACCATGAAGCTCTCCGAGTTCGATTACCTCCTTCCAAAAGAGCTCATCGCCCAACAGCCTTCCGAGAAGAGAGATGATTGCCGTCTTATGGTCTTGGACCGCAAGACGCGTTCCGTGTCCCATAGAAGATTCAATGATATAGCCGGATTTTTAAAAAAAGACGACCTGCTTATCCTTAATGATACGAAGGTGATCCCTGCCCGGATATTCGGCAAGCGCAGGACCGGGGGGAAGGTCGAGATATTCCTTCTCGAGAAGAAGGGCCCGATCTGCGAGGCTTTGGTCCGGCCCTCCGGGCGTCTTAAGGAAGGCGAGATCATTGAGCTTGAGTCAGGCGATGAAGTAGAAGTTTTATCCAGGGGCGAGGCCGGAAGGTTCGTGAAGTTTAACGGCTCCATAGACGAGATACTTGGAAAGTGCGGTCACATGCCTCTTCCGCCTTATATAGGAAGAGATGACCGCCCTGAAGACAAGAACTACTATCAGACCGTATATGCGAAGACCGAGGGCGCGACCGCAAGTCCCACCGCGGGGCTTCACTTCACTACAGAACTATTGGAGGGGGTCCGGGGTCAAGGGTCCAGGGTCCAGTTCGTGACGCTGCATACGAACTACGGGACATTCGCACCGATCAAATGCGAAAATGTCGAAGACCATAAGATGCACAAGGAGTTCTTCGATATCTCTGCAGAGACGATAGATGCGATCAGCCAGACGAAAGCTCGTGGTGGAAAAGTGTTCGCGGTGGGGACGACGAGTAATAGGGTGATGGAGTATTGTGCGGGTTTAATAGGGTCAAGGGTCCAGGGTCCGGGGTCCAGAGCGAATGGATACACGGACCTGTTTATTTATCCGGGGTATGAATTCAAGGTCACAGACCACCTGATAACCAATTTCCACCTGCCGGGATCGACGCTCTTACTTCTTGTCGCCGCATTCGCGGGAAAAGATTTCATTTTAGAGGCGTACCAAAAGGCCATAGAAGAGAAATATAGATTCTTTAGCTATGGGGATGCGATGTTGATTTTGTAGGGGCAAGGGGCCAGGTACCAGGAAAAACAATGTTTAAATTATTACACAAAGACAGTTCTTCGAAAGCGCGGCTGGGGAAACTCGTAACCGCGCATGGCGAGATAAATACGCCTGTCTTCATGGTTGTTGGCACTCAAGGCACGGTCAAGGCCATATCAAATGAAGAGCTGAAGGCAAATGACGTCGAGATAATACTCGGCAATGCCTATCACCTGTACTTACGCCCAGGGCTTGATATCATAAAGAAGGCCGGCGGACTCCACAAGTTCATGGGTTGGGATGGCCCGATACTTACCGACAGCGGCGGCTATCAGGTGTTCAGCCTTGCCGTATTGAGGAAGTTGAGCGAGGAGGGCGCGGAATTCTCATCCCACATAGACGGCTCGAAGCATTTTATAACTCCGGAAAAGGTTATAGACATCCAGATGGCGCTCGGAAGCGACATCATGATGATGTTTGACGAATGCGTCCACTATCCGGCTGCGAAGGATTATGTGGAGCAGTCGCTGGGGCTCACGACGCGTTGGGCGAGAAGATCCAAAGAATATTATGAAAGGGTCCAGGGGCCAGGGTCCGGGGTCCGGGGCAAGAAGTTGCTATTTGGCATTGTGCAAGGCAGCACTTATTTGGATTTGAGAAAGAGGGCGGTGGAAGATCTTGTGAATATCGGATTCGATGGCTACGCGATCGGCGGGGTGAGCGTGGGGGAACCTGGAAATCTTATACATGAGATAGCCGGATATTCAGCAGCGCTTCTTCCTGACGATCAGGCGCGATATTTGATGGGTGTTGGGACCCCTCCCGATATCCTCAATGCGATGGGCGAAGGCGTTGACATGTTCGACTGCGTTATCCCCACCAGGAATGGCCGGAATGGCCAGGCATTCACATGGAATGGCGAGCTTCAGCTGCGGAATGCCGAATTCAAAGAGGATCTCAGGCCTATAGACCCGGATTGCCGTTGTTATGCCTGCCGTAACCACACTCGGGCCTATATAAGGCATCTCTTCAACACCCAGGAGATATTGGGTTTAAGGCTAGTATCATTGCATAATATACATTTTTATGTTAAACTTATTCAACATTCGCGAAAAGCCATTCAGGAGAATTGCTTCGCAAAATTTAAAGACGATTTTATGAAAAAGTATAAAAAGGAGCCTATTTAATGAATGCTATGCAGGCGCAAATAATGAACTTATTGCCTATAATATTGATATTTGTAGTGTTTTATTTTCTTCTTATCAAGCCGCAGAAAAAAGCACAGGATGACCACAAGAAGATGGTAGCCGCGCTCAAGAAGAATGACGAAGTCGTGACGTCGGGCGGCATACATGGCGTCATAGTCAGCGTCAAGGACTCGACCGTCATGATGAAGGTGGATGATAACGTGAAGATAGAAGTTCAGAAGGCCAGCATAACGATAGTAAAGAAAAAAGGTACGGAATAATACAGGGTCCAGGGGCCGGGGTCAAGGGTCCAGGGTAAAAATCACCGGAGGAGTAAATGAACAGAAGCTTACAATGGAAGCTATTGGGGATAATAGCGGTTGCCGCTGTCTGTCTTTGGAGCATATGGCCGCCATTTACGATAAAAGATAAAGACGGCAAGGTCATGCAGAAGGGCAAGATAAATCTCGGTCTGGACCTCCAAGGCGGCATGCATGTCGTCCTCAAGGTCGATACTACCAAAGTCCCGCTTGAGGCGAGAAAAGATGCCGTCGAAAGGGCCATGGAGATCATCCGTAACAGGGTCGATCAGTTCGGCGTAGGTGAAATGGCCATCCAGAGGCAGGGCAAAGAGAATATCATCGTCCAGCTACCCGGCGTTACCGACAGAGAGCGCGCTCTCGAGATAATTGGTAAGACCGCGCACCTTGAATTTAAGCTCGTTTCCGACAAAGTTGAGGACCTCAAAAAAGCCGTTAATAATGAACCGGTCGAAGGCTGGGAATTAAAACACATGGAGACTGAGCGTGGCGGGAAAGAGCCGCTACTTGTAGCAAAAGATGCCAGCCTTACCGGTGACACCCTAGTCAATGCCAAGACAGAGTTCAGCTCTAGTGGTTTTGGCGAGCCATATGTATCCATTACATTGAACTCTAAGGGCGCTCAGGTTTTCTCCGATGTCACGGCAACCAATGTCGGCAAGAGGCTTGCGATAGTTCTTGACGGAAAAGTCGTTTCAGCCCCTGTCATACGCGAGGCCATACCTTCAGGCCAGGCGCAGATATCCGGCAACTTCTCCGTAGAAGAGGCCAATGACCTTTCTGTCATACTCAGGGCCGGCGCTCTGCCTGCTCCTGTTGTGGTCGAGGAGGAGAGGACCGTCGGGCCGCTCCTCGGAGCGGATTCCATAAAGAGCGGTATCAATGCCACGTTAATAGGCGGCTTGCTTGTTTTTGGGTTCATGATACTCTATTACCGCCTCGCAGGGCTTGTGGCCAATATGGCGCTCATCCTTAACATCCTCATAATACTCGCATGTCTGGCGATGTTCAGGGGCACATTGACATTGCCCGGCATAGCAGGTCTTATATTGACCATAGGTATGGCTGTTGACGCGAACGTCCTCGTATATGAGAGGATACGCGAAGAACTTAAGCTTGGAAAAAGTTTAAGAGCGGCCATAGCGGCAGGTTACCACAGGGCCCTGTCTGCCATCGTCGATTCTAACGTGACCACAGTCGTTGCCGCTGCGCTTATATTCAAATTCGGCACGGGCCCTATAAGGGGCTTTGCCGTTACGCTGACGATCGGTCTATTGGCCAACCTTTTTACTGCGCTTTTCTGCACCAAGGTTGTATTCGATATCATGTGCGAGCAATTTGATCTTGCAAAGCTGCATTTCATGCAGCTCTTTCGCAAAGAGACCAACTTTGATTTCATCGGCAAGAGGAGGATCTGCTATATCGCTTCTTTTGTGGTCATCGCTGCAGGCCTCGCGCTTTTTGCGATGCGCGGTAATAGTAATTACGGCGTAGATTTCTCCGGCGGGACGCTACAGCAGTATATGTTCGATAAAGATATCAAAGTGGATAATGTCCGCGGCATCCTTAAGAAGTTGGGTTATGGCGATGCTTCGATACAGCAATACGGAAATCTCAAAGAGGTCATAATAAGGACGCAGGATAATATATCCACAAAGCTAAGCGAGGCCTTCCGGCAGGAGCTTAAAGATAACAGCTTCCAGATCTTGCGTATTGAGACCGTTGGTCCGGCGGTAGGTAAGAACTTGAGGCAGAATGCTCTTATAAGCCTTCTGCTTGGCCTTGCGGGCATAACTATCTATGTCATGTTTCGATTCGATCTGAGATACGGTCTCGCAGGCGTAATAGCGCTTATCCACGACGTATTCTTTGCCGTAGGCGCCATGGCGCTTATGCATCGCCAGTTCGACCTGACGATAGTCGCGGCGCTTTTGACCATTGCCGGTTATTCGATCAATGATACAGTCGTCATATACGACAGGATCAGGGAGAACTTAAGGATAGTGAAGAAGGGTAGCTTTAGCGATATTGTCAATTTGAGCGTCAATCAGATGCTGCCGAGGACAATACTTACGACAGGCGTAACGATGCTGGTCGTAATAGCCTTACTCGTTTGGGGCGGAGAGGTCCTTAACAACTTCTCCTTCTGTATCTTTGTAGGATTCTTAGTCGGCGTCTATTCGACTGTTTATATCGCAAGCCCAATGGTCATATCATGGCACAAGAAGGTTCACACGGGCAAGAAGTAGGATAAATGCGAAAAGTTTGGCGTATTAAAGATGCTAATGCGGACGTCCAGAATATCTTGGCGTCCGCATTAAGCATTTCCAGGGTCACAGCCCAGCTTTTAGCCAACCGCGGCATAACAAACCCTAAAGAAGCGAAAGAATTCCTCAATTCCTCTCTATCATCATGCCACAACCCCTACCTTTTAAAGGATATGGATAAGGCTGTCTCCCGGATAAAAAAGGCTCTTGCCGACGGAGAGAAGATGCTCGTCTACGGCGATTATGATGTCGATGGAATGACGAGCGTAGCGCTCCTTTTGTCAGCCCTGAAGAACCTTGGCGGGAAAACCGAAAGCTATATCCCGAACAGGATAGAAGAGGGATATGGGCTGAATCTACAAGCTATAAAGAAGATACACAGGACCGGCGCCACGCTAATCATAACTGTAGACTGCGGCATAGCATCATTTAAAGAGATAGAATATGCCAAGGGACTGAATATTGATGTAATAGTCACGGACCATCACGAGATCATGGAGTCGCGTGTCCCGCAGGCGTATGCCGTCATAAATCCGTTGCAGGGGGATTGCAAGTATCCGTTCAAGCATCTTGCCGGCGTGGGCGTGGCGTATAAGCTGGTCAAAGCGCTTTATGAAGGTACGCCGTATTTTGCAGAAGATTTCCTGGATTTTGTGAGCCTCGGGACCGTGGCTGATGTCGCGCCGCTTATCGGGGAGAACAGGATCCTGACAAAATACGGGCTGGACGAGCTTAACCGCAAAGCAAGAGTGGGTTTAAGCGCGCTCATGGATGTCGCAGGCCTGACCGATAAAGACATATCGGCAGGACACATAGGCTTTGCTCTTGGTCCGCGCATAAACGCGATGGGCCGCGTAGGCTCTCCGCAGAAGGCGATAGAGCTCTTACTGTCCGACAATAAAGAAGAGTCGCTGAAACTCGCCAGGATGCTTGACACCGAGAACAGGAACCGGCAGAAGATAGAGGCGCGCATACTCGACGAGGCCATTGCCAAAGTCGAGCGCGAAGTGAACTTTAAGCACCACAACGTGATAGTTCTTGCAAGCGAGGGCTGGCATCCGGGGGTCATAGGCATAGTCGCGTCCAGGCTCGTCGATAAGTATTACAGGCCCACGATACTCATATCGCTGGATGGCAAGCTCGGCAAAGGGTCGGGGCGTTCTGTAGACAATTTCCACCTATTCGACTACCTCTTTAAGTGTAAGGATATCCTAGCCGGTTTCGGAGGGCATGAGGCAGCCTGCGGCGTCACTATAGAGAAAGACCGTATAGGCGAATTCCGCGACAAGATAAACCAGGAGGCCTCTAAAGGCGTTAAGGAAGAGGCCTTAAGCCAGGGCCTTGACATAGATATGGATATAACGCTGAACATGCTCACAGAAGAAGTGATAAAAGAGATGGAGTCGCTCGCCCCGTTCGGGGCGGACAATCCCAGGCCTGTCCTCGCGTCGAGGAACCTTATTGTAAAGGACGGGCCGCGCCAGATAGGGAAGGGCGGCTTCAAACTCTGGGTCACGGATAGCAAAGTCACCTGCGAAGCTGTCAGCTTCGGCAGGGGCAACCTCCTGGCGCCATCCAACGGCTCCGGCGTAGATCTCGCCTATGTACCATCCATCAACGACTGGCAAGGCGTCCAGTCCATTCAACTCGAACTCCGCGATATAAAATAGCTCGCATAAATTTTCCGACAATAGACTTCATCCCCTCTCGGGGCCCCTTCACGTGCCGGAAAATTTCTCGCCATGTCATAACGTGGAGCATAGCGGTGGACCAGAGCTATGGAGTGGCGGCCCGCTGGGGTGGGTTTGGAGCGGCCGTTGAAAAATTTTGATACCTTATGCCGGTTTAGTAAGGCCGGACAAACCTGTCAATAGTTTTACATATAGTCCGGGTTGGCCGGCCATCAAAATTTTTCCGGAGTGAGCGAAGATGGCTAATCTGAGCGAACGTCAAGCGACAGACCTACCCCAAAAGGGCCGCCATGTCGTGGCCAAGAAATATTTTAAAATAATTTGCAACAATTTGGGCACTTTGAGCGTCTTATATAGTAGGGGGATTTGAATGCCCCAAAGGGCTATGTTTCGCTATAGCGCAAATAATATTGACAAAAAGCGAAATAGATGTTAGCATTTCACAACCTACTATATAAGGAGGAAGGGCCATGCATAAGGAGCACATCTCATACGTCGTTTTAGCGGTAGTTCTATCAGCCACGATCGTTTACGCGCAGGACATATTCGTGGGCAAAGACGGCAATATTCGCAATATCGACGCCCGCGCGCTTGTCGCAGGCCGGGACGCATTCTACCTTGCCACCAGAAGCGTTGTGTACAAGACTAAAGACATGAAGGATGACTGGGAGACCGTGTTTGCCCTGCCTTCGGGAGGGAATGAGATAAATTGCCTTGCGGGGCGATCAAATATCATATTCGTAGGAACGAAGCGAGGCCTCTTCAGGTCCGAAGACCATGGCGCTACATGGCGGAATGTCTTCAGGACCATACTGCCTGAGAAGAATGACGTATTGTGCATATACCTTCCTGCTTCGGAAGGGCGGACCCTGTACATAGGAACGGCCCGGGGCGTGTTCGCAAGCGATGACATGGGTGGAAGATGGAATGACCAAAGCGGCGCCCTTAAGAACAGAGTGGTCAGGTGTATAACCGTCAGTAATGGCTCGATGTATGCAGGCGCTGATGACGGTGTCTATGTAAGAAGACCGGGTTCCGACGGGTGGGAGAGGCTGGTCATTAAGAGCGCTATTGAAAAGCCTGGAGATGGTGCGTCGCAGCCCGAGGAAGCGTCGGAGGAGGCTGAAGAGAACACTGTCCTTGCGTCATTTATCGTAGCTACGCCAAAACGCCTATATATAGGTATAGACAGAAAGATATTATATTCAGAGGATGGGGCAAGGTCATGGCGGACATTCCCTTCAGAAGGGCTCGCCGGGTCCATCAACAGCATGCTCCCTTCGGTATTGAGCGCCAAACTCTATTGCGCGACCACGAGGGGCGTATTCGAATTCACCCCTGAAGACAGCCGCTGGCATGAGCTATATAAAGGAAAAGAGAAGGGCTTTGCCGCAAATGACATAATGTTCGGTAGTTCTGACGAAAAGTCTCTGTGGGCGCTGACAGACGATGGCCTCTATAAATTTGAAATCGGGCAACATTTTCAAGAACAGTATATAGATGTCGAGCGCAACATGAAGACCCTAAAGATAGCATTTGACGCGGAGCCGCCTTTTAAGGACCTCCAGCGAGCCGCATTGAAATATGCGGAGGTTGATCCCGAGAAGATAAAGAAGTGGAGGCGAGAGGCGAAGCTTAAGGCCCTTGTGCCAAAAGTATCGATGGGTGTCGACAAGAACCAGGGGACGAACTACGAGATATATACAAGCGCTACAAAAGATTATGTCGTAGCTGGCCCGGACGATATATCAAGCGGATGGGATGTCTCTGTTTCGTGGGACCTGTCTGCTCTGATATGGAGCGATGACCAGACGAATATCGATGTCCGTTCGCGTCTCACCACGCAACTGCGGAATGATATCCTCGAAGATCTAAGGCGCGCTTATTACGAGAGAAAGAGGCTGCAGTTCGAACTTATGACCACAAATATCCAAGACCCGAAGATGCGGTTCGAGAAGGAGCTCCGCATCCAGGAGCTTGCGCAGGCAATAGATGATCTAACTGGGAATTATTTATCTGAGCATTGCGCGAAAGGCGCTACCAAAGCTCAAAATTAGGCATTAAAAAAGCTAGTAATTGTTCCCTTGACATTTACCTTTCTAATGGTATAATCAATGCATATTTATTTAAGAGAACAAAAAGAAATATAAAATCGCATTTAGCAGGAGACCCCCAAATGCAAAACATGAAAAATTTTCTGTGGTTTAAGACGATAGCCATCGTCTTGATCATGACATTCTTGTTGCTAGATGTCGCATGGGCACACCCTAGTGACCCTGTAATCCAATCCCAAAATCTCTCCGGGCAAGCCGCATTCCAGCAGACTATGATGACCGACCAGGCATCCCGGTTCCAGAACACTCTATTCAATGACATAAAACTCTTAAGCGCTGTCGAAAGTGTTGCGAAATACCTGTTCGAAGAGAAGGAAAAAGGTGTGGAGGCCCTGACGCTTGAGCGCATGGAAGGAGTCTTATCTGGTCAGATCGATTCAGAATTCCTTAAAGGCATAGACCTTTCGAAGGCTAGTATTAAAGACGGAATTGCGCTGATCCACTATAAGAGAGACGATAAGACATACGTGATCGAGGTTGCGCAAAAAGATGCCGTGGGGGCCGATAAGTTATTGGGCTACGACTGGAACATATCCGATAAGTATGTCGCTAAAGTCGTGCCGGTGAATTTTAAACAAGAGCTTGCTGGTCCGGCTGCGGTTAAGGCAGCGCCGCTACCTGCGCCTCAAACGCCGGTTGTCGCGGAACCGTCTAAAACACCGGATACGGAACCTGCGAAGCCGAAGAAAGATTGGATAAGCGGGATCGGCCGCCAGACATTGATCGTGTATTTATTGGCCGGCGTGTTCGGTCTGTTAGGGCTTAACTCGAGTTGCAGGTCAGGAGAGACGGGTGATCCGGACAAGAAACCTGCGGAAGTAAGCGCCGAAGAGAAAGGTGTCGCAGTATCTGTCCAGGGCAGGAAGATACTGGTAAATAAAGAGGCATATACAATAAAAGGCATGTGCTGGCATCCTGTTCTGCAGGGCAAAGATAGGCGGGACGGCCCTGATTATATAGGTAGCAAGGCCGACATCAACCTTATGGCTGCGTTAGGGGTGAACACGATACGCGTTTACCAGCCCATAGAGAATAAAGCGGTTTTAGATGCCATACATGAAGCGGGCATGAAGGTGATAGTCGGGATCCCGTATTTTGATGACTGCAAGATCCCGGGACCGGATATAAAGACCGGCAGTTATAAGGATCATATAAATAAATTTAAGGACCATCCGGCCATATTGATGTGGGAGCTAGGCAATGAATTTAACTATATTTTCAAGGATCATCCCGAATGGATAAAGAATGATTACCCTGCATGGGTCGGGACCGGAGTCCAGCTTTGGTATAAGGTGCTGGAAGATACGGCCAAGGCCATCCATAAAATAGACAATCGCCACCCTGTCTCTACGGCGAATGGCGAGCTCCCGGATCTGGAATCTCTCGCAAAATGCCCTTCAGTTGACGTGTGGGGCATGAATGTCTACAGGTGGGATAATCCGGATGCGATATTTAAACAATGGCGCGATCTTGGGGGTCAGCTGAAAGATAAGAGCAGGGATAAAAATATCCGCACTGAGATCCCGATGTATTTCAGCGAGGCCGGGACAGATGCTTTGGATAATAAGGCCTTCATGGTTGATGAGAAGGCCCAGGCGCAGGCGGTCGTAAAGATATGGATGAGCGTAGCGGATAATTTTGATACCACGAGCGGTGCGCTATTTTTTGCATGGCGGGATGAGCTTTGGAAAGGAAAGAATCCTAATATGCAGACGACCCAAGGTTTCAATCACGGCGGCATACCTTATGATTCTTTTGCCAATGAAGCATGGTGGGGCTGGGCCGACAGATTCGTCTCTACCGTCATGAAGCGAATATGGAAAGACGGCGAAAAGCCAAAAGATATATTGAAAGACATAAAAGACGGGGGCAAAGCCCCCGAACCGCGGCGCCCGACACTGCGTTCTATCGAGCCATTCTCAATAGCGGTCATTGGCTCCGGGATCCTAGGCATCTTGGATTGGCTGGGGAGCCTGGCTATAGCGTATCCTTGGATATCAGTGCCCATTGGGATAGGGATCACGGTGGTATTGTCTCTTAAGGCATGGCGCTTATTGTCCCCTCTAAGCTGGCATCTGTATTGGTTGAAACACGCCATGAATAATGAGGATCATATAGAGGCGCTGGTCAAGATAGGTTCGCCCGCAGTTCCGGGCTTGATAGAGGCCTTATCATATAACGATTACTATGTCAGAGTCGGCGCCGCGAAGGCGCTGGGAGAGCTGAAGGATCTGAACGCCAAAGAGCCATTGATAAAAGCACTATCGAACACCCCTTCGAGTTCCGTTGGAAGTATTGATGCCTGCATAGCTTTAGCGGGTGTTTTAGAAAAGTTTGGGTGGAAACCTGCCGCTAATACAAGGGAAGAGATATTTTACGCTATAGCAAAGTCGGATGTCCGCGGGCTGATAAAAGCATTATCGAACAATGGTCCTTATATCCGCAGAAAAGCCGCGGAAGCGCTTTTGCGCCTGAATGATAAGCGTTTCGAATCTATAAATAAATATTTGGCTTATATCGTAAGACTCGACTCCGATTGGTATACTGCGTTAACCCCGGGCCAGGCAGAAGCCATATTGAAATGCCTGGATGAAGGAAAGGATCTTAACGCAGTATTTATACCGCCGGTGACCAGTAAAAAAGTAGCATATTATCCCCATTGGGCTGCAGGTTTAAGATGGCACAAGTATACACATGCGGATGTTCCCGCAAGGATCGAAATTCCGTCCGCTTCTCGGCCGGAGCATGAGAACCAGCAGAAGCCCTCCGGCAGTACGACGCTATTGTCGGTCGAGCCGTTCAGCGTGCTGCTAATAGCTTCAGTGTTAAGCGGCGTATTAGCGGCTCATCCGGTCTTCGCCTTGATAGCGGCAGGCGTGGCGGCGTTTATCATATATTCAAAGCTTAAGAATAGGTTTTCGTACAAACCAGCCCTTGCTGTTTCAGGTGATATGCCGATGGCTATGATGTCATCTAATGACGAGGATCTGGGAGGATTGGACAAGGGGATCGCGGGGCCTGGCATAGGACCTGGCGGGATACCTCCGGTAGAGATAGAGAAGTTGAGGGAAGAGGGAAGAAATAGGAAAGAAGAGAGAGAAGAGAGGAAGGAAGAGGTCGATCAGAAGGTGAAGAAGCTGTTCGAGTTTGTTGAAAGCACTGTTAACAATCCGCGGGCGCAGTTTGTCATTGACGCGAAGAGCTTGGTGACAATTATGAATGCTATTCCAGAACTCGAGGGAAAGTTCGCCGATATCACGTTTGACAAAAACATGCTCACCAGTCAGCTTAAGAACAATTTCAAAAAGCTGTGCGCTAGGATCGACGGTCTTCAAGAGACGGGACTTCTTACCGATGATATAGTAAAGAAGGCACATATTCTTGAGACTAATATTGTCAAAGTCGAAGCAGCCAGCATCGTCACTTCCATAATAGCTTCAGCGAGAAAGATCGAAGAAGGCCAAAAACTGATAATAGGCCTTGAGACAGGGTGGATACCGGGTATTGATGAGAAGGGTTACGGCACCCAGCATGATGCCATGAATGTGCTGATCCGGGAGATTGAGGATATAGGCGCAAGCCTAAAGGCGGCAGGCATTAATAATGTTGAGATAATCCACAAGGATGCGGGTGAGCTTCAATGGGCGGTCTTGGGCCGCGTAGATACGACAAATATGAGAATGTCCAATGTCATCATATTGGGTTCAAGTACGACCATAAACTCGTTTATTAAGTCAGGGAGCTTCAGCAGGATCAATAAGTCAGGTGATGAAGAGAGGGCGTTTTTAGCCGGGATAGATCCTACTGAGCTTGCCAGGGCTTATGCTGACGCCAAGAATGACACAAATAAGATAATAGACCTAAGCCTGATAGAGCTTATTTCGATAGCTATCGAACTTTCACTGGACAAAGTACCGCCCAAGACACCGATCATAGTATCTTATGACAGAAGGCTGAGGGTGGTCATATTGCTGCCTAGGGCGAATATTATCGATTATAACTCCATGAAACACAGATATGATGCCGAGAAGACGGCGCTGGCATCCGCATAGTCAAAAATTCGGGCCATGGCTGTTCATTAGCTTTACGCAAGGGGGGTTAGGGGGTAATTTCCCTGCACTGCCATGGCCCATAATATTTTCTTGACAAATATAGCCTAAAATATATAATATAAGCAGTTCAAGCAGTCGAAGATCCTCTCTTCAGATTGACATAAATTCAATTCGAGAGATTATATTTCCCAAAAAACTAAGATAAAAGTGTCCTTCGATATCCATACCCCTAAAAGGCTTGCCTTATAAATGTCCAACAAGAAGCTATTCCTCATTGATGGCAATTCGTTTTGCTACAGGGCTTTTTATGCCATCAGAAGCCTTATAAACTCAAAAGGCCAGCCGACGAACGCGGTTTACGGCTTCATAACCATGCTCCAGAAGATAGTGAAGGAACGGCAGCCTGACATGCTGGCTGTGGCATTTGACCTTAAAGGGCCCACATTCAGGCATGAGAAGTTTGAGGATTACAAAGCCCACAGGAAGCCGATGCCGGACGAACTGGTCGGCCAGATCCCTTTAGTTAAAGAGGTCGTGAAGGCATATAATATCCCTATTTTTGAGGTCCAGGGTTATGAGGCGGATGATGTCCTTGCCACTCTTGCCAAGAAGGCTGAGGACAGGGGAATAGATACTTTTATAATAACAGGCGATAAGGACGCGCTTCAGCTTGTTAACGGCCACATCAAGGTCATGAATACCCATAAAGATGACCTTATCTATGATGCCGACAAGGTCAAAGAGGTTTACGGCGTAGGACCGGAGCGCATGACCGACATAATGGCCCTGATGGGCGATGCCACTGATAATGTTCCCGGTATCACGGGGATAGGCGAGAAGACGGCTGTGGAGTTGATAAGCGAGTTCGGGTCGCTCGATTCTTTGTACGAGAATCTCGATAAGGTTAAAAGCGAGGCGAGGCGCAAGCTTCTCAAAGATAACGAAAAGATAGCCCGCCTCTCAAAGGAGCTGGCAGTCCTCGATATAAATACCCCGATAGACATAGATTTTAAGGAGCTTGAATTGAAGGCTCCGGATGATGTAAGACTCCTGGAATTATTCAGGGAGCTCGAATTTAAGACGCTTCTACGAGACGTAACCCCCAAGGGCACGCTGAAATCCCATTATGAGCTGATCGATAATGAGAAGAAGCTCGATAAACTCATAAAAGAGCTTTCCGGATTAAAGGAGTTCACATTCGATTTTGAGACTACTAGCGAAGACCCGATGCTGGCGAAGCTTGTCGGTGTCTCTTTTTCTTGGGAAGTCGGCAAGGCATATTATGTAGGCCTGAGGGTGCCGGACACAGCAGACCTTTTGTCAGACGACACAAGGAAGTTCGATCCGGGCCATGTCCTTAAGATGCTGAAACCGATATTCGAAGATGCCGGCATCAAGAAGACAGGGCAGAACATAAAATACGAATATATCGTTCTTTCGAATTATGATATCAGGTTAAAGGGCATAGTCTTCGATACGATGGTCGCCTCATATATATTGAACCCGTCGAAACTGAACCATAATCTTGAAGACATATCGCTTGATCACCTGAGCCACAAGATGACCACGCCTATACAGGAACTCATCGGCAAAGGGAAGGGCGCTATCACGATGGACAAGGTAGACATCGAAAAGGTATCGGCCTACTGCTGCGAAGATAGCGATGTGACCTTACGCGTTAAGAAGATACTCGAGAAGGATATATCCGCGAAGGGGCTGGACGAGCTTTTCCATGAAGTGGAGATCCCCCTCGTAGAAGTGCTTGCGATAATGGAGATAAACGGCGTCTCGATAGATAAGGCGTATCTTGCAGAGCTTTCTGCGGACATGGAGAAGAAGCTTGATACGCTCACCAAGAAGATATTTGAGATAGCGGGCGAGGAATTCAATATCAATTCGCCGAAGCAGCTCTCGAAGATACTATTTGAGAAGCTGAAGCTGCCGATAGTAAAGAAGACCAAGACAGGCATCTCTACCGATGAAGAGGTCCTCACGAAATTGGCAAAATCGCATCCGCTTCCGGACACATTATTGAAGTTCAGGGAATTCTCAAAGCTTAAATCGACTTATGTGGATTCTCTACCTAGCATAGCGAACCCGAAGACCGGACGCATACACACATCATTCAACCAGACGGTCACAGCGACAGGCAGGCTTTCGTCGAGCGAGCCGAATCTGCAGAATATCCCGATAAAGACCGAAGAGGGCAGGAAAATACGTAAGGCCTTCATAGCGTCAAAGGGCAATGTCCTGGTATCCGCCGATTATTCTCAGATAGAATTAAGAGTGCTCGCGCATCTTTCAGGCGATGAGCAGCTGATAAAAGCATTCAAGTCCGGGGCCGACATACATTCATTCACCGCAAGCCTTGTCTTCGGGGTGAATGAAAAGGAAGTCACCAAAGAGATGCGCAACATGGCGAAGACCGTTAATTTCGGGATAGTCTATGGCATGAGCCCGTTCGGACTATCGCAGTCGCTTGAGATAGATGTCGCGAAGGCTAAGGATTTCATAGATTCGTATTTTGAGAGGTATCCCGGAGTGAGGACTTACCTTGAGGGGCTGATAGAAGAGGCCAGAAAGAATGGTTTTGTAACGACGATACTAGGAAGGCGCAGATATATCCCGGAGATAGCAAGCCAGGACATGCGTATGAGGCAGTTTGCGGAGAGGACTGCTGTAAATACGCCTGTCCAGGGTTCCGCAGCCGATATAATCAAGAAAGCCATGATTGAGATACAGGGCGCGCTCGAGAAGTCCGGCCTTGAGAGCAAGATGATAATCCAGGTGCATGATGAGCTTGTATTCGATGTTCCGAAGGCGGAGCTGGACAGGGTGGTCAAGATCGTGCGGGACGGGATGGAAAATATCATAAAGTTGAAGGTGCCGATAGTGGCTGAAATAGAATCAGGAAAGAACTGGCTGGACATGGAAACCGTGGAGCAGTAATGGAAAAGCTTAAGATACTCATCGCATCAAGTGAAGTGGCGCCTTTCGCGAAGACAGGCGGCCTGGCCGATGTCTGCGGCAGCTTGCCGCTCGCACTCGAAGAGCTTGGCGTGGATGTAAGAGTGATAATGCCGAAGTATGCTACCGTAAAGGTCCAGGGCGACGAGACCACGATAGGCAAGAATATCAAGGTGTATTTCGTCAAAAACGATTATTATTTTAAGCGACAGGAGCTCTACGGCGACAAGTTCGGGGATTACAGCGATAATTTGGACAGGTTCGCGTATTTTTGCAGGGAAGTCCTTGAGAGGTGCAAGCACGAGGGTTTCGAACCTAATATAATCCATTGTAATGACTGGCATACGGCGCTTATACCGGTGTATCTCAATACGATGTACCGCGACGACCCGTTCTTCCTGGGGACCAGGTCGATGCTCACCATACATAATCTTGCCTATCAGGGATTGTTCCCGAAAGAGGAATACCCGAAGATAGGGCTCGGTTGGGAAATGTTCAATATAGATAATTTTGAGTTCTATGACAAGGTAAACCTGATGAAAGCTGGCATAGTATATGCGGATGCCGTCAGCACCGTAAGCCCGTCCTACTCGAAGGAGATACTCACAAAGGAATTCGGCTGCGGGCTTGAAGGTGTGCTGGCAAATCGCGCGGAAGACCTCCATGGCGTATTGAACGGCATCGACGAGGTTGTATGGGACCCGATGATCGATAAGAAGATATACAAGAACTATTCTCTTCAGACGCTTGCGGAAAACCTTGAGGACAGGTTCGCGAACAAAGATGCGCTGCAGAAAGAGCTTAAGCTGAAACCCGACAGGTCGCTTCCGATGATAGCCATGGTCTCAAGGCTCGCCGACCAGAAGGGCGCTGATCTGGTGGCTGAGATAATCGACAACCTGCTAAATATGAAATTGCAGTTCGTGCTCCTTGGCACGGGCGATAACAAATACCATATCATTTTTGACAGGATAGCGAAGAAGTACGTATTCAATACATCCATAAACCTTAGGTTCGACGCGACGCTGGCCGATAAGATATATGCCGCATGCGACATGTTCCTTATACCTTCAAGGTATGAGCCGTGCGGGCTTGGCCAGATGATAGCTTTGAGATACGGGTCTATACCGGTAGTGAGGCAGACCGGCGGGTTGAAGGATACGGTCAAGGAATATGACGCGGCTACAGGCGAGGGCAATGGGTTCACGTTCGTTGAATATAGATCAAAAGAGCTTCTCGGCTCAGTGAAGAGAGCGGTCGCTTTATACCAGGATAAAGACGCCTGGGCGAACCTGGTCAGGAAGGCCATGTCGCAGGACTTCTCCTGGAAGAATTCGGGCGCGGAATATATCAAGCTATACAGGGCGATAATCGGGAAAGAATGATAATACTCGGGGTCACAGGAAGTCTTGGGACGGGAAAGAGCTTCGTAGCGTCTGTGTTAAGATCGCTCGGGGCGAAGGTCCTCGACGCCGACAGGATGGCGCACGAGAGCCTCGCCAAGGGCTCTGCATCATACAAAAGAATAGTGAAGCTCTTCGGCTCAGGCGTATTGGATAAGAGCGGGAAGATCAACAGGTCGAAGCTTGCCGGACTGGTATTCAAAAATAAGCAAGCGCTTAAGAAACTTAACGGCATCATCCATCCGGATGTGATACGTAAGATAAAATATAATATAAGGAAGGCCCGGGAGGACGCGGTGGTAGTGATCGACGCGCCGCTTCTTGTGGAAGCGCGCCTTACGGGCATGGTAGATAAGCTTATAGTGGTGAAAGCGTCGAAGAAAAATCAGTATCGCCGGTGCGCCAGATCGCTCGGCATAGGAAAGGAAGAATGCGAAAGACGATTAAGAAACCAGATGCCGCTCGCGAAGAAGTTGAAGCTGGCGGACTACGTGATCAGGAACGACCACACAAAAAGCCGGACCAGGAGCCAGGTAAAGCAAATATGGAGGCAGTTATGGAGATAAAGGACCTAAAGTCCTTGAGTATCGTGGAACTGACGAAGCTTGCGAAAGATTTCAACGTGAACGGCGTCAGCGGCCTCAAGAAGCAGGACCTGATATTCAAGATCCTGCAGGGCAAGACCGAAAAAGAGGGGCTGATATTCGGATCCGGAGTTCTCGAGATACTGCCCGACGGCTTCGGCTTCTTAAGAAGCCCGGACTATAATTACCTGCCCGGGCCGGACGATATCTACGTATCTCCGTCTCAGATAAGGCGTTTCAGCCTGCGCACCGGCGATACGGTGTCGGGCCAGGTAAGGCCCCCGAAGGAGGGCGAGAGGTATTTCGCGCTTCTCAAGGTGGAAGCCGTGAATATGTCAAACCCCGACGACATCAAGGACAAGACATTGTTCGACAATCTCACGCCTCTCTATCCACAGGATAGGTTCGTGCTTGAGACGACTTCCAGCGAGCTTTCGACCAGGGTGATGGATCTTTTGACGCCCGTCGGGAAGGGGCAGAGGGGTCTCATAGTCGCGCCGCCGTACAGCGGCAAGACCGTGCTCCTGCAGAAGTTCGCGAATGCCATCACGACCAACTATCCCGACGTAGTCCTGATAGTCCTTTTGATAGACGAGCGCCCCGAAGAAGTAACGGACATGCAAAGGTCCGTGAAGGGCGAGGTCATAAGCTCGACATTCGATGAGCCGGCAGAGCGCCATGTCCAGGTAGCCGAGATAGTCCTCGAAAAGGCGAAGAGGCTTGTCGAGTGCAAGAAGGACGTCGTGGTGCTTCTGGATTCCATCACGCGCCTTGCCAGGGCGTATAACGCCACGGTGCCGCATTCGGGCAAGATACTCTCCGGCGGCGTAGATTCCAACGCCCTCCAGAAGCCGAAACGCTTCTTCGGCGCGGCGAGGAATATCGAGGAAGGCGGGAGCCTTACCATCGTAGCCACGTCCCTTGTAGATACCGGCTCCAGGATGGATGAGGTCATATTCGAAGAGTTCAAGGGCACGGGTAACATGGAACTGCAGCTTGACAGGACGCTGTTCCAGAAGAGGATATATCCGGCCATCGACATAAAACGGTCAAACACAAGGAAGGAAGAGCTCCTCGTAAAAGACGACGAGCTTAAGAAGATATGGCTCATGAGGAAGGTCCTCAATGATATGGGCACGGACGAGGCGATGCAGCTTCTGGTTGAAAAGCTCGGCAAGACCAAGACGAATAAAGAGTTCTTAATGTCAATGAACCAAAAATAAAAAACAGGAGGAAGCAATGAAAGATAAGATCCATCCGAATTACAAAGAGAGTGTCATCAGTTGCGTCTGCGGCGAGGTCATACATACCCGCTCGACGAAGCCGACGATACACGTAGACCTCTGCTCCAAGTGCCACCCGTTCTTCACCGGCAAGCAGAAGCTCGTAGACGCGGCAGGACGCGTTGAGAAGTTCACCAAGCGTTACGCCGGCAAGAAGAAATAAGACAGGCTAAATGCCCCACAGAGAGACTTTTACAAACGCTCTGGAGTTGAAGAAGAAGCGCTTTGACGAGCTCCACGTGTTATTGGCAGACCCGAAGGTCATCACCAATACGTCGGAGTTCCAAAGTTATTCGAAGGAGCTTGCCCGGATCACTCCTATCGTCGAGGAATACAGCGCCTTTACGAAGACAAGATCCGACCTTGAGGATATAAAGAACGTGCTTTCCGAAAAAGGCCATGATAGAGATTTCATCGTCATGGCCGAAGAGGAGGGGCACAAGCTTGCGGCCAAACTCGAAGAGCTCAGGTCTAAAATAGAGGACATGTTATTGGCCGGCGAGTCCGGAGGCGCCAGGGATATCATCATGGAGATAAGGGCGGGTACCGGCGGCCTGGAAGCAGGCCTTTTCGCCGCAGACCTGTTGAGGATGTATTCAAAATATGCCTCAAACCAGGGATGGAAGGTGGAGCCGATTGACGCCAGTCTTAGCGAAAAAGGCGGATATAAGGAAGTTGTTTTCTCGATATCCGGGAAGGATGTCTACTCGAAGCTTAAGTTCGAGAGCGGCACGCACAGGGTGCAGAGGGTGCCTGAGACAGAGGCCTCCGGCCGCATACATACGTCGGCCGCGACAGTCTGCGTGCTGCCCGAAGCCGAGGATGTTGAGATCGACATAAAGCCCGAAGACATACGCATAGATGTCTACAGGTCCGGAGGCGCAGGAGGGCAGGGGGTCAACAGAACTGATTCGGCGGTCCGCTTGACGCATCTGCCCACAGGCATGGTAGTCACCTGCCAGGACGAAAGGTCACAGTTAAAGAATAAGGCAAAGGCCCTGAGGGTCTTGAGGGCAAGGTTGTATGACTTTAAGCAGACCGCGCAGCAGAGCAAGATAAGCCAATCGCGCAAATCGCAGGTCGGTTCAGGCGACAGGTCCGAAAAGATCAGGACGTATAATTATCCTGACCGGCGCATAACCGACCACAGGATAGGTTTTACAGTCCATAATCTGGAAGATTTCCTCAACGGAGATATCGATGAGATGGTCAAGGCTCTCCAGGCGGAAGAGAGAAAATTGAGATTACAGCAGGCCAAATGAAACCGATAAAGCCATATACGCCATTACAATATATCATAGGCACAACGAAGTTCTTTGACCTTGATTTTGAGGTCAATGAAAACGTGCTTATCCCGAGGCCCGAAACAGAGGTGCTGGTGCAGACTGTGCTGGAAATTATAAGAGGGTCCAGGGTCCAGGGTCCAGGGTCCAGAATATTAGATCTGTGTACTGGGTCGGGGAATATAGCAATATCATTGACTAAAAGCTTAACTAATTGTAAAATAATCGCTTCCGACTTATCGGATAAAGCGTTAAGCGTAGCAAGGCGTAACGCTGAAAGAAACGGCGTTTCAGGCAGGATAGAATTCATTAATAGCGATCTATTTAAAGCTATTACCGGTAAATTCGATATAATCGCGGCAAATCCTCCCTACGTAGCAAGGCATGAATTCGCGGGTCTCCAAAAAGAAGTCCTGGTGGAGCCGAGGATAGCCATTGACGGAGGAGAGGATGGGCTCGATTTTTACAGATCGATAATAAGGTCGGCTCCGCAATATTTGAATAACGGCGGGTATCTTGTGATGGAGATAGGCTATGGACAGGCCGGCCGCATCAAAGATATCATAAATGCAGTTCCGGGGCTTGAATTCCTGGAAGTAAAAGAAGACCAATACGTGATCGAGAGGATAATAGTAGCCAGATGGAAAAATTAGTCATAGAGGGCGGGCGGAGGCTTGAGGGCACAGTTACGATAAGCGGGGCCAAGAACGCTTGTCTGCCGATAATCGCAGCGACCCTTCTTTCCGATGATAAATCTGTCATCCGCAATGTCCCGAACCTGCGCGACATGTCGACCATGGTCAAGATCCTGAAGAACCTGGGCGTCACAGTGCAGCAGGATGGCGACACATTGACGATCATCCCCGGCGGCTATAAGAAACACATCGCTCCATACGAACTTGTCAGCACGATGAGAGCTTCGATATGCGTCCTGGGGCCGCTCTTGGGAAAGCACGGGAAGGCTGAAGTCTCATTCCCCGGCGGATGCGTCATAGGGCCAAGGCCCATCGACCTGCATATAAAAGGCCTGGAAGCTATAGGCGCCAAGATAAAGGTTGAGCGCGGTTATGTGATAGCGGACGGACGCAAGATGAAGGGCGGGCACGTATATCTCGGCGGCCATTTCGGCTCCAGCGTCCTCGCCACAGCGAACACGATGATGGCGGCTGTGCTGACCGGCGGAGTTACGGTAATAGAGAATGCCGCGTGCGAGCCTGAGGTGGCGGATCTCACCATGTTCCTTATTAAGATGGGGGCCAATATAAAGGGCGGCGGCACGCACAGGCTTATCATCGAAGGCGTAAAGAAATTGCATGGCGCAGACCATAGCGTCATACCCGACAGGATAGAGGCCGGGACATACATACTTGCGGCGGCCATCACTAAAGGCGACGTGACCGTAAAACACGCGAAGCTCGAGCACAACCTCGCGCTTATGGACAAGCTTACGGAGGCAGGCCTTGAGATAAAGAAGGTCCCGAGCGGGCTGCGGGTAAGATATGTCAGAAAGATAAAACCGCTTGACCTGACTACGCTGCCGTATCCGGGATTTCCTACGGATATGCAGGCCCAGTTCATGAGCCTCATGACCGTTACGGACGGCATCAGCGTCATAACGGAGAAGATATACCCGAACAGGTTCACGCATACAAGCGAGCTTGCGAGGATGGGCGCTGATATACAGATCGAAGGCCCGACCGCCATCGTAAAAGGCGTCAAGAGCTTAAGCGGCGCTCCTGTAATGGCATCTGACTTAAGGGCCTCGGCGGCATTGGTGCTCGCAGGGCTTGTAGCAAAAGGAAGGACCGATATTCGCAGGATCTATCACCTCGACAGGGGATACGAGTGCCTGGATAAGAAACTTAACGCATTAGGCGCTAAGGTGTGGAGAGAGAAGGATAAATAGGGTCCAGGGTCCAGGGTCCAGGGTCCAGAAAAATTTACTGGACCCTTGACCCCGGCCCCTTGCCCCTAATCTTACTTAACTAGGAGGAATGAATGGCAACAGTGATACGGCTAAAAAGGTTTGGTACGCTCAAGAAACCGTTCCATCGCATTGTGGTGATGGATAAGAGGTGCGCCAGGGATTCAAGGCCTATAGAGACTATCGGATACTATGACCCTAAGACCGAACCGGCGAATATCAAAGTAAAGAAAGAGCGCGCTGAATATTGGCTCGGAACGGGCGCAACCCCGTCGCCGGCAGTAAGAACGCTCCTGAAGAAGTCCGGGGTAAAGGCGTAGTAGCGGTACAAACCATGCAAATCGACATTTTGACGCTCTTCCCGAACATGTTCGAGAATGTCCTGGGCGAATCGATGCTCAAGATAGCCCAGAAAAAGGGTATTGCGAAGATAGCCGTCCATAACCTGCGGGATTGGACATACGATAATCACAAGACGGCGGATGATAAGCCCTTCGGCGGCGGGCCGGGAATGGTCATGAAGGTGGAGCCGGTGTTTTTGGCTCTTGAAGAATTAGGTGTCAGGGTCAAGGGTCCGGGGTCCGGGGTCCAGAGAAAGAAAAAAGTTATACTGCTTACGCCGCAGGGAAAAAGGTTTAATCAGAAGACGGCGAAGCGGCTATCGAAAGAAAAACAGCTCATTCTTATCTGCGGGCATTATGAAGGCATCGACGAGCGCATACGAGACCTTGTAGACGAAGAGATATCGATAGGCGACTACATATTGACGTGCGGGGAGTTGCCGGCGATGGTTCTGGTGGATTCGGTCATAAGGCTCATCCCCGGAGTCCTCGGCAAGGTAGAATCATTAAGCTTCGAATCATTTGAGAGCGGCCTTCTTGAATACCCGCAATATACAAGGCCGGCTGAATATATGGGCATGAAGGTCCCGGAAGTTTTATTGAGCGGAGACCATAAAAAAATAGGATCATGGAGAATGGAGCAGGCGCACGAGAGGACCAGAGAGCGCAGGCCGGATTTATTAAAGAAAAAACGATAGGGTCCAGGGACTAGGGTCAAGGGTCCAGATAAATTAAAAATATTTTCCAGGACCCCGGACCCTTGCCCCTTGACCCAAACTTACAGAAAGGATTTAAATTACAATGGACAAGCGTATACAAATGATCCAGGCGCAATACATGAAGAAGGATATCCCTGAATTTCGCGTCGGTGATACAGTTGACGTCGAGGTCAAGATCATCGAAGAGGGGAAGACCAGGGCGCAGACATTCGAGGGTATAGTGATCGCGAGAGCCGGCTCGAGCATAGAAGAGACGTTTACCGTGAGGAAGATATCCTACGGCGAGGGCGTCGAGAGGGTGTTCCCCCTGCATTCGCCTTCGATCGAGAAGATAAAGCTCATCAAGAAGGGCAGCGTGAAGAGGGCAAAGCTCTATTACCTCAAGAGGAAGGTCGGCAAGGATACCAGGGTCGAGGAGAAGATTGAGCACGCCGAGGATAAAGAAGCTTCTAAGCCAGGAACGGAAGCTAAATAAAGAAGGTTACAAATTTATAGCCGGAGTCGATGAAGCGGGCCGCGGACCATTGGCCGGCCCTGTCGTCGCTTCGGCTGTAATTTTATACGACACAGCCTTTAAGGCCGAAATAAATGACTCCAAGAAGCTATCCGTCAAAAAGCGCGCGAAGGCCCACAAGGAGATATTGAAGAAGGCCGTAGTCGGCATCGGCATAGTGGATGAGAAGACGATAGACGAGATCAATATCTATCAAGCCACGATAAAAGCGATGCAGATCGCGATCGCGAACCTCGACATCCCGCCCGATTATGTGATTGTCGACGGCAAGATGAAGCTGCCCTCAAGATGCCCCGTAAGATCTATCGTAAAAGGCGATTCCAAGAGCCTCTCAATAGCCGCTGCCTCGATCGTGGCAAAGGTCACGCGGGATGCGATAATGCTGAAATATCACGAGCAATATCCGCAGTATGGGTTCGCCAGGCACAAGGGATATCCTACCAAGGCTCACAAATCGGCGCTCAAGGCGCATGGGGCGTCACCGATCCACAGGATGAGCTATGAACCTGTCAGAGTTTTAGGCCATTGTTCCCCGTGAATTATATTGACCCTGCCTACTCTTTATAATAAAATAATCAAGCCGCTGTTTATTATTATATAGTATATATTATAATTATATCCATTAAGGGGGCGGCGCCCCTAGAGAGAAGAGGCAAGATGAAGCCGATCACAGCTATTGCCAAAAGTCTCGGAGTTCCCAGGAAGCACCTTCAGCTCTATGGTGATTTTAAGGCAAAGATATCGCTCGACATCCTGGACGGCCTTAAGCCCAGAAAGAATGCTAAATACGTGGTCGTTACCGGCATAACCCCGACCCATTTCGGCGAGGGGAAGACGGTTACGACTATAGGCCTCTCCATGGCGCTCTGCCGGGCCGGTAAGAAGGCGGTAGCTACCTTAAGGCAGCCGTCGCTAGGGCCTTTCTTCGGCATAAAAGGCGGCGGCGTAGGCGGCGGCAAGTCCATAGCGCTTCCGATGGAAGATATAAGCATACATCTTACGGGCGACATACATGATGTCGAGGCCTCGCACAACCTCTGCGCCTCATTTCTCGACAACCACCTCTTCAGAGGCAACAAACTTAATATAGACATACAGAAGATATTTTGGCACAGGGTGCTGGACATAAATGACAGGTCTTTGAGGAGAGTCCGCACCGGGCTTGGCGGAGGCGAGAATGGTTTTGAGCGCGACAGCCGTTTTGACATAACAGCGGCGAGCGAGATAATGGCGATACTCGCCCTTACGACTTCTTTTATGGACCTTCGGAAGCGCCTGGGGCGGGTCGTAGTGGCGCTCGATAGATCGGGCAAGCCGGTGACTGCCGAAGACCTCAAAGTCGCAGGATCGATGGCCGTACTTTTGCGCGATGCCATAAAGCCTAACCTCGTCCAGACTTCCGAGAGCACGCCGTGCCTTATACATACAGGCCCGTTCGCAAATATAACGCATGGCAACAGCTCCATACTGGCTGACAGGATAGGTTTGGGTTTAGCGGACTTTGTGGTCACGGAATCAGGGTTCGGCGCCGACTGCGGGGCGGAGAAGTTCTTTAACGTTAAATGCCGCGCGAGCGGCTTAAGGCCAAATGCGGCGGTCCTGGTAGCGTCGATAAGGGCGCTTAAAACCCATTCCGGGAAGTTCAAGGTCGTGCCGGGCAAACCCCTGGACAAAGCCGTTTACAAAGAAGACCTCGCCGCTCTCAAAAAAGGATGCTCCAACCTGGTTAAGCAGATCGAGAATGTCCGCATATTCGGAGTTCCTTGCATAGTGGCGGTAAATAAGTTCCCCACCGATACGGCTAAAGAGATAGAGATGGTGAAGGATATAGCCCTTAAGGCAGGCGCATTTGACTGCGTAACGAGCGATGTCTTCACAAAAGGCTCTAAAGGCGGGATGGATCTTGCAAGGGCTGTGATAGAGGCCAGTTCCTCGAAGACAAATTTCAAGTTCCTCTATTCGCTCGACGACTCCATAAAGGATAAGATAGGCGCCATAGCCAAACATATATACGGGGCTAAAGGCGTGCGGTTCGAGCCGCTTGCCGAAGAGAGCATAGCCCATTACGAAAAGCTTGGGTTTGGCAGGCTTCCTGTGTGCATGGCTAAGACGCACCTTTCGCTGTCGCATGACCCGCATCTGAAAGGCGCGCCCAAGGATTTCATTCTTCCGGTGAGGGGCGTCAGGCCGTCTATCGGCGCCGGATTCCTGTATGCGTTGTGCGGTAAGATATTGACCATGCCGGGCTTGCCGTCCGAGCCTATAGGCGAAAAGATCGACATAGATTCTAAAGGGAGGCTTCGCTATGTATCTTGAAGGCCCGCTTAAGAAATATCTGGATGATCTTGCTTCAAAGAAGTCTGCGCCCGGAGGCGGGAGCGCTGCGGCGCTGGGAGCATCGATAGGCGCAAGCCTCATTTCCATGGTCGCTAACTTCACGGTGAATAATCCTAAATATGCGGATGTTTCGGAGAGGGCGGCGGTCATATTGTCAAAAGCAGAAGGCTTTAGAAAAGAACTTACATCGCTGATAGACAAGGATGTGGACGCGTATAACGCTCTTTCGAAAGCCCTGAAAGATACGGGCAACGACTCATCAATGATGGAGGCCGCGTACAAAGAGGCCTTGCGGCCGCCGTTCGACATATGCATGATAACCTCAGAATGCCTGGAACTTTGCGAAGAGCTGGCCGATTGCGGCAACAAGAACCTCGTAACCGACACCGCCATAGCGGCTATTTTCCTTGAGGGCGCGTTCTTCTCGGCCAAGTTCAACGTATACATAAATCTTAAACACATAAAAGATATGGATTTTATAGGCGAGGTCCATAAGCGGCTGGCGCCTCTCGAAGAGAAGATGCCCAAGCTTAAAGAAGACATACTGGAAAAGTGCGAAGACGTCATATCGAAATAAGGAGAGCTGAAGATGACCGCTGCACTACTTGAAGGTAAGCCCATAGCAGAGAAGATAAAGAGCGCGCTCAAGAACGAGATCGCGGCCCTTAAAACCAAGGCCGGCTGTTCGCCGATGCTGGTAGCCATCCAGATAGGAGACAACGCCTCTTCCGCCGTCTATGTAAAGAACCAGAAGAAAGTTGCCGAGGAGCTGGGTATCGAGTATGAGCTGACGACCCTTCCCGCGGACGCATCCCAGGCTGATGTCGAAAAGCTTATAGCAGAGTTTAATGAAGACGATGCAGTTACGGCAATTATCCTGCAGCTCCCAGTGCCGAAAGCGATAGACCCGAAGAAGGTGATCGGCATGATAGCGCCTTCAAAAGATGCCGAGGGGATGAATCCGTGGAATCTTGGGAAGATCCTTTGCGGCAATTACAAGATCGGGCCATGCACCGCTATGGCTGTTATGGAACTTTTGGAATCGACCGGCGTCAAACTTTACGGCAAAGAGGCGTGCGTTATCGGCCATTCGGAAATAGTCGGGAAGCCGCTTGCGCTCATGCTGTTAAAGAAGTTCGCGACCACGACGGTATGCCATATAGCTACGGGCGAGCGCGGGGTCCTTGCAGATCATGTCGAAAGGGCTGAGATATTGATAGTGGCCGTAGGCAAGCCCGGGCTCATAAAAGGCGAATGGATAAAGGACGGCGCCATAGTGGTGGATGTCGGAATAAACCGCGTAGGCGATAAGATCGTGGGGGATGTGGAGTTTGACGCGGCGGCTATCAGGGCTTCTCTTATTACGCCTGTACCCGGAGGCGTAGGGCCGCTCACGACGGTGATACTTATGAGGAATGTGGTGGAATTGTTCAAAGAAAGCTTTAAGCTGTAAGCTTTAAGCTGTATAGGAAAAAGATATGAGTTTTTGCGATAAGGTCAGATCAGGTAAATTCATAGTAACTAGCGAGATAGGCCCCCCGAAGGGCACCGACGTAAAAGAGATGCTTGATGACGCGGAGCTCATAAAGGGGAGGGTCGACGCGATAAACGTGACCGATCTCCAGAGCTCCGTAATGAGGGCCGGGTCTCTTGCCGTGTGCCACCTCCTGAAAGCGAGGGGCATCGAGCCAATATACCAGCTTACATGCCGCGACAGGAACAGGCTCGCGCTCCAGTCTGACCTTTTGTCCGCATCCATCCTCGGAATAGAGAATGTGCTAATACTTACCGGCGACTACCCGACGCTCGGAGATCATCCGGAGGCGAAGCCTGTATTTGACCTTGGGAGCATCCAGCTATTGGAAGCGGCAAAGGTCCTGCAGTCCGGTAAGGATATGAAGGGCAACCCTTTGAAGGGCACGCCTCATTTCTGCGTGGGGGCGGTAGTGAATCCGGGCGCTGACCCGCTTGAGCCTGAGATAATAAAGATGGAGAAGAAAGTGGATGCGGGCGCGCAGTTCTTCCAGACACAGGCGATCTATGATATCGAACAGTTCAAAAAATTCAAGGACAGCGCGAAGAACATCAAAGTGCCTATACTTGCCGGCATAGTATTGTTAAAGTCGGCCGGCATGGCCAGGTTCATGAACAAGAATGTCGCCGGGGTCTTTGTGCCGGATAATTTGATCAAAGAGATGGAAGGAGCGGCCGATAAGGCGGCGAAGTCTATCGAGATAGCCGCAAGGCTTATAAGCCAGCTTAAGCCATTATGCCGGGGAATACACATAATGCCTATCGGATGGGATAAGAAGGTGCCGGCGGTGCTTGATGCGGCGGGATTATAAATAGGGAGCTTAAAATGTCAAAAGCAGTTGCGGGATTGATGGTAAAAGGCGCGAAGAAAATATTCTCCGACGCCGATTCATTTTTGAACAAGGCGATAAAAGAAAAAGGCGCCTCTCAGGCGATAGGGTTCCCCGAGACGGCATTCTTCCTGCCGCTTGCGAATGCTCTTCTGGGCGTAGAGGCGAAGACCCTGTCCGATGCGAAAGGCATACTTGCTACGGCAAAGACATTGATAGTCGAGCCTCCTGCCGAAGATAAATGGAGCACATTCTTAAAAGACGGACTGAATGCCGGCGTGGCGACGATACTTTCCGAAGAGATAATATGCGCCCTGCGTTATATTTACGGAACTGAGCCGCAAGCCGGCTGCCCGGGATTCTTCTCAGACACTCTCTTAAGAAGCCTTGGCATACAACTTGTTGACGGAAGGATGTCGGGGATAGGCGTTATCCTCGGCAAGGCGAAAGACCCGCAGGCGGCGCTTACTATAGTCAGGGATCTGCAGAAGAGAAATATCCTTACCCTGGTAGGTGGCAGCGTGGACGGGGTAAGCATAATCGACCAGCTTAAAGAGGCGAAGGCCGAGATGGGGCTCGAAAGTTACTTAGTTCCTTATGGCAGGGATACGGAGTCGATAATATATGTCCTCAACTTCGCGATAAGGGCTGCGTTGACCTTCGGCGGCATAAAAGCCGGAAATACCAAGGCGTGCGTCGATTATGTCAGGGAGAGGGTGCCTGCATTCGTGCTGCTACTCGGAGGAGTTGACGAAGTGAAGGCGGCGACAGGCGCAGGTGCGCTGGCGGCCGGCGTTCCTATAATAACAGACCTCGACCTTCCGGAAATAAAGGTTCCCGGAGTTTGTCTGCATGAAGAATGTCTCGTAAAAGAATCCGACCATACCAAGATAGTCCAGAAAGCTATAGAGACGCGCGGCATAAAGATAAAGATCTCCAAAGTCCCTATACCGGTGCCATTCTCCGCGGCTTTCGAGGGGGAGCGTGTCCGAAAAGAGAATATGTTCGTCCAGTTCGGCGGAAAATATTCAAAGGCATTCGAATATCTGAAGATGAAAAAGTTCGATGATGTTACGGACGCCAAGATAGAGGTAATAGGCCCTGAGATAGATGATGTGCCCGAGGGCTCGAGCCTTCCGCTGGGCATCGTCATAGAAGTCGCGGGGAGAAAGATGGTCCTGGATTATGAGCCTATCCTTGAAAGGCAGGTACACAAGTTCCTCAATTACGCCATGGGAATATTCCATATGGGCCAGCGCGATATGAACTGGCTCAGGATATCCAAAGACGCGAAGAGGGCAGGATTCAAGATACGACATTTCGGGGATATCCTTGTTGCAAAATTTCACGACGAGTTCGGCGCCATAGTCGACAAGGTCCAGGTGAGGATATATACCAATGACAAGGATGTCGAGAAACTCCTTCCCGAGGCGCGCAAGGCATTCGAGGCGCGCGATGAAAGGCTTGCGGGAATGACGGATGAATCTGTCGATACATTCTATAGCTGCACCTTGTGCCAGAGTTTTGCGCCTGACCATGTTTGCGTAGTAAGCCCTGAAAGGCTCGGGCTTTGCGGGGCATATTCATGGCTCGACGCCAAGGCTGCGCATGAGATAACTCCGACCGGAGGCAACCAGCCTATCAGGAAGGCTGCGACCCTCGATCCTGTAAAAGGAATATGGGAAGGCATAAATAAGTTTGTTTATGATAATTCGCACCAGAAGATACCGCAGATATCCATATATTCACTCCTGGATTCGCCGATGACATCCTGCGGCTGTTTTGAATGCGTGATAGCGATAGTCCCTGAAGCGAACGGCGTCATGGTAGTGAGCAGGGAATATGCAGGCGAGACGCCTGCGGGCATGAAGTTCACTACGCTGGCAAGTTCCGTAGGCGGCGGGGCCCAGACCCCGGGATTTTTGGGCGTCGGGCGGCTTTATATATCGAGCAAGAAATTTATCTCGGCAGAGGGCGGACTGAAAAGGGTCGTCTGGATGCCGAAAGAGTTAAAAGAGGCGCTCGGCGACAGGCTGAAGAAGCGCTGCGCCGAAATAGGCGCGCCGGACTTATTTGATAAGATCGCAGACGAGACCGTGGCAACCGACGCCACTCAGCTTGTGGAATATCTGACCAAAGTGAATCATCCGGCGTTATCAATGCCGCCATTGATGTAAGAAGATACAGGGATAGGACGATGGCATTAACAGGTCTAGACATATATAAACTTCTGCCGAAGACGAATTGCAAGGCATGCGGATTCGCTACATGCCTGGCATTTGCGATGGCGCTTGCCCAGAAGAAGACGTCTCTGGACAAATGCCCGACCGTGTCCGAAGAAGCTAAGACCGCCCTTGAATCGGCGAGCCAGCCGCCCATAAAGCTTGTGACTATCGGCACGGGCGACAATAGGTTAGAGATAGGCAATGAGACTGTCATGTACCGACACGAGCAGAAGTTCTATCACCCTACCGTGATAGGGATACTCGTCGAGGATAGCCTGGGAGCCAAAGAACTTGATGCGCGGCTTAATAAGATAAAGGCGCTCTCATTCGAAAGGGTCGGCATCGCGATAAAGCCGGAGCTTGTCTGCATCAAAAATTCTTCGGGAAATATCGATAGGTTCGTTGAAGCTGTTACAAAGGCCATATCCATAACAGGCCGCGCCATAGCCCTTGAGTCAAAGGACCCGGCTGCTATAGAAGCGGCCCTTAAAGCGTCTAAAGACAAGAGGCCTCTCATAATCCATGAAGGCGCTTCGGACATCGGCCCATTCGCGAAGATAGCAAAAGATAACAGCCTGCCGCTTGCGATCACATGCTCTGATATAGACGAAGCGGCGGCCATGACCGATAAGGCCAAGAAGGCGGGCGTCGAAGAGATCATCCTCAATTTCAAAGGGGATAATATATCCGGGAAGGTCCAGGAATTCACGTACGCGCGCAGGGCGGCGCTCAAGAAGAATTTTCGCCCCCTCGGATATCCTGTCATGGCTTTCACGGCTCAAAACGACGAAGGCCTGGAGCTTTGCGAGGCGGTCTCGTATGTCGCAAAGTATGCCGGCATCGTCATAGTAAAGAATGTCGAAAAAGATCTCATCCTGCCGTTACTTGTTACACGCCAGGATATATACACCGATCCTCAAAAGCCGGTCCAGGTCGAGCCTAAGATATACGAGATAGGAAAGGTGGGGCCGAATTCCCCGGTCATAGTCACCACAAACTTCTCGATAACATACTTTACGGTCGCGGGCGAGATAGAGGCGAGCAAGGTCCCGACATATCTTATATGCACCGACGCCGACGGCATGTCGGTATTGACGGCATGGGCTGCCGAGAAGTTCACGGCAGAGAAGATCACCCAGATGTTGAATGATAGCGGCATAGGCAGCATGGTCAAGCACAAGAATATCATAATACCCGGTTATGTCTCCGTATTGAGCGGCAAGCTCGAGGAGGTCTCCGGGTGGAAGGTCATAGTCGGCCCGCGCGAAGCATCGGGCATACCCGTATTTTTACGCAACCTTAAATAAATGAGCGAATTCACAGTTAATTTCATAGACCAAAAAAAGTCTGTCCGCGTTAAAGCGGGGACGGATATCCTGAGCGCTGCGGCGAAGGCCGGCATAGTCCTTAACGCCTCTTGCGGAGGCGACGGCCTGTGCGGCAAATGCAAGGTCATCATCAAAAAGGGCAAGGTCAAGGCCGAGGCATCGCGTCTGGTCAGCGAAGACGATAAGAAGAGGGGCATAGTCCTCGCCTGCGGGACTATCGCTGAAGGCGACTTAGAGGTCATGATCCCTTCCGAATCGCTCGAGTCTCGGGAGAAGATGAAGCATGATGCCGAGGAGTTCACCAAGGGCGTTGTCTTAAAAGAAGAGACAAGGTTCTCCCGCTCGCCGCTCGTGCGCAAGATATATCTCGAGCTGTCCGGCCCGTCGGCAGATGATACCACAAGCGACCTGGAGCGCATCTACGAGGCCTTGAGCGCGAAGCTCGACGGCACGCTCGTATCCACAAAGCTCGCCAACGTAAAACACCTTGGCGAGATGCTGAGGGACAATGAATTCAAGGCGACGGCGGTTGTAGCGCACAAAGACGGGGCCCTTGAAATACTGGCGCTCGAGCCGGGAGACACGAGCGCGTCGAACCTCGGGTTCGCATTCGACATAGGGACTACTACCGTGGTCGGTCAGCTTGTCGATGTGAATACCGGCGACGTCTTAAGCTCTCGCATAGCGTTTAACAAGCAGGCGCAATACGGAAGCGATGTCATAACGCGCATAGTCTATGCTTCGGAAGGCGGCGGCCTGGAGAAGCTTTACGAAGCCGTCATGGACAATATTAACGAGATCATCGAAGACATCGCAAAGGAATGCAAAATAGAACCGGGCGACATCTACGGAGCCGTCTTGGCCGGCAACATGACCATGATGCATCTTCTTCTCAGGATAGACCCCTCAAGCATAAGGCGCGCGCCGTACGTTCCGACCACGACCGTATTTCCTTCGATAAATTCTGCCGAGCTTGGGCTTGAAATAAATCCCAAAGGCATTGTCGCGTTCCTTCCCGGCGTGGCCTCATATGTCGGAGGAGACATAATATCAGGGTTAATAGCCTGCGGCCTCTACAGGAATGAAGGGCTCGCACTCCTCGCGGATATCGGGACCAACGGCGAGATAGTGCTCGGCAACAAAGATTGGATGATGGGCGCCGCGGCAAGCGCCGGCCCGGCATTTGAGGGTAGCGGCCTATCTTTTGGGATGAAAGCGGTAAAGGGCGCCATCGACAGGGTCGCTATCGATGAGAAACTGGTCGTTAAGGCCGGCACGATAGGCAATGAAAAGGCGAAAGGCATATGCGGCAGCGGTTATATAGACCTCTTATGCCAGATGCTCAAGCGCCGCATCATCGAAAAGGACGGCAAGATCAACAGGACGCTGTCATCGCCGCGCATCAGGAAGAACGAGAATAATCACGAGTTCGTGGTTGCATTTAAAGACGAGAGCTCGATCGGCAGGGACATAGTTATCACGGAGGATGACATAGAGAATCTGAAGAGGTCAAAGGGCGCCATCTACAGCGCCATAATATCCCTCTTGAACAAAGTCGATAAAGACATCTCGGAAGTCAAGAAGATGTATATCGCCGGCGGATTCGGGAATTATCTCAATATCGAGAATGCTATCGCTATCGGCCTATTGCCTGATGCGAAGCGCGATGTCTATGAATTTATCGGCAACTCGTCTCTCGCGGGAGCGAGGATGTCGCTCTTATCGCACGACGCTTTCGTGAAAGCGAACGAGATATTCAAGAACGTGACATACGTTGACCTGAGTTCCGAGCCGGCCTATATGGACGAGTATATCGCTGCGCTATTCTTCCCGCACACGGATTCGAGGAGGTTCCCATCGGCACGATAATAGCCGTTAATGGCAAGGGTGGGACCGGGAAGACGACCGTATCGGCGCTTCTTGTAAAGCACCTTGTATCGTCCGGTAAAGGCTCCGTCCTTGCTATAGACGCTGACCCGAACTCGAACCTGCCGGAGCTACTGAACGTCAGGGGCGCCGAGACGATAGTGGGAGTCGTCGAAGAGATATCCAAGAATATGGACAAGATCCCGGCCGGCGTTACCAAGGACCGGTTTATCGAGATGCGCGTCCAGGAGGCGCTTGCCGAGAAGGATGGGTTCGACCTTCTGGTGATGGGACGCCCCGAAGGCCCGGGCTGTTATTGTTATGTGAATAATCTTTTGAGGGATATCACGGCCAGGATAACCAAAAACTATGACTTTGTCGTCATAGATAATGCGGCGGGGATGGAGCATATATCGCGCAGGACCGTCCGCTCCATTGATAAGTTGCTTTTGGTGAGCGACCATTCGATATTCGGCATCCGCTCGGCCAAAAGGATATACGACCTGGCTAAAGAGCTGGACATAAAGATAAAAGACTCATTTTTAATAGTCAATAAGCTGTCCGGCCCGATAGATTCCGTTTCGGATGAAGTGAAGCTAACGGGGCTGAGGTTTGCCGGGACTATCCCCTATGACGTCAAGATGCAGAAGCTGAGCCTCGAGGCCGGTACGGTGTTTCAGTTTGAGGATAGTACGATCAAACATTCGATCGAGTCGATAATGCGTAACATACAAATTTGAGGCAGATATGGCGATAGAACTCATCAAAGAAAAATATACAGGGCCGATAAATACAGTAGAGATAGGCGCCGGCCAGGGCATGGTGAAGCTGGGCGGCGAGACTGCGCTGCCATTCCTGTTCCGGGAAGGGGATATGCCCAATAAGCCGCTCATAGCTCTTGAGGTGCAGGATTGCGAGCCATCTGACTGGGCTGACCCGGTAAGAGACGCTTTCGGCGACGCGGTCAAGGATCCCGTCAAGTGGGCTAAGAAGTGCGTCTCGGAATTTGGCGCGAAGATATTATGCGTGAGGCTACAGAGCGCGCACCCCGACTTTGGTAATGGCTCTATAGATGCTTCGGTCGAGCGGCTTAAGGCTATCGCAAAAGAGGTGAAGGTGCCGCTTATAGTAATAGGCTGCGGCGACGATGATAAGGATAATGAGCTCCTTCCGAAGGCGAGCCAGGCGATGAAGGGATCGAACTGCTTGTTCGGGATAGCGACCCAGGCGAATTACAAGACGCTCACAGCCACCTGTCTTGCGGACGGCCATTCGATAATAGCCGACTCGCCTATAGACGTCAATATCGCCAAACAGCTCAACATACTGATGGCAGATATGGGCTTTGACCAGAAGCGGATAGTCATGCACCCTACGACAACTTCCCTGGGTTACGGGATGGAATACGTATATTCCATAATGGAGAGAGCGCGCCTCGCCGCTTTTATCGGTGATGCGTCGCTGGCCATGCCCTTCATATTATTCGTAGGTCAGGAGACGTGGAAGGTCAAAGAAGCCAAGGAGTTCGGAGAGAAGCAGGGGATCAACTGGGAGATAGCTACCGCCGCTGCGATGGTCCAGGCCGGGGCAGATATCCAGGTCTTAAGGCACCCGCGTTCGGCGGTATCAATAACGAAATATATCGACAAGCTCATGGAGAGATAAATGATAATCATAGGCGAGCTCATTAACGGGATGTACAAAGCGGTCACCAGGGCGATAGCCGACAGGGACGAGGTATTGATACACCATCTTGCAGAGGACCAGGTCAAGGCCGGGGCATCTATCCTTGACGTCAATGTCGGGCCTTTTTCCAATGACCCGATGTCTGATATGAGATGGCTCATAGAGACCATCCAGAAGACGGTCGATGTGCCGCTCTCTCTTGATTCGACCAAGATAGAGGTTATAGAAGAGTGCCTCAAGATTACAAAGAAACGGGCTGTAGTAAATTCAACAAATGCGGACATAGAGCGGATGGACAGGATATTCGGCCTTGCCAAAAAGCATAATGCGCAGGTGATAGGGCTTGCGGTAGATAAGTCCGGCGTGCCTGATTCCCGCGAAAAGAGGGTGGAGCTTGGCGCGGTGATAATAAATAAGGCGCTCGAGTATGGCCTAAGCATCGACGATATCTATTTAGACCCTATAGCGATGCCGATAAATGTCGCCCAGGCGCAAGGCATCGAAGTCCTTGAGACGATACGCGAGTTCCGGATGATCTGTGCTCCGGCACCGAAGATCGTCATCGGCCTTTCCAATGTATCCCAGGGCGCGAAGAAGAGGAGTCTCCTGAACAGGACATATCTTGTGATGGCGATAGCAAGCGGCCTTACATGCGCGATCCTCGATCCGCTGGACAAAGATCTCGTAGATGCTATGATCGCCGCCGAGCTTATTGCCAATAAGAACATATATTGCGACTCTTTTCTTGATGCATATCGTAAAAAATAGCCTTCATTGACACAGAGAGGCAACTATTGTATAATCTTACTATAACTATAGAGTGAATATGGGAAAAAATATCTTCGCATTTATCAGCATCGCATTAGTCCTCGGCTCGTCCATTGGGACGACCGTATACCTTAATAATGTCCGCTCCGACCATTCCTTTTTCTTAAGTCCCGCATCTCGTTTCAGCCCGCTCGTCAGGATCGAGAAGTCCGGAGGGGATTACGTCATTACGGGAGATAAAGACGAGCTGGCCAGATTCGCCCAGAACTTCCGCTTCGACGCGGAGTTCGTATATCTTAGCACGATAATAGGCGATGCCTTAAGCGCAGGCTTAAGCGAAGACTGGGTCCGCGGCAATGCCCAGAAGGTCACGCAAAAGATGAAGTTCGACCTCTTCGACATGTCGCGCTTATACAGAAGAGGGGATGCATTCTATCTTCCTTACGGCGGCAGGGAGAGCGGTTTTCCGTTCATCCTTCGTTATTGCCCTCCGGGACAGCCTGCCGAGAATGCGACAGGCGCGCCTTGCCTGCTTGTGGGCGGGGCGAAGATATTCCTCGAGAACCCGATAAAGAATGCCGACGAGGTTGACGAGAGCCTGTCTGATCTTAACATAAAGACAGAGAGTCGCCAGCCGCTGGTTAAGCGCAATATATTTTCAGGAAAGCGCCGCTCCATAGCATATCTTAATGAGCTCGAATTCGGCGCCATCGTAAAGAACGAAAAGAACCTCAAGGCGATCAAAGACGCTGTTTCGAAAAATTATGAGCTCAAGCCAAATGTCCGCGCAGTTTATGTAGACTTGCCCGAGCCCGTCACTATTGACGGCAGGCGCTGGTCCCGGACGTATATAAAAGGCATAGTCTTCGACGAGACCAAGCCGATAGCCCTGAACGAAGGCGTGAACGCCATGGGATATGATTATAACCCAATATTCGTCGACCAGAATGGCTCGCTCTCAAACCCGGGCCTCAGCCCTTCGCCCGAAGGGGCTATGACCTACAAGAAGGCCAAAGCGGAATTCAAGAACCATTATCTGATGTTCAACAACGGTTATCTGGCCGCCAATAACGTGCTCGTGGCGGCGCCGCTTGGCTACGGGATATTCCCGGACGCTCCTCTTTACGGCGGGGAGCGCCTCGGATACGTAATACTCGGAGTCGATGACCAGATGCCGGACAGGGTAAAGGCGAAACCGGTCACTATGTCCGTCCTGGCCAGGACCCTAAGGATGATTCATAATGCAGGGTTTACTCATCCGTATCTATACTTTGGGAATGTATCCGCCCGGGGAAATAGCGTATATGTCCATGACCTGGATTCAGCCGAATATATAAGTTCAGCCAGGGGCCGCATGTATAAAATGGTCATGTCCGAGGCAAGAGACATCTTCTCTATATATATGAAGAACATCTATTACCGGCTTTCAAGTCTCAGGTTCGTCTCACCTGCAGCGAATGTCGAGGTCCAGGCCGAGCGCGCGAAGCTGGAGGCGCAGGGCCGGGCCAGCATAAAAGATTTCGTGAGCGCCTATTTCTACGATTGCCCGAAGAAGCTCAAGGATTATCTCACCGAAGACGGGCTCATTAAACCGATGGAATTTATGGCGGATAAGATCATAGTAAGCCGCGAAAAGGAGCTTCCTTGCGCAGCCTGCGACGAGGCGGGTAAGGCCTTTTTCATGTTATTGCGCCATAATTTCACTCATAACAGGGTTTCTTCGCCAAAGGCGATCGCGCCTTCGTCAGGGAACGGGGTTTCGGAAGGATATATAGACGCAGACGTCGAAAAAGGCGCTGCCATCCGGTTTATCGACGCGCTCAAGATACGCGCGCGCGCCGCTGAGGCAGAGAAAAAGATGATAATAGTGGGCATGGACTTAAGCTGGGTCCCGGAAGAGCAGGCCAGGATCATCCAGCCCGCCCTGAATGCGGTCAAGGATCTCTCGCGACACGGGATATTCATAAATATAATAATTGTGCGCGGCAAGGGGAACACGCTTGCCGAAGAAGTACTTAAGGAATCCTCTAAGGCCAAGCTTAAGCCTTCGCGCGTCATAGTGCTTGCGAACGGCGCTACGGCCTTCGGCGATGTATTCACTGCTTTCAAGGATACGGATGTGGAGGAGAAGCTATTGCTCGTCGGCGTCAGCCCGACGAATATATTGAAGAACAATTATATCCGCATATTCGACATGCTGAACATGGCCCTCTCGCTCGCCTTTAACGAAACCCGGAGCGCCCGCAATCCTTTCATAGACGTGGTTCTCGACCCCAACAACCGCAGGATAATACACTTTATACCCAGGTCGGAACCGCTCTCTTACGAGAAGCTGGAGAATGTCTATTATCTGCAGTCGCTGGCCGCGAAATCTACTTAAGGAGGACTTCATGGAACGCGCGAAAACAACTCTAACTGACATAAACCGCAAAAAGGCCGATGGCGTAAAGATATCCATGCTGACCGCCTATGACTATCCCACGGCAAAGATAATAGATGATGCCGGCATCGATTCTATTCTCGTCGGCGACTCGCTGGGCATGGTCGCTTTAGGATATGATTCCACGGTTCCCGTAACGATGGATGAGATGATACACCATTCAAAGGCCGTCCGCCGCGGCACGAAATACGCCTTCTTGATAGGCGACATGCCTTTTCTGTCATATCAGGTGACGAAAGAGGATGCGGTCAGGAATGCGGGGCGTTTTATGAAGGAGGCGGGTTGCGACGCGGTGAAGCTTGAGGGCGGAAGCGAGGTTGCGGACATAGTGAAGGCCATCGTTGACGCCGGCATCCCTGTCCTCGGCCATCTGGGCCTGACGCCGCAGACAGTGTCAAAGCTCGGCGGATACAGGGTCCAGGGTAAGGACGCTGACTCTGCCAAAAAGATCATCGACCAGGCGCTCGAGATCGAGAAGGCCGGATGCTTTGCGATAGTCCTTGAATGCGTCCCGGACCAGGTGGCGAAGATAGTGACGGAAAAGCTCAGCATCCCTACGATAAGTTGCGGGGCAGGCCCTTATTGCTCGGGCCAGGTGCTCGTCACCAATGACATGCTCGGTCTCTTCGACAGATTCGTTCCAAAATTCGTAAAACAATATGTTAAGCTCTCGCCGCTCATATCCGATGCCGTAAAGGCATACAAGGATGACGTCGAGGGAGGCAAATTCCCCGGCAAAGAGCACAGCTTCGTCATCAAAGAAGAAGAGATGGACAAGCTGAGGAAGGCGTAGACATGAAGATAGCCGTTGTGGGGCCTGGAGCGCTGGGATGTCTTATGGCCGGCCTTTTGAAGTCCCGGACTAAAGAAGATATATGGCTCGTCGACAGGCCTTCCGATCGTCCGCGGCGCATCAAGGATGACGCGATAAAGATAGAAGGCTCGAGCGGCGCATTTACCGCCAAGCCATGCATCTCCTCCCAGCCGAAGGATATAGGCCCGGCTGATCTTGTTATAATATCGGTTAAGAGCTATGCCACGGAAGAGGCGTGTAAAGGCATAAAGGATATCGTTACAGACAACACGCATGTCCTCACTCTCCAGAACGGGCTCGGCAATGTCCAGGTCCTGAATGATTATTTCGGACAGGGCAGGGTGATAGCGGGCGTCACCAGTCACGGCGCAACGCTAATAGCCAATGGCCACGCGCGCCATGCCGGCAAGGGCGAGACCATAATAGGCCGCTCCGACGGCAGGGTGCTGGGGTTTGTGCGCGATGTCGCGAACCTGCTGTCCAAGGCAGGGTTCGAGACCAAGGTCTCAAAGGATATAGATTCCGTCATCTGGTCTAAGCTCATAATAAACGTAGGGATAAATGCCGTCACCGCGATAACGCGCCTTCCAAACGGCAAGCTTCTTGAGAATGACAGCGCCAGAGACGTGATGCGCGGCGCCGTCCAGGAAGCCGTCAAGGTCGCAAAGAGAAAGCGGATAAAGCTGTCGTATGACGACCCCATACAGAAGGTGGAGTCTGTCTGTAAAGGCACCGCGTCCAACGTATCCAGCATGCTCCAGGACGTATTGAACAAGAAGCGCACAGAGATAGATTACATAAACGGCGCTATCACGCGCCAGGCAAAGGCTCTAGGCATCCAGACGCCGGTCAATGACACCCTCGCAAATCTAGTGAAGGCCATAGAGTCAAGTTATTCGGAAACTGTAAGATAGAATCACCTGTCATTGCGAGGAGTCCCGCCTTTGGCGGGACGACGAAGCAATCTAACCAAGGATTGATATATGCTTATAATCGGAGAAAGAATAAACTCTACAAGGTCCAGCATAAAAGAGCTGATTAAGGCCAGGAACTCAAGCCTTCTCTTGAGTGAGGCCAGGTCCCAGCTTGGATCCGGCGCAAATTACGTAGATATCAACTGCGCGGTCACCTCGGGCAGCGAGCTGCAGGACATGGACTGGGCGATAAACGTAATACAGAGCGACATTAAGGATGTGAGCATTTCTATTGATAGCCCCAATTATCTGGCCATAGAGAAGGCCCTCGCGATATATAAAGGCGCTGGGAGCATCATGATAAATTCCATTACCGGCGAAGATCTGAGGATGAGGACGATCCTGCCTCTTGCGCTAAAATACAAGACTAAGCTCATCGCGCTTGCCATGGACGAGCGCGGCATGCCTGAAACAGCCAATGACAGGTTCGAGGCGGCGAAGAAGATATTGGCGCGCGCAAAGTCCGAAGGCATGAAGGAAGAGGATATATATTTTGATCCGCTCATAAGGCCGATCTCTACAGAGCCTAAGCAGGCAAGAGAGTTCCTCGACGCCATAGGCCTCATAAAGAGCCTGGGACGCGTCAACACTATATGCGGTTTAAGCAATGTCTCCTACGGGCTTCCCAACAGGAGCCTCATAAACTCCGTATTCCTCTCGATGGCCGTTAAAGCAGGGCTCGACGCGGCGATCCTCGACCCGCTCGACAGGCGCGTCATGTCGGCCGTATATGCCTCGGAGGCGTTAGTCGGCGTCGATGATTATTGCGCCAATTACATAAGGGCCTTCCGCGAAGAGGCTCTGGTATAATGGCAAAGAAGATATTCATAGCCGCAACGATGCAGAATGACGGCAAGACTACCGTCTCCCTTGGACTCATAGCCGCACTAAAGAAACGCTTTGACAGGATAGCCTTCATAAAACCGATCGGCCAGCGCTACCTCGTAGAACAGGGCTATAAGGTCGACGAGGATTCCGTCCTGATAGAAGAGGTCTTCGGCATAAAGTGCAACATAAAGGACATGTCTCCTGTAGCCATCGACAAAGGTTTCACCGAACGCTACATAGAGAAGGGCTGCGAAGAGGATTACGCGAAGGTCATAAAGGACGCCTATGATAAGGTTGCAAAAGATAATGACCTTGTCATAATAGAAGGCACCGGCCATGCTGGCGTCGGGTCGGTATTCGGATTTTCGAACGCGACTGTCGCCCGCCTCCTCGGGGCGAAGGTCATGATAATATCGTCCGGCGGAGTGGGTAAACCCATCGACGAGGTGATGCTCAATAAAGCGCTCTTTGACAGGGAAGGCGTCGAGATAGCCGGCGTCGTCGTAAATAAAGTCCTGCCCGAGAAATATACGAAGATATCGCGCCTTGTAAAGATGGGCTTCGAGAATAAGGGCTTAAGCGTCCTCGGCGTCCTGCCGTATCAGAAGGCGCTCGATATCCCCACGATGCGCGAGATACGGGAAGAGCTGAAGATAGAGACATTGTGTAACGGCGAGGAACTGGACAGGCCCGCAGATAACATACTTATAGGGGCCATGAACGTCAAGGATGCGCTTAAGTTCATAATGAATAATTCCATGATGATAATACCCGGCGACCGCGATGACATGATAGACGCGGCCTGCGCCGTGAATTCGGGGAATCTCAAGAAGGGCTCGCGGATAACAGGCGTGATACTCTCCGGAGACATGATGCCCGAGAAGCAGACGCTCGACAGGCTTAAGGATTCCGGTATCCCGACCCTCGTCACGAAGGAAGACACCTATTCCATAGCCTCGCGCATCCACTCCATGGTGGTAAAGCTAAAGCCACAGGACAAGGCCAAGATACAGATCATAGTCGACATGGTCGAGAAATACATGGACATCGACATGGTAGTCGCGAATTTAAGATAAAAAACTGTCATTGCGAGGAGGATGGGTCTTTAGTTGTTCCGACGAAGCAATCTATCAATAATATATGCTATTCCTGAAAAAACTCTCCAACAAAGACAAGAAGGTCGTGGTAGGCATGTCGGGCGGCGTGGACTCATCCGTTGCGGCAGCGATACTGAAGCGCGAAGGCTATACCGTCATAGGCGTCACATTTAAGACATGGCCTAAAGAGGAGTGCGGCACGAGTTTCGGCCGCGCGTGCTGTAATCTCGAGGCGATCACGCGCGCCAGGGCCGTGGCAGAACAGCTCAAAATACCATATTATGTCATAGACCTTCACGATGAGTTCAAGAAAGAGGTCATCGACTATTTTTGCAGCGAGTATCTGAAGGGTCACACGCCCAACCCTTGCGTAGTTTGTAATGAGAAGGTCAAATTCGGAGCGCTTCTTGAAAAGGCGAGGGCCCTCGGAGCGGCATATGTAGCTACGGGCCATTTCGCTATTACGGAATATGACAAAAAAATAGGTAGATATCTCCTTAAAGAAGGAAGAGATAAGTCAAAGGACCAGTCATATTTTCTCTATCGGCTGTCTCAGGCGCAGCTTAAGCATGCTATATTTCCTTTAGGGGGAATTACCAAGACAAGGACAAGACAGCTCGCCAAGAGATGGAAGCTTAATACATTTAATACGGTTTCAAGCCAGGATATATGTTTTATTCAAGACCAGCAGTATGCGGAATATATAAAGAAGAAGACAGGCGTCGAGATGCGCGAGGGTGATATAGTCGATCGTTCCGGCAAAAAGCTCGGTCGCCACAAGGGCATACCTTTTTACACGATAGGCCAGAGGCGCGGCCTCGGTGTCCAGCACAAGGAGCCGCTATATGTCACAGGTATCGATGTCGAAAAGAACAATATAATCGTCGGCACGAAGAAAGATGTGTTAAAGAAGAGCCTTATGGCCGATGACATGAACTGGATAGCAATCTTACCAACATTCAGGTGCATGGCCAAGATACGCTATAATCACAAAAAAGCTCCTTGCTCGGTTACGAAGCTGGATGACGGCTCGGTGCGCGTCGAATTCGACTCGCCGCAGGAAGCGCCCACACCGGGGCAGGCGGTCGTCTTTTACGATAAAAACTCTGTCATCGGCGGTGGATGGATCAAAGAAAGTCAAAACTAAAATGTCAAAACTCAAAACTAAAAGTAAAAATTTAAAATTAGAAAATATTCTAAAGAAACTCGGGAGCGTTGTTGTCGCATATTCCGGAGGGCTGGATAGCGCATATCTACTGAAGGTCGCGCTGGATACGCTGGGCAAGGATAATGTATTAGCAGTGACCGCGCGGAGCGAGACATACCCGTATTCTGAATACAAAGAGGCGGTAAACATAGCGAAAGACATCGGCGCGCGTCATCTTACTATAAAGACTAGCGAACTCGGCATTCGGAATTTCAAGGAGAACCCGGTCAACCGTTGCTACTACTGCAAAAAAGAACTATTCAAGAAGCTTGTCGTGATAGCTAAAGAGCGCGGGCTTAAACATGTCGTCGATGGAACTAATTACGATGACTTGAAAGATGTCCGTCATGGACGCAAGGCTGCTAAAGAACTTGGCATTAGAAGCCCGCTTCTTGAAGCAGAAATAGGAAAAGAATTTACCAGGGATCACTCGAAAGTATTGGGCCTTAAGACCTGGCACAAGCCTTCATTCGCCTGCCTTGCATCCCGCATCCCATTCAACAGTAAAATAACCTCCGAGAAATTGAACAGGGTGGAGAAGGCCGAAAATTATTTACGAACCCTTGGATTCAAACAGGTCAGGGTAAGGATGCATGATGATACCGCTCGTTTGGAATTCTACCGCGATGATTTCAGGCGGTTGCTTCGCGTCGGCGTGAATAATAAAGTCGTAAGAGTCTTGAAGCGCCTGGGGTTTAAATATGTTTCGCTTGATCTCGAAGGGTACAGGACGGGCAGCATGCATGCTGCTATTGACAAAAGGCCCGTTAGAGTATAATATATCTTAAATTTTACGGCGGGGTAGCTCAGTCTGGTAGAGCAGTCGGCTCATACCCGGCGTGTCACTGGTTCAAATCCAGTCCCCGCTACCAATTTAAACAGGAGCGCAAGATGCGTAAAGCATTTATAGTACTCGCGATCCTATTTTCCCTAAGTCTCGTATTTGCCCAGATAGCTTTCAAGGAGAAGAAGGCGCCTCAAACCAAGACTGCTGTTCGATCCGACGAGATCGATTATGATGCCGTCAATAATGAGCTCTCCGAGACAACGCGCGATACCCGTATTCGCAAAGAAAAAGAGAAATTCCTCAATCAAGAGATCAAGGTAAAGGTCAAAGAATCATATAATGCAGTAACAAACTTGAAGTAATTGTTAACGAGCAAAAAGTTAGCTGATTAGCTCTTGACTTTTATTATCTTTATAGTATACTATAAGGATAAGAGAACAGAAAGTAAGTTTTAGCTCTTTTTTAATTGTGTCATCGCACACCCGGTGAAAACCGGGGTCGCAAAGCTAAAGGGCCTAACCTTCCCGACGGGAAGCAAGGCAGCCAGTTGCCGTTAAAAGCTTACGTTAAAGCTGGAATTGGAAAACATATCCCAATCCACGTAGAAGACGTAGGTTGGGATTTTTTATTTATACCCAAATATAAATAATATGAAAATAATAAAAAACGCAATGCCAACGGAATACCAAAACCTGAAAGGGGTGAGGGCGATGTTCAGAAGGACAGTTATTATATGTCTGGGAACGTTGATAGTCATAGCGATGACAGCCATGGTGCACGCCCCGTCTCTATTGGCAGCAACTAGGACTTTCAATGTATCGGAAGGCGACTGGTCGACAGGTTCAAGCTGGCTAGGCGGCACGGAACCATCAGGTATCGATCTTGTATATGTAAATAATAATGGTACTGCGGATATAACGCAATCGGGTGAAGTGGCCTCATATCTTTATCTTGGCCAGAATTCGAATCAAACAGGGACAGTCAATATGACGTCAGGGGCTCTTTCTGTGACTAATTACGAATATATTGCCTACTCGGGGAAAGGCACATTCATCCAGTCGGGCGGTACAAATACAGCTGGTACCATAACCGTGGGGATGGGTTTTAACTCAAAAGGAACATATACACAATCAGGCGGAACAACTAGAGCGACCGGCGGACATATATATATCGCCTATAATGATAGCTCCAGCGGTACATATAATCTTTTCGGGACTGGTTATCTGGACATGAACAGTGCGCAGCTAGATGTAGGATATAACGGCACAGGCGTATTCAATCAATCAGGCGGGACGGTTCAAGCTAGTACCATTGTGCTTGGATATGACGGTTTCGGTACATATAATTTTACTGGCGACCAACTTACAGGCGGCAGTCTGACGCTTAAGTCAACTGGCAGTGTTATGGCCAACGGAACGTTCCAAGGCTATGGCACGGTAGGCATGACGGGAATACTTAATAATAATGATAAGGTCATAGCGAATGGTTATGGCACGGAACAGACCCTGGACCTTTCGAGCTTTAGCGAGATCCGCAATACGGGGGATAACGCTAACGGTACCGCCGGCTGGTTCGCGCAAAATAAAGGTAAATTGACTCTTCCGTCGATCGCGCTCCCAACGATGGGCGCCGTAAATTGGGGAGAACTACTATTGGATCCCGAAGTGGAGCTTGTTAACAGCATACACTTCATAGATTACAGCCTTGATACAGGCGGCTCGCTTTCGGCTTCCTTGCTGGCGACAGACAGAAGTGAAGTTACAGACATAAAAGGCTCCGCGAATTTGATAGGTTTTTGGGATATCTCCGCTCCGGATGTAATATTCGGCTCAGGCTATACAGAGATGATATTCCGATATGACGATGCCCTTGCCTCGCAATTGGGCATAACCGAAACGGATCTTAAATTAGGCCACTATGTGAACGGCAAGTGGTATGACGTTACCACAAGCATCGATACGGCCAATAATTATATCACCGCAAACAATATTACATCATTCAGCCCGTTCGCCATCGGTTCGGGTTTTACCTTTACGATCGAAGCATTCTGGAACAGTTCTTCCGGCAACTGGTCGGAAGCATCGAACTGGGACCCGAATGGGACGCCGTCATCATCAACCGATGTCTATGTAGAGAATTCAGGCACAGCTAATATCGATTCAAGCTCAGACGCTAAAATTGTCACAATAGGGGCTGGGGCTATCAACATAAATTCAGGCGGAACGCTCAATGCCGAATCTATAGTGAATGGCACAGGCACAGGCACCATCAATATAGACGGCGGCACGCTTGTACTTTCCAATAATGATATCGATATAGATAACTTCAACGTCGGCTATGCGGCTTCGACGACTGGTACATTCACCCTGGCGAGCGGAAAGACGCTCACAACGACCTCTGAGAATATAGGCAATTCCGGAACAGGCACATTCACCCAGACAGGCGGCACGAATACCACCGGTGAGTTCTGCGTCGCTTACGACGCAGGCTCAAGCGGCACATATAACCTCAGCGGAGGGGTGTTAAGCGCCTCCACTCAATACCCGTATGTCGGCTATTCCGGGAACGGCACATTTACACAGACGGGCGGTACGGCCAAGCTGCGGACATTAGCCATAGGTTCTCAGAGCGGCTCAAATGGCGTTTATACTGAGTCGGACGGAATAACTATCTTAAACACCCTTTATCTGGGTAGCGCGAATGGCTCAAGCGGTACATATAACCTGCAGGGAGGCGTACTAAGTGTGTTTAACAGCGAGATCATAGGCCAATCCGGTAAAGGCAGCTTTGTCCAGTCAGGCGGCACGAACCAGGTAACCAACGGCTTATATGTGGGTGTTTATGGAGGTGCGGTCGGAAGTTACGACCTGCAAGGCGGCAGATTGGATGTTGATTCCACCGAGTATATAGGCGGCTTCGGCGGCACTGGCACCTTCACGCAATCCGGCGGGACGAACACCGCGCCGACCCAAGTAATCATAGGTAACAGCTCAAGCTCAAGCGGCACATATACCATGACAGGCGGAGCCCTGCTCGGCGGAAGCATGATAGTCCGTAACAATGCTGATGCAACCGCCACATTCCAGGGCCAGGGCACAGTTTACATGACAGGCACGCTTACCAATAATGGCAAGGTTATAGCTGATGGCGGCACGCTCGACATGTCGGGCTTTGCGAGCGTCACAAATACCATAGAGAATACCACAACAAACGGCTGGTATGCCACTAACCAGGGAAAGCTGATCCTTCCTTCCATAAGCGTGGCTGCAGGGGATAACATATATAACTGGGGAGAGGCTTCAGGTGATACCACGCTGGATCTTGTAAACAGCCTGCGCCTTTCATTTACAGGGGTAACCACGCCCGGATCCCTTATGATATCGCTACTTGCAGCTGACAATCCTGACATGCCATCCGTAGGGTCAGGCATAGCTATGAATATGTGGGACTTTGCAGCGCCATCTCTTGAATTCGGATCGGTTGACATAACATTCATGTATGATGACACGCTATTAAGCTCGCTCGGCATACTGCCGGCCAACCTAACCGTATACCACTATGCCAGCGACAACATGTGGCATAAATTTACCACTACAAGTATAGATGAGGTTAACAAGCTTGTTACCATCACAGGAGCTAGTTCGTTTACAGGGTTTGCGCTTGGAGATCCTAATTTTAGTGACCAGGGAGACCCTGAGCCTTTAGGCGACCCGATCCCAGAACCTGCGACTGTAGCGAGCATCATCGGCGGACTTTTCATGGCTGCTTTACGTAGGGTCAAGGGTCCTGGGGCCAGGGTCCAAAAAAGTTCATAGTTCTTAGTGCATAGTTCATAGAAAAAAAAGGAAATCATATGAATTATAAGATCCGCAGCACAGCGTTAGCGATCTTTATATTGATATGTATTCTTTACCAGGCGGTAGCGGCCGCTGAAACTTGTGAGCTTGACATAGGAAGCTCATATATTTTATGGGGCGAGGACGCGCCTTTTTATGCGCACGATAATTATGACAGCGATGGCACTTATTTCCCAAACCAGGTGGATGGATATGATTTTAATGCAGGTAACATCGCCAGCCCATCATCCGGTTTTTTCCTCTACAACGCCGATCCGGAGCTTAATAATTACGATATATTGAAACTGCTCTCGACCGGAGGCAGCCCCGTGGATTATGTCCAGGTCAGTCTCATCGAGGCAGGTGTCAACCCTACGGATTACTCGTATATATTCATAGATGCGCGGGATAGCTCGGCAGGCGCGGGGAATTATTTCAATGGTACGCTTACAGGCTCCGTCACAAACGGTTATTTCCAGTTTAACGGCGGCGTCCTGAACGTGACGGCCGCTCCGGAAACCCCACCTTCGCCAGAACACCCGCCTTCGGACGTCTATTGGGACAAGGCGACTTCGGGCGCATGGACTACTGCCTCGCACTGGGACCCTGACTATGCGCCGGATGATACTATACGGGCGCATGTGAATAATGGAAGTTCCGCAGACATTTCTGCGGGCATGACCGCTGAATGCCGGAAGCTTCTAATAGGCGAATTCCCGGGGAATACGGGAGCTGTAAACATGAGCGGCGGCGCTCTGAACGTAACAGAGAATACCGTAGTAGGTTCCCTCGGAACAGGCACGTTCACTCAAGCTGACGGCAATCACTCCGTGACCGAGGACTTGCATCTCGGATATATGGCAGGCTCCAACGGCACTTATACTTTGGGCGCCGGTAATCTGGATGCCAGGTCAGAATATGTAGCGACATCGGGAGTGGGGCTATTTACACAGAACGGCGGAGCGAATACTATAGGTCAATACCTGTATGTGGGGTATAATCCGGGTTCCGACGGCACGTATGAGCTGAAACCCGGAGCCGCGCTGCAGGCGCAGGTAGAGATCATAGGGCATGCTGGGGACGCTGTCTTCAAACAGACCGGCGGAGCAAATATCATATCCGGGACATTGGCTATAGGAAACAATCCTGGTTCAAACGGATTGTATGAGTTAAACGGCGAGCTGGAAGCGGCGATCGAATATGTGGGAAGATACGGCAAGGGCGAGATCAAGCAGACCAGCGGCACGAATAACGTAGTTACAAACCTCTACATGGGGACTTTTCAGGGCTCGGAAGGCATATACAATCTTAATGGCGGCATTCTTGCTGTCGGCGGAGAAATAGAGAATGGATCCGGCACCAGCACATTAAATATAAATAACGGCACGCTCAACTTCACAGGTATCACGATCGATGTAGATAATTTTAATATAGGCAATGAAGCTGGGCAACAGGGTGAATTTTCCCTGCCGGAGGGCAGGACCCTCAGGATACGCGAAAATCTCGTAGTAGGCAATGAGGGGGATGGTTCATTCCTGCAAGGGCTGTCGAGCCACGTTACCGTTGACAAGAAACTTATCATCGGCGGTTCTTCCACATGCAATAATGCGTTATTTAGCCAGGCTGTAGGCAACTTGACGGAGCTAACGGTACTGCAGGGCATAGCGGTCGGCACCGAAGGGACTAACTCCATATTTACCTTCGCTGGCGGCAATGCATTCGTGACCGGCGACATGCAGCTGACAGACAGCCTGAACTTTACAAATGCGACATTCAACCAGACCGGCGGGACATTCAACCTAAACGGCAGCATCCTTGATGGGCAAGGCACCAGCAAATTTAATTTCTCCGGCGGGCAGCTTAATTTTACCACCGGCATCACCGTGGACGAAGCGAATTTCTTAGGAGGGACTTTCACAATCGAGGCAAATAAGAGTCTTGATGTAAACGAGGAGCAGAATGTAAAGAGCGGCGGCAAGGTGTTGAATTCCGGCGGTTCCAACACAACGCCGTTACTCGATATAAGCGCAGGCGGGGAATATAAGATAACAGGAAGCACTCTTATCGCCGACAGGCTTCATGTAAACGGGCAATATATCCAGCAGAACGGGTCTGCAAATAGCTATATAGAGAGCATAATAGGCAATACGGCCGGATCGAGCGGTGTCATGAATATCAGCGGCGGATCGCTCGAAGGATATGAGATAATCGTCGGCAATCTAGGAACAGGTACTCTTAATGTCAGCGGCACAGGCGTGGTGCAGTTTAACAACGTAGATGTGCGTAATGGCGCTATAAATGTGGCCGGCGGCACCGTGCAGGCAGCCGTTATCGACGTGGGTGTGCTAGGAGAAGGTTCGGTAACCCACACGGGCGGCACGGTAACTGTGCAATACGAATTGAATGTCGGGCAATGGACAAGCGGCGCGGATCATACATATACATTAAAAGGAGCGAACTTAAGCGGCTCCTCCGCAACGATGAATGTCACCGGCAGTTTCGGCGGATATGGCACTCCGCATCTTTCCGTAGTAGATAATAACGGCGGTGTCATCGCCAACGGTTATGGACAGATGCGCGACCTTGACCTTACGCAGGTCGATTATATCGAAAACAGCGGCGGCAATCCTTATGGTGGCCGAGGGTGGTATGCTTATAGCGGCGGAAGGCTGGTGATGGAGGGTTCATCGGTAAGCGAATATAATAGCTCGGGCGTGTGGGGAGATGATTATTACCAGGACTTGGACAATAGCGTTGCTTATACTTTTTACGGCATGACAGGTTACGGCAATGTTGAGATATCTCTTCTTGCGGGCGACAGGAGTGACGTCCCGGCCGGGATCCCTATGTACGAAAACGAAGAGCTGGTAAGCGTGTGGGATATAAGCACGGATTTTTCATTCGATACGGTTGACCTGATATTCTGCCATCCCGGAAGACTGACTTATTACAACTCCGTAAGGCTCTATCATTATGATGGGGGATGGACAAAGGTCGGAGAGTGGAACGTGGATAAGGTGAACGGGGATTACCTGCTGGGAGCGAATGGACTGGATTCCCTGTCGCCGTTCGCGTTGGTTGCGAGCGACCTATACATGGATGATGATGACCCGCCAAATCCCATTCCCGAACCGGCGACTGTAGTGAGCATCACTGGCGGGATTGTCATGGTCGCTTATCGAAGAGTTTTGAAAAGAAAGAAATAAGCTAGGTTCCAGGATCCAGGTACCAGGGTCCAGAAAAAGTTCATAGTTCTTAGTGCATAGTTCATAGAAAAGAGGGAAGAGAGGGGAAAGAAGATAGCTTAAAGATAAAAGGACAAAGGAGTGGGTTGAAAAGACCCGCTCCTTTTTTTGCATATTTTTTAAAATATTTTGCAACAATTTAGCCATTTTGAGCGTCTTATATAGTAGGGGGCAAAAATGCCCAAAACGCTAAAAAAGGAGGGTTTATGGCAAGGCCAGAGGTAATAGGTGATTATGGCTGTTTGTTGCGGGATATCAAAGATCGCATTCGAAGCGCTCAATATGAGGCATTAAAGGCTGTTAATAAAGAACTGATATCGCTCTATTGGGATATTGGACGCATAATTGTAGGAAAGCAAAACAATGAGACTTGGGGTAAAGCGGTAGTTAATAATTTGGCAAAAGACTTGCAATTCGAGTTTCCCGGAATACAGGGGTTCTCCGCACAAAATCTATGGAGAATGCGGCAATTTTACCTTGTTTACAAAGGAAATGAAAAACTCTCACCAATGGTGAGAGAAATTGGATGGTCTCACAATATCGTTATTATAATGAACTGCAAGGAGAGCTTAGAGCGCGAATTCTATATCCGCATGACTCGTAAGTTCGGTTGGACAAAAAATGTCCTGATCCATCAAATTGAAAACAGAACCTACGAGAAGACGTTGCTGAACCAAACCAACTTTAACAAGACTCTTCCAGAAAAGATCAAAAACCAGGCGAAACTTGCGGTAAAAGACGAATATACATTCGATTTTCTTGAGCTCGGGGAAGAGCATAGCGAACGAGAGCTGGAAAAGGCAATAATGTCACGCATGGATAGATTCCTGCGCGAAATGGGTGGCGCCATAAGCTTTATTGGAAGTCAATACAGGCTTAGCGTGGGTGAGAAAGAATATTATGTCGATATTATATTATATCATAGGCATTTGCGGTGTCTGATAGCGCTGGAACTTAAAAACGGAGAATTTCTACCGGAATATGTCGGCAAGATGCAGTTTTATCTTACAGCTTTAGACAGGCATGTAAAGGTTAAGGGCGAAAATCCTTCTATAGGCATTATCGTATGCAAATCAAAAAATAAGATGATAGTAGAATATGCCGTACAACAGTCAAGGAAACCGATCGGGGTGGCTACATACAGGATAACAGCTCGGCCGCCTAAAGATCTTAAAGGAGAGCTGCCATCTCCTGAGCAGGTATCCAGGTTGTTGGAAAATGTGTAAGGAGGATATAGCTGGACGCGGATCGATCATGCGCATGGAATTGGTTTTTGTTATGTGTTATAATCTACCGCATGAGAAAGTCCAATAGCCTCAATGAACAGATCCTAAAAACCATCCGCAATTATGATATGCTGAAGCCCGGAGACAAGGTGCTTGTCGCTGTTTCCGGCGGGCCGGATTCGGTATTCCTTCTACATTCCTTAAATTTCCTTAAATCCAAACTTAAACTGGGCGGTATTTTTATCGCAAATCTTGACCATGGGATAAGGGGTAAGGAGTCGAGGGAAGACTCGCTCTTCGTGAAACGCCTAGCGGCGGAGTTAGGCTTGCGTTTCGTGCATAAAAAAGTGTCATTGCGAGGCCCGGAGGGCCGAAGCAATCTATCAACAGAAGAACTGGCTCGTGAAGCGCGCTATAAGTTCTTCGACGAGGCATGCGAAAAGACCGAGGCAAATGTCATCGCGACAGGCCACACGCTTGACGACCAGGCGGAGACCATCCTCATGCGGCTCATAAAAGGCTCATCCTTAAAAGGCATGGTAGGCGTGATGCCGGTGAGGGGAGGCGAGAGCATAAAAGTAATACGGCCTATTATCGAGCTTGAGAAGAAAGAGATAGCCGAATATCTTGACGGCGCCGGTATCGACTATCGCATCGATCATACGAATGCCGAGCCTATATATTTCCGCAATATCGTTAGGGCCCAGATAATCCCATTCCTTGAAAAATATAACCCGCGCTTAAAACGGGTCCTGTTCAATCTTGCCGAACATTTGAGGGAGGATTTTGAATTTATCGAAGAGCATAAAGTGAAAGCCAGGAAGATCATAGCCAGCGGAGACAAAGGCGAGGTAGTGTTGAAACTGAAAGATATAGTAGTCCAGCCGAAGGTCCTCCAGAAGGAACTCTTGCGCGATTGCCTCGAAAAGACAGGCGGAGAGGTGAAGAGGCTTTCATTCAGGCACTGGAAAGAGATGGAGAGCTTCATCAAATACAAGAGAAAAGGAGATTCTCTTGACCTGCCCGGGGCGATCCGCGTCACCCGTACTTCCGACGAGATCATATTTTATAAAATATAAATCTTTATCTAAACCCCAAGTCAATCCCGCACTGAAAATTTTCCCATCAAATGGGCCCCCGAGGGGTGGTAAAGGTGTCTGGAAGCGACGTCGAAGATCGCAATTTTTCAACGAAAATTGAGATCTTCCGAGTGAACTTTCCTCTGGAAAGTGAACGTTCGCTGTAAGACACCTTTACCACCCCGAGAGGGGAGAGAGACGCGTTGTCTTAAAGTGACAATAATATTGCTATATTAATTTTATTTTGTTAAAATAGCGCAAAAATGAAATGGAGCGATTAAATAATGGAAAAGATACCTAATAAGAACAAGAATGTCATAGGCCCGCAGAAGAACGGGTGGAACCTGGCTATATGGGCCCTGATAATCCTGGGCCTTGTCTATTTCTTCAATTCTCTTTCTTCTACGGTAGAAAAACCCGTGCAGGAGATCTCGTACGCCAAGTTCTTCGATATGGCAAAGGACCCTGCAAAGGCAAAGGATATAAAGTATTGCTTCAAGACGGATAACTTCCTTAAGGGCGAGTTCGCCTCAGGCGCCAAGTTCGTCGTAAATATCCCGGATAATGATCCCGACCTTTTAAGGGTGCTCAGGGAGAACATAAAAGAGTTTGACATAAGGCCCCCGAAGACGCTCCTCATGAACCTCTTCTACTCGCTCGGGCCGATGGTCCTGTTCATACTGTTCCTGTGGCTCTTCGCTTACCGCTCGCCCGGAGGGGCAGGCGGCGGCAAGATATGGTCTTTCGGAAAATCGCGCGCTACGCTTGCGTCAGACGATAGGCTGAAGATAACTTTTGCGGATGTGGCCGGCGTGGATGAAGCTAAAGAAGAGTTGAATGAGGTCATAGAGTTCCTTAAGGACCCGAAGAAGTTCCAGAGGCTGGGCGGCAAGATACCTAAGGGCGTGCTTTTGATGGGACCTCCGGGCACAGGTAAGACCCTTCTTGCCAAGGCAGTAGCAGGCGAAGCGAATGTCCCGTTCCTTTCGATATCAGGGTCGGACTTTGTCGAGATGTTCGTTGGCGTCGGCGCTTCCCGCGTGAGAGACCTTTTTGAACAGGCGAAGAAGTCGGCCAAGCAGTCGGGCCGCGGAGCCATCATATTTATCGACGAAATAGATGCTGTCGGCCGCCAGCGCTTTGCCGGTATCGGCGGCGGGCATGACGAGAGGGAACAGACCCTGAACGCGCTCTTAGTCGAGATGGACGGTTTTAATACGCAGGAAGGCGTTATTTTAATAGCCGCGACCAACAGGCCGGATGTCCTAGACCCGGCGCTTTTACGGCCGGGCAGGTTTGACAGGCAGGTGGTGATAGACAGGCCTGATATCGTCGGACGCGAAGCGATACTAAAGGTCCACACAAGAAGCGTTAAGCTCGATAAGGCCGTAGATCTGAAATATATCGCAAGACAGACTCCGGGGTTTTCCGGGGCAGACCTGGCCAATCTCGTAAATGAGGGGGCCTTATTGGCCGCAAGGCGCGGTAACGAGACCGTTACCATGGAAGAGCTCCAGGAGTCCATAGAGCGCGTGATGGCGGGCCCCGAAAGAAAATCGCGTGTCATATCCAAGCGCGAGAAGGAGATAATATCGTATCACGAGTCCGGCCACGCGCTTTTAGCGCTAGTCATTCCCGGGGCCGATCCGCTGCATAAAGTCTCCATACTCCCCAGGGGCATGGCCTTGGGCTATACGATAAGGCTGCCGCTCGAAGACAGGTATATCACGACTAAGAGCGAGCTGATAGGCCGCATCACGGGCTTGCTCGGCGGCCGCGTCAGCGAAGAGGTGACTTTTAACGAGCTTTCAACAGGCGCGCAGAATGATATCGAGGTCGCGACGGCGATAGCCCGCAAGATGGTGACCAGGTTCGGCATGAGCGAGAAGCTCGGCCACCTCACGTTCGGCCACAGGGAAGAGCAGGTATTTCTCGGGCGCGACCTTATAGAAGAGCGTAATTACAGCGACCATACGGCCCTCCTGATAGACGAGGAAGTAAGGAAGATAATCGACACCTGCTACCAGCACGCTAAGTCCGAGATACTGAAGCACCAGGACAAACTGAAGATCCTTGCCGATCGGCTTCTTGAAAAAGAGGTCATGGATGTCGAAGAGGCCAAGATCCTCCTCGGTTTCAAGTTCGAGAATAAAGATGATCCCGAAGCTCCTAAGCCAGCGTAAACGCACCCTTGTGATGGGTGTCCTCAATGTGACGTCCGACTCTTTTTCAGACGGCAGGATGTATTTTGACAGACGACGTGCCATAGCGCGCGGGCTCGAGATGGCCGCCGAAGGCGCTGATATTATCGATATAGGCGGTGAATCTACAAGGCCTGGCTCCGGCGAGGTTCCGCTCAAAGAAGAACTTGCCAGGACCATTCCCGTAATAAGAGACTTGCGCAAAAGAACAAAGGCGTTGTTATCGATAGATACGCGCAAATCCGAGGTGGCTGAAGAGGCGATAGCATCCGGAGCAGATATCGTTAATGATGTTTCAGGGCTTCTGTTCGACCCGAGGATGGCTCGTGTGGCCGCAAGACACAAGGCCGATATCATAATAATGCATTCCAGGGGCACGCCTAAGACGATGCAGGTTCGGCCGACATACAAAGATGTCGTAAAAGATATAATTTATAGCCTCAAGAAGTCGATATCGATAGCAAAATACGCCGGCGTTCGAGATGCGGCGATAACAATAGACCCGGGCATAGGTTTCGGCAAGACGGTCGGGCATAATCTTGAGATACTGAACAGTCTCGACGAATTTCGCTCGCTCGAAAAACCGATATGCATAGGGACTTCGAGAAAATCTTTTATAGGCAAGATCCTGGGAGGCGCGCCTGTTGAAGATCGCCTGGCTGGAACTATAGCAAGCTCCGTATTCGCGATCGTTAAAGGCGCTAATATCCTGCGCGTCCACGATGTCAAAGAGATGGTCATGGCCGCGCGAGTCGCAGACAGCATTCTAAAAGAAGAGATCGTCTAAATGGGCATCCTGCACCACTGGAAGATCATACTGGAGATAGCGCTTCTCTGGTACTTCATCTACATGGCGCTATCATTCATCAAGGGCACGAGGACCGAGCAGCTCTTGAAGGGCGTCATAATCATCATCATAATCTTCATAGCCACCCAACAGCTACAGTTCGAGGCATTGAATTGGGTCATCACGAGACTATTCCCGATATCGGTTATCGCGCTTCTTGTCATATTTCAGCCTGAGCTACGCCGCGGCTTGGCCAGGCTCGGACAATTCGGCGTCTATGAAGATGATATCGAGGCGATCGAAGAGGTTTCAAAGGCAGTCATCTCTATGACGAAGAAAAAGACGGGCGCGCTCATCGTAATAGAAAGAGAAGTAGGCCTAAAAACTTATATCGAAACGGGTATCACGATCGACAGCAGGGTCTCGAAAGAGCTTCTTGTATCCATCTTCATGCCGAAGGGGCCGCTTCACGACGGCGCAGTCATAATCAAACGCGACCGCGTTGTGGCGGCAGGATGTTTATTGCCGCTTACCCAGGAGGCGAGCTATCTTTCGACATCGCTCGGCACGCGCCACAGGGCTGCCATAGGCCTTACGGAAGAAACGGATGCTCTTTGCATAGTGGTAAGCGAGGAGACGGGCACAATATCATTATCAGTGAACGGGCACCTGACAAGGAACATCGAAAAGGATCATCTCGCAACGATGCTCAAGAATATGTCATACAAGCGGAAGATGAAGAATGCCTGGTATCTGAAAATGCTTTCTAAGGTTTCGCCAAAGGTCACCTGATAAGGTTTTTTCTATATGTTAAAATTCGTGCGCAAATTCTTTACCGAGAACATAGGGCTGAAGTTATTGTCGCTGGCGCTGGCTCTCATAGCATGGTTCTATATAGTCCAGGCGCTCAATGAAGGCAGCCAGGAAGAGATGCAGTTCCTGCGCAAGATATTGCCGTCGGAGGGGATGGTCGCAAAGAAACTCACTATAAAGCCCATATTTATCGGTAAGCCGAAAGGCGGTTATGTCATGCTGCCGGACAAGGTCGTCGTAACCCCGAGTTTCTGCATCGTCGTAGGGACGAAGGACGTGCTCGAGAACGTAAGGTTCGCTTATACGATGGCGCTTGATATTTCGGGGTTAAATAAGACGGTGACAAGATCCGTCCCTCTTAGTCCGATAGCGCCGGGCGTTTACATGGAAGAGACGCTGGTTGAGGTCACTGTCCCCGTAGAAAAGGTAGCTCAATAAATATGCCGAAGCTCGGAGTGAATATCGATCATGTAGCGACATTGAGAGAAGCCAGGAAGGGGCTCGCTCCCGACCCGATAGAGGCTGCGCTACTCTGCGAGAGGGCGGGCTGCGACTCCATAGTCTGCCACTTGAGAGAGGACAGGCGCCATATAAATGACAGCGACGTGAAAGCTCTCCGCATGAAGATAAATACGAGGCTCAACCTCGAGATGTCGATCGCGCGGGAGATCGTGGATATTGCCTGTAAGATCGGGCCCGACCAGGCGACGCTCGTTCCCGAGAGACGGCAGGAGATAACTACCGAAGGCGGGCTTGATGTCGTTAAATACGAAAAGGCGATAAGGGGCGCCGTCGGCCGTCTGCAGGACAGGGGCATAGAAGTCAGCCTGTTCATAAACCCGGCCAGGGCGCAGGTGGAAGCTTCATACAGGACCGGCGCGCGCATAGTCGAATTCCATACGGGCGAATATGCCAATGCTTCTACGAAGGCCGCATCAAAACACGAGTTCGGGACGCTAAAACGCGCAGCGGAGTATGCGATCGGCCTCGGCATCCAAGTGAATGCCGGCCACGGGCTTGATTATGTAAATACGAAAGCCGTCGCGAAGATAAAAGGGATGCATGAACTTAATATCGGCCATTCGATCGTGTCGAGGGCCGTATTTGTCGGATTATCGAAGGCCGTAAAAGAGATGCTGGAGCTTGTCAGATGAACATACTGGGCATAGGCGTTGATATCGTCGAGATAGACCGGATGAAGGCCGCCATAAACAAGTGGGGCGCGCATTTCCTGAACAAGATATTCACGGAGCGGGAGATCAAATATTCAAATTCCAAGAGGTTCTGCCACCAGCACTTTGCGGCAAGGTTCGCAGCAAAAGAGGCGGTCGTGAAGGCATTCGGCGGGACGAATAAATATCCGATACAGTGGACTGATATAGAGATATTGAACGATAAAGAAGGCCGGCCTGTGGTAGAGTTTTCCGGAGATGCCATTAAATTGAAAGAGCTTAAGAACATAGACCAGGTCATGCTCACGCTGTCGCATTCCAAGCATTATGCGGTCGCGAACGCGATGCTCTTAACAAAGGAAAAATGATATGGACTTTAAGATAGACCAGCTCTTATCTAAATTCCCTGCGAGACAGCTGGATTCGCATAAAGGCGACTATGGACATGTCTTTGTGCTTGCGGGTTCGTGCGGCTATACGGGCGCGCCTTACCTGGCGAGCCAGGCGGCGCTCGTTTCCGGAAGCGGGCTCGTGACTCTTGGAGTCGGCAAGAGCATATATCCGATATTGGCATCGAAGCTCATAGAAGTTATGGTATGGCCTCTATTTGAGACTAAAGATTCCTCGCCCAGCCTCATGGCTGAAAAAGACATCATCTCTTTCATGGAGAAGTGCGATTGCCTTGCCATGGGGCCGGGCCTTTCGCAGAATAGCGAGACCCAACGCCTCGTGTGCAGCCTTATCGGCAAGCTGACTAAGCCGATAGTGCTGGATGCCGACGGTATAAATGCTCTCGCGGGCCACGCGGACATTCTGAAGAGCGCGAAGGCGGCCATGGTATTGACTCCGCACGCCGGAGAGCTGTCAAGACTGACAGGAAAGACCGCCGAAGAGGTACAAAAAGATAGAAAAGATATTGCGCTAAAGTTTGCCAATGAGTATAATACGGTCTTGATTTTGAAAGGGCACGGCACGATCGTGGCAGCCCCGAACGGCGATTGTTATATCAATGAGACGGGAAATGCCGGAATGGCAACGGGCGGAACAGGCGACGTCCTTACGGGGATGGTCGCCAGTTTCATCGGCCAGAAGTGCGATCCGTTCACGGCCGCGTGCCTCGCGGCATATTTCCACGGCCTTGCCGGGGATATAGCCGTAAAAGAGGTGGGGCAGTTAAGCCTGGCGGCATCCGATCTTTTATATGCATTACCCATGGTTTTACGGAAGCTAGCGTAGCTCAGCTGGCAGAGCGGCAGTTTTGTAAACTGCGGGTCGGGGGTTCAATTCCCTCCGCTAGCTCCATAATATTACGTGGTGAGGTACCATAGCGGCCAAATGGACCAGACTGTAAATCTGGCGGCGCAAGCCTTCGAAGGTTCGAATCCTTCCCTCACCACCAGTATTAATGATTCGGTTAGCGAACCGCATTTTATTACGCACGCGAAGGCGGGAGTAGCACAATGGTAGTGCAGTAGCCTTCCAAGCTACCTACGTGGGTTCGATTCCCATCTCCCGCTCCACTGCATCGAAACATCTCAAGGATTAGATTTTAGCGCTAGTTCTTGAGATTTTTTTTAATTAGGATATAATTATATCATTAGACAAATTATGCGTTAGGGGCAAGAGTCCAGGGTCAAGGGTCCAGAAAATGAAAATTTTATTCTGACCCCGGACCCTGGCCCCCTGGACCCTGATATATTTAACATGTTGCAAGCACTTATAAAGGAGGATTTTTATGCCAACATCAACAGGCATCGAAGCGATCAATGTGAAGGTCAAGAAGGAGAGCGCATTCGTACAGGCGCTCGTAACGGAGATGGAGAAGGTGATAGTCGGGCAGAGATATCTGATCGAGCGACTCCTCGTCGGTCTCCTCGCCAACGGCCATATCCTTATAGAGGGAGTTCCGGGTCTTGCAAAGACCATGTCCGTCAAGGTCCTTGCCCAGGCGATAAAGACAAAGTTTCAGCGCTTGCAGTTCACGCCGGATCTGCTGCCTGCAGATCTGATCGGCACGCTTATCTATAACCCGAAGACAGGCGACTTCACGACCAAGAAGGGGCCGATATTCGCGAACATCATCCTGGCCGATGAAATAAACAGGGCGCCGGCCAAGGTCCAGAGCGCGCTCTTGGAAGCGATGCAGGAGCGGCAGGTGACGATAGGCGAGAGCACGTTCAAGCTTGATGATCCGTTCCTGGTCCTTGCCACGCAGAACCCGATAGAACACGAAGGCACGTATCCGCTCCCCGAAGCGCAGGTCGATCGTTTCATGCTGAAGCTCGAGATCACCTATCCTACCAGAGAAGAAGAGCTTAAGATCATGCAGAGGATGGCCATGACCAACAAGCAGATAGATGTCAGCGCAGTCGTGGGCCCCGAAGATATCATAAGGGCGAGGAAGGTCGTGGACGAGGTTTATATCGACGAGAGGATCGAGCGCTATATCGTCGACATAGTCTTCGCGACGCGCGAGCCCAAGGCCTACAAGCTCGACGAGTTGACCGGCATGATCCAGTATGGCGCAAGCCCGCGCGCTACGATATATCTCTCAGTCGCGGCAAAGGCGCACGCATTCCTGCAAGGCAGGGGTTATGTGGTCCCGCAGGATGTCAAGAGCATCGGTCTCGACGTGCTGCGCCACCGCGTCATCCCGAGCTATGAAGCCGAAGCCGAGGATAAGAGGTCCGAGGACATCGTAAAAAGGATATTCGAAGTCGTCAAGGTTCCGTAATCTCTGGACCCTGGCCCCTGGAACCTGGACCCTAATCTATGCTACCCAAAGAGCTATTAAAAAAGATCCGTCGCATCGAGATAACCACTTCCAAGCTTGTCACAGACATGCTTGCGGGCCAGTATGAGTCTGTCTTTAAAGGCCGCGGCATAGAGTTCGACGAGGTCAGGGAGTATCAGCCTGGCGACGAGATCCGTTCCATAGACTGGAACGTCACTGCTAGGGCGGGCCATCCGTTTGTAAAGAAGTTCGTCGAGGAGCGCCAGCTCACCGTCATGATACTTCTCGACGCCTCCGCCTCATCCGATTTCGGGACCGCCTATCGTCTCAAGAAGGAGCTTGCCGCGGAGGTCTGCGCCGTCCTGGCATACGCCGCTATAAAGAACAATGACCGCGTCGGCCTTGTCATATTCACCGATAAGATAGAGAAGTTCATCCCCCCAAGAAAAGGGCAGTCGCACATACTCCGCGTCATAAGAGAGGCGCTCTATTTTAAGCCGAAGGGCCGCGGCACGGACATCGCCGGCGCTCTGCGTTATCTCGAAGGCGTGACGTCTAGAAGGGCGGTCACATTCATAATATCCGACTTTATCTCAAAAGACTACAAGAAGTCCCTGTCGATAGCCAATAAGAAACATGACATCGTAGCCATCACCATAACCGACCCGAGAGAACTCGAGCTTCCCGACGCCGGACTTATAGAGCTTGTCGACACCGAAAAGGGGCAGGCTAGGCTGGTCGACACTTCGAGCGCGAAGTTAAGAGAGGTATACGCGAAGCGCGCCCAGACGATGATGGAGGAGAGAGTCAAGCTGTTCAATTCTGTCGACGTCGATCACATAGACATAAGGACGGACAGGCCCTATACCGACGAGTTGATAAAATTCTTCAGGATGCGCAAGAAGAGGATATGAGATATCTATCGCGAATAATAATGGCCGCTATCTGCCTCATCGCCCTGGGAGGCATAGCCTCGGCAGGGTGGAACGAACCTTCGGTCCGCGTTTCCGTAGACAAAAGAGGCGCCCTTATCGGTGACAAGATAACGTATGTCATCGAGGTCAACTCTCCCAAAGGCGTCCAGGTCGAACTTCCGAAGTTTAAGAACGGAAAAGCCGGAGATTTTGAGATAAAGGACTCCGGCGCCACGCAAGAGAAAAAGTTCTTCGGCGGAACGAGATACAAGAACTGGTATGCCTTGGCAGCTTATGAACCAGGCAAATACAAGACCCCTGCAGCCGCCGTTAGGTTCAGGTCCGCAAAAACTGATGACTGGAAAGCAAAGGGATTGAACCAGATAGAAGTCACCATAGACAGCGTATTGCCGAAAGGCAAGACGATCAGCGATATAAAGGACATCAAGCCCCCGATCCAGCCGTTTTCCATAAACTATTGGCTGGTCGGTTCTATCCTCGCAGCTCTGGCGGTGGCCTGGTCCGCCGTCACGTCCTACATCAGATATAAGAACAGGCTGCCGCCCAGGTCTCCCTACGAGATAGCCGTAGCTGAGCTGGAAGAGGCTAAGGTCATGCTGAACGCGTCGAGCGATATCAAGGAATATTACGTAAAGGTCTCGGATTCCATCCGCAGATATATAGAGAACGTATTCAAGCTCCGCGCTCCGGAGATGACGACGCAGGAGTTTCTCGGGTCTTTGCAGGCCGCAGGCCAGCTTCCCGCAGAATACAAGGGACTTTTAAAGGAGTTCATGGAAGCCTGCGACCTTGTGAAGTTCGCAAAGTATCTCCCTGTAAAAAAAGAGGCGGAGTCTGTCCTCGTGACAGCCAGGAATTTTATAGACGGGACGAAAGGTTTCTTGGAAGAGAAGGTTAAGGAGAAAAGATAGCAGATGGTCGTATTTAAAGATCCCTGGATATTATGGTTTATCCTGCTTGTGCCGCTCGGGGCGCTATTATCCTCGATAAGGCGTACCGGAGCCGACTTTAAATTCTCGTCTGAAGAGTTTCTCGTAGGAATAAAACCGACGTTAAGACAGCGCTTGAGCCGTCTTCCTATTCTGTTGCGGGCCGTAGGATTGACGCTCATCATCATCGCCCTGGCCAGGCCCCAGACCGTACTAAGCCACACGAAGACCATATCCGAAGGCGTCGACATAGTAATAGACCTTGATACCTCGACCAGCATGCTGGCGGAGGACTTTAAGATAGGCAACCAGCGGATAAACCGCTTCGACCTTACGAAAGAGGTCGTCAAAGATTTTATAAAGAAGAGGGAGGATGACAGGATAGCCCTCGTCGCTTTTGCCGCGCGGGCATACACGGTCTGCCCGCTCTCCACGGATTACAGCTGGCTTTATGATAACCTCGACAGGGTGAGGGTAGGCATGATCGAGGATGCGACTGCCATAGGGTCCGCGATCGCAAGTTCGCTGAACAGGCTGCGCACGTCAAAGACAAAGTCCAAGATAATAATACTCCTCACGGACGGCATAAATAATGCCGGGAACATCTCGCCTGTCGTGGCTGCTGAGGCGGCCAAGGCGCTTAAGGTGAAGATATATACCATCGGCGTCGGCTCAAAAGGGCTTGTCCCGTATCCGATGAAAGACGTTTACGGGAGGACCGTCTACCAGAATATCCCCATCGAGATAGACGAGGAGACCCTTAAGCGGGTGGCCGACGAGACCGGAGGTAAGTATTACCGCGCGTCAGACGCCGAGACATTGTGGAAGATATACGATGACATCAATAAACTCGAGAAATCGAATATCGAGCGCTACGGGTATATGGAATATAACGAATTATTCTACAAGTTCCTGATACCCGGCCTCATCATCCTGGCTCTCGAGATCTTGTTGTCCAATACGATATTCCTTAAGGTGCCGTAATGATACAGTTCGCATACCAAAACTACCTGCCGTTCGCGGCGCTCGGGATAGCGGTGCTGGTCCTGTTCTTCGTGATAGCCATGAAGCGCCGAGCCAGGCTTGTAAAGCGCTTCGCGGACAAGAACCTCGTAAAGGAGATAGCTCCGTCGGCAAGTTTCGGGAAAAAGGTATTCAAGATGGCGCTTATCACTGCCGCCGCCGCATTCGCGCTCGTGGCTCTTGCGAGACCCCAGTGGGGTTTCGAATGGGAAGAGTCCAAGCGCGTGGGGCTCGACATATTGATCGCCATGGACGTCTCGAAGAGCATGCTGGCGCGCGACGTCAAGCCGAACAGGCTTGAGCGCTCCAAATTCGCGGTCAAAGATCTCGTCAAGAAGCTTAACGGCGACAGGATAGGTCTCGTAGCATTCGCCGGGACCGCATTTCTCCAGTGCCCGCTCACCATAGATTATAACGGTTTTCTTCTGGCGCTCGATGACTTAAGTACGAGTACTATCCCGCGAGGCGGCACTTCCATATCCAGCGCCATCGCAGAAGCCATCTCGACATATAAGGGCGCGGACCAGAAATACAAAATACTTGTCATAATAACAGACGGCGAGGAGCTTGAAGATAGCGCCATGAAAGCCGCGGAAGAGGCGGCGAGGCAGGGGGTCAAAATATACTGCGTAGGCGTCGGCACGTCCGAGGGCGAGCTTATACCTGTCACCGATGAGCGCGGAGACAGGGCGTATCTTGCCGACAAAAGCGGCCGCGTGGTGAAGACGGCGCTGAATGAAGAGCTTCTGCAAAAGATAGCGCTGTCTACAGGAGGCAGTTATGTGCGCGCTACGTCCGCCGAGTTCGGGCTTTCGTTGTTATACGATAAGAGCATATCAAAACTCGAAAAGCATGACATAGAATCGAAGATGCGAAAGCATTACCAGGAGAGGTTCCAGATATTCCTTGCTGTTGCGCTGCTCCTCTTGTTCGTAGAGCCGCTATTTTCCGAGCGGAAGAGGGTCGCCAGATGAAGCGGACGATCATAGCCTTGATGATATTAGGAATATGGCAGGCGCCCCTGCATGCATCCTCAAATGAAGATGTAAAAAACGCCAACTTGTTATATAATACTAAAAAATTCGACGAGGCGATAAAGGCGTATAAAGGCGCTCTCGAGAAGCGGCCCGACTCCGGCGTACTGAACTTCGGCCTCGGAGACGCTCTTTACAAGAAAGGAAACTACGACAGCGCGGTACCATCTTATAACAAGGCCATCGCCTCCGGCGATGTCAACATAGTCCAGAAGGCGGATTACAATATAGGTAATGTGCAGTATAAGATCGGCGCCTCCAAAGAATCTGCAGACATCAAAAAGGCGCAGGACTATTATGAGACAGCCCTTAAATATTACAAACGCGCGATAGATCTCAATGAGAATGACAAAGATGCAAAGTTTAATTATGAGTTTGTGGCCAACAGGATCAAGGACTTAAAAGAGAAGAAGGAAGAGAAAAAACAACAGGATCAGAAAAAGCAAGATCAGAAAAAGCAGGACCAAAAAAAGCAAGATCAAGATCAGCAGCAACAGAATAAGGACCAGCAGAATAAGCAGGACGAGAAAAAGAACCAGCAGGATCAACAGCAGCAGGATCAAAAGGATCAGCAAGACCAGCAACAAAAGCAGGACCAGCAGCAACAGCAAAAACAAGATCAGAAACAGGACAAGCAACAACAGCAACAGCAAAAAGACCAACAGCAACAACAGCAGCAAAAAGACAAGCAACAACAACAGCAGCAGGACCAGAAGGATAGAGAGGACCAGCAGCAGTCCCAGGGCCAGCAGGGCGATAAAGGCCAGGACGGCGGCCAGAAAGAAGAACAACAAGGATCCGATAAAGATAAAGAGAAGGATAAATCCGGCGGCGGCCAGGAAGAGAAGAGCGACCAGAAGAAGGACCAGGAAGAGAAGCAGCAAGAGGGACAACAGGGCCAGGACCAGGAGAAGCAGCCTAAAGAAGGCGAGGGTGAAGAAGGTGAGAAAGAAGAGAGTCCCGGCGAAGGCCAGAAGAAGGAAGAACCTCAGGGCGGCGCAGGCGAGAATCAGGGAGGCGAGGCCAAGAAACCCGAAGAGAAAGAGGGCGAGAAAGAGCAGAATGTCGGCATCGAGTTCTATCAGGGCACTCAGCCTCAAGCCGGGCAGGAGATGTCGGAACAGGAAGCGAAGATGCTCCTTGAAGGATATAAGGGGCAGGAGGCGACAGGCAAGACTATCCGCATGAGGCGCAAGCAGGTAGACATGCCCGAGCCTTCGAAAGACTGGTAAATGCATATTTCAATGAGCAAGGCCTTAAAAATATTATTGATATTAGCGGCGATCGCCGTTACGCTCACAGTGCCTGTCATGGCGCGGGATGTGAAATTCGAGGTCAACTTCGACCGCGACAGCGTATCTCTGGGGGAGAGCGTCCAGCTTGGCCTTGCCTTTCAGGACACCCAGAGCATGCCCGCTCCGGACATAAGCAATCTCGACGGCCTTGAGGTGCGCTATCTCGGTCCTTCGACGATGATGACGGTCATAAATGGCCGTGTCTCAAGCTCGATAACCCACATGTATATGGTCAAGCCCCTCAAGATGGGCAGGTTCCAGATAGGGCCATTATCATTCAATTTTAAAGGCGATACCTACACTTCCGGCACCGCGTTCCTTAATGTGAGCGATGCCCAGACAGCTCCGGCCAGGGCCCAGCAGCCTGCGCAGACCGTAAATATCGCCGAGCAGTATAATCTCGATGACAGGATATTCCTCACCCTTAAACTTGCCAAGACGGCCGCATACGTAAACGAGATAATCCCCGTCACGGCCAAGCTTTACGTCAACAGGCTGAATGTCAGGGATATCCAGCTTCCGACATTCGCCCGGGAGGGTTTCTCTAAGGCCGAGTTCAAGGACCCGAAACAGTACAGAGAGGTCCTCGGAGGCATGACCTACGATGTGCTGGAGTTCAATACAAGCGTATTTGCGACTAGGCCAGGGGATTACAGGCTCGGGCCGGCTGCCGTAAAATGCAGCGTCATCGTGCAGAAGAGGACGCGCAGGCCGACGAGCGTGGACGACTTCTTCGCCGGCGGCCCGGACGACGCCTTCTTCGACGACTTCTTTAATAAGTTCGAAAGATATCCGACCGAGATCAAATCCCAGGACGTGCAGCTCGTGATATCGCCGCTTCCCGTAGACGGCAGGCCCGCGGACTTTTCCGGAGCTATCGGCGACTTCCAGTTCCTCTATAGCGCCGATCCGAAGAAAGTGAAGGCCGGCGATCCCATAACGGTAACCATGGAGATAAACGGGACGGGGAATTTTAACACGGTCCTCATGCCTAGTGTCGGTAATGCCGACGGATTCAAGACCTACGAGCCCCAGGTGAAGACCGAGGAGCGCTCGAAAGTATTCACGCAAGTCCTTATACCCGAAAGCGACAAGGTCACCTCCGCGCCGGTAGCAACCTTCAATTATTTCGACCCCAACAGGAAGGTGTATAAGACGATAACGCAGGGGCCCATACCGATCCAGGTCGAGAAGGGCAAGGAGGAGGCCCCGGCCCATGTGGTCGGGCCGGCGGTGGCTGTCTCAGAAAAGAGCCCGATAGACGAGAAGCTGACGCGCGACATAATCTACATCAAAGAATCCATAGGCAAGACGCGGAAGAGAGGCTTTGCAATATATAAGAGCAAGCTATTTGTCGGGAGCATGGCGCTGCCGCTCGTATTTCTTGTATCGATCTTCGCCATCGTCCGCAGGAGAGAGCGCCTGTCGAGCGACACAGTATACGCAGGCCGCGTCATGGCCAACACCATAGCCCACAAAGCGGTGAAGAAACTTAAAGCACGGCTGAAAGACGGCCCGCAGTTATTCTATGAGGCTGTCTCTCACACGCTCCAGGGGTATCTGGGCAACAGGTTCCATATACCGGTAAGCGGCATAACTTATGACGCCATAGAAGCGAAACTTAAACCAAAAGATACGGATGTCCAGATGCTGCGCAAACTTAAAGGCCTCTTCGACGTATGTGACAGTGCCAGGTTCGCGGGGCTTCCGGTGGACGAGACGAGGATGAAGGATGACCTGAAAGAGCTTGAAGAGATCATCACTTACCTGGAACGGGCAAAAATATGAAAAAAATTATATTAGTTCTTGCGCTGTCTTTCTTTATCCTGGGCGGACATTCGTTCGCGGATGACGGCGCGGCCGACCCCAACAAGCTTTTTTACAAAGCCAACTCGCTTTATGAGGCCAGAGACTACACGAAAGCGATAGAGGCTTATCTGGCAGTGCTCGATACCGGCGTAGAGAGCGGCAACCTCTACTATAATATAGGTAATAGTTTCTTCAAGCTCGGAAAGATCGGATATGCGATACTCTGTTATGAAAGGGCCAGACGAATCGTGCCGCGCGACAGCGACCTTAAGTCGAACCTTGAATACGCGCGTTCCTTCGTCGAGGATCCGGGTTACGACGTCCCCCCAAGAAATATCATCTTTAAAGTCGTGAGGCTGCCGTTCAGGGCGCTCAACTTAAGCGCGCTCGCCATTCTCGCGGCTTTATTATATTTATGCGCCGTGGCTTTGCTGGCGGCATCTATTTTAAACCGCATCTTCGCGCGCAAGCTGAGGATTGTGACATGGGGTATCGTTGCGATATTTCTCTTCACTCTTTCGGCGTTCAGCGTAAGATTCCGTTACGAGGTCATGCAAAAACACGGGATCGTCGTGCAGAATGACGTCGACTGCAAGTATGAACCGATAGACAGATCGACGACTTACTATAAACTCGGCGAAGGATCCAAGGTCCTGGTGCTCAAGACGCGCAATGACTGGCGGCAGATACGGCGTTCCGATGGCAAGATATCATGGGTGAAAAAGGACGCTGTTGAGCCGATCTAACTATTCATTGCCGCTTAGCGTTAGTAAAAGCCAGAATAATGAAAAATATTTAAAAAAAGCCTTGACACTAAAGGCTTTTTTGTTATAATAAAGACTCTTATTTTTTGATCAAACATATGTAATCAGTTTGTGATCGATGAGTTTAAGTTGATGTATAACTCAGAGACGGTATTTTTTTTGTCATTTTAAGAAGTAGGCCGCTGGCAAAAAGCGGCTGCAGTAGCTCAGTCGGTAGAGCACATCCTTGGTAAGGATGAGGTCATCGGTTCAATCCCGATCTGCAGCTCCAGAATAAAATAGCAGCAGGACAAAAGAAGGAGAAACATATGGCCAAAGAAGCATTCGTTAGATCCAAGCCGCACGTCAATATCGGTACGATCGGTCACATCGATCATGGAAAGACGACTTTGACT
>JAGVGJ010000024.1 GCA_020057115.1 Candidatus Omnitrophota bacterium | reverse complement strand
ATTTGGCCTCCAAATTTAGGTGGCGCATATTACCATATCCCGCTTTGAAAGCGGACATTTCATTTGTTAAAGAACCGGACATTTCACTATTTTATAACAGATTATTTCGCTTCCCGCCTGCCCTCAAAGGCCTTGGCTATGGTCGCCTGGTCAGCATGCTCAAGGCCGCCCCCCACAGGAATGCCGTAAGCCATCCGGGTGATGGCGGCCCCGAAATTCTTTAATATCCTGGAGAGGTATAAGGCTGTCGCCTCCCCTTCCGTATTGAAGTCGGTCGCTATTATTATCTCTTTAAACTTCTCTGTATCGAGACGCCCTACAAGCTCTTTTATCTTGAGCTCGCCCGGCCCTATGCCGTCAAGCGGCGACAGCGACCCGAGAAGGACATGATAGAGGCCGTTAAAGCTCCCGGCCTTCTCTATCGTGACTACGTCATCCGGCTCTTCCACTATGCAGAGCAGCGACTTATCCCTTGAAGCGCTCTTGCAGATATCACAGATATCATTATCGCTGAGATTATTGCAGACTGAGCAGGACCTGACCGACTCCTTTACCTTTATTATAGCCCTTGCCATTGACTCGGCGTCATTTTTGGAGGATTTTAAGATATAAAAAGCCAGCCTCTGCGCGGTCTTCGGCCCTATCCCGGGCATTTTGGAGAATTCTTCGACAAGCGCCTTCATCGACACGGGAAAGCCGTTCACCTGGAGCCCGCCTTTCCGCTGTCTTTAATTTCTCCGCCGAATATCTCGAGGGCATCCTTTATTATCGACTCGACTTCCTTCTCGGGCCTTCGCGCTGTATTATCCGTGCCGGGGATGTCATCCGCCGGCGGGTCATCGCCCAAATACTGGTCCCTGGGAAGGTCCGGCGCTTTCGCGCCTTCGGCCACCACGAATTTCACCTTGATATCAAGCCCGGACACTTCTCTTATGGCATTCTCGATAAGCTGCTTGTGCTCGGGGGTCTCCAGGGCTTCCTTGTGGAAATTCTCGGATCTTGGAAAGCCTATGGTAAGCGTCCCGGACCCAAGCGAGACCGGGTACCCGTTCTGAAGATACAGGGCGACCGACATCTTCTTTGACTTTATATAATTGGATATGCTGCTCCAGGATCCTATAACCTCGTCCACTGTGCCGTCGCGCCTTAATACTGCCTGGGCCTGGGACTTATTCTCTGCGGCATCGGCTGCCGGTTTTGGCATGGGTGTCTGGACCGGCGGCTTGGCCTGGATCACGGGCCTGGTCAGGGTGCTTTCGGACCGGGGGCTAACTGCTGCAGGCCTCTCGATCTTGGGAACAGGCCCTTGCCCTGCGCCGGGACCGGAGGATCTCTCAAGTTTTTCTATACGGTCCGTTATCTCGGAAAGCGATATTACAGGCCCCATCCTTGTAAGCCGTATCATAGCGGTTTCGAACGGGACCTTCGTCATGCCGGACTTCCTGATAAAGTCCATGGTGTTCGATAGCGTATATATGACGTATAACAACTCTTCCACGGAGAACTTTGCCGCCTCTTCCTCGTAACGCCCGATCTTCTCGGAAGATACGTCAAGAAGCCCTTCAAGGTCCCTGGACACCTTTATGACCGATATGTTCCTGAAATGTTCTATTAAGCCGGTTATGACCTGAGCTATATCCTTGCCGTCATTGACGACCCTGTCGATTATCTTTAAGGCCTCGACGGCATCCTTCTCTTTTATCGCTCCTGACAGGCCGAATAGGACGTCTTCGTCAACTATGCCCAGTATCTTGACCACGTCTTCCAGGTCGACCTTGCCCCTCGTAAATGACGTTATCTGGTCGAGGATCACCTCCGCGTCGCGCATGGAGCCGTCCGCGTGTCTTGCTATCAAGGTAAGCACCTCGTCTTTGACGCTTAAATTCTCGCTCTTCGCTATTCTTTTAAGGCTGTCGAGTATGTCCTTCGTGGAGATGCGCCTGAAGTCGAACCTCTGGCACCGCGAAAGTATCGTGGCCGGGATCTTGTGGGGCGAGGTGGTGGCGAATATGAACTTTACGTGCGCCGGCGGCTCTTCAAGCGTCTTGAGGAGCGCATTAAATGCCTCCTGGGTGAGCATGTGGACTTCATCTATTATGTAGATCTTGTACTTGCCCTTCGAGGGGGCGAATTTGATATTGTCGCGGAGGTTGCGGATCTCGTCGATGCCGCGGTTAGAGGCGCCGTCTATTTCCATGACGTCCAGGCTCGTGCCATGGGTGATCTCGACGCAGGACGGGCACTTGTTGCACGGCCCTTCATTCGGCCCCTTCTCGCAGTTGAGCACTTTTGCGAGGATCCTGGCGGTAGTGGTCTTGCCTATCCCGCGGGGACCGGCGAAAACATAGGCGTGGGCCACGCGGTCCTGGGCTATGGCATTCTCTAATGTGGTGGTTATGTGGGATTGCCCTACAACTTCACCGAAGGCCTGGGGTCTGTACTTTCTTGCGAATACGATGTAACTCATAGGGATAAAATAGCATGTTAGGGGAATATAATCAACTACAACCTTACGACCTCATCAATAATGAAATTCTTCTGGAACTCCGGGTCGGCCGTGAGCTCAGGCGCCTTGAACTGCGCGTCGTGGACGCCTTCGGCTATGCGCTTCGCGCGGTATTTTTCGAATTCGCCGGACTTCACCGCTTTGAGCATAGGGGCGCCGAGAGCCATCGATTTCCTTGAATATTCATATTCGGCATTCTCGAGACAGAGCTCTTCTTCTATGCTCTTTAAAAGCCCCCTCTTCTTTTCGGCCGGAAGATGCTCTTCCTCAAACTCTACCAAAAATACGTAATGCGGGAACTTGTTGAACTCTACGCACGCCGAGAAGAACCTTAAGACCATCTTATGTTTATCGACGGCGCGGTTTATCGCGGCATTGACCTGGGATTCGTAGACCTTCTCTCCCGTGACCGAGACGGCATTAAGCCCCTTCTGGACGAACTCTATCATCGGGGTCTTGTTGAAGAAACTGTCTACGGTGATTATGTCGTCTATATTATACCTGTAAAGCCCGCCGGGAGTGGTTACGACCAGGTAATACTCCTTGTCCTTCTCGAGCTGGTCCGAGAGCAGGAAGCGCTTCTTCCTCTTGCCCATATCCTCCTTAGGGATGAACTCGTAGAAATTCGTATTTATCGCCAGGACCCCGCCGGCGCCATAGTCGCTCATCGGTATCGAGCTTCGAGCCTCGGTCGACAGGCAACCAAAATCCCTTATGCGGACATCCCCGAAATATCTGGGAAGCTCTTTCAAGTAAAGCTTAACTGTCCCGCCCTTCCAGCATTCTATAAGCTCCATGTCAGGCCAGAAATATTTCGGCAATAGCTCGCCCTTCTCTTTTATTATGGCCTTTAGCTCGGACGCGCGCCTCGGGTTGGGCCTTAATCTCTTCTCTATCGCCGTCCTGATATCCGCCGGTATGTCCAAAGAGCCCTCGAGCGTCCCCTCCTCTATGTCTTTGATGAGCCCGTCCTTCCACTCCCCGATCTTCTCGCACAGGAGGACGAGCGTGCTCGGGTTCAGCACAGCGACGGTCCTTATGTCCTGGCCCATCCCTATCCGCAGTATGCAATAGTATCTTGTCCTGTAATCTTTTATATAAAAGACCTCTCTGGGTATGGCATACATGCGCCTTACCACGGCCGGAAGATTGTCATAGCCCTGACCGGTCTCTGCGCCGTAAGGGACGCCCGAGTCCGCATATCCCTCCACTTCCAGATTTACTATGGCAAGTATCTTCCCGTCCAGGACTTCGGGATGGTCCTTCACGATGTAGTATGCCCACAGGTCGGCGACCTCGGCTTTTTTCGAGCGGGAGTAGCCGGTTACGGGTATGAACTTCGGCTTGCCGGTCGTGCCGCTCGTAAGGCCGAAGAATATCGGCCTGTCGGCGGTGAGTATATTATTCTGGCCGCTCTTCATGCGCTCTATATAAGGATATATATCTTCGGAATCGCTGACCGGCACCCTGGCCTGATAATCCTCTATGGACTTTATCCCGGCGAATCCGCATTTAAGGCCGTATTCGGTATTCTTGTTGCGTTTCAAATATTTCGCCAGGACCTTCTTCTGAGCGGACATCGGGTCCTTGGTGGCTCTCTCGAATGCCATCGCTTTTACGGATAAGAGCTTCAGGACTATGCGTGCCAGGTTCATCAAGCTCTACCCCCGGCGCGGACAAAGAAATCTTCCATCTTTTCGGCGACAATGTCGCGTTCTTGGTCCGCGGTTATGACATGATAAGAATCGTATAGCATTATCATCTCCTTCATCTCTGAGCCCGCGCGGTCGTAGATGAACTTCGAGTTCCTGATGCTCGCCATGTCATCGTCCTTGGCCTGTATGAGCTGGACGGGGACGCGCATGCGCGGCAGCCTTCTGGATACCTGCTTCACCAATAGCTGCAGCTGGTGGAGAAGCGCGACGGGGAAATACGGGTAACCGTACTGGGCGACGCCGTCCATCGAGTCGAGCCGGGCGTTATTGTAATACTTATGGACTCTGCTCTGGACAGCTTCGTTCTTTATGCCGTAGGGCGGCTCTTCTTTGAAATACGCGAAATGCTTGAGCCATGTCTTGTAGGCGAACGGGAGGAATAATTTCGAGCCGGGCGTGTTCCATCCGTCGTAGAATAATGTCGGCGCCAGGCAGCTTACCCCTTTTATCCTTTCGGGGAATTCGTCTGCCAAAAGCAGCGATATGAGAGACCCGAGCGAAAGGCCCGACACGAAGACAGGGCCTTGCCTCTTCCACTCCTCGCTCTCTGTCAATGCCTTCCGCGCCGAGGCGTAAAAATCCTGCCACTTCGAACGCTTCAGGATATTGAGCGACTGGCCGTGGTTGGCAAGCCTCGGGCAGATGACAGAATATCCCTTTCTATGGAAGAAGCCGGCAAGGAATTTCATCTCATGCGGGGTGCCGGTCATGCCGTGCGTCAGGACTATGGTCGAGCCATTATCGCCTTTAAGCGAGAACCCTTCTGTAACGGCGGGGTCTTTGCTGGGCTTCTCTCTCTTAAGCTCTTTAAGTCTGAATGAAAATATGACTGACATTATTTATCCCGGATAAGATAACGGCAGGGTCACTATGAAGGTAGCCCCCTTGCCGGGCTGGCTCTCGACCGATATGTCGCCTTTGTGGGCGTCCACTATAGACCTGGCGCTTGATAATCCAAGGCCGAACCCGCCCTTGATGCTCCGGGGGCTCTGGACCTGGTAGAACCTGTCGAATATATACGGCTGTTCTTCAAAAGGTATGCCTATGCCCGTATCATTGACATATACCTTGGCCTTCCGGCCGTCCTTGCGGATCGTAACGGATACCTTCCCTTTTCTATAAGTGTATTTAATGGCATTGTCGTACATGTTGAGGAGGAGGACCTTGAGTTTCTCCTCATCGCCGTCGAGCACCACCTTCTCCGGACAGGAGAATAGGAGCTCCATGTCCTTTTCTTCGGCAAGGACTTTCACGTCCCCGAGCGTCCTTGACGCGAGATTGCCCAGATCGACCTTCCTTATCTCGAGGACCGTCTTGCCTGAGCCTGACAATGTGAGAAGGTTGTCTATCTTCCTGGAGAACCCTTCTATTTCCGTCGAGGCCTTATTGAGAAGCTGCCTCAGGTCGGCTTCCGGCATGCTATTCTGGATGGCGCGGCGGCATTCATGCTCAAGGTCCTGCATCGGGACTTTAAGCTCGTTGGATATATCCTGGATGAACCTCTGCTGGGATGAGAATGACCTGTCGAGCCTGTCTATCATGTCATTGAAAGTATCGGCGAGGCGCTTTATCTCGTCTTTGGTATCGGGTATGTGTATTTTGAGTTTCAGGTTCTCCGCCGTTATCTGGCGAAGGGTGTCTATCATCCTGTCGACGGGCTTTAGCGTAAGCCTGACGAGAAGGAGCCCCGGTATCCCGGCCAGAAGCACGGTGAGCGGCAAAAGGACGAAGAGGATCAGTATGAGATTATTGAGCGCGAGCGATACGAGCGTCACCGGACCGGCGGCCTGGACGGCATACTTCACGGTCCCGTCTTCGTATATCGGTTTCGTATAGACCCTGAACTTCATCTTCTTGCCGTCCGGGGTCATCCCTTTCAGCGTATCGAAAGAGTCCTCGCCGTCCAGGATATCCTCGAAGACGTCCTTGTCCAGGGCCTTCATCTGGGGCATCGGGTTCGATGAGACGATCCTAGAGCCGTTCTTATCGATTATCTGGGTATATACGCTCATAAGCTCCGGGTCCTTGCGCGCCGGGCTCATCCATCCGTCGGCCGCATCGATAAAACTGGGCATATCCACTTTGCCGACATACCTGTAGGCGTCTATGGCATTGGCTATGCCTTCGGCCTTTGAGCTTAACAGGTCATCGAGGTCGCCGTAAAGGATCTTGCTGAATCCGCCGTAAAGGACTACGCTGAAAGAAAATAGCGTCGCGGTAAGCGCGACCATATACCACAAAAGGAATTTGAATCTTACGGATCTTAAAAAATTGTTCTGCGTTGACATTTTTTGACCACCATTAACGTTTTATCAGCTTACGCCTATAAGCACTATGCCGAGCACGACTAGCAGCGTCCCGACAAACTTCATCCGGTCTATCTTCTCTCCGAGGAATATATATGACGCGAAGATGATGAATATATACTGCAGGCTTCCCATAGGGAATACGAAACTTAAGTCCGCGTTCGCGAGGGCAAGTACCCATATAGCCATGCCCGCCACCATCGATACGAACCCTAACCATATGAGAGGGCTCGAATAGACGTCGCCCATGAACTTCAGCCAGCCTTTAAAACTCCCGAAGTCGTGCGTCCCGAACCTGTTGGCGCTCTTCTTAAAAAATATATGGCCCGCGGTATTCCATACTTCAGCCAAAATTATCAGCAGTATTATCTTCCACATGGTCATCGGAGCGCTCCCGCTTTTTTAACCTTCGGGCTCTTCAGCACGAAATATATGCCCGCCGCGATCAGTATTATTCCCGCCCATCTTATCGGGCTCACGTGTTCATGCAGGAAGAATATCGCGAGGAACGGGATGATCATATAGCTCGTGCTGCTGACCGGCATGGCTATGCTTAAATCGACCCGGTACAGGATGAGTATCCATATGAAGAAGTTCATCATATAGATAAATAGCCCGAGCCATACCCAGGGAGAGCCGATGTTGCGCGAGACGAATTCTCCGATATCGGCAAAGCCGACCGAGCTCATTCCCCCTACCAGGAACCCTTTCTTCAGGAATAGCTGGGCGATCGAGTCGCCTATGTCATTGGCTATTATCAGGATAAGAAGTTTTAGGGTTATGTGGCTATTTTTCATCGCTCTTGTATTTAAACTCTTTCAGCACAGGGTCGAAGTTCTCGAACTTTAAGAGCTGGATCGCTCTTTTGAATACCGGGCGTATGAACCTGTTGCGGTGCATGGCGTATATATGAAGCGGCGTGAGGTCGAACCCGAGCCTCTTCTTCGGATCATATCCCGAGGTGCCCTTCTCATATTTCTTTATGCCGTTCTTGAAGCACCAGTTCATGACATCGCGGAACTTGATGAAGTAAAGATGATACTTGTGGGCATACTCGTAATCAAGCCCGAGGTAGTAGTCGATGAGAAAATCCTTCGATACCATGCAGAATACGAACGCGACCATCTTGCCCTCTATTCTCCAGGTAAAGAACTTCGTCTGGCCTATCATGTTCTTTCCTATGTTCCTGAAAAATTCTTTCGGGGTGACCTCGAAGCTCTGCTCGTGGGCATTGAGGACCTGCAGATACAATCCGTATATTTCTTCGAGTATTTTACCGTCTACGGAATCAAAGATCTCCATATCTATCTTTACGCTTCGGTCGACTTTCTTGAACTTGCGCCTGAGATCATATCGCGTCGCTCCGCTCAAGGTCTTCATATACTCCTCGAAGTCCTTAAAATCTATCTCCATCTCGGTAGAGGGCAGGCTGTCCATCCTGGTGAACCCTTCTTTTACGAGCGGGTCGAGGAACTTCGTATGGTAGCTGTCAAAGTCCTTGAAAGCCAGTATGGATATCTTCTCCTTGCGCGCTATCCTCTCCATCTGGCGGAGCATGGCCTTTACTATCCTGTCCGCGTCGCCGGACAGGCCGAGCCTGCCCGGACCCATGGGGACGCCGCAGGCAAGGGCTCTTATGCTGAATATGTTCGGGAATACCTTCTTGATGGAATTAGAGATATGGCGCATCGGGCCGTTTATACTCGTATCAAAGGAATAGTTGACTATAAAACACGATGTCGCGCCGACAAGGGTCTTGCGGTCATACACGAGGATGTAATAGAAGGAGAATTGGTCGAGATTCGATTCATCGAGAGTCTTAAAAAAATTATACCCCTCCAGGACATCCGGGAATATGGCATTCCACTCCTGGGGGGATATCTCTTCTATTCTTCTTAAGACCTTCGTTCTTAGGTGGGACCTTTTGTGGCGCTTTGATATCTTCATATATATCCTATTTATGGGGATATTATATCAGAAGGGGACAGGTCTGTCGTGTGTATTCTGCATGCCCAGATCGTGAAAGGGACTGTCCCCGAAGGGGACTGTCCCTTTCACGAAATCGACTCACACTTTATGCCCTAATAACTAATTCCCCGACCTGCGGCGCAAACCATCTCCGATAATTCGGCGTTGAACTCCTTTTTTGCCAGAAGCTTCTCCATGGCGATATGGAGGCGGAACTTCCAGTAGTGGTGGGGGTTTGCCGGGTCGTTGATCTGTTCTTCCCTGGGGTCACCGGGTCGGCAGAGCTCGGATGACATGGCGAGGATATCCTGTATCGGGAATATGGCCCACATCGACGGCGCGTCAAGATGCTGGGAGATTATCTCTTTACATATCGCGGGGCTAAAAGCCGAGGGCGCGTCGCCTGAATGACCGAGGATCGTATTATAATATCGCTGGGTCCTCGCATAATCCTCGCCCCACCAGCCGCGAATAGTCGACATGTCATGGCTTGATGTGGTGCAGACCGTGAGATACGGATATTGGTAAGGATACCCGAACTCCCTGTCCGTCTCTTTCGGCATCCTCTGGATGCGCAGGCCCAATATCGAGAGCTCCTCCATCACCTTTGGGACGCAGTCAGGTATCATGCCGAGGTCTTCGCCCGCGATGAGCATCCTGGACGCAGCTTTTATTACAGGCAGCTTGATCATGGCCTGCTTGCGCCAGAAATCTTCCTGCCGGTGATAAAAGTAGTCAAAATAAAAATGTATGAGTTTTTCCTTGTCATGCTCATCCAAGGTATCGAACGAGCAGGTGTCCATGAGGTTTATTCTCGGGTGGAAGCCGCCTGCCTTCCCATCTCTAAATAGTATGATATTTGAGATGAGGGCAAATAACCCGTCTCTGATCTTGGAATTGCGGTCCTTCTGGTCCTGCGGTGCGTTTTCGGGGCTCGCCAGGTGCGCCTCAACGGCTGCCTGTATCTTATATTCAGCTTTTAAACGATACCGTCCGCTCCCTGCGTCCTCCAGATATTCTCCGATGACCTTGGAGGCGAGATTGCCAAATGCTATCTTCACAAGCCAGGAAGGTATGTACGGGTCGCACAACCTGTTAAAGTCCCATATCCCATTTCGTTCAAGCTCCTGCTGCGATAGAGGAATAGCGGGATTAAAATGGCCCATGAGCCCGGACACCATCTCCTGGGGGATCTCCCATATCCTGAAGAACCCGAGGACATGGTCGAGCCTGGTCATCTGGAAATATTCGCTCATCTTCTGGAGACGCCTGCGCCACCATAGGTAATTATCCTTCGCCATGGCGTCCCAATTATATGTCGGGAATCCCCAGTTCTGCCCGACGTCCGAGAAAGGATCGGGCGGAGCGCCCGCAGACTGGTCCATATTGAATAGTTCGGGGCTGGTCCAGCATGAATCGCTCTCCTTGTGGATGCCGATCGGGATATCGCCTTTTAATATTACCCCCTTCGAGGCTGCGTATTTAGATGCTTCCGATAGCTGGAGATGAAGATGATATTGGATAAAGTAGTAGAAAGCTATTGAATCGTAACTTGAGGAATTTTCGGATGTTAATTCGTTTATCGCATCAGGAGTGCCGCAAGCGTATTTCTCCCACTTAGTAAAGTCACTCGTCTTGTATGTATCGCGTAATGCCGAGAATGCGGCGTAGGGTTTTAACCAGAACGCGTTCTCTTCGAGAAATGCCTTGAATTCAACTGATGCGAGGAACTTTGTTTTCTGGGACTGGAAAATCTGGCGCAAGAGCTTCAGTTTCAGCGCGATAACCTCGTCGTAATTGATATGGTCATACCCGTTCAGGATCTTTGCCTGGGAGGCTGCCTCGTCCCCGACTGACTTAGGTAAGGCGCCGATAGCGGGAATATTCATATATATCGGGTGAAGGGCGAATACGGAGAGATTGCCGTAAGGATACGAATCCCACCATGTCATCGTTACCGACGTATCGTTTACGGGAAGTATCTGGATAAGTTTCAACCCGCACTGGCTTGCCCAGTCTGCGAGAGGCTTTATGTCAAGGAATTCGCCTATGCCGAGCGAGTTCGCGCTCCGGAGCGAGAAGACGGGAACGGCCACGCCTGCGCCGCGCCATTTATTGAGATATCTGAAGGCAAAGTCATTTACCATGCAGAGCTTCTTCTCTATGCGATAGTCGGCGTTGACAGCTACGACCCTCTCTTTCCCCTCGTCGACGAATACGACCTTGCCCTTCTTATCCTTTATCAGGTATTTGTAAGTGAAGGCTGCCATCTGGCCTTCTATCGGAATATCGAGTTTCCATGCTGGAAATCCTGTTGGATCCATTGGAACGGCCTTAGAGACATCGGAATCACCGAGGGCCGGAATGCTTCCTGTCACAAAAAGAGAATGGCCAGGTTCGATGCGCGGGACCAATATCTTGAGGCGTATTACGAGCTTCGCTCCGGGAAGAGGCTCCGGTCTCTTTTTTTCCGTATCGGTATCGCGCTTAAAGACGACATCCGTAAATGCCGATGTAAGAAATAGTGATTCATGGTCTGTTAAAGGCCTCCACCAATCTCGAACCTCGACCATGTCGTATGGTTCGGTGATATCAGCGCCATCCGGGGAAAATGCTCTTGGCTCTCCACCCTCGCATATCACCGCGCCCTTGTCATTCTTCACTATATAGCGGTATGTAAACTCGGCATCTTTCCTGTCGGGCAGATTTATCTCGAGCTTCCACTCATCACCCTGAATATAGGACATCACCCTCGCGCGAGATTCATCCCAAAGCCCCAGCTCCGGGCCGGATCCGACGACATATAGCTGCTCTCCCCAGACCGTATGGTAATTAATGTTGAAACGGATTTTCATATTTTCTCTCCGCAATCGCCAAATCAGCTATAAGCTGTAAGCTTTAAGCTATAAGTCTGATGGATCTTATCGAATCCATGAGTGCCTCGAAGGGTGGGTGTCTTGAAGCGACGTCGAATATCGCTAAATTTCAAAGAATTTAGCGATATTCCGAGCAAAATTTCCTTTGGAAATTTTGCGTTCGCGTAAAGACACCTACCCGGAGAGGCTTACTATTTCGTATTGACTTGCACTCTAAATACGAGCAGCGCCGCGATTATCATGCTCGCTCCCCCGAGCATGACCGCCGTCATCGAATTATCGCCCAAAAACTTCTGCATGACGATCCCCAGCGCCAGCGACGCTATTATCTGGGGGATGACGATGAAGAAGTTGAATATTCCCATATATACGCCCATCCTCGAAGGAGGAAGCGCGTTCGAGAGCATCGCGTACGGCATTGATACTATGCTTGCCCAGGCTACGCCCACTCCGAGCATGGAGACAAGCAGCAGCATCTTACTATGTATGAACGCCACTGATAACAGCCCAAGACCGCCCAGGAAGAGACACACAATGTGGATTATCTTAGGACTCACGCGCCTTGAGAGCCATATCAGTACGAACGAGAATACGAAACAGACCGCATTGTAAACCGAGAAACATACCCCTGCCCACTGGACGCCCTCGGTGAATACGGGCGATTCGTGGCTGGGAGCGCCAAATACATAGCGCGCGGTCGCTACTGCAAAATATATCCACATACAGAATAGCCCGAACCATGTAAATAGCTGGACCCACGCGAGCTGCTTCATCGTCGTAGGCATCTCCATGAACGTCCTGCCGAGCTCTTTTAAGTGCCCCTTGAATCCGGCGCTTTGGGCCTTCATAGATCTAAACTCTTCCATATTTTCCGGAGGATATTCTTTCGTGCTTATGATCGTCCAGAGTACTGCGGTTATGAACACTACCGCTCCTATCGCGAACGAGAACCTTACTGTCGCCGGTATGGCGGAATTGCCCGTCAGGTTGGCAAGGGTAGCTGCCAGCGTCCCGGGCTCCTGCGCGGCGTTAGATACCTTGAAGACATTTGTCATGAGCCACGGAAGCGATGAAGCAAGGACCGCGCCGAAACCTATGAGAAGGCTCTGCATGGCAAAGCCTTGAGCGCGCTGTTCATTCGGAAGCATGTCCCCGACGAATGCCCTGAATGGCTCCATGCTTATATTCACTGAAAAATCGAGTATCCAGAGAAGGAGCGCCGCCATCCAGACAGCCGTCGAATGCGGCATCACGAAAAGCGCCATGGTAGCGAATATCGCGCCTGTGAGGAAGTACGGGCGCCTTCTTCCGAGCCAGCACCATGTCCTGTCGCTCATATGCCCTACGATCGGCTGGACGAGAAGCCCGGTCAGCGGCGCGGCAAGCCAGAGTATCGGTATCTGGCTCTCCTTCGCCCCCAGGAATTCGTAGATGGCGGACATGTTCGCCATCTGCAATCCCCACCCGAACTGTATGCCGAAGAACCCAAAACTCATGTTCCATATCTGCAAAAGACTGAGACGCGGCTTTTCCATTCCTCTCTCCTCTTTTTTCTATGCCTTATGACTTATGCACTATGCCCTAATGCCTCGCTTTTTATTCCTATATGCTTAAATATCACGACCCCCAGCGGCGGGAGGGTGAGCGATACGGTATTGTCCGGCTTTGCCTCCACCTCTCCGAGATTTCCCATGCCGCTTCCGCCATATTCCTTGGCGTCGGAGTTCAGCATCTCCTTCCAGAAACCTCCGGAATGGACGCCGATCGTATAATTATATCTCGGGATAGGCGTGAAGTTGCAGACCACGAGCAGCGTATCTTTCGGGTCCTTGCCCTTTCTTAAAAAACTTATGACTGACTTCTCCCAATCGTGAAAATCTATCCACTCGAAACCGTCCGGGGTAAAATCTTTTTCATAAAGGCCCGGCTCTCGGCGGTAGAGATTATTCAGGTCATGCGTCCACTGCTGTATCCCCTTGTGGCGCGGCGATTTCAAGAGATTCCAGTCGAGGCTCGCGTCATGGCTCCATTCTTTCCACTGGCCGAATTCCATGCCCATGAAGAGCAGTTTCTTGCCGGGATGCACGTACATATAGCCCAATAAGAGCCGGAGGTTGGCGAACTTCTGCCATTCGTCACCCGGCATCTTGTCCAGGAGCGAGCGCTTCCCGTAAACAACTTCGTCGTGGGAGAGCGAGAGGACAAAATTTTCCTGGAAGGCGTAGAGGAGGCTGAAAGTGAGCTCTCCGTGATGGTATTTTCTGTAGACAGGGTCTTGCGAAAAATAACTTAAAGTATCGTGCATCCATCCCATGTTCCATTTCATCCCGAAACCGAGCCCTCCGGCGTATGTCGGCCTTGAGACCATGGGCCACGCGGTGGACTCTTCGGCGAATGTCTGGACATCGGGATAATTCTCATAGACCGTATAATTGAGCCTGCGCAGGAATGATATCGCCTCAAGGTTCTCCCTGCCGCCGTATTTATTGGGTATCCACTCGCCCTCTTTCCGCGAGTAATCAAGATAGAGCATGGACGCCACGGCATCTACCCGCAATCCGTCAATGTGATATTTGTCGAGCCAGAAAAGGGCGCTCGATATGAGAAAGCCTTGCGTCTCATACCGCCCGTAATTGAATATATCGCTCTTCCAGTCAGGATGTATGCCTTTCCTGGGATCCTCATGTTCATAAAGGTGCGTGCCGTCAAAGTAGGCCAGCCCGTGCTCATCCGCCGGGAATTGCGCCGGGACCCAGTCCAATATCACGCCTATCCCGTTCTGGTGCAGGTGGTCGACAAGGTACATAAAATCCTGCGGAGTGCCGTAACGGCTCGTCGGAGCAAAATATCCTACATTCTGATAGCCCCATGACCCGTAGAACGGATGTTCCATTATCGGCATAAGCTCGACGTGAGTAAAGCCCATCTCTTTTACGTACTCTACAAGTTTAGTGGCCATTTCCGTGTAGGTCAGGAACCTTGCGTTCTCTTCCGGGACCCTCTGCCAGGAGCCGAGATGCACTTCATATATGGACATCGGCGCGTCGAGCGAGTTCGCCTTGACGCGCGTCTTCATCCACTCATCATCGCCCCATTTATACCCAAGGTCCCATACGACCGATGCGGTCCCTGATTTGGAAGGCATCTGCCAGTAGAAGCCGTAAGGGTCTCCTTTATCGACCTCATAATTATTAACCTTTGAGACGATATGGTATTTATATAATGATCCTTCAAGGACGCCGCCTATAAAACCTTCCCATATGCCGGACCCGTCGGGCCTCAGAGACAGCGGGTGGCTGTCGTTATCCCATCCGTTGAAATTCCCTATCACGGATACTTTGGCTGCATTAGGAGCCCATACGGAGAAGAGCGTCCCCTCCACTCCTTCGACCATCATGGTATGCGAACCCATCTTATTATAAAGACGGAAGTGGCTGCCTTCCTTATAAAGATATATGTCGTCTTTCGTAAGCAGGCTCGTCCCGGCTTTTACCTTAGCGATGTTCTCGTTCATCATATCCCCCCAAGATATAAATATACCATATAATCTGTTATGATGTCGTGCCGCGCGTCGAGATAAGCTTTACTCCGAGGCCTAAAAAGTCCGCGTCTATCACGTCGCCCGGCCGCACCGGGACTTTAAGTCTTATCTTCTTTATCTCATCCATTGCCCTGAAGAGGTCTTTTTTCGGGATAGGCTTATTGGTCCTCACCGGCGCCATCTTTAACGCGCCGGCTTCCGACAGGACTGCTGATGTCAGTATCCTCACGGGGTCTTCCATTTCGGTTATCGCATATGCAGTGCCCTTGGGGCATTTCGCCCCTCGGATATTCAGCACCTTGCAGTTCTCGTGGTCTACCGAGAGAAGGCACCCTTGAGGGCATTCTATGCAGATAATATTTTTTGTCTTCATAGGCCTCTTATATATTCTGCGGCTAGCTTCCCGGCAAGCTCGCTGTCGCGCGTAACCGAATCCGCTATGTCATATACCTTAAATGAGTTGCCGCAGGCGAATATCCCGGGTATAGACGTCTTGTTGAGGCCGTCCGATACGGGAGAATTCGTCTTGCGATCAAGTTCAGCGCCGGCCATCTCTATGAGCTCATTCTCCGGTATGAGGCCTACCGACAAGAGCACCGTATCGCATGTTATGTCAAACCCCGAACCGGATATCTCGTTATGATCTTTATCTACCCTGACAACATGCACCTTCTCGACCCTGTCACTGCCATATATCCTGGATATCTTGTGGTTAAAATATAACGGTATGTCAAAATCTTCTACGCACTGGACCACGTTCCTTATAAGGCCGCGCGTTTCGGCCTGTATCTCGATAACAGCCTTCACCTTGGCGCCCTCGAGAGTAAAACGCCTTGCCATAATAAGCCCGATGTCTCCGGACCCTACGACCACGACCTCTTTACCCGGCAAAAGCCCTTCCACATTGATCAGTTTCTGGGCAAGGCCTGCCGAGAATATGCCGGCAGGGCGTGTTCCCGGGATGTGGACCATCTCGCGCGTCTTTTCACGGCAGCCTGTAGCCATTATCACGGCTTTCGCTTTTATCGTCTCCAAGATGCCCGGCTTCAGATATGTCAATACCCTGTCCCTTGATAAACGGACTACAAAAGACCTCAAGGATATCTCTATTGAAGGAATATCCCGAACCTTCTTTACGAACCTTTCCGCATATTCCGGCCCGGTAAGGACCTCCTTAAAATATTCTATCCCGAATCCTGTGTGTACGCATTGGTTCAATATCCCTCCGAGATACTGGTCGCGCTCCAGGAGGAGGATGTCCTTGACGCCATTCTCATGCGCCGATATCGCCGCAGCCATCCCCGCCGGCCCGCCGCCCACGATCACAAGGTCTCTTTCTCTCACTTTGACCTATCCTCTTTCACTATCTCCGAACCGCAGCCCCTCTTTGTCACGGATGTAACAGGCGCGCCGGTCTCTTCCGCCAATATCTTCATGACACGCGTAGTGCAAAAACTTCCATGACAGCGTCCTGACTGGCAACGCGTCCTGAACTTTATCCCGTCCATAGTCCTGGCGCCGCGCTTGATAGCGTCGCGCACTTCTTTTGCCGACACCATCTCGCACCTGCAGACTATGTCGCCATAGGATGCGTCCTTTTCGATCAATTTTTTTGTGGCGTCTAATGGGATGGCAAATAGATGGACTTCTTTTTTTCTATGTTTATGGAAGAATATTTTTTTCTTTAGCCTCAGCCCGCTTTTTTTGAGAATGCCGACCACATATAAAGCTATCGCCGGAGCTGAAGTAAGGCCGGGAGACTGTATCCCGGCAACTGTTATAAAACCAGGCGCTTTATCTTCGTGCCTTATTATAAAATCATCTCCCGCGACAGGCCTTAATCCCGCGAAATAGGCTATCACGTCATCTCCGTTTATAGACGGGACAAGCCTCTTTACCGAGGAAAGGACTTTCTCGAACCCTTCCCGGCTGGTAGAGAGATCCTCTTTGTCGGATATGTCTTCCGCCGTCGGGCCTATCATAGGATTACCGTCTGAAGTCTTTATAACGAGCATGCCTTTGGATGTCTTTGTATGGATCGGAAAGATAAGATGATTGGTTATGTTCTCCCTCTTTTTATCGAGGAGAAACTCTTCGCCTTTTCTCGGGGTTATCTTGAAGTCACGGATGCCGACCATGCCGCATACTTCATCGGCGTAAAGCCCGGCTGCGTTGATCACGCGCCTGGCCTTGAATGTCCTGGCCCCGGCGATAAGCTCAAAACCGTGATCTTTTCGTATGATGCTTTCGACTTTAGTATCCGTAAATATCTCGACGCCATTACGCGCTGCATTCTCGGCAAAGTCGTAAACCCAGCGGTATGGGCTTATTATGGCACCTGTAGGCGCATAAAGCGCGGCGATAACCTCTTTGGAAAGGTTCGGCTCATGTTTGTCAAGCCAGGCGCGATCGACTATCTTAAGGCCGGGAACGCCGAGGGCCTCGCCGTCTTTCTTTATCTCGTGGAGGCGTGCCAGGTCTTCTTCGCTAAAGGCCACGATAAGCTCGCCGACCTCTTTTACATCTATGCCGAGCTCTTTGGCGATCTTACGCGTCAGGCGGTTCCCTTCGACGCATAGCTTCGCTTTAAGCGAGCCGGGCGGATTGCTCGTGCCAGGGTGTATAATACCGGAATTGGACTTCGAAACGCCGAATGCAAGCTCTGTTTCCTTCTCGAGCAGGGCTACCCTAAGCCGGTAACGCGCCAGCTCCCTCGCGATAGCAGTGCCCACCACCCCACCGCCTATTATTGCTATATCATATACATTCACTATATACCTCTATCATGGCGGGCCTTTCGGGCCATTAGTTTTTTCAACCTTTTTAGCTATTTTTTCGTGCGGGGTTTACAAAACTACGGTCAAGCTATAAGGGTATCTTGACAGCTATGCAAATATAGGCGGTAACCCCATCCCGCAAGCACGAAAAAATTAAACCGTATGTCAAGGCTTCAAAAACCAATGGCCCTGCGGCCCGCCTATACGCCTGTCTACTAAATGATGCTTCTCTCCCCAAGGAGGTGGGGTCACGAGCCACAGGTCTTCGATAGCGTGCGGCTCACCGCGTCGAGCCATCCTTTATAAAGATCGTCTGCGGCTTTCTTCGACATCCGCGGCCTGAATATCCTGTCCACTTTCCAGCACTTCTTTATCTCGGACGCGTCTTTCCAATATCCGACCGCAAGGCCCGCAAGATAAGCGGCTCCCAGAGATGTTATTTCGATCACTTTCGGACGCACCACGTCTATGCCGAGGATATCCGCCTGGAACTGGCAGAGAAAATCATTCACCACCGCTCCGCCGTCAACTTTGAGGCTATTTATCTTGAGAGACGAATCCTTCTCCATCGCCTCCATAACGTCGCGTGTCTGGTAACACATAGCTTCGAGCGCGGCGCGCACAAAGTGGCTCTGGTGCGTGCCCCGGGTTATTCCGTATATGGCGCCGCGGGCGTTCTGGTCCCAGTATGGCGCGCCCAGCCCCACCAGGGCCGGCACAAAATATACGCCTGCATTATGGCCTATCGATTCGGCCATCTGTTTTGATTCGGATGCCGAGCGCATCAACTTCAAGCCATCGCGGAGCCACTGTATCGCCGCACCGGCTATGAACACCGCCCCTTCAAGGACATACACAGGCTCGCCCCGCGCGCCGCATCCGAGCGTCGTAATGAGACCGTATTTTGAAACAGGCCTCTTCTTGCCGGCATTGAGAAGGACGAAGGCCCCGGTGCCGTAAGTATTCTTCATCTCCCCCGCCTTAAAACACGCCTGGCCGAACAATGCCGCCTGCTGGTCGCCGGCTATCCCGCTTATCGGAATGCCTCCGGGCAGTCTTCCTATGCTCTTCGTATATCCGAATATTCCGGATGAGCTCTTCACCTCCGGCAAGATAGCGTAAGGAATGGCGAGCTTGCGCAATATCTCTCTGTCCCACTCGAGCTTTTCGATGTTGAATAGCATCGTGCGTGAGGCATTTGTATGATCCGTTGCGTGGCTGTCGCCGCCTGTCAATTTCCACAATATCCATGTATCCGTAGTGCCGAAACAGAGCCGCCCATCCCGAGCCATAGCCATGGCGCCGGGGACATTCTTCAGTATCCATTCTATCTTTGTCGCGGAGAAATAGGCGTCTATGGGAAGGCCTGTGCGCTTCTTAAAAAAACTGACGGTACTTTTAAGTCTCTTGAGCTCGTCGCAGCGCCCGGCCGTCCTCCTGCACTGCCATACTATTGCGTTGTGCACGGGCCTGCCGGTCTTCCTATCCCAGATAACGGTCGTCTCGCGCTGATTCGTGATGCCGATAGCCGCGATGGAACCTTTGGGGATCTCGCCTAAGACTTTTTGGACGGAATAATTTACGCTCTTCCATAGATCGCGGGGGTCATGCTCGACCCAGCCGGGTTTGGGGAAATGCTGAGGGAATTCGCGGTAAGCGGATGCTATTCTTTTTCCGTTCTTATCATAGACGACGGCGCGGCTGCCTGTCGTGCCCTGATCGATCGCCAATATATATTTCATCCGGATAACTCCTCTTTAGAGTTACAGCCTCACTTTTTGAGCTAAAATCTGCCGGAAGTCCAGCTCAATATATCGTCGAATACCTTCTCTTTGCCAATATCTATAGAAAGGGCGTGGCGCATACCGCGATATGCTATCAGCTTCTTATCGTCTATATTCAAGGTCTTGAATATCTTCTTCGTATCGGAAGGTTTTACCAGCTTGTCACTCTCCGCAACGAGGAACAGCGCCGGCATTTTGAGTTTCTTCTTCTCCATCCTGCTTTTGACCTGCGCGAATATAATCTCGCACAGAAGTCTCGCCGTTGCTATGCGATGCTCGCTAGCGTCGGAATCGAGCTTTCTCTGATATTCCGCGTCGCGCGTGCACATCTTGGAATTGAACGGTATCCTGAAACGCCTTTTTGGGTTGTATAAAAGAGAGACGGCTATCGCTAGGTAGTCTATGGCTTTGAACTTCAGCTTGCTGGTAAAGGCCGGCGATATAAGCACCAGGCCTGAGAATGGAGCCGGATGTTCTATCGCGGTGAGGAATGCTATGAGCGCGCCCATCGATTCGCCGAGAAGGAATATCTTTTTGCCGGGATGATCTTTTGATATTATCCTGGCGAGATGGAGGATATCTTTAATGTATGTATTGAAAGAATCTATATAGCCCTGCTCGCCCTTCGTGCGCCCGAAGCCTTTAAGTTCGAGCGCGTAAGAGGAGAACCCGGCCTTCGCAAAATAATTTGACAACGCCTCCCACCTGTTAACGCTCGCTCCAAGCCCATGCACCAATAGGAATACGGCCTTAGATCCGGCCGCATCATGTACAGTATAGATAATGTCTGTCTTTTCCTTTATCACCATTGCACATCATTATACTACAATCATATGCCGATTTATAGATTTATAGGGACGTTTCTAAATCTGATCTTGGGACGTTTGTAAATTCCATCCCACACCTGTCCCCTAACTTTTTTGTGGACTAGTGTGATCTTTAATTTTGGGGCATGCGTAAGATGGATTTTAGAAACTTTTCCATGTCTGCCTGCGCCCATGCCTTTCTCCCCGTCTTCTAGGGGACAGGTGTGATCTTAAATTTAGGGACACATGCAGGATGGAATTTAGAAACGTCCCTTAACGAGCTTGACATTAAGCGCATTTTCATTTAACTTATTATCCCATGCACGCATTAACGCTACTCATAACGGCCCTGCTCGTATTCGCGCTCGCCTACAGGTTCTACTCGAAATTCATCATCACGAAGATCCTGGTATTGGACAACCGCAATCCGACCCCGGCGCACGTCTTCAAGGACGGCCAGGACTATCACCCCACGAACAGATATGTCCTCTTCGGCCACCATTTCGCGGCAATATCAGGCGCGGGCCCGCTGGTAGGACCGGTCCTCGCGGCGCAGTTCGGGTTTTTACCAGGATATCTATGGATACTTATCGGAGCTGTATTGGGCGGCGCTGTCCATGACATAGTGATCCTTTTTGCTTCGGTCAGGACGAAAGGCCTCTCCCTTACGCGCCTTGCGAGGAAAAACATCAGTAAGCCGGCCGGCGTCATCACCGGTTTTGCCATACTCTTCATAATAGTAACAGCCCTCGCAGGCCTCGCGCTCGTAGTCGTCAATGCCCTGAACGAAAGTTCGTGGGCGACATTCACAATAGCGGTCACGATCCCGGCCGCGCTATTTGTCGCGCTCTACATGTACCGTCTGAGGCCCGGCAAGATATTGGAGGCATCGCTTGTCGGATTTGCGATAGTGCTAGCCGGCGTTGTGCTTGGCGAGCCTTTATCTAAAACAGCATTCGGGCAATACTTCCTGTTATCCAAACCGGCTTTATCTATAATATTGCCTATATACGGATTCATCGCTTCGGTGCTGCCAGTATGGCTGCTCCTCTGCCCGCGCGATTATTTAAGCTCTTATATGAAGATCGGCACGATCGTCCTTCTTGCCGTCGGCATAGTCGTGGTGGACCCGGTGCTTAAGATGCCGGCTGTTACGAAATTCATACACGGAGGCGGGCCGATAATCCCCGGCAAGGTATGGCCTTTCGTCTGCATCACCATAGCCTGCGGCGCGATATCCGGCTTTCACAGCCTTGTCGCTTCAGGAACGACGCCGAAGATGATAAATAAGGAATCCGACATACGGATGATAGGCTTCGGCGCGATGCTGATCGAGGCGGTTGTATCGATAATGGCGCTTATCGCGGCTACGGTGCTCCTGCCCGGAGATTATTTTGCGATAAATGTCCCTGTGGACATATTCCAGAAGATGGGGCTCGGGACAACACAACTTGCCGAGATAGAGCGCATGACCGGCGAGGTGCTCGCCGGTAGGCCGGGCGGCGCTGTATCGCTCGCAGCCGGGATGTCCGTGATACTTTCGTCCATCCCCGGCATGCGGGGGCTCATGGGCTACTGGTATCACTTCGCTATCATGTTCGAAGCGCTCTTCATCCTCACGACCGTAGATACAGGAACCCGCGTCGGCCGTTATATATTCCAGGAGCTCGTAAGGCTTGGGAGCCCCAGGTGGGGCCAGAAACATAAGATAGCGACTATGATATTTACCGGAGGCGTGATAAGCCTGCTCTGGGGATATCTGGTATATAACGGGGATATATCTACCATATGGCCGATGTTCGGGGTGGCGAACCAGCTGCTCGCTACTCTGGCGCTTCTCGTGGGTACGGTATATATACTAAAACATACCAAGAAGTGGTATTACGGCCTTACCACATTCCTGCCGGCCATATTCATGCTTGTCACGACCGTCGTAGCCGGCGCGCTGAACATCACCGGCAACTATCTTCCGAAACATACATTCCAGGGAAACCTGAATGCCGCCCTCTCCGCGATAATGATAATCCTCGTCTTGATGATATTCGTCGAATCAGTGAAGAAGATATATCGCACCAGGAAAGACCACTTCTTCAGGCCGCATCACAGGTAAGGATTATTTGCGGTATCCTTCGATAATTTTAGCGAATGCTTCGTCAGGCTTTGCGCCTAGAGAGATGGCTTTGTCAAAATACTTCAAAGCAGCGGGGTGATCTTTCGCCCTGTAATTTACTACCGACATGCCCATATAGGAAGGCGCATAATTCGGGTCCATCTTTATTGCGGTCTCGAACTCTGAGCGCGCCTTTGCATCCTCGCCCTTCAGCAAATACAGCTCTCCGAGATTAGTATGAGCGAATAGGCAGTTCGTATCTATATCTAGCGCTTCCTTATAAGCCGCCTCTGCCTCGTCGATAAGCCCGGCATTAAAAGATGCCCTGCCGATATTGTTCCTTATGTAGGCGCTGTTAGGCGCAAGCTGGGCGGCCTTTTTATAAAAAGGTATCGCATCCAGCGGCCTGCCGGTGCTTAGATAGACATTTCCAAGATTGTTATAAGGGAATGCATAGTTTGGGGCCAGCTCCATGGTCTTCTTATAATAAGGTATGGCCTCCTCTTGCCGGCCCATATCCAGATATATATTACCTATATTGTTATAAGGGAATGACAGGCGCGGCTCTATCTCTATTGCCTTCTTATAGCAGGCTATCGCCTGTTCAAAATTCCGCGCGGCGGCATATTCTCTCCCGAGATTAGTATAAAAACCGAAATTGTTCGGCGAGTATTTCAGTGTCCTTAGATAGAAACCTATCGGCTCTTTCCAGTAATTATTCTGGCCTATCGTAAGACATGAAAAGAATATGAGGATGGCCGCAAATATCGCGACTGCGGCGATCTTCATATTCTTCGTTCCATATAGCAGACTTATGCCCTTTGCCGCGAGAAGGAAGAACCCTATCGACGGAAGATACAGCCAGTGCTCAGCCATGTAGGCATTTATGGGATAGATGTTTAACACCGGCAGGAGCGCTATAAAAAACCATAGTATCGCGAATGGTATTATCCGGTCCTGGTCCTTCCATCTCTTAAGCGCGTAGAATATCGAGCCTCCGAATATCGCCATACCGGCGATTACCTTCGAATCAAGAAAAGATGTCTTTATATAACCGTATTCCATGCGCAGGTCGAAAGGCAGTATGAGAAGGCGCGCGTAATTTGCTATAGCGGCAAATGAGCCCGGCAATCTCTGGAGGATAGTCATGTCGACTATCGCCTTTGTATGTATGAATCTCAATAATGTGGCCCTTATCGTTATATAGATAAGCGCCGAGAGGAGTATGACAAGGAACGGCCTTAGGTTGACCTTCCTGCGAAGAGTGAAATGATACACCATGATGAGGAGCGGCAATATCATGCTATTTTCTCTCGTCAATAAAGCCAGGGCATAAGAAACTGCCATAACGGCGTAAGAGGCCGTATCTTCTTTGCCGGAAAGCTTTATGTAAAATATGAACGATACGAGAAGGAATATGAGCGCCAGCGGATCCGACCTTCCGGATATATAGCTTACGGCCTCGGTATGCGCCGGATGGACGACAAATAATAGCGCGGTGCCCAGCGACAGGATATTGTTCGCGAATAAAATATTTATAAGCCAATAGACAGAGAGGGCGGCCAGGATGTGCAGGATGGCGTTTGTCAGATGATAGCCTGTCGTATTAAGCCGCCAGATGGAATAGTCAAGTGCATAGGTTATCATGGCGACAGGCCTGTAGAAAGAATAAGACCTGTCCGCTCCGGAGCCGACATCCTCGGTAAAGACTTTCGGAAGGCGCGACAGGCTTTTTATATATGCGTTATCTTTAACGAGGTACTCGTCATCATAGACGAACTTCCCACCAAGAGAATTGGCATATACTATAAATCCTAACGCCGCGATAAGCAGCGCGGCGATTATTACCGCCATGCCTCCTACGGCAGGGCTATTACCACCAGTTTTCGCACTGAACTCCATAGTTCATGCCTTCCGTCTGCGTGAGGAATGCCGTCCCGCCCAGAAGCGGGTTGCCCCTGAAGCCATTGCCCCATTTAGCGTATGTAGCAAATAACCGGAATGCCGGCCGGCTGTTGAATATCATTCCCGGCGATATGCGGATACCGCCGGTCAGCTTAAAGAGGCACGTGTCATAATTGTCTCGCGGGTTATTGATATAATCCATACCGGGCTCTATTTCGATGCCGAAATGTTTTGAGACCATATAGATGGGCCTGAAGCCGAGAGAGATCCATGTCTCGTTATTCTTCGTCGCATCTCCGGAGTAAGTATACTGGTATACGCCGACCGCCTGCACGCTCAAATTCTTTGCGATCTGGTTATTATACATATCGGTAAGACGCACTCTCCAGGAATTCCTGTCATCAGGATCTGTCGGTATGATCGCGCCAGCCGAGAGCGATGTATTGGACCCGCAACCATATTGCGCTCCGAACTGGTTGTTGACCTTTTCGCCGGGCACATAGTGCATAAACCCGACGTCCACGCCGCCCACGTCCGGGAATTTGACGCTTGTATCAACAGTATCTATGCCGCCCTTTACGAAACCGCCATTCACCCAGAACGTGCCCTTGCCGAACGGCACATCTACATCACCTAGCTTGAAGTTGATATTCTCTTTAGATTGGCGACCCTGTGAAGTAGAGAGATTTATATCATTGCTGGCAAATCCCACAAAAGTTACGTCGAGCTTTCCGATCCCGACATTGATGTCCTCGAACCCGCCTCCGTAACCTGACAGGTCATACCACCAGAAGTCATTTATGTCGAGTTCCGGCAAACGCAGGAAACGCTGGCCGGCCCATACCTTTATGTCCGGATCCCAATCGACAAAGTGGCCCATCCTTCCGTACATCTCGCGCAACACCACCTGGTCGTTCAAGTCCCATGTCTGGTTCTGCTGGGTCTTGTAAGAGACGCGGATCTGCGTCTCCAACGTCACGCCTTCAGGATCAGGGTTCCAGTTTTTATTGAGAAAGATCGCTTCGATATATGTCTCCTGCTCATTCCCTAAGCGGTATTTCGCAAGAGCATCTGGCGCCTGGAATGCCTCCATGTGGCCGCCCTTACTGTTAACGCCATAACCGGAACGGAAATAGCCGTGATATTCAAGCCCCTTGGTGATGTAGTTAGGAAGATAGTCCGGGATCTTGTGCAGGATGTCCACGGAATCCATGGCCACCTTCTCCTCGTTCGCCTTGAGCACGCTTATAGCGGCCTTATCCGCGATCTGTTTTACTTCCGGCGCGGCATCTTTCTTTATCTGAGCCACTGCGGCTTTAACCACTTCCGGAGAGCAGGACTCGCCCTCTTCTTTGATCGCCACATGCGCCTGAGCGACTATCGCGCTTTCGATCATCTTCATTCGATCTTCGAGCTTTGCCTTGTTCTCTTCATATTGACGGCATTGCCCTTTAAGCACCTGCACTTCATACCTCAGGCGCGTGAGCTCGTCTTCCTCGCTCTGGGCAAAGGTTTGAGTTGCGGCAGCTGCCGCGAGCATGCAAAAAAATACCACGCTTGAAAGCGTGGCCGAATAACTTATCATACCGGACATCTTGCGTCGTTCACCCATCATCTTCTCCTTTTAATGGACATGATATCTTGTGAACAGCTATATATTATTAAAAGCATTTTATCACCATAACATTTTATACTCAAGTTTTTCGGGCTATTTTTTTAAAGTAAGTTGCCTTTACCCACCCCCAATTAAGAACGATATGCGCAATGATCAGTCCAATGATAAAGAGGCCGTTATATTCGTGTATCTCAAAGACCACCGGCGCATGAGGGATCTTTATGCGGAAAAACATGATAAGGCTTGTAACTACTTGCAATAAAAATGCTGGGAAGAGCACAGGATTTATCACCTTCAGCAATCCCATTTTATTCATCTATTCCTCCTTGTGCATGCTAGCCGTTAGCTCGGCAGCTGTTTGACGTAATCCCTGACACGGCTCTCTATGCTCTTAAAATCTTTTTTATCCAGCCACTCTTTTTTAAATACGCTTGCGCCGAAACTTACGGCGCTGGCGCCTGAGGTAAAGTAGTCTTTCATATTCTCAGGAGTCACGCCTGCGCATGCCAAAAGCTCGATCTTGTTGAACGGGCCTTTTATCTCCCGGAAATATTCCGGTCCGAAAAATTTAGCGGGGAATATTTTCACCATAGTGGCGCCTGCCTTCCAGGCTTCTAATATCTCATGCGGGGTCAGGGCTCCGGGGAATACCGGGATCTTCTGTTTGACGCAAGTGTCTATCACGTCGCGGATAAGGGCCGGCATCACGATAAATGTAGCGCCTGCATCGAGGGCGCTCTTTAACTCTGCTACAGAAAGGACCGTTCCGGCGCCTATGGAAAAACGTCCCCGGGAGGCTTTCGCCATGGAACGGATCAATACCGGGGCATTCTCCGTATTCATCGTTATCTCGACGGTCTCGAGCCCCGCCGATACGATAGCTTCGGCCAGAGGCTCGATCGTATCGGGCTTCACCCCGCGCATTATACCCAGAAGCGGCTTCTTCTTGAACTTCGCTATATCCATCTAGTCCTCATCAACTCCGACCAGACTCTCGTAGAACTCCTTGTAATTTTCTTTCTTGGCGCTTTCTCTCAGCGCTATGGCAGAACGCGGATGTTCGTCGAGTATGCCTGTTATCGCATACGGTATTATATAGCCCCACTCTATCTTATCGCGGAGCGGTATGAACTCTTTTGATATGAGATCCAGGACAGGCCTTATATCGAACTTCGGGTTCTTTAAAAACCCGAGCATCAGCTCTATCGGGCAATTGCCGGCGCCCCGGCCTATGCCGTAAACGGTGGCGTCCACAAAGTTCGCGTGGTGGATTATCGCCTCGATCGTAT
>JAGVGJ010000020.1 GCA_020057115.1 Candidatus Omnitrophota bacterium | reverse complement strand
AGGTAGCCAAAAGAAAAAGGGCTACTACTAACATTAACCAAAAGCGGACACATCACTTGTTAGAAAAAACGGACGTCTTGACTATTTAGCTACATTAATAAAGATAAATCTTGAAAAGTCAGTTTTTATATGATATCTTTAAACAAATAAAGGAGCATAAAGCCATGCCCCAATACGAACTTAATCTTAGAGATTACATGAGGATACTTCGCAAGCGGAGGATCCTTATAATAGCGACATTCATCATAGTCTCCATAAGCAGTTTCTTCTACGTATCCACAAAACCTGTCTATTATACTTCAAGCGCCACAGTAAAGATCGAAGAACGGAAGACAGTTGCAGGTCTTCTCACAGAAATGCTTGTCGTGAATCCCGCAGATGTCATGGAATCCGAGACAAAGTACATAAAAAGCTATCCCGTCATGAAAAAGGTCGGCGAGCGGATGGGCATGATAAAGGATGGCGCGTCGACAGAACAGGTGAACAGCGTAGTGGGCGAGCTTCAGGGGGAAGTCGATACCGAAAAGGTCGGATCCACGAACATGGTACGCATCAATACGACAGCCGATACCGCCAAGATGGCTATGGACCTTGCAAATACCGTGGCCGAAGTATACATAGAAGAGAACCTGTCTAACAAGGCCAGACAATCACGCCAGGCCCGCACATTCATAGAAGAGCAGCTGGTTTCCCTGGAAGAGCGGCTAAAAAAATCTGAAGAAAAGATGCGGCAGTTCGGCGATGAAGTGAGAGGCGTAAAGCTTGCCGGCCCTATCCAGGAGAAGTTGCTGGACCTGGAGCTCCAGCTTGCAGAGCTAGAACAGAAATTTACCGATAAACATCCAAAGATCCTCGAGCTGAAAGACCAGATAGCCTCTATGTCGAAACAGCTTCACGGCATGTCCGGGGAAGAGCTTGAATACGCAAGGCTCGCCAGGGAAGTAGAGGTCAATAAAAAACTCTACTCGATGCTTAAAGAGAAGCTTGAGGAGACGCGCATAACCGAGGCCGAAAAAACTCCGGATGTCTCCATCGTCAACCCCGCCCTTATGCCAGGCTCACCGGTATCCGCAAATAAGACCATGGGATTTTTGGCAGGCATGATGCTGGGCCTTGTCCTGGGAGTATCTTTCGCGTTCTTATTCGAGACGCTCGATACTTCGATCGGGACTATAGAGGATGTTGAAAATGTCGTGAAACTGCCGGTCCTGGGTATAGTGCCGTCGATCAACGTAGAAGAACGATTCAAAGACAGGCCGCCCGGGATATTTGATAAGATAAAAGCGCGGATAATGCCGAAGGAAGTAAGGTCTCCCGAAGAGCAGGGCGCTATACGCCTGATAGCTCATTATCAGCCGCAATCGCCAATAACGGAAGTTTTCCGTAATATACATACGAATTTAAAGATAGGCCCTAACAAGAAAACGATACTCATCACTAGCTCAGGCCCGAGAGAGGGTAAATCCGGGGTTGTCTGTAATCTCGGGATAGTTATGGCCCAAACAGGGCTTAAAGTGGCGCTGGTATCCGCTGACTTGAGGTGGCCTGTCCTTTCCAAAACATTCGGCATACCGCGCGAGCCGGGGCTGAACGAATATATCGGCGGGGCCGCGAAGTTGGAAGATATCATATATAATATCACCGACATGCTGGTAGGTAAGATGGCCTTTGAGGACATAGTAAAGACGCCGGGGCTGGAGAGCATATCGATCATACCGACAGGGCATCTGCCGTTCAACCCTGTCGATATACTTGATTCAAAAGAATTCAAGAGCCTCATAGATAAACTTAAAACTCAATTCGATGTCATACTCTTCGACGCGCCTCCGGTCCTGCCTGTAACTGACTCAAGTATCATCGCGCCCAAGGTGGATTCCGTAGTCATAGTCTATGAGATGGGCAGGATGAGCCGCGAAGCGCTGTTGCGCACGAAGGTCCAGCTCCAATCCGTCGGGGCCAAGATATCGGGGATCATCCTCAATAATACGAATCCTCATACGGAGGCCATCACCACTTATCCGTATTATTACCGAGACAAGTATAAGTATTACGATAAAGAGGAAGAGTATAAAGACAAGAAAGTCGCATAATCCTTTAAATGGACCTTCGCAAGAGCGGTCAGACGAATATTGGAATCGTAGTATTATTGTTTTTTCTTGCCATAGCTATCCCGCTTCTCACTTTCTTTGGGTATCGACTTGAGCTCTCTGTAATTATAATACTGGCCGCCGCAGTCTTTTTAGTATCTTTCCTGAATACAGATTTCGCTCTCATCATATTGATATTTTCGATGCTACTCTCTCCGGAGATCAGGACCGGAGACATTTACGGCAGGGCGGTCAAGATCCGGGCGGATGACATATTTATCATCGTAATATTTCTCGGGTGGATAGCCAGGATGGCGATAAATAAAGAGCTGGGGTTCTTCAGGGTCACCCCCCTAAACAGGCCTTTACAGGTATATATACTTATCTCTTTGATAGCGACTTTTTACGGGGCTCTCCGCGGTTTTGTACAGCCAAAAGAGGGCGCTTTCTACTTTCTGAAATATTTCGAATATTATCTCCTATTCTTTCTCGTAACCAATAACCTTAAAACAAGACCGCAGGCAAAGAGATTCATATATTGCATAATCTTTGTAGCACTTATCATATCCATCTACGCCTGGCAGCAGCATCTTTCCGGAGTGGAGAGGGTGAGCGCTCCATTTGAGATCGTTAGGGGTGAGTCCAACACCCTGGGAGGATATCTTATCCTGATAATCTCGCTAGCCCTGGGCCTTATATTAAATTTGCAATGGGACAGGAAAAAGGCATATTTGCTTGTGGTGCTAGGGCTGGCATTCACAGCGCTTCTCTTTACGCTCTCACGAGGCTCATGGCTTGCATTCTTTGCGTCGTGCGCGGCGCTTTTCTTTAGTACGCGAAGCGGCAAGAAAGCCATGATCGTCGGCGCCATTATCCTGGTTATGCTCTCTCCCACAATAATGCCTAAGTACGTGGAAAAACGATTTAAGACGACATTCGTAGGTCCGAAACAATATAAGATATTAGGCGTAGCTTTCAGGGTGGATGAGTCGACCCAGGCCAGGATAGACAGTTGGCAGATCGGCCTGGCAAGGTGGATAGAGTCGCCTATTATCGGGAAAGGCATATCCAGCGCCGGGCCTGCGACCGATAACCAGTATACCCGGGTCATGATAGAGACCGGCGCGCTCGGCCTTATCTGTTTTATCTGGATACTGGTGGAGCTCATGAAAAACGCGGTCTTTGTGTTAAAGCAGTTCTGGAACGACAGGTTTGCCGTAGGGATAGCAGCAGGATTTATCGCGGGCCTTGCAGGATTGATCATACACAGTTTTTCAGCCGCAACTTTCATAATCATAAGGATAATGGAACCTTTTTGGTTCCTGGCGGCTATTGTGGTGATGCTGCCGGAGATGGTCCCCGAGCCGGGAGCGACGCAATATGAAGAGTGAGAGAATTCTTCAGGAAAGCCTTTCTTCGTCCCGTAACATCTCTCATAAAGTCGTAAAGAATACGGTATACAATTCGATCGGCACTTTCTGGGGAATGCTGGTGTCGGTTATCATGATACCGTATATCATTGCCCATATCGGGAAGGAGCGTTTCGGCATATGGGCGATCATAAGCATCGTTACGGGTTACTGCGGCCTCCTGGATTTTGGCGTAGGCGCTTCTTTCGTAAAATACATCGCGGAGCTCTATACCAAAAAAGACTACGACGATATAAGCAATATCATTAATACCGGCTTTACCCTGTATGCCCTTCTGGCCCTTGTCACAACCGCCTTTATTCTGCTCTTCGTAGGCCCTTTGCTCACCCTGTTCAATATTCCACAATATCTGCGGCACGAGGCAGCGGTCGTTCTTATCATTGGTGTTGCTCTCTTCGGCGCGTCGAACGCCGCGAGCCCGTTCATATCTATACAGGGCGGGCTTCAGCGGATGGATATATCCAATAAGATAGGCATCGCCCTTTCGATCGTCAATATCGCCGGGACCATGCTGGTCCTTGAACAGGGATTCGGCATCATAGGGCTGATGCTGAATAACGTGTTCGTTTTTATCATAGCGGCCATCATCAATGTATGGATCGCGTTCAGGATACTGCCGGAGCTGCGCTTCAGGCTTTTCGGATTTAACAGCGCGGTATTTAAAAGGATCTTCCGCTTCGGATGCAATGTGCAGGTGGCAAGGGTCTCAGGCACTGTCGCTAACCAGACCGACAAGATATTCATAGGCTGTTTATTGTCGGTAGGAGTCGTCACCTATTATCAGCTCGGCAGCAGCATCGTTTATTATCTGGGTTCGGTCGCGGCGATCATGACATCGGCTATCATGCCCGCTTTTTCCGAGATAGAAGCGAACGGCGAGCGGCAGAGGCTTGTCGAGGCGTATCTGCGCAGCGTCAAGTGTCTTTCGCTGGTCACGGTACCGCTATTCGTGTTCGTCATCGCATCGGCCTTCCAGATAATGGCCATATGGATGGGCCAGGGATATGAAATGGCGGGCCTTATCGTCCAGATACTCGCGCTGGCATGGGTGATGCCTACGATCGCCCAGGTATCGGTCTATGTATCCTTCGCGATCGACAGGCCGCAGTTCATGGCGGCCAGCGCCGTTATTGTTATCGCGTTAAACCTGGTGCTCAGCTTCGCCTTTATCAAGATATTCGGATTCTATGGCGCGGCCTGGGGGACAATGATCGCGGTAAATATAGGAACCGCATATTTCCTGTACAAATTGAATGTCTATCTGCAGGCATCGTTTAAAAAATTCGCCGGAGTAATACTGCCCTATGTTGCGATCGGGATCGCCTCTGCGGCAGTCGTCGTATTCATTGACGGCATCGTTGCGCTCTTCCATATGCATCCCGGGCGTCTCCAGATGCTGGCTATCTTTATTGCGCGCGGCGCGGTATTTTCGGCACTCTATCTCTTGGGGGTCATCCGTTTCGGGCTGTTTGATCGAGCTGATACGGAACTGTTGCGCAAGTTACTACCGTTCGGGCTGGGAGCGGCAAAAGGGTTGTCATGACGATCTACTGTATATTATTCGGAGTGAGGAACCTGTCGCGGGCTGAGGTGCAGGGGAAGAGGGTGCTGGAGGTCGGCGCCTTCGATGTGAATGGCAGTCTCAGGCCTGTCCTCGAGCAATTAGGGCCTGCGGAATATATAGGCGTTGATATCCAGGAGGGGCGCGGCGTTGACCGGGTGTGCGATGTGACGGAGCTGATCAGAACTTTCGGCGAGGAAAGCTTCGATGTCGTTATCTGCACCGAACTTCTTGAGCATGTAAGAGACTGGCGCCTGGCTATACATAATATAAAGGCCGTCTGCCGGAAGGGCGGGGTTATCCTGGTAACCACCCGCTCATGCGGATTCGAGTATCATGGTCTTCCGGAAGATTGCTGGCGGTATGATGATGCCGACATGACCGAGATATTCTCAGATTGCGATATCCAGCGTATCGAAAGAGACCCCGAATGGGGCATATGCGTCAAAGCGATCAAGCCCGGCCGGTTCGCCGAGAAAGATCTTTCGCATGTCGAGTTGTATTCGGTAGTCACCGGCAAACGTGTTCGCGAATTGCGCGATAGCAATTTTAAAAGCCTGCATTTTAAGATCTTGATGTGTAAAAAAGCGATCAGATTTTTTCTATGCAGGAGGATCGGGGATCGTCTGATTCCCCGGTAAGCTGATGCCTGATGAAGATATTATTCGTAAATGCTATTGATACATCCAAGGCCATAGAGCAGGCATACCCGCCGCTGGGCCTGGGATATCTGGCCAGCTATCTCGGCATGCGGTATCCTGGAGATAGCATCGAATGCAGGGTGGTGGATCGCGATATCGCCAGCGCGATCGGCGACTTCAAGCCCGACATGGTCGGCATAAGTTCTGTGTCGCAGAATTTTAATAAAGCTATCAGCTACGCTGCTCTCGCCAAGCGCCATGGCCTGCCGGTGCTGTGCGGCGGTGTCCACATATCGATGTTGCCGGGATCTCTTTCCGGCGATATGGATATAGGCGTGATGGGCGAGGGCGAACAGACATTTTGCGAGCTTTACGAGCTTTTCCGGGCGTCAGGCAGCTTTCCGAAGGATAAGCTGAAGCAGGTCCGGGGTATCGTGTATCGAGGCGATGACGGCTCTCTCATCAGTACCGGAGGAAGAGACCTGATCGCCGATCTTGACAGCATACCGTTTCCTGCGCGGGACCTCTTCAAGATCGGCACAAATACCTATATCTTTACCAGCCGAGGATGCCCTTACGCATGCACCTTTTGCGCGTCATCGCGCTTCTGGAAAGAGACACGTTTTTTTTCGGCCGAATATGTCGTGCGCGAGATGGAATACCTGCGCGCGAAGTATCGTGTCAACCGGATCAATATCTATGATGACCTTTTTTGCGCCGATAAGGCAAGGATGCAAAAGATCATAGAATTGCTCGAAAAAAAAGGGCTGCTGGGGAAGATAGAATTTACGGGCGCCGCTCGCGCGAACCTCATAACAGAAGAGATGGCGCGCATGTTAAAGCGCATGGGATTTGCGTCGATAGGCATAGGGCTTGAGTCCGGTTGCAGCCGCACGCTAGCGTATCTGAAAGGCGAGAATGTCAATACGAGCGATAACACGCGCGCCATTGCGATACTGCGCAAGCACGGCATTAAAGTATACGGAAGTTTTATTATCGGATCGCCGCATGAGACGCGCGCCGAGATCCTCGAGACTCTCGAGTTTGTAAAGCGCAACCGCCTTGCGCTTTTTGGCGTATATTTGTTGACGCCGTATCCCGGCACGCCGGTATGGGACTATGCGAGATCGCGCGGCCTGGTGGACGAGCATATGGACTGGGACAGGCTCAATATTTATTTTGACGAGCATCCGGCATCTTCGGTTATCGTGTCGGAAACATTGAGCAGGGAACAGCTTTACGAGCTTATCAGGAAATTCGTGCCATACCGGAACTGGCTGGAGCTGAAATCGCGGGTCGCGGGACTTGTGCGGCTTGTGCTACGCCTGCCGGATTACATCATGAAGAAGATCAGAAGAATGTTTGTTGCATGAAGGCAGGGTGCCGGAGGCGTCATGGCAAGGACGAGCGTGCTTAACAGGGATATGATCTATCGCGATTCGAAAGAATGGTATTGCGCGCAAGGTCAGGCGACCGCGATGGCGAGCCGGCCTCATCTCGAATTTTGTGTCAAATATTCCGGCAAGAGCATTCTCGATCTCGGTTGCGCGACGGGGAGCTATTGCATTGAATTTGCCAAAGCCGGGCATGCTTGCGTCGGCGCCGACATCAATCCCGACTATGTCAAGGCGGCGTGCCAGAGCGGCGTAGAAGCGTATCTGGTAACCGGCGGGCGGCTTCCTTTCGAGGACAAGAGCTTCGATACGGTCGTCATGATAGAAGTTCTCGAGCACGTCAAAGACATTCCCGCGCTTTTTGCGGAAGTAAAACGCATTGCTCGTAAGAACGTTATAATTACAGTGCCGAACTGCGATGGTTTCGATTCACTCAGGGCTTGCGGGTTTACGTACGAACATTTCTTAGAGCTGGACCATGTCAATTTCTTTACGGGAAGTTCTCTTAAAAAAGTCCTTTCCGATGATTTTGCAGATGTGGCGGTAGAAGAGACAGTACCGTTGCTGCCATGGTTCTATACAGAGCCGCGGGGTCTGGCTCATATGCCGGCGGTTATTATCAGAAAGGCAGTGTCATTATTTTCAATGCTTGGAATATTGCGGCCAAAGTATTATTCATGTCTTTTTGCGGTTGCGAAGATAAAAAAATATGAATAGCATAACAGACCTTTCGATCATCATAGTGAGCTGGAATGTCAAAGGCTATCTGAAGCAGTGCCTTGCCTCGATCCTGGCGCACGTGAAGGATGTCTCCTATGAGATATTTGTCGTGGATAACCATTCCTCCGATGGAAGCGCCGAGATGGTGAAAAAAGAGTTCCCGCAAGCGGCGCTTATCGGGAATCCGGAGAACTACGGATTCGCCAGGGCGAATAACAAGGCTCTCATAAAGGCCCGGGGGCGCTACATACTTTTTTTGAATCCCGACACGGAACTCATAGATAATGCCCTGAAAGCCATCGTGGATTTCATGGATGCACATCCGGATGCGAGCGGCATGGCGCCGCGCCTGGTATATGAAGACAGGACTTTGCAGCCGAATTGCAGGCATTTTCCTACTCTAGCGGCGGATCTTTGGGAAAGTCTTTACCTCAATGTGCTATTCCCGAAAAGCATGATATTTAACCGTTATCTTATGGGCGGATGGGCTCATGAGAGTGTGCGCGAAGTGGACCAGCCATACGGTGCATGCCTTCTATTTCGCAAAGAAGTTATCGACAAGACAGGGCTCATGGACGAGCGGTTCTTCATGTATTATGATGAAGTAGATTTGTGTTACCGCGTGAAAAAGGATGGCGGTAAGATATTATTTACCCCGGATATTACGATAATTCACCATGCCAATAAGAGCTCTATCCAGGATGCCGACCGGTGCGACAGGAATAAGTTCCACTCAAAGCTCCTTTTCTTCAAAAAGCATTATGGTATTATTTCCATTTGGATGTTGGGTTTAAATCTAGTCTACCGAAGCATCCTGGTGTGGCCCGGATTTGGCCTTTCGCATCTTATTTTCCGCCGCCCGAGAGATCCCGAGTATTTCAGGACGCCTGTGCGGATGATGTGGAAGGAGATCATAGTGTTTCTCAAAAGAGGGTAGAGCGATGAATCTGGACCTGGACCTGTTGAAAAGCCGGCTTTTTATCATCAAGAAATTACAGCGCAACGCGATACGTTCTTACGCGCATCTTTTGAAAGGGCGATTGCTCGATGTCGGGTGCGGGACTAAACCGTATAGAAGATTTCTCGCATGCGAGAATTATATCGGTATCGATAACTCATCAGGGATCGATACCGATGCGAGGGCCAGCGTCACCAGTCTCCCTTTCTCCGATGGATCGTTCGATAGCATTATCTCAAGCGAGGTCTTAGAGCATGTGCCGGAACCTCAAGACGCGGTGAATGAGCTATGCCGCGTATTGAAGCCGGGAGGGATCGCATATATCTCGGCTCCGATGTCATGGGCTCTGCACTACGAGCCTCATGATTATTGGAGATTTACGAATCATGGTCTCGCGCACCTGTTAGGCGCATCCGGTTTTAAGGTGATCGCGTCTCAAAGGATAGGAGGGATGTTTTCTCTCGTGGGGCAGAGGTCGATAGATGTATCATGGAGCAAGATAAGCGGGATATTTTCTTTTTTAGGTCGCCCGATAGCTGAAAAGATCGCGACAGGGATGTGCATCCCTCTTTCAATAGTCGCATACGGCCTGGCAATGGTCGGTGACGGCATCGATAAGACAGATGCTTTAGGGTGGGTAATGGTAGCGCGCAAACAATGACCGAAATGAATAAAAATATAAAAGTCATTCATATAGTCGACGACCTCAAGATCGGAGGCCTCGAGCGAACGCTGGCAATGATAGCGCTCGGCTTAAACAAAGACAGGTATGATGTATCAGTTTGGTGCCTGGCAGGCAGGGGCGCTGTCGCGGATGAATTGTGCGGGAGAGGCGTATCGGTCCGTACATTTAATTTCGCGTCATTAAGCCGCTCGAAGGCGTTTAGAGAGCTTGTTCGCGCGCTGAAAGAGGAAAAGCCGGATATCACTCATTCATGGGGTCTGTCGGGCGGAGTGCTGGGAAGGTCGGCCTCCATCTTGGCAGGGGTAAAAGTGCGTATCCTGCACGTACAGAATATATATGACAAACTCCCCCTGAAAGATCGATTCATAGATTGGGCCTTGAGCTTTTTTACAGATGAGATCATATCATGCGCGGATGCGGTAAAAGGATCGCTTGTAAAAAATATATGCATCGATCCCAAAAAGATCCATACTATTTATAACAGCGTCGATCTTAAAGTATTTGGGCAACAATATGATAAGGCCTCGGTGCGTGCCGAGCTTGGCATAGGTCCGGACGATATCGTGGTCGGGAGCGCATCGCGCCTTGTTCCGATAAAGGGCCAATCATACCTTTTGCAGGCGGCGGTGCCTATCATGCGTGAATATCCACATGTAAAGATGCTCATCGTTGGGGAAGGCCCTTCAAAACCGGTGCTGGAGAGAGAAGCCGGTGATCTTGGTATTGCCGATCGAGTCATCTTTGCCGGGATCCGGACAGATATGCCGCGCATGCTGCAGGCGATAGATGTCTTTGTCCTGCCGTCAACGGTCCGCGAAGGATTGCCGCTTACAGTAGCTGAGGCTCATGCGTCTTCGCTTCCGGTGATCGCGACTGATGTCGGCGGCAATAGAGAGATAGTTATTAATATGCAAACCGGGCTTCTTGTCCCGCCTATGGATGCGTCTGCATTGACAGGCGCATTGCGATCCCTTCTGAATGATCCCGGGAAAGCTCTGGAGATGGGGCGCGCAGGGAAGAGGCGCTGTGAAGAAGTATTCTCGTCAACGGCAATGGTAGCGAGCATCGGAGCTCTATACGAAAGGCATCTGCGATGAACGGGACCAGCATGCTTGATAAATTCAAGAAAATGATAGCTCCGCCTTCCGTGAATTTGAATCTAAGTAAACACATACCGGCGCTCCTTGCCGAACTGGGGCCGCAGGCAAAAGTCCTGGAATTGGGTTGTGGGAAACGGCGGCGCGCAGAACATATTACGAACGCCGACCTTGTACCATATCCCGAAGTGGACGTGGTGACTGATGCGCATAATATTGCATTCAAGAAAGGATATTTTGATGCTGTCATAGTCGACGCCATGCTTGAGCATGTCTCAGATCCGCAGGCAGTAGTGCAGCAGATCCACGATATTTTGAAGCCCGGCGGCTATATCTATTGCGAGATCCCGTTTCTGCAGATGTATCATCCGGCTCCGAGAGATTTCCAGAGGTACACGATCGAAGGCATCGATCGGCTCTTTGCCGCATTCCATAAGATAGATACAGGGGTCGCTGTCGGCCCGACATCCGCGATATGCGGCATGCTCCAGGGGTATGTGCCGATGTTGATAAATATCCCGATAATCCGCACCATGCTTTATTATATGATCGGGTGGACCGGCTTTCTATTACGATACCTGGACCTTCTTCTTGTAAGGAATAAGAATTCTCATATCCTTGCGTCCAGCCTCTACTATTTTGGGAAAAAATGAGACATACAATTTTATATCTTCATGAAACAGCGCAGATGGGAGGAGGAGAAGAGAGCCTCTTTAACCTGATCGCGCACCTTGACCGGAATATCTTTACGCCGATCATTACCTGTCCTGAGGATGGCCCGCTTTCGGAAAAGCTTAGATCCAGGGGCGTCGATGTCATCCCTATGGAATTTCCGAGGGTCAGGTCTATGTCTGGCGTTATCGGTACCATTAAGCGATTGAAGTCGCTTGCCCTGCAGAAAGGCGCGCATATTGTGCATTCGAACAGTATTCGCACGCATATTTACGGAGCTATAGTCGGAAAATATTTAGGCCTGCCGGTGGTATGGCATGAGCGAAATCTCATTACCACGGAACTTGTCGATCCCGACCGGATACTTTCATTTCTCGCAGACAGGATCATATGCAATTCTGGTGCAATAGCCCGGAGGTTCCTGTCATGGGGAAGACTGCCGGATAAAGTGGTGACGGTCCATAATGGGGTCGATCTTGAACGGTTTTCGCTTTCGATCGACGGTTCTCAGCTAAGACAGCGACTTGGGATAGGATCGGATGAGATAGTCATCGGTATTGCATCGCGTTTTAACATAGATAAGGGGCATGAAATATTTTTTCAGGCGGCCAGATCAATGATGAGCGAAGTTAGAGACAGGGGGCTCAAGATCCGCTTTCTGGTTGCAGGAGGCGCTGTTTTTAAAGAAGACATGGAGAGGGAAAGCTATTTACGAAAATATGCGTCTGATCTTGGCATTGAAAGTGCCGTCACATTTACCGGTTTTTCGACAGATATGCCTGCAATATATGCTGGAATGGACATATTTGCGCTTGCTTCTTTCGCCGAGCCATGTGGGAGAGTTATATTTGAAGCGATGGCTATGGGCAGGCCTATGGTGGCGACAAATACCGGTGGCACGCCCGAGATAGTCGTTGACGGCTTGACAGGTATTCTCATCATGCCGAGAGATCCGGCCGCGATGGCAGCTGCACTTAAAGAACTTGTGCTCGATAAGGCAAAGCGCATTGCTATGGGCAAGGAAGCCAGGAAGAGGATAGAAGAGCATTTCAGCATACAAAAAAATGTTCAAAGGACAGAAGCCTTATATAATGAATTATTGAAAAGAAAAGGCGTGCATCAATGACGAAAGTCGGGGTCATTATTGTCACATATAATAACATAGAAATGCTCGTATCGCTGCTAAGAGACCTTCTTGGCCAAACGAGAAAGCCGGACGAGATCATAGTTATCGACAATGCCAGCATAGACAATACCGCATCTACCATAAAAGGGTCTTTTCCTGGGATAAAGTATGTACGCTTTGATGCAAATACGGGAAGCGCCGGCGGTTATCGCGAAGGCATAAGGATGGCAGCCGAGAACAATGATCTAATATGGGTACTTGACGATGACGTCTCAGTCGATAAAAATGCGCTCGCGCCTCTTATCGAACAGATGTCGGAACTTGCTAAGACGAAAAAAGTGGGCGCAGCGAGGAGCGTCGGGCATGCTCTGTCTGCGGCAAAATATCCGGTAAGAACAGGCAGCTTTGCCTGGCGCGGCACCTTAATACCTGCGGATGTGGTAAAGGATATCGGGTTGCCAAGGAGCGAATATTTTCTATATGCAGAGGATGTGGAATATTCCATGAGAATGGTGAGAAAGGGATATAAGATATATTGGGTACCGAATAGCAAGGTAATCGAACGGCGCATGGCCGATAAACTGAAATTGTCCGCCTTAGGGTTAAGGACGGTCACATATTCCGATGCTTTCAGGTTCTATTATGCCAACAGGAACCAGATGAATGTTTGTCTGGAGTACCATGCTTTCTGGAGCCTTTTTAAAAGCCTCGCCCATACCGTGAAAGTGGCGATCCTTCTTATGATGGCGCAAACACCAAATAAAGCATTATTTATGAAAGCGATGATAGATGGTACCCTGGATGGCATGAGAGGCAAGCTCGGAAAAGACGAGCGATATCTTCCCGGAAAGGCATATTAGATATGTGGCTATTGGCAGATCGTGTCGTAGAAGTTTACCGTGAAAAAGGGCTTATAAAACTGATAAAGAAGATGGTCCTTTATGCCGTCGGGGTCTTCTATGCGTTGTCTTATTGTATATTCGCTATCAAGCGTGTTGACGACCGGTTCGGCCCGGAAAGTCTTGTCGACATAGCATTTAAGCGGTATCACGGACTCTTGAGGCCCTTTCAGATCCAAGGCGAAATTACGGAGCTCGTAACTCTTGTCGAGAAGATGAGGCCGGAAACCGTATTGGAGATAGGGACCGCAAGCGGGGGAACATTGTTCCTGTTCTCGCGCGTAGCTTCGCCGAATGCTTCAATAATCAGCGTAGATCTGCCGGGAGGTATCCATGGCGGGGGGTATCCATGGTGGAAGACTATCCTGTATAGATCTTTTGCTTCGAGGAAACAGAAAATTACCCTTATGCGCGTAGACTCGCATTTAGATGCTACCTTGAATGACGTAAAAAAGATGCTGGGCGGAAGAAAGGTGGACTTTCTATTCATAGACGGCGATCATACCTATAATGGCGTCAGGAAAGATTTTGAGAATTACGCGCCTTTAGTCCGGAAAGGCGGCCTGATCGCTCTTCATGATATAGCCAGCGATCTGGATAGATTGGGGTGCGAAGTGTATAAGTACTGGAATGAGACGAAGCCAAGATACCGGCATACTGAGATCGTAACAACAGGCGGACAAACGCTGTATGGCATAGGGGTCATATTTGTCGAATAAAAATATGAAGATAGACAGGATCGTAAAAGATTCGCTGCTCACCGCCTATTTTTTAATGCGGGTACCGTTCATACGCGCCTTGAAGCTGCTGCCGAGAGAGGCTGTCCGTAAAACGGATGGAATATCCGACATCCTGATAATCCGGTTGGACAGGATGGGGGATTTCATCCTGTCCCTGCCCGTCATAGAGAACCTGAAGCTTCGGTATCCGGAAGCCAAAATAACGGTCGTCGTGAAACCATATCTAAAAGAGCTGGCAGGCATGATAAAAAGTATAGATAATATTATTGTCTATGACGGCTATTTCTCTACGGTCGCTAAGCTAAGGAAGAAGCGGTATGATATCGCCATTGATATGCTATGCGATTACAAGCTTACCCCTGTGTTACTGGCCTATATGTCCGGCGCGCCTGTAAGGATAGGTTTCGCCTGGGGAGGAAGAGAGCTTCTGCTTACCCAGGCGGTCATACCGGCCGAGCCGCCGGATAAACATATGGTTGAACTTGGCCTGGATCTTTTAAAGACGCTCGGTGTGCCTATCAGCGTGACCATTCCTAAGATAGCGACACAACGCGCATCCGGATCGGCCAGAAAAATGGTCGCCATACATCCCGGAGGATATTACAAGTCGCAGAGATGGCCTGAGGCTAGTTTTGCGGAACTTGCTAAGAGGGTGATCGACGAATTAAAAGAAGATGTTCTGCTCTTGGGCGGCCCGGATGATAGGGGACTGATAGATGAGATAATAGATGGGATAGGGCAAAGGATATGCAAAGTAGCTTTCCCCGGGGCAAAAGACCTTGTGGGCCTTCTCTTGGAATGCAAGGTCCTCATATGTAATAATTCCGGGCCGCTGCATCTTGCCGCGGCATTAGGCATACCCACGGTATCCACGATGGGGCCTACAGATCCTGTTCTGTGGTGGCCTGTCGGGGACAAGAATATAGTTATCAGGAAAGATGTGGAGATGAAAGAGATAAGAGTAGATGACATGTATGATGCGGTGAAAAAGGTCATAGATCATAGTGCATAGGTCATGGAAAAATGAAAAAAATTGAAAATATAAAAAAGATACTTGTGATAAATCTCGGCGGGATAGGGGACGTGCTACTTTCCACGCCTGCGCTTCGAGGCCTCAAGGCCTGTTTCCCTGATGCCAGAATAAGTCTTCTGGCCGTGCCACGTGTAATGGAGCTAGCGAAAGACCTGCCGTATATTGACGAAGTTTTTGTGCTGGATATGAAATTCGCGTCTATCATAAAAGAGCCGTTCCTGCTATTTAAATTGAGGTCCAGGAGATTCGATCTTGCCATAAATATGCGCACGCTCGTTACTGATAGGAGCGCGCGGAAGATAAGATTCCTTTTTAATATGATCGGTCCCAGGATCAAGGCGGGTAGAGATACGGATGGTAGGGGAGATTTCCTTGATATAAAGATACCCGAAGCCGTTATTGGTCAAAAACCGGAAATGGAATATGACATTGATACCGTAAAAGCCCTTGGGGCCGATCCGAAAGACAGGACTATAGATTTTCATATCGCAAAGGTCGATCTGGATAAAATCAGCGTTCTTTTAGAAGACAGAGGCATAAGACCGGAAGACAGACTGATAGGCATCCATCCGGGCGGGCGTCCATCGCACCGGTGGCCTTTGGCGAATTTTGCAAAGGTGATAGAAGAATTGCGCAAAAAGACCGCGTGTAAATTCGTAATAACAGGGGATAAAAGCGAAAAAGGCCTTGCGGCGAAGCTCGCACATTTATCGGGCGGCCATGCGATCGATGCGGCCGGCGAACTTACCATAAAGGAGCTCGGCGCTCTAATAAAAAAGTGTGATGTTTTTATAAGCAATGATACCGCGCCTATACACATAGCCGCTATTCTCAAAACTCCCATTATTGCGTTATTCGGCCCGGGTGACATAATCCGCTTTGATCCGAAGAACATATCGGATAAGGCAATTACCCTGAAATGTCTTGGCGCGATCGCTCCTGCGGAGGTAGTGGATGCGACTTTGCATTTTGTAAAGCATTGAGGATGATCGATGGACGAAAGCTTAAGATGTAAAGTATGCGGATCCGAGAAGACGCGCCGCCTCTACGATAAAGGTACTTTCAATATTTTTGAATGCGGATCATGCGGATTTATTTTTAATGACAAATGGAATGCATTCTCCGATAAAGCGCGCTATATCCCGGAAAAGTGCGCAGATATAAAGGTATTAGAAGAGATCTTCGACCGCGAAAAAGAGATATATTTTGACAGGTTTAAAACCGACTTGAAAGAGATACGCAAGCTTAAAGCGCCCGGCAAGATACTGGATATAGGATGCGGACCGGGATATTTCTTGTCTCTTGCAAGAAACGAAGGGTGGGATCCGTTTGGTATCGATATCGATAATAGTATGGTCGAGTTCTGCAAACAGCATCTTTCACTGAATGTCACACAAGGAACATTGAACGGGCCTTGCTATCCCGAGAGCCATTTTGATGCAGTCACATTATTTCATGTGCTCGAACATATCCCGGATACCAACCAGGCTATCTCTAATGTGGGAAAGATATTGAAGCCGGATGGCCTGCTGGTCATTGATGTCCCGAATGCCGGGGATCTTAGAAGGATATTGTTCGGGCAGAATTGGATGCAGTTCAGGGAGCATCATTTATGGTATTTTTCGGCGCATACCTTGGGTCTTTTGCTTCAAAAATATGGTTTCGAAGTAGTAAAATGCATACCACACGGCGGCAGCCAGATCGTCGCTATGCTTAATAAGACAACGAAGATGGACCTCAGATGGAGGATTGACAAGTACTACCGTTATTTAAATCCTATACGAAGATCGATCTTATTCATGTTGAACCATTTTGGATTTAGCGAGGATATTACGATATATGCAAGGAAAATAAGATGATAAAAAGATTTTATCGCTGGCTCCTTCAAAAAACGGCCAGGCCGGAAGACCGGGGCGGTATTTCCGCCGGTTACTGGCAAGGCAGGATAAGGGATATTACTTTGGATCTGTGCGCCGGCATGTCCGGGTCTGTGCTGGATGTCGGATGCGGTGAAGGGCTATTGCTTAACAAGCTCTTAAAGGCCAATCCGGGCGTGAAGGGTTTCGGGATAGATATCAGTTATAGTCAGGTCCGGGATGCCGAGAAGAAGCTGGCTGCGACAGCTTGCGGAAAAGCCGGACTTGCTCAGGCAAATGCAATTAGCTTGCCTTTCGGCGCCGGCACTTTCGACAGAGTGGCGGCTTTGAATCTCATGATCTGCATGCCCACAGACGTGGAGACGGATGAACTTATAAAAGAAGTGAGCCGCGTCTGTAAAGAAGGCGGCAGGATCGTATTTGATGCAAGGAATGTCTTAAGCCCTATCGTATATATTAAATATAAGCTGGCGCCGCTTTATGACAGCACGGCAGGCGCCTTAAGGACATATTATCCGGACAGGCTCGAAGAGAAGCTTATAGCGAACGGGCTTATAGTTACGAAGAAATTTTTTCTTGGATTTCCGAAAGGAAGGTTCGCCCCGGTGATAATATTCGAAGCCGAAAAGAGAAGAAGGCCATGATAAAGAAATTGCCTATAGCCGCTGTTCCCGTTGATATTAAGGACGCCTTGTCCTTAAAACCTGCCAGCCAAAATAAATTTGCGGCAGAGCTTTCCTCTTATATAGGCGCAAAACATGTCCATCTTCTTGATTCGGGTGTCCTGGCGCTTTATGAAATACTAAAGGCTCTTAAGCGCTTGGCGGCGAAGAACGAAGTGATATTGCCCGCATTTACGGCAGGATCGCTTATCGTGGCTATCAAAAAATCCGGTTTAAGGCCTGTTCTCTGTGACGTATCGATGGATGACTTTAATATGGACATGCCGCTAGCCGGACAGCTAGTAGGGAAAGATACGCTGGCCGTACTTGGCATACACATGTTCGGGATAGTGAATACCGCTTTTGCGCGCATGAAAGGCGCATTTCCGGATGTCTACATGATCGAGGATTGCGCCCAGGCCATGGGAAGCATGGTTGGGAGTAAGAGCGTGGGCTCCATGGGAGATATAAGTTTCTTCAGTTTTAATAAGGGCAAGAACATGCCTCTCGTAAAAGGCGGTTGCATCGCCACGAATAACCAGGCAATAAGTAGGGCCATAGAAGATGAGCTAGGCGAGATAAAAATGGCATCTTCTCAAGCATCTTTGCGCGCGAAGATGGCGATCCTTTCATTAATGGCAGACCCTTATCTTTACGGTTTTTTTCATGGCTTGCTGGATACCTGGAGGGATAAGAAACCGCCCGCAGATATCGATGTGGCCGGCTTTACGGATCTTCAGGCTAGTTTCGGTAGCTCGTTATTAAAGATGATGGATAAACTTTCCGAAAAACGCTATAAAAATGGAATGAAGATTTTGAAAGAACTGAGCGGGGTAGGCGGTATAATATTACCGCGCATAGACTACGACACAAGGCCTGCATTCAATCGTCTTCCTATAGTGTTCAAGGATATCGAAAAAAGAGAAACTGTCAGGAAGGCATTGTGGGAATCTGGCATAGAGACCGCGGCGCTATATCCGGAGCCACTTCATCACATGTTTGAGCTTGGCTACGGAAAAGATGAGTTCCCGAATGCCGCATATATTGCGTCGCACTCCTGGACATTTCCGGCACATTCGGGCGTGGGAGATAGCGATATCGATAAGATGATAGAGATCATTAGGAGCATAGTAAAGTAGGAGAGAGGAAGGAAGAGGGAAGAGATAGGATGAGGAATTGATCCCATTACGGAATATAAAAAGATATGCCTACAAGGCGCTGAAACAGCCGGGATATGCGGCGAAGGTTCTTGCCAAGAGACTTGCAGCGTCATTCTGTTACAGGTTCGCAGGCGGCAGGGCGAGCGCTCCGGAGGCTGTGACCATATTTCTCACGTACCGCTGTAACCTGCGCTGCAAGATGTGCGGCCAGTGGGGTGAGGGCGGGGTAACTAAGAGCAAGAGCGCTCAGCATGTGAGAGAAGAGCTGCCGGTGGGCCGGCTCAAGTCATTGGCGGATGATGTCGCGCCTTTCAGGCCCAATATCACTCTATTCGGCGGAGAGCCGCTCCTGCACTCCGGGTGCGTTGATCTTGTAAAGCATATAAAGTCAAAAGGCATGCATTGTCTTGTGATAACTAACGGCTTTTTGTTGGAAGAGCTTGCCGAAGAGCTGGCTGGAAGCGGTCTCGACGAGCTGAACGTCTCGCTCGACGGCAACAGAGAGCTCCATGATTCGATACGCGGCATGCCTGGATTATTTGACAAGATAATGGCGGGCTTAAAAAAGATCCATGAGATCAAGTCAGGAAGCGGCGCGAAGAGCCCTTTAATTAATTTACAATGCACGATAACTCGGTATAATTATAAGCATATCGAACAAATGCTGGACGTGGCCAAAGAGGCGCATGCCGATTCACTCACTTTCCATAACCTTATATTCCTTAATAAAGCAGTCCTTGAAAAGCAGAGGAAGTGCGATGAAGAGCTGGGCTCCAGTTCCGCTGACTGGGATGGATTCGATTTTGATCCGGGGATAGATGCGGACCTGTTATATGAGAAGATAAAAGATATAATGGCGGCAAAGCATGATTTTGGCGTGGATTTCTATCCCAATCTATTTAAGGGCGACTTGGAGCTTTATTACAAAGACCCTTCGTTTGTGCCTTCGGGGTACAAGCCCAGGTGCATGAGCCCGTGGATAGTAGCTTATGTATTCCCAGACGGGGAAGTGAGGCCATGCCTCAATTCGACTTATTCGTTCGGGAGCATTAAGGACGGATATTTCAGGGATATTTGGAACAGCGCTGAGGCAATAAAATTCCGGAAAGCGCTAAAAAATAGTAAAATGTTTCCTGCGTGCTCGAGATGCACAGAGTTGTATAGGTATTAGTCGAAAGAAGGAAGAGGGAAGAGACAAGAGGGAAGACGACAGGTGTCATTGCGAGGAGGATGAGTTTTTCAGGCGTTCCGACGAAGCAATCTATCAACACACCCTATGGATAAACAGTATTATGTATACATGCTCACAAATTACAATGATACCGTATTGTATGTTGGCGTTACGAATGATCTGAAACGCAGAGTGTATGAGCACAAGAACAAGCTTATGAAAGGCTTTTCTTCGAAATATAATTTGAGACCGTTGAAAAACCCTATTTGTAATTATTCTATTTCTCCGTCGGTAAAATAGTCATCGCCCGTCGGAGAAGCCCTTGTTTTTACGCCTT
>JAGVGJ010000033.1 GCA_020057115.1 Candidatus Omnitrophota bacterium | reverse complement strand
TCGCAAGGCAAAGCTTGAAGCTGACCGCCAGGCAAGAGAACAGGCCAAGGCCGAGCGCCAAGCAAAACTAGAGCAGGACCGTAAAGATAGAGAAGCAAAGCTAGAGGCTGAAAAAGCGGCAAGAGAAAAAACCCGCCAGGAAGAAGCTGCAACCCTCCAGGCCGAAAAAGAGGCTAGACAAAAGGCTAAAGAAGAAGCTGAAGCAAAAAGACAGGAAGAGCTCGCCGCCAAAGAGAAATCCCGCCAGGAAGAATTAGCGGCTAAAGAGACAGCCCGCAGCCAAGCTGAAGCAAAGAGACAAGAAGAGCTACAAACTAAAGAACAAGAGCGCAAGGCAAAGCTTGAAGCTGACCGCCAGGCAAGAGAAAAGGAAAAAGCCGATCGTCAGGCAAAGTTGGAAGCCGACCATAAAGCCAAAGAAGATGCTCGTATTGAAAAAGAAGAGAGAATAAGAAAAGAGGCAGCTGAAAAGGCGCTTGCAAAGAATGAGCGTGAAGAGAAGATCAAAGATGAAAAATCGGCTAAAGCGAAAGCAAAGATCGAGGCTGAATTAAAGCGTAAAGATGCCTTGGCCCAAGAAGCGGCTGATCGCGTGGAAAAGACGGAGAAGAAGCGCGTGAAGAAAGCCGATAAAGAGATAGCCAAGACGCAGAAGAAGAGATTTAAAGAGAGGATATACTCCCTTTATAAGACAGCAGTCGCATTCTATTCTACCGAGCAGTATGACCTTGCCGAAAGCGCGTTCACAGAGATACTGGCGCTTGATCCGGACCATATCGAAGCGAAGCAGTACCTGAGAAAGATAAAAGTGAAGAAGCCGGCATACGAAAAGAAGGTCCTGCGCGAAGAGAAGGATAGGCAGCTGCACGAGAAGATAACTCTCAGCCATTAAAATAACAGGAAGACATGGTAATAAACTTGATCGAAGATGCCAAGGCGAAAGCCGCGGCGATGTTCCTCCATCTTTCCGATATCCTGGAGAAAGACATACGCGACTGCGAAGATAAGTTCGTAGGGAACGTGTGGGATATATCGGTAAAGACAGGCGAAATATATCCCAAGGTGGACCATCTTATAATCAGGAAAGGGTTCGTTAACAGGATGTATGCCGTAGTCCCATGGTCCGACGTTCTTTCGATAGAAGACGATATCATGCTAAAAGTCAAAGCCTCGGATATCAAGTTCAAGACGGCTATTAAAGATATGGAATTTCTCCTGAAGAGAGATATCATGGACCAGCAGGTCGTCGATACGTTCAACCACAAGGTGCGTCGCGTGAATGACCTGCATCTATTGAAGGTCGAACGGGACCTGGTGCTCGCGCACGTCGATATAGGGATGAGGAGCCTTATGCACAGGCTCGGATGGGAATCGGCCGTAGATGCTATGGTGAAAATGATAAATAAAAATTCAAAATATCTTAAGACCGAGAACCTTGTCTCATGGAAGTCCGTCCAGCCGGTCACGATAAATCCCGCGAGCATGACCATGAAGCTGTCGGTATCTCAGAAGCAGCTGCAGGCGATACCTGCCGCAGACCTCGGAGAGATAATATTCGACCTTACGCCCGGGCAGAGGATGGCGATGTTCAGGACGCTGGACCTGAAGACCAAAGCCAAGCTTTTTGAGAACCTTGACTTGGAGGAGCAGAAGGCCATAGTAAAGGAGCTCGACAAGAAAGAGCTTGCCCAAATAGTCGGTAACATGTCTTCGGATGAAGCGGCGGATCTATTGGAAGGCTTGCCCCAGAATACGGTTAAGAACCTTCTTACTTTAATAGAGTCGCATAGGGCGAAAAAACTATCGGATCTTTTGGGGTATTCGAGTGATTCCGCAGGCGGGCTCATGACAACGGATTTTGTCTCAATGAGCGAAACGGTTACGGTCGCAGAGGCGATAGAATTCATCAAGAGCCAGACAAAAGATATGGACCTCGTCCCGTATATTTACATTATAGACGATAAGAACCATCTCAAAGGCGTGACATCTTTAAGGAGGCTCCTGTTTGAAGACTCAAAAGAGTCGGTCCTGAAGATGGTCCTGCCGAAAACGGTTTATGTATATCTGAATAACAGCGTTAAAGAGGTGGCTTACTTAATGGATAAATATAAAATATCCTATATCCCGGTTATCGACGAGAATAAAGTGCTGCATGGCGTTGTGGCGATGGACGACGTATTGAGCCAGGTAATAGCTATCGCCTGGAGAAAGAAAACCCGCCTGCCCAAAGGAATATAATACATCATGAGCCCGCATGAAAACATAAGAAAGCCGTCACGGTGGAAGAATATACTTATATTCTTAAGCGTGATGGGGCCGGGCATAATCACGGCCAATGTCGATAACGATGCCGGCGGCATAACCACATATTCGGTAGCCGGCGCCCATTTCGGGTATTCCACATTATGGATCTTCATACCGATGGCCCTTGCGCTCATCGTAATACAGGAGATGTGCTGCAGGATGGGCGTGGTGACGGGAAAAGGGCTTGCAGATCTCATCAGGGAGAAGTTCGGGGTCAAGGTAACATTCTATGCAATGCTCGTATTCCTATTCTCGAATCTCACTAACACCATAAGCGAATTCTCAGGCATAGCCGCAAGCTGCGAGATATTCGGCATAACTAAATACATATCCCTGCCGATAGCCGCGGTCATAATATGGTGGGTGGTGGTCAAGGGGACATATAAATCTGTCGAGAAGGTCTTCCTGTGGGCATGCGTATTTTATCTGTCATATATCATAACAGGGTTCCTCGTGCACCCGACATGGATGTCGGTAGGAAAAGAACTCATAAAGCCATCATTCTCTTTCAGGCAGGACATGATCATCATGATAATGGGTATCATAGGAACGACTATAGCGCCGTGGATGCAGTTCTACCAGCAATCGACCGTTGTAGAAAAAGGGATAAGCATAAAGGACTACAAGTACGCGAGGCTTGATACCATAATAGGCGGAATAGTCGTTAATGTCGTCGCTATATTCATAATAATCGCATGCGCGGCTACTTTATTCAAGAACGGGGTCAGGATAGAGACGGCCAAAGACGCCGCGCTTGCGCTGAAACCGCTGGCGGGTAATTATTGCTCGACGCTTTTTGCATTCGGCCTTTTGAACGCGTCCGTATTTGCAGCCATGATACTGCCTCTTGCCACCGCTTATTCGGTCTGCGAAGGCTTAGGTTGGGAGACGGGAGTCGATAAGAGGCTTAAAGAGGCCCCGGAATTCTATTTTCTATTCACCGCTCTCATAGTCATAGGCGCGGGAGTCATAATGTTCCCGCAGATAAATCTTATCAAGGTGATGCTCCTTTCGCAGGTGGCGAATTCTGTCTTTTTGCCGTTCGTCCTGGTATTCATGCTTATACTCATAAATGACAAACACCTGATGGGGCAATACCGTAATTCCAGGTTCTTTAATTTAGTCGCATGGGCGACAGTCGTGATAACGGTCACATTGACGCTGGCTCTCACATTCCTGATGCTCACTTCAAGGGGCGGTTAGCTGATACATAAAAAGGAGAAACATGTCCAGAGTTAAGAGATATTTCTTTACGGGATTCTTTATAATATTACCCGTGTTCATGACCGTATATTTCGTATGGGCGATCGTGCGGTTCGTGGATAGCGTATGGGGCAAGCTCATAAACCTCTACCTCTTGAAGCATTACGGGTTTCAGATACCCGGGCTCGGATTTATAATAGCGATATTTACGATATTCCTGGTAGGCTTTATAGCCACCAATATCCTTGGCAGAAAGTTTTTCCGATTTTTTGAGAACCTGTTCTTAAGGTTCCCGATAATCGGTCAGATATACGGCCCGGCCAAGCAGATAGTGGACTCATTCATTTCGAAAGATAAGCCGGCCTTCAGGAAGGTCGTGATGGTGGAATACCCTTCGAAAGGAATATGGTCCATAGGTTTTTTAACGAATGATAGTTTCGATGAGGCGAACCGGAAAGCCGGCGAGGATCTATTGCACATATTCATTGCGACCACGCCTAGCCCGTTCACAGGGTTCCTTATACTTGTGCCGCGAAAAGACGTCAAGATACTTGATATGTCGATCGAGATGGGAGTTAAACTAATAGTGTCAGGCGGGATAGTAAAGCCATGAACGAAACCGTAAGCATATCTCTAGTAATACTGGTGTTGCTCATCATAGCTGCCCTCACGGCCGCATCCGAGATATCCATGATCGCGGTAAGCCGTCTTCGCCTGCGAAGGCTTGCGACTGACGGTTCAAAGGCGGCCAAGCTGGTCCTTAAAGTCCTGGAGTCGCCCGAGAGGTTCTTCGGCACAATACTCGTTATCAATAATGTGGTCGACTCCATGATCGCGTCGATAATGACGGTGGTCCTGGTGCATGCTTTACATAGCGAAAAGACGGGAGTTATAGTTGCCACGATACTCGCCACTTTATTCATAATCCTTTTTGAGGTAGTGGCAAAGACGCTCGCGGCGCGCCACCCGGAAAGGCTTTCGCTCGTATTAGTCAGGCCGGTCAGTATGACGATAAAGATATTCACGCCTCTTATACGCGGGCTTACTATTACGACCAATTTTCTCGTTAACCTGATAGGAGGTAAGTCAGACCTGAAGGCATCGCTTGTTTCGGATGAAGAGGTCCGAGCGCTTATAAAGATAGGCGCGGAAGAAGATAAAATACACAGAGAGAAATATAAGATGCTCTCCAAGGTTTTTGATTTCAGCGAGACGGTCGTCAGGACCGTTATGACGCCGAAGGATAAAATAGTAGCTATAGATATAAATGCGAAGCTTGAAGACATACTGGATAAAGTCCTCGAGTCAGGTTTTTCGCGCATCCCTGTATATAAAGACAAACCGGATAATATAGTCGGAGTCATAAACATGAAGGACCTCCTGAATATCTCGGCGAACAGGGAGCTTTTCGTCCTGCAGGATATCATCTATCCGCCGGCCTTCATACAAGGCAACAAGAAGATCACCGAGCTCTTGAGGGAATTCCAGAAGGGCCACTCCCATCTGGCCATTATAACCGATCCGAACGGGAGACTGGAAGGACTCGTCACGCTGGAAGACCTGATAGAAGAGATCGTCGGCGAGATAGAAGATGAGTATGACATCCGCGCCTCATTCATGGGGAAATCATTATAAAATATGTCATTGCGAGGAGGCACGAAGTGCCGACGAAGCAATCTATCTTTAAAGGCCTCAATAAGAACATAATCGTATTAAGCATCGTCAGTTTCTTCACCGACATTTCGTCCGAGATGCTCTATCCCATCATACCGATATTCCTTACGAGCGTCCTCGGCGCGCCTATGTCCATACTCGGCCTTATCGAAGGTATAGCCGAAGCTGCGGCGAGCATCCTGAAGGCATTCTCCGGATGGTTCTCTGATAAGCTCCAAAAGCGCAAAGCCTTCGTCGTCGGTGGATATTTCCTGTCATCGATGGGGAAGCTATTCTTCTTCATGGCATATGCCTGGCCCATGGTCTTATTCGCGCGGCTCATCGACAGGATAGGCAAGGGCGTAAGGACTTCACCGCGTGACGCCATGATAGCCGATTCATGCGACGCCCAATACAGGGGGAAGGCTTTCGGTTTCCACCGCGCGGCGGATACGCTTGGCGCATGTCTGGGCCCGTTACTGGCGCTTTGGCTTATCTACGCGATGAAAGAAAACCTGAGGATAGTATTCTTCATCGCGTTCATACCCGCCATAATCGCGGTAGGCCTTCTCATATTTTTTCTCGCGGAAGTCCCGATATTGGAACGAGCCAACGGCGTAAAACTGAACTTCGATCTAAAGAAATTCTCACCCGCCTTTAAGAGATTCCTTATCATCTCCGCGATATTTTCGATAGGCAATTCCAGCGACGCGTTCCTTATAATGCGCGCGAAAGACTTGGGCCTTTCCACCGCAATGGTCATCCTTGCTTACGTCGTATACAATGTCTCATATTCCGGCCTTTCTCTCCCCGCGGGCATATTATCGGACAGGATACCGAGAAAGTTCGTTATTGCATCAGGCTATGCTATTTTTGCGCTCGTATATTTTGGGTTCGGAATATTTGCTAATAGTCTCGCTATCTGGCCGCTATTCTTTATCTACGGTTTTTACATGGCTATGACCGACGGCGTAGGGAAGGCATTTATTACAGACACTGTCGACAAAGAATTGAGGGGCACAGCCCTCGGTATCTATTACTGCCTTACGGGCCTGGCCGCATTTGCCGCGAGCCTTATAGCGGGGCTGCTCTGGACGCATGTAGGCGTTTGGGCACCGTTCGTTTACGGCGCCGTCATGGCGGTATTTTCCTGCGCGGCTTTTATTGTTTTAATAAGGTGAGCTAAAAGGGCGCGGCCCGTTTTGGTAGGCTAATTTTTAGCCTTGACGCGGCACTAACATTGTGTTACGTTATTAAAAATAATAATACGAAATGGATGGATAGGGTATGACGCTTGTACGTTTTGGGGTATCTCTCGATAAAGAGCTCTTGTCAGAGTTCGATAAGCTGTGCCTTGAAAATAAATATCAGAACCGGTCTGAGGCCATAAGAGACCTTATAAGGGACAGGCTTGTTCAAGATGAATGGTCCAAGGCGAACGGTGAGGTTACTGGAGTCGTTACCCTTGTTTATGATCATCATAAGAAGGATCTATTGAACGGTCTCATAGATATCCAGCATGATCATCAAAACGCCATCATCGCCAGTCAGCATATCCATCTGAATCATGATAACTGCCTCGAGGTGGTAGTAATACGAGGCAAAGCTAAAGATATAAAGGATCTCGCGAATCGCATGAGGTCTGCAAAAGGCGTCAAGCACGGCGATCTGGTCATGACGACCACAGGCGAAGAGATAAAGTAAATTTTTTTATAGTTCGGTAGCACGAATTATTAATCAGTAACACAAAAGGAGGGGGAAAGTGGCACGGAGCAGATACTTTATAGTGGTATTCGTGTTATGCATAGCAATGTTTAATGCGCCGGCAGTGCAGGCAAGCGAGGCGGAGCTTATGACGGAGATAAATGTTCTTAAGGCAAAGGTCTCGGAGATAGACCAGCTGAAGATACAGATCGCCGAGCTGCAAAAACAGGTCAATGAACAAAAACAGTGCATGATGGACCAGCAAGGGACCGTTGAACAGGTGAGAAGATCTCTTATACAATCTGTTCCCAGCGATCGGCTTATTAAATATACTCCTGGCGAGGGCTTAGAGATAGCGCCATGCGGATTCAAGATCCAGGCGGATGCGACATTCATCTTGCAGGGAACGCCGAACGCTAATAATGCCGCAGATGGCACGCATAAAGGCCGATGCGATGCCGGATGGTCGAGCGACATATTTATAGAGAAGTCTTTTGATGATTGGGGTCTTGCGTTGCTGCACCTGGAACCCGGGCAGGGCACAGGAGCTGAGGACCAGCTAGCCCTCTATAGCAATGTCGACAGGGATTCTAATGACACCGGTTCTAACGTGCCTGTTACGGAACTATGGTACGAACATTACCTGTTCGACAAGCAGTTCACGATAACGGCTGGTAAGCTAGACCCTGCAAATTACCTGGATCAGAATGAATACGCTTTCAATGAAACTACACAATTCCTGGGCCGCATATTCAGGAATTCTCCTGCGATAGAATGGCCCAATGACAATACTCTCGGCGGATCGATCACTATCGCTCCGAAGGCCTTGCCGTATATTGCAGTGAACGGATCTTATTTTAACGCCAATAATTCATGGGAAGATGTCTTCTCCAAGCCTTTCATATCCACCGAGCTTACCTTTATGCCTGCAAAGGCGTTCGGCTATGATGAAAAGATGTGGGGCGGGAATTATAGGGTATATTGGTGGTATAATGGTTTAGATCATTCAAAGCTTGTCGATCAGGGCGAGATGACGCCGGATGTCGTAAAAGAGAGGAACTATGGCGTCGGTTTAAGTTTCGACCAGATGATAACAGACGTATTTGGCGTATTTACGCGTTTTGGGTGGCAGAGGCCTGACCTTGCGATCGCAAGCACGAATCCCAATACCGCGCCGTGCGAAGGCTCATGGTCCGCAGGATTACAGGTGAGCGGCAAGCTATGGAACCGAGAAGATGATGTTTTGGGTGTTGCTATTGGCCAGGTGTTGCCGAGCCAGCATTATAAAAATGCCGGTAACGGAGGCGCGGCAGAAGGGCACTTTGAGGCATACTATAAAGTCAAGCTGACAAAGAACCTTTATATAAGTCCGGACCTCCAGTGCATATGGAACCCGCGGGGCATAAGCGAGCCGTATCAGGGCGATGATAATACAATATTTGTTTACGGAGTAAGAGGGCAATTAGATTTTTAATTTAAGATAGGAGGAGTTGCAATGCATATACCCGATGGATATTTAAGTCCGCAGACAGGCGGCATATTTTACGCGATCATGGTGCCATTATGGGCATTAGCGGCAAGGATATTGAACAGGACGCTTAAAGCGCGGCAAGTGCCGTATCTGGCATTTTCAGCGGCATTCATATTTATCATAATGATGTTCAATGTCCCGATACCCGGTGGATCTACTGGGCATGCGGTAGGCGGGGTGCTGGCCGCAGTCCTTCTCGGGCCGTGGGCCGCCATGATAGCCATCACTGTGGCACTGGTCATACAGGCGCTTATCTTCGGAGATGGCGGGATCACTGCGATAGGAGCTAATTGTTTCAACATGGCATTTATCATGCCTTTCGCAGGATATTATATTTATAAATTAGTCGCTTTAGGAAGCGACAAGAGCTCATTCAGGCGAGCTATTGCCGCCGGAACCGGAGCTTATGTAGGACTCATATTGGCCTCATTATTCACCGCGGTGGAATTCGGCATACAGCCGATATTTTTTAAGAATCAAGCAGGCCAGGCGCTCTATTGCCCTTACGGGTTAAAAGTCGCAGTTCCTGTCATGTTTTTAGAGCATGCCTTATTATTCGGAATTATAGAGGCGGCTGTGACATTTCTTGTTATTAGATATTTACAGAAAGAGGATGCATCGTTGATACAGCTATAAGCTTTAAACTATAGGCTGTAAACTAAAAAAGGAAAGACGATGAAGACAATAACTAAACTATGGATATTTATAGCGATATTGGCTATCTTAAGCCCGCTCGGACTTTTATTACCAGAACATTTTAAAGCGGGATCCGCGTGGGGAGAATGGGGGCCTGAGGAGATAAAGGAATTGGTGGGGTATATACCGAAAGGGCTCGAGAAACTGGCTTCTTTCTGGACTGCGCCGATACCTGATTATGCTTTTAAGGGCTGGGAAGAAAAATCATTGCAGCATTTAAGTCTTGCTTATATAATATCAGCGATCTCCGGTGTGGCGGCGGTGGCAGGTCTCGTATATCTTATCGGAAAAATCGTAGCAAAAAAGGATTGAACTTGCCGGGTAAAAACAGCATCAAAACAGAGCTTTTCATAGAGCGCTCTATCAAGAGCGCTCTAGCATTCTTTAAGGAGGCGATATTCTCCGAAGATACCGCGCGTTCAGGGGGGGTGCTGCAATCCATTCCGCCGACCGTGAGGCTAGTGATGATCCTGTCAATTATCGTAACGGCGTGTTTCCTGAATAGTTTCATGTGGCTCATCGCCCTTTATTGCCTGGCATTATTGTTGGCCGCGCTCTCAGGTATAGGGATATTGTATTTTCTTAAGAGGGTCTGGGTATTCATGCCATTATTTACTCTTGTAATAGCGATACCCGCCGTCTTCATGGATAGTCTTTATTCCGCCGCTCTATTTGTCATCCGTGTCGCGGTATGCGTTTCATTTGCAGCCCTTCTTACGATCACGACAAGACACGGAGATATACTGCGGTCTCTCGCAGCCCTTTCAGTGCCTAATGTATTCATACAGGTACTTGACATGACATACAGGTATATATTCTTCTTTATCTCAGTGTTCGAGGATATGCACTTGAGCCTCAAAAGTCGTCTTGTCCGCAAGGCGGATCAGAAGACAGCCCGCGGGTGGGTGGCGTCGAGGATGGGTTATATGTTTAAGCGCTCAATGAGGATGAGCGAGGAGGTCTATCTCGCGATGCTGGCAAGAGGTTACGGACAGGAGGCGGCGCGGCATGGCAGGCGATAGCATTCTTAAGACGGTCAATGCCTCGTATTCATATCTTGGCAAGTTCCCTGCGCTTAACGGCGTTACGGTAGATATAAACAAGGGTGATCGCGTGGCTGTCCTTGGGGCGAATGGCTCCGGGAAATCCACGCTTCTATTCATGCTGGCAGGCCTTATATATCCTGACGATGGCACGGTCAGCTTTATGGGCGAGCCATTCGTGGAAGAGAGTTTTAGCGACGCGAAGTTCAGGGCATCCTTTCGTTCAAAGGTCGGTATCGTATTCCAGAACTCAGACGTACAGCTGTTCAGTTCGAGCGTTGAAGATGAGATCATGTTCGGGCTTATCCAGCTTGCTCTCCCGGAGGATATCGCAAAACTGAGGCTTGAGAAATATCTGGGGCTTATGGATATAGCGCATCTGCGCCTGCGTCATCCGCAGAACCTGTCGGTGGGTGAGAAGAAGCGCGTTGCGATAGCATCGGTCCTTGCGATGGAACCGGAGATACTGCTCCTGGATGAGCCTACCGCAGGGCTTGATCCCAGGACCTGCCGAAAACTTATTGATACGGTCTTTGAGCTGGGCGAGCAAGGACGAACGATCATATCGTCGACCCAGGATACGCATATAATTCAGGAGATCGCCGATAGGGCGATAGTGCTGGGTGAGGATAAGAGGGTGGCAAGAGACGCCGGCATATGCGCCATCCTGGAGGACAAGGCATTCCTCGAACAGCACAACCTGATCCATGTCCACGCCCACCGCCACGACGGCAAAGTCCACGTCCATCCCCACGAGCACCCCTCGCGCCACCATCCTCACCCCGAGCAGCGCTAGAAATTTTTTGCATCTAACCTTGGGCGCGGCCCTTTTGGGGTAGGTCTGTCGCTTGACGTTCGCTGGAAGACACCCTTGCCACTCCGATAGGGCTAGTGCTCGATGGCCGAAAAATCACCCATTTATTTGTATTTTAGGGAAATAATGATATAATACTATCATTCTTTAAGGGCTTATTATATATGTTATCTACAAGGAGTATTGATGAACTTCAAGAAGCCGCTCTCTATTTTGCTAGTTATGACCCTTTCATTCTTCGTATTCCTGCTTACCCCAGCCATTACCACCCTATATTCCCAGGATGGCTCCGGTTATCAGGACAATTCCACCTATCAAAATGACTCTACCATGACAGAGCCCGATGATTTTGTTATGCAGCCATCCGAGGAGTCCACCAATGAAGAACCTTCCAAAGCCCAAGAGATGTCGGCCATCGAGAAAGCCGTTGCCGAACGCGATGCGCGCAGGGTAGAAAATCAGGCCAAAGAGTCGGCTCCCGAGATAAAGCCGGAAGAGATAGCCCCTATTAATGCTCCGGAGAAAGAGACGAAGCCTGAAACGGTCGTAAAGAAGAGGGCGGGATTCGCCACAAAACTCGCTGAAACGCTTCAGATAGCTCCAAAAGAGCCGAAAGAGAAAGCCGCTAAACCTGCCGCGCCCGTAAAGAAGGGGCCGGGGTTCGCCACAAAACTGGCTCAGACCCTGCAGATAGCCCCGAAAGGACCGCCCAAGGAAGAGGCTATCGATGCGGAAGAAGGTTCGATAGTAGTCCACGAGATGGCAAGGGTTAAAGCTGCCAAGGAGAAAGAGGCCCTCGAAGCAAAAGAGAGACCGGCCGCACCCGAAGAAGTTCCCACAGAGCCGGAAGAGGAGAAAGCTGAAGAAGGACAATCCCGGGAGGAAGCCGCTAAACCCGAAGAGCCGATCGACGCAGACGTGGAAGCCGCTCTAAAGTCGGCCGAAGAAGGCCCGAAGGAAGAGGTGGCTCCGCCAGCTCCGGAAGAAGAGAAGATCGAAGGGGCCGCCAAGGTAGAAGAGAAGGCGCCGGCTGAACCGGAAAAAGAGAAGAAAGAAGAGAAGAAAGGGTGGCTTGGTCTATGGGGTAAGGCCAGTCCTGAAAGCAGAGAAGACATGCGGCTAAAGCGCACAAAGATAGAGGCCGCCAGAAAGGCCATGGTCGAACATCCTATCGGCGAGATAAAAGAAGCACCGCCATTACCGCAGCCTGCTCCGAAGATCTCAGATGAGTTATTAGAAGAAACGCCTCAAGCTCCGCCTGTCGTAGAGGAAGAGAAAGCTCCGAAGGCCGTCAAAGAGGCGGAGAAACCTTCTAAGACAAAACAGAAGAAGGCCAAAAGACCCGCGAAGGTCAAAGAGGATCGGGCATGGTTCGGCTTGGGCAAGCCTATTTCTCAGATCGAAGAAGAAAAGATGGCGAAGGAAGAGAAGCGCGAGGCCGCAAGAGAAGCCAAGGAAGAGAAGGTAAGGGCCAAGCAGGATAGAAGAGACGAGAAGCGCCGCGAGGTCGAAGCCAGAAGAAGAGCCGCCCTGGGTCCGAAACTGGAAGAGCGGGAATTGCTGCAGGAATTGAAGCGCCTCGAGGCTGCGCGCAAGAAGAAGCTTAAACAGCTTGACGATGAGCTGAGGGAATACGATAAGAAGCATAAAAAAGGTATACTCTAACATATCGGGTCGGTCTAATGAGCGAGAAGAGATATACCGTCATCTACGAGGACGAACAACTTATCGCGGTGGATAAGCCGTCAGGCATGCTGGTCATACCTACTCCGAAGAGAGAGACCAACACGCTGACGGACCTTCTCAATAAAGAGCTTGACGAGAAGGGCGTCGCCGCCAATGCTTATCCATGCCACCGGATCGACCGCGAGACTTCAGGCATAATCCTATACGCCAAGGGCAAGCACTTCCAAAAACTAATGATGGATGAATTCAAGAAACGCGCCATCAGGAAGACGTACATCGCTTTCGTCCAGAGGATCATAAAGAAACCTTCCGATACCATAAAAGACCCCATATTTAATCGCAATAAGAACAGGCGCGACCCCGCCGTTACAAAATATAAAGTCCTTGCCAGGAAGAATGGATTCAGCGTTGTAGAGGTCGAGCCTGTTACGGGCCGCACCAACCAGATACGCATACACTTTGCCGGGATAGGGCACCCGCTCTTAGGCGAGAGCGTTTATGCATTCCGCCGTGATTTTAAGTTGAAGTTTAAAAGGGCGGCGCTCCATGCCAGGGCGATAGAGTTCACTCATCCGGCCACAGGCAAACGGATGAGATTCGAAGCGCCGCTTCCGAAAGATCTCGAAAGGTTATGGAATTGAACGAATATATAGGCCATTTAAAATACGAATTCGATATCCCCGTTTCTCGAATGCGCAAGATCGTGCGCGAATTCCATTCTGAGATGAAGAAAGGGCTATGCGGCAGGAAGAGCTCTCTCAAGATGATACCTACTTATGTCGATATACCTACCGGAAAAGAGAAGGGATCTTTCCTGGCCCTGGACCTGGGAGGGACGAACTTCAGGGTGCTTGAAGTCAAGCTTAAAGGCAGCGGCAGGACAATCCCGCCCAAAGTCATGAAATTCGTCCTCGATAAGAAGCGTATCGCAGGTAAAGGCGATAAGCTCTTCGATTTTTTTGCAGGGTGCATCGAAAAGTTCATTAAATATGACGGTTGCCGCGGCCCGAAAGAGAGAAAGCTCGGGTTTACATTCTCATTCCCTATAAAACAGACGGGCGTGGCGTCGGGAGACCTCGTTCTGTGGACTAAAGGTTTCAGCGCCACAGGCGTGGTCGGAAAAGATGTTGTAAAACTTCTCGAGGATGCTCTTGCCAGAAAAGGTCTGGACAGCATCAAAGTAACGGCCCTTGCCAATGACACCGTAGGAACGCTCATTGCAAGGAGCTATCAGGATAAAGATTGCGATGTCGGCGTTATCATCGGGACCGGTACGAACGCATGCTACCGCGAAAAAGTATCAAATATTAAAAAATGGCCGGGCGCCGCCACTCCATCGGGCCGTATGATAATAAATATCGAATGGGGCAATTTCAATAAACTGCGCCGGGCCGCTTGCGACATTGCGCTGGACAGGGCTTCTAAAAATCCAGGCGACCAGATACTCGAAAAAATGGTATCCGGCATGTATATGGGCGAGATCGCAAGGCTGGTTTTAGCCGACATGTCCAAGAGAGGCTTTTTATTTAGCGGCCCTGCAAAGAAGGCCATTCAGAAAAAAGGCGTTCTTAAGACTCAGTATGCATCCGAGATAGAGGCTGACAGGTCGACCGGGCTATCCAAAACAGCCTCTATATTAAAAGAGCTGGGCATAAAGAATTCTACCCTGCGCGACAGGGAAATGGTAAGGACCGTTTGCGGGATAGTGTCATCCAGAAGCGCTAGAGTGAGCGCTTCGGCGCTTGCGGCAGTCGTGACCAAGGCCGATCCGGGACTTTTAAAGAAACATGTGATAGCGATCGACGGTACCGTATATGAAAGGCATCCAACATTCGCGAAGAAGATGCGAAGAGCTTTAAAAGAGATCTTTGGGAAGAAATCTTCCAATATAAAAATAGTCTTATCAAAAGATGGCTCTGGAAAAGGCGCTGCAATAATAGCAGCCATTGCCTGATCGCCAACCATCGCTAAAGAGGGATAGATGAGGACTGATACTGAACAAAAATATCATGCTCTGATGGAGAATGCGAGCGATGCCATACTTTTGGCGGATGCCGACGGCAATATTGTTGAAACCAACAGGAAGGCCGAAGAACTGTTTGGATATGGCCGCGAAGAGTTCTTGAAGAAAAATATAAAATTATTACATCCTGCCGAAGAGATGAAAAAGATAGACCTCACCTTCAAAGAGGTGATCAAAAATGGTTACGCGAAGATATCGGATACTCTTATTTTGCGGAAAGACGGCAAGGCCATTCCCGTAGACATCACATGCAGTTCTATAGATCAAGACGGAAAGAAGTTTGCGCAGGCCATAATGAGGGACACATCCGAACATAGGCGCGCGGAGGATGAATTGCGGGAAAGAGAGCGTTTTCTTGCAACAGTCTTTTCGAGCATTCAGGACGGCATCTCCGTATTGGATAAAGAGATGAATATAATCCGCGTTAACGAAACCATGGAGAAGTGGTACAAACACGCTATGCCTATAGTGGGAAAGAAATGTTATGAGGTCTATCATGGCAGGGATAAACACTGCGAATCCTGCCCGGTCGTAAAATCTTTTAAAAGCGGCAAGATGGAGCATGAACTCAGCCCCAAGACCGGCCCGAGTGGAACTACGATAGGCTGGTTCGATCTTTACAGCTTTCCTTTAAAGGATGACAAGACCGGCGAGCTGACCGGCGCTGTAGAATATGTGCATGACATAACCGAGAGAATGAAGGCCGAAGAAGCTTTGCGCAAGAGCGAGGAGCAGTACCGCCATATCGTAGAGACTGCGACGGAAGGCATATGGATCATCGATAGCGACGACAGGATATCTTTTGCCAATCACAGGATATCCGAGATGTTCGGCTGCCGGGTGGAGGATCTTATAGGCAAAGAGGTCTTCGCGTTAATGGATGACGAGTGGAAAGTAACCGCAAGAAGCGACATAGAGAGCCTGCGAAGAGGCGGCAGGGAGAGGCACGACTTTAAATTTCACCGCGAGGACGGGAACGACCTGTGGGCCATAGTATCAGCCACGCCGCTATTCGACCATAATGGCAGGTATTCCGGGGCGCTTGAGATGATAACAAGTATCAGCGAACGCAAGCGTGCGGAGGAAGCTTCCAGGTCGATCGAGAACAGATATCGCAAATTGATGGAGTCCGCGAATGACGCCATAATACTGGCCGATGCCGACACGGGTATCATCATCGACGCTAATAAGAAGGCCGAAGACCTGCTCGGACTGCCGCTGGAGCGCATCGTAGGCATGCAGCAGTCGCAGCTGCATCCTAAAGATAAAGCCAGGTTTTACAAGAGGCTATTTGAACAGCATGTGAATGATAGCGCGACATCCATGACGGATCTATTGGTATTGCGCAGTGACGGCTCTACTGTGCCGGTAGACATAAGAGCCAATGTCGTGAGGATAGGGAACAAGAAGGTTCTGCAAGGCATATTCAGGGATATGAGCGAGCGCAAAGCGTCAGAAGCGAAGCTGATAGCCAGCGAAGACCGCCTGCGCGCGATACTCGACAATTCCACGGCCCTCATATACGGGCGGGGCATGAACGGGCAATATATATTCGTCAATAAGGTTTTCGAAAAACTTTTTCATTTAAAGGAAAAGAGGGTGGTCGGCAATACCCCGTATGATATCTTTACCAAAGAGATAGCCGACATGTTCCAGTCAACAGACGTAAGAGTGCTTGATACTGCAGAGCCGCTTGAGACAGAAGAGATCCTGCCTCTCCCTGACGGGATACATACATATACCAGCCTGAAGTTCCCTCTCCTGGACAGCGAGAAGCGTATTTATGCCATGTGCGCTATCGCCACGGATATCACCCAGCGCAAGAAGGCAGAATTGGAAGCCAATAAATACAAAGTGGAGCTGGAGGGATTGCTCAAGAGGCGCACTGCGCAAGTTGAAGAGGAATCGACCAGCCGCATGAAGATGGAGAGCGAGCTCGAGAAGAAGAACAAACAACTTGAAGATATGAGCTCGAAATATGCCACAGGCCCTGCGAAATCCGAAAAGAGGCCTGGGCGGAAGAAAGGCTAGATGGCAACTGACAGAGCCAAAGAAGACCTTGTCGAGGAGATAGGGCGTCTCAAGAAACGCATAAAGATCCTTGAGAATGCCGGTCCGCGGGAACCGCTGTATGGACAATCCGAAGGCGCAGGCGATACAAGGTTCCGCCAGGCGATGGAAAGTGCCCCGTTCCCGCTCATGGTATATGCTGAAGACGGTGAAGTGCTCCTCTTGAGCAAGGCATGGACGGACATGTCCGGATACGCCATGCAGGATATACCTACCATAGATGCGCTGCTCAAAAAGGCCATGGGCACAAAGAATGGATTTGCAATATCTTATGTCGATAAGGTCCACGCCTCGAAAAATAAAGTAGAAGACGGCGATTACACCTTGATCACCAAGAGCGGAGAGAAGAGGATATGGTATTTCAATTCAGCTCCGCTGGAGAAACTGCCCGACGGGCGGCGCGCGATAGTAAACATGGCCACTGACATCACGGAGCGGAAGCTCGCCGAAAAAGCCCTTCAGGAGACGGTCTGGCTCCTGCACATGATAATCTACAGGACCGGCGACGGCGTTACTATAAGCGACATGAACGGCCATTTCGAAGTATATAACTCCAGGATGCAGGAGATAACCGGATATTCTATCGACGAAGCCAATAATTCCGGAGATTTCAGTATTCTTGTATATCCGGACAATAAAGAGTGCAAAGCAGCGCTCGACAGGCTCGGCGATCTTATAAAAGGGAAGGCATTCGAGGAGATCGAGACCGTTATCCGCGCAAAGGACGGCTCAAAGAAGACGCTGTTAGTGATGTCTTCGATGATAAGATACAAGAACCGGGAGATGTTCCTCAGCATCTATCGCGACATCACAGAACACATGAAGGCAGACCAGGCCATAGCCATATTCCAGAAGTTCGCCTTCAATTCCGGCCAGGGTTTCGGTATGGCTGACATGAAAGGCAATATCACATATGCCAACTCTGCCCTCTGCGGGATATTCGACGAGAAGAATGTCGAAGACGTTATAGGGAAAAATATCCGCAAATTCTATCCGCGGGAATGGATCAACCGCCTTGAGACAGACATCCTTCCGTCGGTGGTCGATGGAAAGCAGTGGACCGGAGAGTCTTTGATCATTTCGAGTAAAGGCAGGAAGGTGCCGGTCATCGAGAATATATTCCTCATAAAGGACGAGCATGACAATACCCAGTTTTTTGCGAATGTTATAACCGATATTACGGAGCAGAAGGATTCCGAGAAGCGCATAAGAGAGTCGGAAGAGCGTTTGAGCGCGATATTCAGGAATATCCACGAGGGGATACTAATAGCTGATGCCGAAACTAAGAGATTCTGGGACTTTAATGAAATGATGTGCAGGATGCTTGGCTATGATCCTGAAGAGTTGAGGAGATTGAGCGTCGTAGATATCCATCCTTCGGAGGCCGTTCCCAACATGCTGAAACAATTTGAGAAATTATCTCAGAAAGGCGCTGAGTTAACCAAGGACGCTCCAATAAAAAGAAAGGATGGCAGCATATTTTACGCGGACATCACCGCGGCGTCTATAATATTTAACGGCAGGCGTTATACGGCCGGATTTTTCAGGGATACCACGGAGCGCAAGAGATCCGAAGAGGCGATAAAGGATGCCCTTGCGATGACCAGTAAAGCCAACGCGGAGATGCAGGGCCTTTACAAAGCGCTTGAAATAAAGAATGCCGAGCTTCAGAGGCTCGATAATATCAAAAATGATTTCATCTCTACCGTATCTCACGAGATAAGAACTCCGCTATCGATCACGAAAGAGGGGATAGACCTGATAATGGAAGGCGTGGCCGGCCCATTGAATAGCAAGCAGGCGGACATACTGGCGACCGCGAGGATAAACATTAACAGGCTTGCGCGCATAATAAGCGACCTTCTGGATGTGTCAAAGATGGAATCCGGCAAGCTTAATATCAAAAAGAACGAAGTCGATCTATTGAGCCTGGCGCACCATGTCATCACCCTTTTTGAGCCTACGGCAAAAGCTAAAGGCCTGATGATCGAGAAAGAGTTCTTCTCTGCCCCGATACTGGTCATGGCTGACGGAGACATGCTGGTGCAGGTATTTACCAATCTATTGGATAATGCCATAAAATTCACCGAAAAAGGTTATGTCGGAATAAAGATACAAACAAAGGATGGCTCCGTAGAATGCACCGTATATGACAGCGGCATCGGGATATCGAAGCAGAACCTTCCAAAAGTATTCAATAAGTTTGAACAGTTCAGGAGGACCATCGGGGCCGGCGGTAAAGGTACCGGCCTCGGGCTTTTTATCGTTAAAGGGATAATAGAAGCGCACGGCGGGAATATATGGGCGGAGAGCACTTACGGCAAGGGGAGCAGTTTTACGTTCGTGTTGCCAAAGATATAAAGATCGGAGGACGGTATGGCGAAGGCAAAGAAGAGAAAGATACTCGTTGTAGACGATGAGCCGGATTTCATAAAGATGTTAAAATTGAGGCTTGAGGACAGCGGTTACGATGTCGTTACCGCTTCAACGGGCCTGGAGGCTTTTGACATGATAAAGAAGCATAAGCCGGCAGCTGTGCTTCTGGACATATTGATGCCGGGCATGGACGGCCTAGAACTGCTTAAGAAGATACGCTCCCAGGATAAGGACCTTCCGGTCTTCATGATCACCGCATTTTCGACCAATGAGAGGTTTGAGCTTGCCAATCAGCTCCATGCTTCCGGGTTCATAGTTAAGACGAGCGACTTGAAACGGGAGATAGAGAATATCACGAGCGCTATCATGATATCTAAAGAGTATAGAGGCACGGAGGAGTGAAGAAGAGGCGCTTTATCGTCCATGTGGACATGGACGCTTTCTTTGCGGCCGTTGAAGAGAGAGACGATCCGCGTCTTCGCTCGAAGCCTGTAGTGGTGGGCTCCGACCCCAAGGGCGGCAAAGGGCGGGGCGTCGTCTCTACGTGTTCGTATGAAGCGCGCAAGTTCGGCATCCATTCCGCAATGCCCATATCCGAGGCCTACCGCAGGTGCCCGCACGCTGTATTTGTCCGTCCGGACATGGAAAAGTATAGCGCCGTATCGCGGCAGATATACGGAATATTTTACGGATTCACGCCGGACATCGAACCCATAGGCATAGACGAAGCATTTCTCGATATCACGGGCAGCTATCATCTGTTCGGGACGCCTTTAAGTGCATGCCCTGAGATAAAGAGGCGCATAAAGGAAGAGACGCGCCTTACCGCTTCATGCGGGCTTGCGCCCACCATGATGGCCGCGAAGATAGCATCCGACCTGAAGAAGCCCGATGGCATGGTCGAGGTTACGGAAGAGGGCCTCCTCGATTTTTTGCGGCCGCTCCCGGCAAGAAAGCTCTGGGGCCTCGGGCCCAAGAGCGAAGCGGTCTTAAACGGGATGGGGATAAATACGATAGGCGATATCGCGCGGCGTGATATGGACGAGATGGTATCGATATTCGGCAAGCACGGAGCGGACCTTTGGGAACTTGCCAACGGTATCGACGAGAGAATGGTCTCTCCGCGCGAAGAGGCCAAGAGCATAAGTAATGAGATCACGTTCGATACAGACACTGCCGACAGAGACAAAATATACGGTGCCGTCATGGCGCTTTCGGAAGAAGTGTCGGGCCGTCTCAGGCATGACGGCCTGAAAGCGAGGACATTGACTTTAAAAATAAGGCTGGAAGGATTCCGCACTTACACCAGATCCGTGACAACGGAGCCCGCGACAAATTTTTGCGACGAGATATATAAGTGCATGACAGGGCTTTACGAAAATTTTGACAGGAAGGCAAAGAAGGTGCGGCTCGTCGGAGTGAAGGGCTCGAACTTTTCGTCTGCCGGCTCCGGAGAGAACCTGTTCCAGGATGCCGGCGATGCGAAGCGCGAGAGCTCGCACGTGGCCATAGACAGGATAAATCGGAAGTTCGGCGGCGGCACCATATTCAGGGCAAGGAGCATAGGATAATGGCGGAACATTACAAGGTGGCGGTTATAGGCGGCGGGGCATCCGGGATCGCGGCTGCGATAAGCGCAAAACGCTCAGGATATTCCGTCGTGATATGCGAGCGCCTTCCGAAGCTCGGCAAGAAGATCCTCGCTTCAGGTAACGGCAGGTGCAATCTTTCAAATGATAAGATCGACGCCGGGTTCTACAACGCGGAAGCGCGGGAGCTCGTCTCTTCCATATTCTCAAAATTCGGCGGTGATGATATAAAGAAATTTTTTAAAGAGCTGGGCCTTTCGGCCTATTCCGAAGGCGGAAGGATATTTCCCGTGACCGACCAGGCGTCTTCGGTATTAAAGGTGCTCGAGACGGAACTCGCGAGGCTCTCCGTTTCCGTAGAGACAGATTTTGACGTCATGTCCATTTCAAGGCTAGCGTCGGGATTTTCGATAAGGTCAAGGCGCGGCAGGACGGTGTCATGCGACAAGGTGATATTGGCAGGCGGCGGCAAGTCATATCCGGCTTTGGGCTCTAACGGCAGCCTGTATGCTCTCGCGAAAGAATTCGGGCATAATATCATAGAACCGGCGCCGAGCGCAGTCCCTCTTATAGTGAAGGATATGCTTTGCCACCTGCTTCAGGGGCAGAAGATACAGGCTAAAGTGAAGAGCGTCATCGACGATAAGATCGTATCCGAGGCTTCAGGAGACCTGTTGTTTGCGCAGTATGGATTATCAGGCACTGCCGTAATAGATATAAGCGAAGATATTTCCATCGCCATTAACAGGAACAAGAAGAAAGACGCGGTTGTTTTGGCAGATATGGTCCCGTTTATGGATAAGGCCGCGCTGGAGGAGGAGATGGGCCGCAGGATACGGGCCGGTCTTTCAGGAGAAGATATCATAGCCGGGATATTGCCTAATAAATTCGGCTTTGCCCTGGAAGAACTGTTAGGCAGCCGCAACGCGGCGAAGGTCGCATCGGCTTTAAAAGAGAAAAGATTTAATATCACAGGGACGCGCGGATGGAATGAAGCCGAATTTACGGCGGGCGGCGTTAATACAGCCGAAATAAGGTCCGGGACCTTGGAGTCAAAACTGGCAAGAGGCGTATATTTTGCGGGCGAGATACTCGATGTGGCCGGCAGGCGCGGCGGATATAATCTTGCTTGGGCATGGGCGTCCGGTTTCATCGCGGGGAAGATCGAATGAAGAGCTATGATATTGCCGTGATAGGCGGCGGTGCGGCAGGAACTATGGCCGCGATACGCGCCGCGGGGCGCGAAAAACGCGTGATCCTCATCGAGCGCAATGATTCCATCGGCAGAAAGATACTCATAACGGGCAAGGGCAGGTGTAATATCACCAATACAGCCCCCATAGATATGTTTATCGAGAGGTTCGGAAAAGAAGGCCAGTTCCTCCGGAGCGCTTTTTACGCATTTTCAAACGAAGATCTCGTAGAATTTTTCAGGTCTAATGGCCTTGAGATGAAGTTCGAAAGGCAGGGGCGTGTCTTTCCGGCGACCGATAAAGCAAGTTCCGTGGTAGAGGTCCTCGAGAGATCCCTCAAAGACAATAATGTCGAGATCGTCTATAATGCGCGGCTCGCCGGCATAAAGAAGGAAGGCCATATCTTTACTCTAGAGCTTGAAGGCAATCCTTCCATAGAAGCTTCACGCGTCATCATCGCAACGGGCGGCGCCTCCTACAAGGCCACAGGCTCTACGGGAGATGGCTTTAATATCGCCGAGCGCCTGGGGCACAAGATCGCGCCGCTCAAGCCGGGGCTTGTGCCGCTGGTCACTAAAGAGGCGTGGGTTAAATCGCTTCAGGGCATTGGCCTCGAGAACATTCGGATAACTTTTGAATGCGGGAAGAAGAAGATAAGGTCCGGCGTGGGAGAGCTCATGTTCACGCATTTCGGCGTATCGGGCCCGCTCGTGTTGGACTTGAGCGGCGATATCATGATGCTCCTGGAAAAGCATAAAGAGGTAAAATTATTTATAGATATGAAGCCGGGCATGAGGGAAGAGCAGCTTGAGTCGAGCATCCTCCATAAATTTAAGATGAAGGGAGAATCCCAGCTTAAGAACATCATGAAGGACATGTTGCCCAACAAGCTCATCGACCTATTCCTTAAACTCGCGGGCGTGTCTCCGGGGAAGGAGACTAACCAGGTGACGCAGGACGACAGGCGTGCTATCATAAGGATGTTAAAGGCCGTTCCGCTTACGGTCACAGGAAGCCTGCCGATAGAAGAGGCGATGGTGACCGGCGGGGGCGTATCTATTAAAGAGATAGATCCGAGGACCATGGAGTCGAAGGTCGTGCCGGGGTTATATTTCGCCGGAGAGGTCATCGAGGGCTTTGCTTCCTCGGGAGGATATAACCTCCAGCAGGCTTTCTCTACGGGATACTTGGCCGGGGAAAGCGCGGCCAGCGGGTAGGACAGGAGCAAGCTATGCGTCGTATTATTCTGGCTTCAAGATCAATAGCGAGGCGGGACCTGCTCAAACAGATGGGGCTCGATTTCCAGGTCGCGGTTTCCGGCGTCAAGGAGAGCCACGACCTTAAGAGGGGCTGCGGAGAGCTGGTCGTGAGGAACGCCCTTAAGAAGGCTTCCGATGTAGCCAAGAGATATGATTCGGGCGTGATAATATCCGCCGATACCGTGGTTCTCGTAGGGAATAAGATAATAGGAAAGCCAAAGAATCTAAAAGACGCTTTTAAGACATTGAAACTCATTTCACAAAAACCTCAATGGGTATATACCGGCATAGCGGTCATGGATATCGATAATTCCAAGACCTACACCGAATACGAAAAGACCAAGATCTATATGTACCCATTGACCGATAGCGAGATACGGAATTACTTCAGAAGAGTGTCCCCGCTCGATAAGGCCGGAAGCTTTGACATCCAGGGCTTTGGAGGGATATTCATAGACCGCATAGAAGGTTGTTTCTATAATGTAGTAGGCCTGCCTATGGCAAAACTTGCCAAGATCCTCAAAAAGACCGGGATACACATATTTTAAGCGCTTAGCGATATTGATATTATAATATATTATAATATCATAAGAAAAATATTGTCTTTTTCCCGTAAATAAGATATAATTTTAAAACTTATTATGTGAAAATCTTATATTTACATCATGGAGGAATGAGATGAAGATCGCGATGTTATCCTGGGAATCACTGCATTCGATAAGTATCGGAGGTATCGGGGCGCACGTTACTGAGCTTGCGGCGGCGCTTGAAAGGAAGGGGCATGAGGTCCATGTCATAACCCGCATGGGAAGGCATGACCATCCTCAGTATGAGAATATCCACGGTGTCCATTACCATCGAGTACCTTACCAGGGGGCGAACGATTTCGTCGACGAGGTGAATAACATGTGCCGCGCCTTCGTCAATACCGTATTCCACATCGAGAATTATATGGGCTCGCATTTTGATATAATCCATGCCCATGACTGGCTTGCCTCCAATGCCATGGTCTGGATAAAGCAGGGGCGCGGCAGAAAAGGCATCCTGACGCTCCATTCGACGGAATACGGAAGATGCGGCAATAATTTTTACGGCGGCCGATCGGCGAGGATAAGGGATCATGAGAGGCACGGATCTTTTTGCGCCGACAGGGTGATAACCGTTTCCAACGCCCTTAAGAATGAAGTCATGTGGATGTATAACATACCTGACTGGAAGGCCCATTCTATATATAACGGCGTTAACTACCGGAATTACGACGGATGGGTAGACCAGGGCTCGGTCAAGAAACAGTTCGGCATGCACCCCTATGATCCAATGGTCCTATTCTCCGGCAGGATGGTCTACCAGAAAGGCCCGGACCTGCTGGTCGAGGCGATGCCCTACGTGCTCAGATATTACCCCAATACGAAGTTTGTCCTTGCAGGCGACGGCAACATGCGCTGGTCGGTCGAGGACAAGGCCAAGCAATTGGGAGTGCACCATGCCTGCCGTTTCATCGGCCACCAGAGCGGATGGAGGCTGGTCGACCTTTATAAGGCATGCGATTGCGTCGTCGTGCCCTCAAGGAACGAACCGTTCGGCATAGTCATACTGGAAGCGTGGAGCGCGGGCAAGCCCGTTGTCGCAAGCGAGATCGGCGGCCCGTCGGAGATAATATGGCATGACGTCACAGGGTTCAAGATATATCCGAACCCGAGCTCGATAGCATGGGGCATCGGCAGCCTGTTCGCTGATTTCGAGCACGGAAGATGGATGGGCCGCAACGGCCGCGTAGCCGTCGAGACCGGTTTTTCCTGGGACATCATAGCCGACCAGACATTGCAAGTTTACAGTCTCTAAACTGAGGCAAAAATATGTCAGACCGCAAAACCGCAAAAGTTCGTAAGAATGCAAAGGCTGTTTCTGTGGCCGTCGCCGGATCCGCTCCGGAGGCAGTCAGTCATATCACGGACAGCTACGATCTCCCCAACGACTACGGCGCTACCTCGGTCACGCTGATAGCCCGCGACCCTTACTGGATCTATGCCTATTGGGAACTCGCGGAATCGTCTTTTAGCGCGGCGAAGAAGGAATTGGAGCTGGATTTTAGCCATGCCAAGATGGCGCTGCGCGTCTACGACGTCACAAACATCAATTTCGACGGCTCGAATGCCAACAGCTTCTTCGACCTTGACGTCGGGCATGCCCGCAACTGGTATGCGAACCTCTGGAAAGACAATGTAAGTTATTGCGCCGAGATAGGCATGAAGACGCTCTCCGGAAGGTTCTTATCATTCGCCAGATCCAATTTTGTCACGACGCCTCGCGCCCACATGTCGTGGAGGCGCGAAGAGATATGGATGAAGGCGACCGAGAGCTCGGCCAACGCGCCTTATGTCAACGTCGAATACAGCGCCCCTCCGGACGGATCCGAAGAGAAGGGCGGCCAGGCGCCGCAGGCCAGGGGAGAGAGCATTGTCGCAAAAGCCGTAAAGAGAAGAGCTGCCGCCGGCAGAAGATACGCTGAAAAGTCCCTCGCGGAAGAACAAGATCCGCTCGTTCGCGCGAGGAAGGCGAAGAGGGTATTTTTAACGGAAGACGATATAAGGGCGTATTATTACGGCATATCTCCGATGCTGAGAGACCTGCTGAAAGGCCGTTTCGGGCTCGGAAACGCTTACGACCGTTACGGAAAATATTTCAGGTTGATGTCCAAAAGGCCGTATCTTACCGACATGCTGATGACAAAGGGCGGCCTTGCCAGGAGGCGCGTCGGAGCTTCGGAAGAGCTTGTTACGCCCGAAGAGATGACCACCGGCGGGGCCAGCGAATCGCTCTCAAGGGGCGCGAGCGAGCACCTGGTCGGGGTCGCCGGCAGGAAATTCTTCTTCGAGATAGGCACCGAGCTTATAGTTTACGGCCGCACCGAAGCGGATGCGACAGTATTATTGGGCGACAGAAAGGTGGACCTTGGGCCTGACGGCACGTTCACCTTAAGGTTCGCCCTTCCGGACGGGAAGATACCGCTGGATTTCGCGGCCATATCCAATGACAGGGTGGAGCGCAGAGAGATAACCACTTCCGTCGAGCGGGCTAAGACAAAATATAATCCGTAGATCCTTAAGAGAGGGAAAATGTTAAAAGGTTATTTTTGCCTGTTACTCCACGCGCATCTTCCTTTCGTGCGCCACCCGGAGGATGAGAATGTCCTCGAGGAGAACTGGCTCTATGAGGCGATAACAGAGACATATATCCCTCTCATACACGTCTTCGAGTCGCTGATCAAGGACGGCGTCGATTTCCGCGTAACTATGTCGATGACGCCGCCATTGGTCTCGATGTTAAAAGATCCTCTTTTACAATCCAGATATATCCGCCACATTGACAAGCTTATAGAACTTGCCGAGAAAGAGCTAGACAGGACCGGATATGAGCCGCATTTCCACGGCCTGGCGCTCATGTATCACAAGAGATTTACCGAGGCAAGGGATACGTTCGCAAGGCGTTATAACAATGATATCGTATCGGCATTCAAAAGGTTCCAGGACCTCGGGTTCGTAGAGGTGATAGGCTCGGCCGCGACTCACGCGTTCCTGCCGATCGCGGGCGTAAATGAATCGGACGCGCGCGCCCAGATAATGATAGGCGTCGAGCATTACAAAAAGACTTTCGGGAGGCCGCCGAGAGGATTCTGGCTGCCGGAGTGCGGATATTATCCGGGCGTCGATAAGATATTAAAAGAGGCAGGGATAAGATATTTCATCATTGATTCGCACGGAGTCGTAAATGCGGATCCTGTGCCCAGGCACAGCGTTTACGCTCCGATATACTGTCCTTCGGGCGTGGCGGCTTTCGGAAGGGACTGGGAATCGTCGAAGCAGGTATGGAGCTCAAAGGAAGGGTATCCGGGGGACGGGGATTACAGGGAATATTATAAGGACATAGGGCACCAGCTTGACCACGATTATATAAAACCTTACATACATCCGAGCGGCCTCAGGATAAATACAGGCATCAAATACTGGCGCATAACAGGAAATACAGATAATAAAGAGCCGTATATTCCGGATTGGGCGAGGGAGAAAGCGGCTATACATGCGGCGAACTTCATGTTCAATAGAGAGAAGCAGGTGGAACACATTTCGGCCCATATGGACAGGAAGCCGATGATACTCGCGCCTTATGATGCGGAGTTGTTCGGCCACTGGTGGTTCGAAGGCCCGATGTGGATAGACTTTTTGATGAGAAAGATGGCATACGACCAGAAGACCGTCAAGACGATAACTCCTTCGGAATATCTGGCGAAATATCCGACCAACCAGGTCTGCCTTCCTGCGACATGCAGCTGGGGCTGGAAAGGTTACAGCGAGTTCTGGCTCGAGGGTTCGAATGACTGGCTCTACAGGCATCTCCATAAAGCCGGTTCGCGCATGGCAGAGCTTGCCGTAAAGTTTTCGGAATACATAAAGAAGCCCGCAAAAGACAGGCTCATTTCGCGCGCGCTTAACCAGGCGTCGAGAGAACTGGTCCTGGCGCAGTCGAGCGACTGGGCGTTTATCATGAAGACAGGGACTATGGTGCCGTACGCGCACAGGCGGGCCAAGCTTCACTTGAACCGTTTTACCCGCATCTATAATGAGCTCTTAAGCGGGAACATAGACAGCGCATGGCTTAAGGAAGTGGAACTAAGAGACAACATATTCCATGACATGGATATCGCGGGATCTTATATGCAGCCGTCCGGCATAAAGGCAGATCCCTTAAAAGCAAAAAGCGCCGGCCGCAAGATAGCTGCCGGGAATATCAGGTCAAGAGAGGTCGTTCATGCCGTCTAAGCTTAAGGCACAGACAATAGTCGACGGGCTTCCCAATATCACGTGCGACGAGAAGAAGCTCGTGAAGCCGGTAAAGTCAAAGGCAGGGCTCTATGCTTCAGTCTCAAATGTAGATTTTGAGAGGGTGCAGTCAGGCTTCGGCATAGCGCTTCACATGCACCAGCCGACGATACCGGCGTCATGCGACGATGTCCGCCGCGCGCATCTGGTATCTAACCTGCAGTATATGATGGAGCATCAGGATCTCGGAGACAACCACAATGCCTCTGTATTTTACTGGTGCTACTCGAGGATATCGGATTTTATACGCGAGCTTGCCGGCGAGGGGCATAACCCGCGCGTTATGCTCGATTATTCCGGCAACCTTCTGTGGGGATTGAGACAGATGGGCAACGGCGAAGTGCTCGATAAATTATCCGCCATCACGTGCGATAAGAGATATTACCAGAACGCGGAATGGCTCGGCACCATGTGGGCGCATGCGGTCGCGACCTCCACGCCTGTCCCAGACATAAAATTGCAGATACTCGCGTGGAGAGAACATTTTGAGGCTATATTCGGAGAAGAGGCCATAGGGCGAGTCAAGGGTTTTTCGCCTCCGGAGATGCACCTTCCTATACATCCGGACGTGTGCCACGCTTATATAAAGGCTTTAAAAGAGTGCGGTTATGAATGGCTTATGGTCCAGGAACATACGATAGAGAATCTCGACGGCACGGGCATAAAACATCCCCATTTTCCGCACAGGCTCGTAGCTAAGAATTCCCTCGGCGAGACGGAGGAGATAACCGTCCTTATAAAGACCCAGGGCTCTGACACGAAACTTGTCGCGCAGATGCAGCCGTATTACGAGGCGAAGACCAGGATGCGTGAAGACTGGCACGGGAAGAAATTGCCGCCATTTGTCCTGCAGATAGGCGACGGCGAAAATGGCGGCGTTATGATGAACGAGTTCCCTCCATGCTACAAGCAGGCATTTCGCGAGATAGGTCTTGTCGGGACGGTGGGCATGAACGGCTCGGAATATCTTGAGTTCATAAGATCGAGCGGCATTGACGAGAAGTCCTTCACCCCGATCCAGCCCATAGCTCAGCACAGGATATGGGAGCTTGTCACAGGATACCGCCGGGGCGCGTGCGATGAAGCGATAAACAGCATACACTCCAAAGACCCGAACTTCAGCCTCGATAAAGGCTCGTGGACCAATGACAAGAACTGGGTCAAGGGTTATGAGGATGTCATGGACCCGATAAAAAAGCTTAGCGTGGCATTCCACAAAACATATGACGGCAAGGATGTCGATAAGGAAAGCCCGTCTTACAGAAAAGCCCTTATATACATGTTATTGTCCCAGTCGAGCGATTTCCGCTACTGGGGGCAGGGGCTCTGGACTGAATATGCAAAAGAGATATGTCAGAGAGGCATGGAAGCATTGGAGAGGCCGGTTTAAAAGATGAAGATAATAGGTCCTAAGGGGCGTCTAAAAGTAATGCTGGGAGCGCTTGGCCTGACACTGGTCATATGCTTCTTTTCGGCATGCCCTGACTGGAGCAGTATCTGCAGCCTCTTCGACGGATCGCAGTCCGGCCCGCATGTCAAAAAAGAGCCGCTCCGGGATATCTCCGATGACGGATCAGACGCGGGGCGTTTGCCTTTAAGAGGAACCCCAGCTGTCGGTATCCCGGCGTCCAACGCACAGCAAACCTCAGGCGGGACAGAAGGCGTTAATATAGATACGCAAAAGATCCTGGATATGCCCGGCATAACAAATTCGATAGTCGTCGCGCGCAATGCCGATACCGACCTTTCGCCGAGCCATCTCGGGCATCCGGGATATGAGAACCTGGCATTCTTGTATGATAAGGCCGTTGACGCGCTCGTCCTGAAAGCCGCGGGATCCCAGAAAGAGGCGGAAGATGTCCTCGACTATTTTGCTGCCAGGCTCTTCATACCAAGGGATGAAGTGAAGGCCAGGGCAGATACAAATGAAGTCTACGGCATCATGAAATTATTCAAATATAAAGGTTCCGGCCGCCGGCCCGTAAAAGCCGTGATAAACGCCCTTGACATAACATCGCTCAAGAGGCAGGGAAAGGGCGAGCTGGAATTCCATACCACTCCCGGCCCCACGTCATTCATGATATTCGCCATGCTGATCGTGAACCCCGAGAAGTATAAATTTTACGCGATAACTCTGGGCGAGGTGCTCCTGGCTATGCAGGACCGAGACGGCGGCATAAGGGACGGAGACCGCGCTCCGGACAAGATACATACCGAGCCGCACGTGGACGGATGCGCCGCGCTCTACATGCTTTACGATATCACTGGCGACGATAAGTGGAGAATAGCCGCCGATAAAGGCGTCAAATGGTTCAAGCGCAATGTCTATCATCCGAGAGAGGGCACCATAGACCAGGGGTTGTGGGCGGGCAAAGAGAACAAGATATTTGCAGAGGACGTCTACTCCTGGACGATGGCCGGCCCAGTCGGCGACAAGATACCGCTGGACATATTGAAGAAACTGACGGATACGGTATTGCGTAAGAGCCTGGTCAAAATCACGGTCTCGCTTCCCGACGGCAACACGCGCACGCTTACGCTTGTAGATTTCACGGACCCGCAGGATGAGGATGTGAAGAAGGTGAGAAAGGGTTTCCATCCGATGGGTTCGGTGGAGTGGACGGGCGGGGCGATACTCGGCCTTCAGAAGAATGCCGTGAGGTTCTGGGATGCCGGCGATAAAGAGGCGGCCGGGTTCTACAAGGCGATGGCCGAAATACTTATGGGCGAGGCCATGAGGTCCTTCTATTATCTTGACGATGTAAAGGGCAGGGTAACGTTCTACGGGACCGGCCAGGGCGTTGAGATAGCGCCTTTCGGTTCTATCGAATCAGGCCTTTCGAGCGGGTGGAAGACACCATATTATTACGTCAAAACCGCCGAAGGCACGACGCTGGTAAAAGGCGGAAGCTTCGTGGGCGCCTGGCCTATACTTCCGTACGTCGGCATAAATCCGTTCATTTTAAATGACAAATACCGCCAGACTTACGACGTAATACCTCATTCCGAGGCTGATATCAAAAAGGCGCAGGACTATTTTGACTCGATCCTTGCAAACCGCTCCTATACGGAAGAAGTGCCTGTCCAGGCGCCGGAGTCCGGGACCCAGATAGTCGAGCCGGGCGTATTCACGGCTAAGATGTGGGCGGCGTTCGAGACGGCGTATCTGGCCAAGGACCATGAAAACTACGTTGAGGCCCAGGCGGGTTTCAAGGAAGCGCTGAAATGGGCAGAGAAGGTCGTCGATAATCCTACATGGGTCAAGCTCGCCAAGAGAGACAATGAGATGAAGGAGAAGGAGGCGGGCGGGATCATAGCTTATCCGTGGGGGCAGGTGATACCGGACAACAACAGCGAGCTGCATCTTGCGATACTGCGCTATCCGATATTGAACGAAATGGGAGCGTCGATGTGGGGCCTTGCGACGGCAAATTTCGAGCTCGGCAATTACACCGACAGCAAATACTGGATGAAGCAATTAATAGAATCATTCCCCATGCACCAGATACCGGTTACGGAAGAGGGCGCGGCATATCAGGGCAACAACATGATAAAAGGATACTGGAATGCCCTCGTGTCATGGGAGGATTCAGTGGGCGGCACTGACCGCGATTCCCAGATGGGCGTATTATACAGGCAGGTGTTAAAAGAGATGGGCCGGGAAACGGCTAAACCAAAGTTGATAATTTTGCCGGACAAAGAATAGATTTAACAGAAAAATAGAAAAATGGCGAGCGGTGTTCTTGTAGCAGGAAATAAGACATTCACAGATGATGTCAAGGCTATATTGTCGCAGCTTAACGTGACTACCGAATCTGCTTATTCTCTTGGCGATATCCAAAAAATATCAAAGGCCGACACCACAGGGATAATATTGCTCGACTGCAACTCTTACCCTGACGCAAAAGAGTACGAATCGGTCCTGGACGTTCTAAAAACCTCAAAGAAATGTTTTATACTTCTCACTTCAGACAAAAATATAAAATGCGTCTTGCTGGCAAAAAAAATGGGCGCAAGCGATCTCATAATAAAACCCTATAATGAGCGCGAGTTCATCGCGCGCTTCAATGCAACCCTCTACAAAAAGGTCAGGATATCCTGTATAGGCGGAGGAACTGGGCTTTTAAACCTGTTGATGGGATTAAAGACCATACCCAACGTGCTTCTTACCTCTATCGTCAGCATAAGCGATGATGGAGGGTCTTCGGGGCGCCTGCGCGCGTCATTCGGGATACTCCCTCCCGGAGACATAAGAAGAAGCCTCGTCGCGCTTTCGAATGCGCCCGACCTCATGAACCAGGTGATGCAATTCCGTTTTGAGAAAGGCGATGAGCTTATAGGGCACAATTTCGGGAATCTGTTCCTGACAGCCCTTGCGGAGATAAAGGGCTCGATAATAGAGGCCGTCAAGGAACTCGCCGATATACTTTACATACAGGGCATTGTCCTTCCGATAGCAAAATCCCAAACGACCCTTTGCGCGGAGTTCGACGATGGCAATGTGGTCAAGGGAGAGAGCGGTATCGATCTCTGCGAAGACAGGGACCCGAAGCTTGCCATAAAAAAACTCTGGCACGAGCCTCCCCAGGAATGCGACATCGACGCGTATTCATGCATAATGAACTCGGACATCCTTACTATCGGACCGGGGGACCTGTTCACGAGCGTCATAACAAATCTTGTCATAAAGAACGTGACTGATGCGATAAAGAAGACGAAGGCCAAGAAAGTCTATGCATGCAACCTCATGACGAAGCCGGGCGAGACCACGGACTTCGATGTTTGCCGCCATGTCAAAGAGGTGGTCGATTATCTTGGCGGCGATCATCTTGATTATGTAATAGTATCGAATACGAAATTGTCCGATAAATCAATAGCTGAATATGCGAAGAAGAACCAGGCGCCAGTACAGCTCGGAGGTATGGAGCGGCTGAAGAAGATCACGAAAGCCAGGATAATAGTGGCGGACGTAAGTCATGAAACGGAGCTTGTGCGCCACGATGAGTCAAAGATAAGACGAGAGATAATAAAGATTACGGAATCATTGCGGTCTTAAATTATAAATAAGGAAGGGAGTATATGTAAAATAAAAACTCGGCGTCAAGGTTATTAGTCATACTGCTGTCTCTGGCGCTCATATGTCTGGGGTTGGTATCATTCGTCTACGTAAAGAAGATAAAAAAAGATTACTACATGATGCGGACAGTGCTCTTAAAGGATAATCAGACATTGAGGAGCCGTGCGGAGCTTTTGCAGGAGACTGCTATCCAGAAGACCGAGATCGCAAATACCATGGAGAAGGAGAAGAAGGTATACGAAGAGCAGGCCAACTCCCTAAAGGAAGAGCTGGAAAAGCTGCGCCAGGACCTCGGGGGCCAGGTCGATCTGCTCACGAAGAAGAAAGCCGCTTTAAGGAAGCGCATATACATGCTTGAAAAGGCGCCGCTTGCAAGCCGCATAAAGGCGGCTATGCAGGGCGAGACTGACCGAAGGATAATAAATATAATGAACGATACATTAAGCAAGGTAGAGCTTGTCAAGTCAGGGAAAGCCGTAAGCCTAGAGCCGATAGAGGTGAGCGCCGCTGACCAGAAGGGTACCGTGCTTTCGATCGACAGGAAGAATGACCTTGCAATCGTAAGTATCGGCACTAAGGACGGGCTCATGGAGGGCGATCGCTGCAAGATATATGGAAGAGACGGCACGGAGATCGCATCGGCCGAAGTGATAAGCGCGCGTTACGCCATATCGGCCTGTTTCGTGGATGACATGAATTACGGCTATAATATAAAGAGCATCAAAGAAGGTTGCAGCGTAATAATAGCTGAAAAGAAATAATTGGACATTTGCATCAATAGGCCGTCGCCAATAAGGTGGCGGCCTATTTTTTATGTGTTTTGCCACCTTTATAATTATATGATATACTTATAACATAATTTGAGACCGTTGAAAAACCCTATTTGTAATTATTCTATTTCTCCGTCGGTAAAATAGTCATCGCCCGTCGGAGAAGCCCTTGTTTTTACGCCTT